>CAZFEF010000001.1:0-159696 GCA_964517555.1 uncultured Gammaproteobacteria bacterium
CCCCCAAAATACAGGCAAAACCCAGAAAAGTGCAATATGTGTGTGCACATTACCTTTTGGTATTGACATATACAATATAATATTGTATAATTTAATATTGATATTTACGTACTTTAACTATTAGCCACAGTAGAAAGCGGCTTTATCGGCCATTTTCTACTGTGGCAAAATCAATTTCGATTTGAGAACAGTATAACCGCAACTAAGTTTTAAACAACACAGTTGCTAATATAGGAGAGATAGCCATGAGCGATGAATTAATGCTCGACGTTAGCCAGGCTCACGAATTAAAACTGGCGTTCCGCCGAAATGGCTGGACAAATAAAGATATCAAAAACCTGTCTGAAGGAGATATTCTCAGTAAGGTTTTAAAAGTTGTTAAGGGGCAAGCAGAAATTAGACTGATTGAACATCTGATTGATTGCGATGCTACTCCTTTTATCCCCGAAGGCTGGTCAGTGGAAAGCCATAAGAAAAGTGGATTTTTCAAATTCGATCCCGCTAAAATTCGCCTCTATCTGTCTAAGAAACAGAAAAAAGGAGAATACAGTATCGGAAACGATTTAAAAAAAGAACTGGCCGATTTGCCGACTTTAAACGCCAATGTGCTTGACTACCTACTGGCACACCCCGAGCTTATTCCCGAAGAATGGAAAGGAAAAGCGATTTTTTTCTGGGGCACCATTTACCGCCGCTCCGATGGTAACCTCTACGTACGTTGCCTCCGCTGGGATGGGTCCGAGTGGGGCTGGCGCTACAGCTTCTTAGGCCTCGACTTCTACTCCCGTAGCCCGGCTGCCCTGGCAAGTTGATCTTTGATTTTGTTGCTTTGAATTTTTTTGTTTTTGGGCTTTAGCCCTTTGACCTTGGTTCGTGGAAACGCGCCAAGGTTTTTTTATTTAAAGATTTTTGTGATAAGATATAGATGACCAAGGCGAATACGCGAACGACCATGGTTTTTCGCTGCTGGGGTTAATATTTTTGTCTTGAGAATATTTCTAGCCAAGGTTAGGGGTAGAGTGGGGCAAAGATATCTAAAAAATGAAGAAACTTGGTTTAGAGCGTTAAGGCATTTTTAGATGTCGAATAAGATACAGCTCCAAGAGTATTCAAGGGGCAGTGAAATAGGCGACACTCTAAACATTTCGCAACTCCAATGGTAACCTCTACGTACGTTACCTCAACTGGAATGGATCCAAGTGGAACTGGAACTACAACTTCTTAGACAACAACTTCAACTCCAATAACCCGGCTGCCCTGGCAACTATCCTCATTTCTCCTCTACCTTATGGCCGGGGAGTTTTTTATTAATTGACCATTCCAGCCTCCGAGCATACGTCCGATTTCATTGATTTGCTCAGATAAATTTAGATATTTTTTATTATCCAAAGATTTAGTTTCCCAAAGAATGAGGAGCAGTATTTTAATAGTATCAGTTTTTCTAAGAGCTGTTTTTATTTGGGGTTGTTTTTCGGTTTTGGTTAGAAAGGAGGCAGCCGCAATAGCTTCAATTAGATCTATTAACAAGGTATCTATTTTGCTGCCGAGTGTGTAGCGATGTTCTTTTGGAAGGGTTTTATAGCAGTTGTACCAGGTTAGGTAGAAATTTTTGGTTTTCTGTAGCAGCGGGATTAGTTGAAAATTGCCGAGGGGGGGGGTAGAATTAAAGACATGAAGATTGTCTTGGATCATAGGTTTGAAGATATTATTAGTTTAGAAAATTTATTAGCTGCTTGGCAGGAGTTTTTACCTGGCAAGCGACGACGGCTAGATGTCCAGATATTTGCCTCGCGGCTAATGGATAATATTTTTTCACTTCACTATGACCTATTGTATCATAGATATCAACCCGGCGGCTATGAAGCTTTTAACATCTCCGACCCTAAACCGAGACATATTCATAAGGCTAATGTCCGTGATCGCTTACTTCATCATGCTATTTATCGGCAGCTTTATCCGTTTTTCGATCGGACTTTTATCGCTGATAGCTATTCCTGTCGTTTAGGCAAAGGAACACATAAAGCCCTTAATCGATTTCATCGATTTGTTCGGGCAACAAGCTGTAATGGTACTAGAAGCTGCTGGGTTTTAAAAGGCGATATAAAGAGATTTTTTTCTAGTATCGATCATAGTATTTTAATTGATAGCTTAAAAGATTATATATTGGATCCAAAAATTATCTGGTTGTTAAAAATGGTTATCGGCAGTTTTTGTTCCGATCGATCAAGCAGGGGGTTGCCTTTGGGAAATCTAACCTCACAACTTTTTGCCAACATTTATTTAAATAAATTTGATCAGTTTATAAAGCATGAGATTAGGGCCAAGTATTATATTCGCTATTCCGACGATTTTGTTATTTTATCAGATGATAAGACGTGGTTAAGGCAACGAGTTAGACTTATTAATGAGTTTTTAATTAATAATTTAGGATTAGATCTTCATCCTGATAAATTATTTATTAGATCTATTTTTTCGGGAGTAGACTTCCTTGGTTGGGTTAATTTTGTAGATCACCGTATATTGCGGGTGACTACTAAGAGGCGGATGATTAGAAAAATAAGAAAAAATCAATCACCAGAATCTTTGGCGTCGTATCTCGGATTATTGAGTCACGGCCATACGACCAAGTTGAGATCGGTTGTTTTTAACGAAATGAACCATGTTAACCGTTCTCTCAAGTCTGGCGGGTAGGGGTAGTTTATGTTATAATAGGGCTATAATAATTTATTCTTTTATTTTATGCCCAACATCGCCATCAACGGTTTTGGCCGTATCGGCCGTGCTGTTTTGAAGATTATTCTAGAGAAATATCCGAGTCTCAAGATAGTGGCCATTAATGATTTAACCGACACCAAGACTTTGGCCCATCTTTTGCGTTATGATTCCTGCTATGGCATTTATCCTAATTCAGTTTCAAGCGATGCTAAGCATTTGATAGTTAAAGGTCTCAAGATTCCGGTTTTGGCCGAGAAAGATCCTAGTCTTTTGCCCTGGGGTCAGCTTAAGGTAGATTTGATTTTGGAATGTACCGGTCGCTTTACTAATCGCCAAGATTTATTAAAACACATTCAGGCTGGCGCTAAAAAGGTGATTCTTTCGGCACCGTCTAAGGGTAAGGAGGACAAAGTAAAAACTATTGTTTTAGGAGTTAACGAAAAACAGATTTCTTCCAAAGATCAAATATTGTCTTGCGCTTCTTGCACCACTAATTGTCTAGCTCCGGTAACGGCCGTGGTTAAGAATAATTTTGGAATTAAACAAGCCATCATGACCACGGTTCATTCTTATACTGCCGATCAGAATTTGGTAGATGGACCGCATAAGGATTTGCGTCGAGCTCGGGCGGCGGCTATTAACATGGTACCAACCACCACTGGCGCGGCTATTGCCGCTACGGAAACCATTCCGGAATTAAAGGGCCGGTTTGATGGTTTAGCTGTTCGTGTCCCGACCGCTGTCGGTTCTCTTTGTGATATTGTTTTTGTCACTAAAAAGAAGGTGACGGTGGAGAAAGTTAATCAGATCTTTTTAAAGACGGCTAAAAATAGACAGTATAAAGGAATTATCGCTGCCAGTTTTGAGCCTTTAGTTTCCACTGATATTATTGGCGACTCTCACAGCGCTATCGTTGATTTGGGGCTCACTAAAGTTGTGGGTGACGATTTGTTGAAAGTGATAGCTTGGTATGACAATGAATGGGGCTATAGCCATCGTTTAGCTGATTTGACCTATATCTTTGTTAAGAAATAATTATATGAGTTTTGAGTCGTTTTCTGGTTTTGCTAAGAAGGGTGGCAAGCTAGTTCTCACCCCCGAAGAGCAGAACGAATTGTTGGCTAAGGGTTTGGGTGCCGGGGCACGAGAAGCTGCTCATGAAAGGAAGCCCGATGGTTTTGAGAGAACACATAAAGTTCATCAGAATAAGAAGAAATACAAACGACAAGAGAAACATCGTAATAATTGGTAGTTATGACTATAAGTATTTTGGATAAAATTAAACAAGCCAACTTGGTTGGCCGCGGTGGTGCCGGATATCCAGTGGCTAATAAATGGCAGGCGGTCAAAGAGGCGGCGCAAAAACAGAAATTAAAGCCTTATATTGTCATGAATGCCGCCGAAGGTGAACCAGGGATATTTAAGGATGGCTTTATTTTGGCTAATTATTCATCGGCGGTGATTACTGGGTTAGGTTTGGCAATCAAATTTTTTAATGCCGAGAAGGCCTATATCTATATCCACCATGATTATTATCGCCGATATCGCCGGTTGTTGGCCTCTGAAATTTCTAAACAGAAACTAAATGGCAAGGTGGAATTATTTTCTAAACCTTTAACGGCTGGATATATTGGCGGGGAAGAGAGTACTATTTTAAATTTAATTGAGGGGCAGAGACTGGAGCCTCGATTGCGACCGCCTTTTCCTACTACTTGCGGTCTTTGGGCGCGGCCGACCTTAATTAACAATGTCGAAACTTTTTACAATATTTTTTTAGTCAGCCAGAATCAATATTATGATTGTCGCTTCTATACTCTAAGCGGCGAAGTTCGGCATCCGGGAGTATTTGTCTATCCGGCTAAATGGACTATCAAGAGAATTTTGGAAGAGACCGGTAATTGGCCGGATAAACCTTTTTTTGTCCAAAGCGGTGGTGATGCCAGTGGTGAAGTTTTAAATAGCGGACAATTGAATAAGTTAGTTTCCGGAGCTGGTTCGATTACTGTCTATGATTTGTTTCGTACTAAGCCTCGAGCTATATTGGAAAAGTGGTTTAAATTTTTTAAGGACAGTTCCTGCGGCCAGTGTACTCCTTGTCGCGAGGGGACTTATCGTCTTTGGGAGCTATCACGCCAAAAGAAGCTCGATCAGAAATTTTTAGATGTTATTTTGACCGATTTAGAGCAAAGCTCTTTTTGTGCCCTTGGCAGCGCTTTGCCTCTACCGGTGCGGAGTTATTTGCAGAATGTTTGGAATGAAAAATTAGATAAAATTTTAAATAATTAATTACAAAATTATGAATGAAGCTAACAACGTTAGCAAGCCCCAATCGGGCTATCGCTTGACTGATCCTTGGAGCCTTTTAAAAAATTCTTTCAATTGGTACAAGGCAAATTTTAAGGCCATGATTTTTATGATCTTGGCAATGGTGATTCCGATCGTTATCCTGACGGTGGTGTTTACCGCCGGATTTGCGATTGCCGACAATTTATCCGAAACCGCCGGCAAGGTGTTAACCATTATTACCGGTGCCATCTCGGCTGTTTTAATAGTTTTCGTCATCTATTATGCTTTTAGGGCTCAACTTGGTTTGTATCTGACCATCAAGAATCCGACCGCTGGGTTTAAGGCCAACTATCAGGCTACTAAAAAACTATTTTGGTCCGGTTTGGGGGTTTCGCTGTTATCCGGATTATTGGTTTTAGCTTGGTCTTTATTGTTGATCATTCCCGGTATTATCTTCTGGGTCTTTTATTCTTTGGCTTTCTTTATTTTTGTGTTTGAAGGAACCAAGGGGTATCAGGCAATTAAGGCCAGCAAAGAATTGGTTAAGGGTTATTGGTGGTCACTTTTTGGTCGCTACTTATATTTTGGTGTTCTGATGTTGATTATTAGCTTGATAGCTAGCATACCGCAAGCATTTATGGTTGACGATGGCGCAGTGGAGCTCGTTTACAAAGGAATTATTCAAATAGTTTCCTATGTTTTGACTCCGTGGTTTATCGTTTATGCTTATTTAATCTATCGTGATCTAAAACACATCAAATCTCAAGCTAAATAATTTATGCCCGAGAAATTGGTTAATCTGAAAATTGATGGCCGAGTGTTGCGAGCGACTGCTGGCAAAACTGTTTTGGCGGTCGCCAAGGAGAATAATATTTTTATTCCCGCTCTTTGTCATCACCCAGACTTGAAGGTCAAGGCTAATTGCCGAGTCTGTGTGGTGGCGGTTGCCGGACAGAAAAAATTATCCACCGCTTGTTCTACTATAATTTGCGAGGGCATGGAAGTTAGTACTACTTCTCCCGAGGTAGAGTTGTCCCGCAACGCCAATATCGAGTTGCTTTTTGCTGAACATGTCGAAAAATGTGCTACTTGTACCATGCGCTTTAATTGCACTTTATTGGATTTAGCTCGTCGTTATCATATTAAGATTAATCGTTTCCACGATCGGAAATCCAGACGAAAGATATATAAATTCGACCACGCAGTGGAGATCGACGGTAGCCAATGCATTGATTGCCGCAATTGTGTCGATGCTTGTTCGCAAATTCAGAAGATTGACTATCTGGAGATAGCAGGTAACGGCATCCATCAAGAGATTGTGCCGACTAAGAATAAGAAGATTGATTGTATCTATTGTGGCCAATGCGCTCTGCATTGTCCGGTGGCCGCCGCTCAAGAACAGGCCGATTGGGATAAGGTGGAAAAAATATTGGCCACTGGGAACAAGATAGTGGTAGCGCAGTTTGCGCCTTCGGTCCGAGTGACTATCGGCGAAGAATTCGGTTCAGATTATGACGAGTTAGCTACTGGCAGAACAGTAACTGCCTTGAAGAAATTAGGATGTCAACATGTTTTTGATGTTAATTTCAGTGCTGACGTGACCACCATGGTTGAGGCCCAGGAACTACTGGAACGAGTAGCTGACAAGAAGGCTAAGTTGCCTCTAATTACTTCTTGCTGTCCGTCCTGGGTTAAATATGTAGAGTCATTTCACCCGGAACTGATTCCTAATTTAACCTCGGCCCGTTCGCCGCAAATTCATTTAGGAGGAATTATCAAGACTTATTGGGCCAAGAAAATGAAGGTTGATCCGCGAAAAATTGTGGTGGTTTCAGTTATGCCTTGTACTGCCAAGAAGTTTGAGTGCCGCCGTCCGGAGTTAAAGATCAACGGCTTGTATCCGGTGGACTATGTGATAACCACTCGCGAGCTCGCCTATCTCCTCAAGAAAAATAAGATTAACTTCGCCAAGCTGCCACCGCAGGAAAGTGACAAGATATTCAACGATGGCTCTGGTGCCGCCGTTATCTATGGTTCTTCTGGGGGAGTGATGGAATCGGCTTTGCGCAGCGCCTATGCCTTAGCCTGTCAAGATGAAAAGGCTAAATTTTGTCGGGCTCGTATCGACTTCAAAGAGGTCAGGGGACTAGAAGACTTCCGCGAAGCCACCGTGGATATCGCTGGGTTTAAATTAAAGGTAGCGGTAGTCAATGGTATCGGCGCGATCGCTAAGGCGTGGCCGCGGTTGAAGCAATATCATTATATCGAAGTCATGGCTTGTCCGGGGGGCTGTATTGGCGGCGGCGGACAACCGATTCCGACTACGGCAGAAATTAGGCAAAAACGGATTAAGGCTTTATATGAGATTGATAAGTTTAAGAAGATTCGTCAGGCCCACAAGAATCAAGAGGTGCTAACCGTTCTGGATTGGTTAAAAGTTAATAAGCTGGCTTCCAAGGTTTTACATACTAAATATAAGAAACGATAAATCTATGCTTTTAACTTCTGAGGCAGTATTAGAAAAGGTTGGTGGTCGTACTTGGTTTTGGTCTTTAGTTTTAGCTTTAGCTGCGGCGTTTGTTCCGTTTTTGATTCACAACCAATGGATCACTGGCCCTCTAGTTAACGCGGTATTGATTATCGTTTTATTCCTAAGCGGCCGTCGCTTAGCTATGGTGATCGCTTTCGTTCCTAGCTTGATGGCTTTGAGCGGAGGATTATTGCCCTTGATTGCCGCACCATTAGTCCCAATTATTATTTTGTCTAACTTGGTATTTATCGCTTCCATTGATTATTTCTATCATCGTTTCCACGGTGCCGAACCTTATTGGCCGGCCGTAGTTTTTGGGTCTTTGCTTAAGTTTGCTTTTTTGTCGATTGCCGCCAAGGTTATGGTTATGTTTATGAACTCGCCTAAATTAGAGATGATTATCAATACTATGTTTTCTTGGCCGCAACTATTTTCCGCTCTTTTGGGCGGAATCGTGGCTTTTGCCGTTTTAAAATGGTTAAAAAGAATATAAATTATATGAAACAAGTTTTTGGCTCTATCACTATCATGGTCTCTGATCGTCAGACTAATGTGGCCGCTTTAAATAGTTTGCTAACTTCTGCCGGACATTTGATTCATGCCCGATTAGGGGTAAATGTGGAGAAGCGGTGTACGGCGCAATGTTCGGGTATGATTATTTTGGCAGTTGAGGCCGAGAAGAAAGAAGTTGATGCGTTGATCAGGGATATTAAAAAGGTAAAAGGGGTTAAAGTGGGGCAGGTATTGTTTACGGAATAAATTATTTTTGATATTCAAAAAGCATAGTTTTGGCTATGCTTTTTTGGTATCTTTTGCCTTGATCAAATGGCTGCTCTAATGCTTCGGCGAGCGGTATTGATGAAGTTGTTTAACAACCTGTTGGGTACTTCCGGTGATATTTCCGGAGTTTGAATTTGTTTTTTCTGCTCCAGCCTTTTTTGGATTTGGCCGAGTAATATTTCCCGGTTGTCAGCTCCGACCAGATTCTGGATGTATCTTTTGTCCAGGATGGCCAGGTTTTCTTCAAACACCTGCAGGGAGTATCCCTGGTTAACTCCGATCAGTTCAGCCACAGAGTTGAGGGCGATGAGGATGAAACAGGTTTCGCTTTCATTTCTTTCTTTGGCTTTGAAAAAGGCATTAGTCAGGCCAAAGAAATTCTTGATTTTAATGTATGATTGTACCATTAGGCTTAGATTTTGAAACGTTATTTTTAGTCTATAATTTATTTTGTCTTTTGTCAACAATTTGCCAAGCTGTGGTTAATATAATATACTAAAAATGCTATGAAAATACCGGAATATGCCTGTTGGGCGCTAGAAAAAATTTGGGAGGAGGGTTATCAAGCCTACTTCGTTGGTGGAGCGGTGCGGGATTTTTTAATGGGCCAAGAAGCTAGTGATTGGGATTTAGCCACCTCAGCCCGACCCGAACAGATTTTAGCCATTTTTAGCGAAGCTAAATATGAGAATAATTTTGGTACAGTCATTTTGCCAACCCATAATGAAGCTGGGGATGTTTTGGAAATTACTACCTATCGTTCCGAGAGTGGCTACAATGATCGCCGTCATCCGGCAGAAGTGATTTTTGAGGATAATATTGAGGCAGATCTGAGTCGGCGGGATTTTACGGTTAACGCCTTAGCCTTAGCGCCTAGTCGTTTAACCAAGGTTAATCATGGCGTGATGATTGACGGCGAAGAGTATACTTTGATTGATCTATTTGGTGGACAGAAAGATATTAATCAAAGAATTATTCGGGCCGTTGGTGAGCCGGTGGATCGTTTTAAGGAAGATGCCCTGCGTTTATTGCGAGCGGTGCGTTTTGCCTGTCAGCTGGGGTTTAAATTAGAAGACAAGACGGCTCGAGGGATGATTAAGATGGCTGGAGGTTTGAAATTTATTGCTCCCGAAAGAGTCCATGATGAGCTGGTCAAGATTTTATCTTCTGACGATCCGGAAATGGGCATTCGCTTATTGAGCCAATATAAATTATTGCAATATATTATTCCAGAGCTAGAAGAGGGTCGAGATGTCAGGCAACATTATCATCATATTTACCCGGTTCTAGAACACAATCTTTTATCCTTGAAATATTGTCCCAGCCAAAAATGGCCAGTGCGCTTAGCCGCCCTGCTTCACGATATTGGCAAGCCACGGGCGTGTAAGATAGTTGACGGCCATCCGTCTTTCTATAATCATGAATATATTGGCGCTAAGATGACCGAAAAGATTTTGAAACGTTTGAAATTTAGTGCGGCTGATATTTCCCGGATAGTTAATTTGGTGCGCAATCATATGTTCTATTATCAAGTAGGGGAAGTGACCGCCGCTTCAGTCAGACGCTTGATTGCTAAAACCGGCCGAGAAAATCTTCAGGACTTAATCGATTTGCGGGTCGCCGATCGTCTAGGCTCGGGTCTAAAAAGTGCCATTCCGTATAAACTAAGACATTTGCAATACATGATGGAGAAGGTGCAGAATGATCCGGTGTCGGTGAAAATGTTAGCTATTGATGGCCATGATTTAATGAATGAATTATCATTAACACCAGGGCCAAAAATGGGGGCTATTTTAGAAGTACTTTTAGCTCGAGTTCTTGATGATCCCAAACTCAATGATCGTCAGCAATTATTGGTTTTGGCCAAAGAATTAAATGCTGAAGAGCTGGAAAACCTTAGGTTCCAAGCCCGGGAAGTGATTTCTGAAAGACAGGAGGAAGAAGACAAATCGCTCCGGCGAGGGTTTAAGGTTTAGTAGCCAAAAATGAACAAATGTATTATAATTTATCAATAAGATAATTAATTATTAAAACTTATGAAACGCTATTTATGGTTATTTTTGGGCTTAACTCTAGTCCTAACCCTAAGTGCTTGCAATAAGACCAGCAATTATATGGAAAAAGAAAAAAACAATAATCTGCCCGATAATGTTCGAGTTTTGCCGGGTCAAGATGATTATTTCGCCAAATATAATCAGGCGGTAATCAAGACTAATTTAGGTGACATCACTGTCGAATTTTATCCAGAATCTCCGGTAACGGTTAATAATTTTATGAATTTAGTGAAAGAAGGATTCTATACCGGCACCAAATTTCATCGAGTAATTACTGACTTTATGATTCAGGGAGGCTGTCCTAACAGCAAAGATGATGATTGGTCTAACGACGGTTTAGGCGGTCCAGAGTATTATTTCCAAGACGAAATCAACGAGCATTTATTGGTGCGCGGTTCTTTGGCTATGGCTAATGCCGGAGCTAATACTAACGGTTCTCAATTCTTTATTGTCACTGCTGAAGCTACTCCATGGCTAGATGGCAAGCATACTAATTTTGGTCACGTGATCGACGGCATGGATATTGTAGACAAGATTGAAGCTTTGCCGGTTAACAACACTTCTCAAAATCATCCCACTACCGATGCCGTTATTAATGCCATTGAATTGAAATAAGATTATGAAAGTTTATTTAGACAATGCCGCCACCACCAAGATTGATTCTCGAGTTTTAGCCAAAATGAAATCTTATTGGCTCCGTCATTATGGCAACGCCTCCAGCATCCATCAGTTAGGTCAAGATAATGAGATTGTTATCAGCCGCTGCAAATCTCAGGTTGCTAAAATTTTAAATACTAAAGCTGATAATTTAGTGTTTACTGCTTCTGCGACTGAGGCTAATAATTTTATCATCAAAGGCGTGATGCGGGCCAATCGTGATCGTGGCGATCATTTGATCATTTCGGCCATTGAACATCCTTGCGTTTATCAATCCGCCAAGGAATTGGAAGGCGAGGGGTTCAAGGTGAGCATCGCTCCAGTAGATAAATCAGGCCTCATTAATTTACCAGCATTGAAAAAAATAATTACCCCTCAAACTGTTTTGGTCTCGATCATGACGGTTAATAATGAAATCGGCACCATTCAGGATATTAAAGCGATTAGCCGTTTAGTGCATAGTAAAGGAGCTTGGCTACACACTGACGCTGTTCAAGCCGTTCCTTATCTAAAGTTGGATATGGCTAATGAGCAAATAGATTTTTTAAGTCTTTCCGGGCATAAGTTCTATGGCCCCTTAGGAGTTGGTTTGGCTGTCATTAACCCGGCAATTAAAATCAAGCCCTTGATTGTCGGTGGTGGCCAGGAAAGAGGTCGTCGAGCCGGGACTTACAATGTTCCAGGTATAGTTGGCTTTACCGAAGCTTTGGTTATGTCTTATCGTGAACGCTTAAGCTACTTAAAGAAGGTTAAAGCTTTAAGAGATTATTTCTGGAAGCAAATTCAGGCCAAGATTCCAGAGGTTAAATTGAATGGCGACTTCCGTCGCCGCACTCCTAATAATTTGAATTTGATGTTTAACCGCATCGAAGGTGAGGCAATTCTAATGGATTTATCGTATAAAGGAGTATATGTTTCTACTGGTTCAGCCTGTTCGGCATTGAATCTTAAAAGTTCTTCAGTTTTAGCCGCTTTAGGCATACCCGATGATAATCTTAATAGTAATATTCGTTTTTCTTTAGGTAAGTATAATACCAAAAAGGAAATAGATTATGTTGTTAAGGCTTTAGTCGATACAGTTAAGCGCTTGCGCAGCTTTAGTCCTATTAAAAAATAATTTATTTATTATATGGCTTTAAATTATACCAAAAAAACATTAAATCATTTTTTGCATCCTAAGAATATCGGAGAGATAAAGAACGCGGACGCGGTAGTTGAAATTGGCAACCGAGTTTGTGGCGACCAACTATCTTTTTCTATCAAAGTTGAAAAAGGAAAAATTAAGGATATCAAGTTTTTATCTTTTGGCTGTGCCTCTAATATCGCCACGGCTTCAGTTATGACTGAAGCGGTTAAGGGTATGACTTTGGCAGCGGCCAAGAAATTTAATTGGTCGGCCATTGTTTCTGACTTAGGCGGTTTGCCGAACCAAAAAGTCCATTGTTCAGTGTTGGCAGTTGACGGCTTGAAAAAGGTTATTGCTGAATATGAGAAAAAAGTAGCGGTTTCTAAGAATAAGAAAAAGCCAGCCAGCAAAAAATAGCTATGATTTTTTTCTACATCATTTTGGCTTCGATAGTTACTTCGCTGATTTCTTTAGTCGGCGCTTTAACCTTAACCGTCTCCGGCAAGAGGCTTAATCGATTGGTCATGTTTTTAGTCAGTCTTTCGGCTGGAACCTTAATTGGTGACAGTTTTTTTCATCTGCTACCTGAAGCAGTAGAAAAAGATAATGGCCTGGGGCTTTGGTTGGCTTTAATCGGCGGTCTGTTACTTTTCTTTGTTTTAGAAAAAGTAATCCACTGGCGTCATTGTCATCTTTCGCCTAATGAAAATCACCCGCATCCGGTGGGGGCGATGAATCTAGTGGGGGACGGATTACATAATTTTATCGATGGCTTGATTATCGCCGGTAGTTTTTTAGTTGATGTTCGTCTAGGTATAATCACTACTATTGCAGTTATCGCTCATGAGATACCTCAAGAACTGGGAGAGTTTGGCACCTTATTGCACGCTGGGTATAAAGCTAAGAAGGCTTTGTTGTTGAATTTATTATCAGCTTCATTTTCTATCCTCGGAGCTGTACTGGCCTGGTTATTAGGATCATATAGCCAGGGATTTGTGAATCTGATTATTCCCATTACTGCCGGTGGATTTATTTATATTGCTACCGCCGATTTAATCCCGGAGCTGAAAAAAGAAGTGAAGCTATCCAGTAGCTTGCGGCAATTTTTGGGTATTATTTTGGGGCTAGGGTTAATGCTTGTTTTACGTTTGTTTTTAGAATAATTAATCATAATTTTATGCCTTTTACTCTAGAGAAATTTTTTGCAGGAGCTAGCTCTCTTGGCCCCTATATTTCTGAAAATACTATTAGTTTTCATTACGGCAAGCATCATCAGACTTATATTGATAATTTGAATAAATTGATAGCTGGCACCGAATGGGAAGGGAAGTCATTAATCGAAATTATTACGGGGACGGCTACGGTAGCGGATTTAACCGGAATATTTAATAATGCCGCTCAAGTGTTTAATCATAATTTTTATTGGCAGAGTTTGAAGCCAGGCACTGTGTTGGACGGCGAGCTACTAAGTATAATAGAAAAAGATTTTGGTAGTTTAGATCATTTTAAAGAAGAATTAAAAGCCGCCGGCTTAAGTCAATTCGGTAGCGGTTGGGTTTGGTTGGTTGAGGATGGCGGGAAACTACTGATCACTAAGACCGGCAATGCTGACAATCCTTTAACTAAGAATCAGAAACCGCTGTTGACGATTGATGTTTGGGAACATGCTTATTATCTTGACTATCAAAACCGTCGAGGTGATTATTTGTCAGCCGTGGTTGATAATTTATTGAATTGGGATTTCGTCGCCGCTAATTTAAAAATTTAATTTTATGTCCGCTAAAGTTTATCAAAATCCTTACGTCAAATTAAAACCCAAGACCCGTCGTCCTTACACGGTTATTTATTTGATTCGTCACGGCAATCCTGATTATTCGGTCGAGAAGAGCGCTGGTGATTTTAATATGCCGCTTTCGGCTATCGGTTTGAAGCAGAGGCAGTATTTGACGAAGCGGATGTTGCTAATGGGGATTAATAAAATTTATGCCAGCCAACTATTGCGGGCCCAGGAAACTGCTCGACCGCTGGCTGAGAAAATAGGGAAGAAGTTAATCATTGATGAACGGCTCAATGAAATTAATTGGCATGATTGGTATCGTATCAAATATTTTAATACCTCTGAAAAAAATCGAGTCAGAAAATTTAAACCCTACTCACGTTTAGATCGACAACTTAATAAGATTCAAGCTGAGTCACGAAGATTATTAGCTGATATTTATCATCATAATCGTGGTCAAAAGGTGGCTTTGTTCTGTCATGGTAATATTATTAAATCAATTATTACTAGTGTTATTAATTCGGATATCATCGGTTTCTTATCTTTGGAGGTCTATCAGTCTTCAATTAGCAAGTTGGTGATTGACCGGGACGGCTATGTTAAGATCGGTTATATTAATAATGTTTCTCATTTACCGCACGAACCCAACGAAGATCTATTTATCACTTTAGTGGACTAAACTGTTAATAACTATTTGAGGCGCTATTGAATAGCGCCTTTTTTGTTTTATTTTAGCCAATTTTATAATGTTGACCCTAGGGGTTAAGTGGTGTATAATTATAGTATAAAGGTGAACAGTGGGGAAGATAGGTGAATTTAATTTTTCTTATGTTTATCGGTGAATACCAACACAATTTAGATGATAAAGGACGATTGGCCATTCCGGCTAAGTTTCGTTCTATTTTGAAAAAGGGGGCAGTTGTTACTAAGGGATTGGACAATTGTCTTTTTCTTTATAGCAAAGACGAATGGCAGGGGTTAGCCAAAAAGTTTGCCACTCTACCTATTAGTCAATCTAAAACTAGAGCTTTTGCTCGTCACATGCTGGCCGGAGCGATGGATTTGGAATTTGATAACCAAGGACGAATTACCGTACCAGAATATTTGCGTCGTTTTGCTACTCTGGGTAAAAAAATAATTATTGCTGGTTTGTATAATCATTTAGAAATTTGGGATGAAGCGGCTTGGAATAGTTATAAGGCTGAAACGGAAAAAAATAGTAACAGTATCGCTGAAGAATTAAGTGGTTTAGGTATTTAATATAAGTTTCATGACTAATGTTCATTTACCAGTAATGCTGGCTGAGGTGATGGAATATTTAAAGCCTCAACCGGGTCAAATATTTATTGATGGTACTTTGGGTGGCGGTGGTTATACTGAGGCTTTGGCTAAAGCGGTCGGTCTCCAGGGATTAATCCTGGGAATTGATCTTGATCCACGAGCCATTGCCGCTGAACAAGAGAAGATCAGGATTAATGGTTGGCAACAGATTAAATTAGTCGAAGGCAATTTTAGCGATCTAGACTCCTTGACTGCCGATATCTTGCCAGCCGAGACCAAGATTGCCGGTTTAGTTCTGGATTTAGGTCTGTCGTCTAATCAATTGGCTGATCCGGAGCGCGGTTTTTCTTTCCAGGATTCTCGCCCGCTAGATATGGCTTTTGGGCCATCAGTGAGAAAGAGTACCGAGAAGATTATTAACCGCTATAGTCTAGAAGAGCTAACCCAACTATTCCGAGTTTACGGAGAGGAGCCCAAAGCACATTTAATCGCTAAAAGAATAGTTGAGTCCCGGCGACAGGAGCCGATAGTCAGAACGGATCAATTGGTTAAGATCATTTTCTCAGTCACTCCCAGAATCGGTCAGACTAAAATTCATCCGGCTACTAAAGTTTTTCAAGCTCTGCGTTTAGCCACTAATGAAGAATTGGATAATCTGACCATCGCCTTGGAGGCGGGCCTCAAAATATTGACCCCTGGAGGTCGAATGGTGATTGTTTCCTTTCATAGTTTGGAGGATAGGTTGGTTAAGGAATTTTTTAAACATGAAAGTCGGGATTGTATTTGTCCACCCAGTTTCCCAGTTTGTCGCTGTCAGCATCGAGCGAAAATAAAGATAATTACTAAAAAACCCCTTTGTCCCAGCTCTGAAGAAGTTAACAAAAATCCTCGTTCCCGAAGTGCCAAACTTCGGGTGGCCGAGAAGATTTAAATAATTTATTACTATGGGCACCTACTACTGCTTTAAAAACAAAAAAACTTATTTAGGAGCGATTAATTTTCTGCTCTCGCTTTTGATTATTGTGAGCGGTGCCTATTACCTTGTCGGCATGAATAATTTGGTGGTGAAGGGTTTCAAGCTGGAAGAGTTGCGCCATGACTTAGGGATTTTAAGTAGTGCCAACCAAGACTTCAAAAATCAAAGATTATCCATGGAAGCTTATGGATCTTTGGATCAGAAAATTAGCAGTTTAAACCTGGTTGCTATAGACCAGATTGACTATATTACCGTTAGTGATGATGTTTTAGCCAAGAAATAGACAGGAGCCAGCGCCCATTTAAGCCCGACCTTTATTTGCTTGCATGGGCGCTAGCTAGGATTAATTACTTATGGCCCTGGTTAAAAAGAACAGTGATAATAAATTTAAGAATTCCAGGCTCCGTTATTTGATAGCGGCTCTTTTTTTATTGGGATTGGCCATGGGGGCTAAATTATACTTTTTGCAAATCATTAAGGCTGATTTTTATAGTTCTAAGGCTGATAAACAACAGCGAGTAGCCACTGAACTTTTGCCCAGTCGCGGGCAAATTTGGGTCAACAATTATAGTGATAATATGAGGCGTAATGATCTGTCTCTATTGGCTACTGCCCGTAATTTTGCCACCATTTACGCTGTACCCAAGGATTTAAGCCAAGAGCAAGCTAATTTTATAGCTATTAAACTAGATGAGATTTTTGGCGTCGATGAAGTTCCGGATGATTATCAAATTAATTCTTTTGACTTAGCCAGTACTAGCTCTACTACCGCCACCTCTGCCTCTTCGACTCGGGCAATTAGCTACTATCTTTCGCGACTGCAAAAGGCCAATGATCCTTACGAAGTTTTAGTTCGTAAGTCCAGTGATAAAAATTTGCTTCATTTTTATGCCGCCATCCTTAATTTGCCTTCCGATAGCTTGGAGCTCCGAGGCGGTCGGATTTATAAAAAAGGAGAAAACGATTCTGGTTCGGATTTGAGTTATTTCGGCATCGGGTTTGATTTAGTGCCTCAACGTTATTATCCTGAAAATAATTTAGGCGCTCATCTCTTGGGTTTCGTTAACTATGAGAACCAGGGTAATTATGGATTAGAAGAATATTTTAATCGCGATTTAAAAGGTCAAGAAGGTTATTTAAAAGGTAGTCGCAGTGCCGTTGGTTCTCAAGTGGTTAGGGTGGGTAATGAAGATTATATCAAGCCGGAAAACGGCAGTGATTTGGTGCTGACCATTGATCGAGCTGTGCAGTTTTTTATTTGTAAAAAACTTGGTGAGGGGGTAGGGAAGTATAAGTTCGTCAGTGGCTTGGTGATAGTAGCCGAACCTAAGAGCGGGGCAATTGTCGCTCTTTGTTCCTGGCCGGACTATAACCCTAACGATTATTCTCAGGTAGACGATGCTAATGTTTTTATGAATTCGGCTATTTCTTCCCAGTATGAACCGGGATCAGTGTTTAAGGTTATTACTATGGCCGCCGCCCTAGATCAGGGCAAGGTTAGTCCCAATACTACTTATAATGATACTGGTCGGGTGATGATTTCGGGTTGGCCTAAGCCAATCAGTAATTCTGATTATGAAACCAATGGTGCTCACGGAGTAACCGATATGACTAAAGTTTTAAATTTGTCGTTGAATACCGGTGCTATTTTTGCCATGGAGCAAATTGGTGCTAAAGTTTTTGGAGATTATGTTAGTCGTTTTGGTTTTGGTCGTTTAACTGACATTGATTTAGCCGGAGAGTCTAAGGGTGACATTCGTTCCCTGAGCCGTGGTGATAAAACTAAACCAATTGATGCGGCTACCGCTTCTTTCGGGCAAGGGATCGCTGTAACTCCAATGCAAATGTTGATGTCCTATGCCGCTATTGCCAACAACGGGATTTTAATGCGACCGTATTTGGTTAAGGAAATAGTTAAGCCAGATAGTTCTAAGGTTAATGTTTCTCCGCAAGAAGTTGGTCGAGTAATCTCCGAACGTTCCGCTAGAACCCTAAGAGCCATGTTGGCCGATGTGGTTGAAAATGGACACTCTAAGCGGGCCGGTGTATCTGGTTACTACGTTGGTGGCAAAACTGGGACAGCCCAGATTCCTTCGCCTCAAGGCGGTTACTTAACCGATCAATATATTCATACCTTTGTCGGCATGGCCCCGGTTGATGATCCTCGTTTCGTGATGCTAGTGAAACTAGATCGTCCCTATGGTATTAAATTTGCTGAAAGTTCAGCCGCGCCGCTATTTGGCGAAATTGCTGATTTTCTGTTAAAGTATTATCAGATACCTAAAGAACGTTAATTATATGAACAAAATAGCTCAATTTATCTTAAAATATTTAGCTAAGGCGGTTTTACGGCGTTATCGACCCAAAATTATTGGTGTCAGCGGCAGTGTGGGCAAAACCAGCACCAAAGAGGCTGTTTATACGGTTTTATCTAGTTTTTATAATGTTCGAGCCACTTTAAAGAATTATAATAACGAACTAGGTTTGCCGTTTAGTATTTTAGCGGTTAGAGCTCCGGGGAAATCAATTTGGGCTTGGATTAGAGTCTTCCGACGTTTTGTCAAATTAATCATTGTTCGTGATAACCGATATCCGGAAATTTTGGTTTTAGAAATGGGCGTCGATCGTCCGGGTGACATGGATTATCTTTTAAGTATTGTTTCTCCGTCAGTAGCGATCATTACTGGTGTCGGCGAATCGCATTTAGCTTTCTTTGGAACGACTGACAAGCTTCGCCAAGAAAAGCAGAAATTAATTGAAGGAGTAGTTAGAGGTGGTACAGCCATTGTTAATTATGATAATGACGGTTCCCGACAAATGATCCAAGCTAGCCGCGCCAAAGTGCTAAGTTATGGCTTAAGTGAAGGTGCTGACTTATGGGCTCAAGATATAGTCTTTGATCAGCGCGGCATGCATTTTAAATTAAACTATCAAGGATCGGTTATTCCGGTTTTTCTCGATGAGGTTTTTGGCTATCCGGCTATTTATGCTGCCTTAGCGGCTTTGACTACGGCCCTATCCTTGGAAATCAATTTAGTAGACGCTATTTTGGTTATTAAAGGTTTTCGAATGCCTCCCGGACGTTTACAGCTTTTAGCGGGGATAAATGGTAGTACAATCATTGATGACACCTATAACAGCGCTCCCAGTTCAGCTTTAGCGGCTTTAAAGTTAATGACGCAGATTCGGGGTGATTATCCCCGGCGAATTGCCGTCTTGGGGGAAATGTTGGAATTGGGTGAGGCTTCCATCGCTGGACATTTGGAAGTTGGTAGGTTGGCCGGTCAAATTGGCCTAGCTTATTTGTTTTTAGTTGGCCCTCTTACTAAGGAGATAGCCCTAGGAGCTCAAGAATCTGGCTTTCCATTGGATAGAATCATTTGGGCTAATACCCGGGAAGAGCTAGAGCCTAAGTTGCTCAGCTTGATCACTCCAGGCGATTTGATTTTGGTTAAAGCATCTCAGGGCGGTCGGCTAGAAAAAACGGTTAAAAAGATATTAGTAAACCCAGAGCAGGCGGCTAAATTACTGGTTCGCCAAGATGCTTCCTGGGATAAAATATAATTATTAATCTTATGAAAATTGCCGTCGGCTTTATAACCTATAATAATCTCACCAGCCGTTATTTGCCATTTTTTTTACCCAGTCTTTTTAAGTCCCTGGAAAGGGCCCATGGTGAAGCTCGAGTGTGGTGTATTGATAATAGCGACCAGGCAATAAATGAAAACCAGGAGTTTATTGAAGCTAATCATTCCTGGGTTCAATATCATTTTTCCGGAGAAAACGTTGGTTTTTCTAAAGCCTATAATCAAATGATTGCCGCGGCCATTGCTTGGGGGGCCGATTATTTCTTGATGATCAATCCTGACACTTTATTGGAGCCAGATAGCATCAAGCAGATGTTGTCGGCGATTAATTCTGGGCGTTTTGGATCAGTAGCGCCACGACTATTGCGCTGGGATTTTAAAAATAATTTCCCTTCAGATGTTATCGACAGTGACGGGTTGGCTATCAGCGCCGCCCATCGTTTTTGGGATAGACACCAAGGAGAGAAGGTTTTTCGAGCTCAACAGAAGCCTATTTTTGGCGCTACTGGCGCCGCCGCCTTGTTTAGAATGGCGGCCCTGAAAGATATTGCTTTCTTGGATGAATTCGGCCAATGGGAATATTTAGATGAAATGTTTTTCATGTATAAAGAAGACGTTGACCTGGCTTATCGTTTGCAATTAGCTAATTGGCCAGCAATCTTTGAGCCTCGAGCAGTAATTTACCATGACCGGAGTGTCGCCTCCCGAAGTAATAGTCTTTGGTCTATGATCTTTGATCGTCGCCGCAAGAGTCGCCAAGTAAAAGAGTGGTCTTTTTACGGGCAAAACCTGCTTTGGGCTAAGTACCGATCATTACCGTTTAATCACAGGATTAAAATCAAAAGCCGAGTTTATCACTGGCAAGCTATTATCTTCGCTTTTATTTTTGAATCCTACCTACTTTTAGCTCTAAAAAGACTAAAAAGGGAAAAGGCGTATATTGATTGGCGTTTGGATAATCTGAAATTAAAAAATTCCCTTGAAAATATAGAAAAAATGATGTTTGACGCCGATTGATATTGGTGTTAATAACCTTTGATTTTCGCCCTCTTGACTAATTAAAAAAAATCTGCCAGTATATAGGAAGTTATAAATAAACTTGACTATATATGGAGAACCTATTGGAAAAAATCATCAGCAATAAGAAAGCTGAGGAATTGAGCAAGCTTAATGCCATTAAATTAGTTAATGGTCTATTTGATGAACTTTTAGAAAGGGAACGCGACATCCTAACTCGTCGTTTTGCCCTAAAAGGCGGTGAAGCTGAGACTTTGGAGCAGATTGGCCGCTTGCATAAATTGACCCGAGAAAGGGTGCGTCAGATCGAATCCAGTAGCTTGCGCAAATTGAAGAAATTAGAATATTTGGATAACTATTTAAATACTGTCAAAGAGGCTGTCAGCCAGTTGTTAAAACAACATGGCGGTTTGATGGACCGAGAATTCTTGTTAGATGTGATGGCTATGTTCTGCATCGACACTAAGGGTGATGACAATGAACGCGACTTGTATAAAAAGAATTTTGATTTTATTATCTCTCAACTATTAGAAGATCATGTTGACAAAGTGGAGAAGTCCGATGCCTTTAACCCCTACTACAAATTGAAAGATGGCGCTATTAATCATTTGGAAGATTTAGCCAAAGAGTTGACTCGTCAAGTGGATAAGGGCAACAGCACCATGACTATTGATAACCTTTTGCAAATGATTGGAAAGCTGGATAGCTATAATCGCCATCAGGATAAGTTCAAGTCAGAAAATGACAACAATCTTCACTCGATTTTTAAGAGTGAAATTTTTCCTGAACCGGCTGAGACAATCAACGCCAATAAAATTTTGTATTCCTTGATCCAGGCTGTTAAGAATATTGATCGCAATAAGTTTGGTCATTGGGGTATTAACGAGTGGCCGGAGATTACTCCGAAGAAAATTAGCGACAAGATCTTTTTGGTCCTAAAGAATAATGGTCAGCCGATGCATTTTACTGATATTGCCGCTCGAATCAATGAAGTGGGTTTTGACCGCAAGAAGGCTAATGCCGGCACTGTCCATAATGAATTGATCCTAGATGATCGCTATGAATTGGTCGGTCGCGGCCTTTATGGGCTTAAGGAATGGGATAAATAATTTTTTCTACTTTTGATAATTAAAGACGGCGACTCCGACAGGGGCGCCGTCTTTAATATTTTTTGATTTTATGGTAAAATAAAGATAGCTTTATTTTATGAATATTACCTTAGATATATCGCCCATTCAGGAGTTCTTTATGCTCCCGCCCGACGTCATGCTTTGGCGTTTTATGGGCTATTATGGCTGGTTAATTATCGCTATCATTTATTTGATGTTTGCCCGCGAAACCTGGCTTTTATACGTCCGGGGCAAGTTCGCCAGCCAAATTAAATATACTTTTTTAGCCTTAGATATTCCTCGAGCCAATGAACAATCACCTCGGGCCGTGGAGAATCTTTTAGCTTATTTAGCTGGTGCCCATAGCACCATTAACTGGTTTGAAAAATACTGGGAAGGGAAGATCCAGTTGATTTTTAGTTTAGAGATAGTTAGTATTGACGGCTATACTCAGTTTATCGTTCGTACTCCTGTCGATTTCAAGAGCTTAGTGGAATCGGCTGTCTATTCTCAATATCCTGATGCGGAAATAACCGAAATCGATGATTATACCGAGGGCATTCCCAAAAAATATCCGGATGACGATTATGATATTGCCGGCGCTGAATTTATTCAAAGCGCTAACCAGATGTATCCTATTCGGGTCTATGAAGAGTTTGAACATCAGATGGGACCGTCGGAAATGTTATTTAAGGATCCCATGGCCTCTTTAATGGATCTATGCAGCAGTCTGCAACGCGGGGAACAATTATGGTATCAAATTCTATTGATCCCTATTGGCTTTGATTGGATGGATGAAGCTGAGGATGAAATAGCTAAAATAATTGGTACTAAACCTAAGACCACGGGAGTTAATAAGCTGATCGACTATGTTAATAAGGGTATTTGGTCTGGCAGCGAAGCTATTTATCCTGCCTCTGAGTGGGGTTTGGAAGAAAAGGAATTTAAGCCTTTGTCCATGGTCGAGTTAAAGCCTAAGCAAAAAAAACGAGTTGAGGGTCTGCATCGCAAGGTGGCTAAGCTAGGGTTCAAGGCTAAGCTCCGAATGATTTATGTGGCCAAGAAGGATGTTTATAATCCCAAGAAAGCTTTTAATGGCTTTGTCGGTTATATTAAACAGTTTTCCGCTTTGGATTTGAATTCTTTTAAGCCCGACATGGATCGAACCGCAACTTCCACCGCTTTTTTTGCCAAAGTGCGACGATTAAATGAGCGCAAACGGAATATTGTTACTAACTACATTAATCGTGATTGGTATGCTGGTCGCATGCCGGGAATATATAATATTGAAGAATTGGCCACGGTTTGGCATTTCCCAGTAGAAGCTACGGTTAGAGCACCGCTTATTCAGAAAACCCCGGCCAAGAAAGCCAAGCCGCCTATTGCTTTGCCCAGCGAAGATACGGTAGTTTATCAGGATACCCTGGAGCCTTTGTCTTCTCTGGAATCTGACTTGGGAACGACCAGTGCTAAAACTATGATAAAAAACGAAATGGATAGTGAGTCGGATGCGGCCCCGGGCCAAGCTCCGTCTAATCTGCCTTTCGGTTAATTATTTTTTCTATGATTTGGAGTATTGCCATTGTCATTTTAGGTTTGTGCCTTTTCGAAATTATTAGCAGTGTCGATAACGCGATTGTCAATGCCCACATATTAAAAACTATGCCGGAAAAATACCGGCGCATTTTTTTGCTTTGGGGTTTAATTTTTGCCGTCTTTGTCGTCCGTGGCGTTTTGCCGTTTTTGATAGTTTGGATTGCCAACCCGGCTCTTTCCGTGGTTGAGGTAATTACGGCAGTCTTTTCTAATGATCCGCAAATCGCCGAGTATCTTAATACTTCTAAGCCTTTATTGTTGCTGGGTGGCGGCGTGTACCTATTTTTTGTCTTTCTATCCTGGCTATTCTTGGAAGAGAAGAAATACGCTTTTTTAGTAGAAGGATTTATTCATCGCCAAGGCGCCTGGTTTTACGCTTTTTCTTCCATTATTACAGTGTTAGTGGTTTATTTTTCTCTGCAAATTAACCCGATATTAGCCTTGGCGGCCACGGTTGGTATCAGCGCTTTTTTTATAACCGATGGTTTCAAGAAAAATGCCGAGGAAAAAGAAAAACAACTTTTGTCACCGGGGATGAGCGCTTGGAGCAAGATCATGTATCTTGAAGTCTTGGATGCTAGCTTCTCCATTGATGGAGTGATCGGCGCGTTTGCTTTTACCATGAGCGTTCCGTTGATTATTCTTGGTAATGGCATTGGCGCCTTTGTAGTTCGAGAATTTACTATCCGCGGCATCAATTTAATTTCTAAATTTGCTTTTTTGAAGAATGGGGCCATGTACTCTATCGGAATGTTAGGATTTTTAATGATTATGGAAAGTTTCGGTCGTCATTATCCTTTCTGGTTGGCGCCGCTTAACACTCTCTTGCTGCTGGTTATTTTCCTGTTTCTGTCATATCGGGAAATCAGACAAGTCAAGCTAAAAAAGATATAAATTATGTCAGGAAAACGAATCGGTATTGATGCCCGTTTTTATGGTCCTTTAGGTAAGGGCCTGGGTCGCTATGTCCAAGAATTAGTGGATAACGCGATTAATATTGATACCGACAATCAGTATGTTATTTTTTTGGGTCGGGATAATTACGATGAATTAGTTATTCCCGCCACCGCCTCTGACCGCGTTAGAAAGGTCATGACGCCAGTTAAATGGTATGGCTTAAAAGAGCAGGTAATGATGCCTTATTATTTTACTAAGGCCAGATTGGACCTACTTCACATCCCTCATTTTAATGTGCCATTTTTCTTGTTTTGCCCTTTTGTGGTCACTATCCATGATTTAATTTTAACTAAATTTCCTACTCAAAGAGCTAGCACTTTAAGCCCTTGGTTTTATCGTCTAAAGAATTTAGCTTATCGTTTGATCATCGCTTCGGCTTTAAAAAGGGCTAAGAAGATTATTGCCGTTTCGCAATTTACTAAGCAGGATATAGTTTCTCAGTTCAGAATTGATCCAGAAAAGATTATTGTCACTTATGAGGGTGTGGCTAATTTGGCCCGTGGTCACGATTCTTTGTTTGTCAAAAAGATAGATGCCGGTGCGGCTTTGCAGAAATACCATATTCCGGATAAGTTTTTGCTCTATATCGGCAACGCTTATCCTCACAAAAATCTGGAAGGCTGGTTGGCGGCTTTTAAAGAACTGCATTCTTTCTATCCAGGTTTGAGCATGGTGTTGGTGGGGAAGTCCGATTATTTTTATGATCGCACTAAGGACTATGCCGCTAGCCTGGGGTTGTATGATTCTAATAATTCAGCTTCGGCAGTTGTTTTTCCCGGATATGTCCCTGATCAGGAGTTGGAACTTTTATACCAGAAAGCTCAGGTCTATGTCTTTCCTTCTTTTTATGAGGGTTTTGGTTTGCCGCCTTTAGAGGCTATGGCTAAGGGTTGCCCGGTTCTTAGCTCTAATCGCTCTTCTTTGCCGGAGATACTTGGTGAGGCGGCCTGGTATTTTGATCCAGCTGATTCGACCGATATGGTTAATCAGGTCAGAAAGGTTTTAGAAGACCCCGAACTCCGACATGATTTAATTCTGCGCGGCCAAGAGTTGGTTAAGAAATATAATTGGTGGGATTGCGCTTATCAGACAGTCCAGCTTTATCATTCGCTTTTATATGGCCAAAAAGCATCGAGTTAAAATCAAGATTAATCCGGTCAGAGAAATGGCTCGAGGTTCAAATTTCGTGGTTAATTTAAAACCCGAAGCTGAGTCGAGGCCAGTTGATTCCGGTCGGATTAAAAAGAATATAGGTTTCAACTTCCGTCCGCCATCGCCAAGCCGGTTTTTTTTGCTTAAGCAAAGAGTTAAGAATTATTGGGCAGCCTTTAGGGGTGCCATCAATTCCATTAAACTTAATGGGTTTAGTTTTAGGCGAACAAAGCAGAAGCCTTTATTTCGGCAACCGCGGTTTAATCTTTTGCGACGGGAAGACCGACTTTGGTCCGAAAAGTCCAAATCCTTAACTTGGCGTTACTTTTTTTATTTTTCTTTAATTTTATTATTACTATCCATTCCTTTTAAAATTTTGAGTTATTATCATTTAATTCAACCTAACGGCCTTCGTTTCGATTTGATCTCTATTTCCGAACAAGCTATTAGTCAAATGTTTTCAGCTTCTCAGAAAGCGGGTAGCGGTGACCTAACAGCCGCTAGTCAATCCCTAGCCCAAGCGGCTGAGGACTTTAGAGCTATTTCCGAGCAACTCGATCGCCTTGATGAGTTAGCGCTATTACTGGGTTCTTGGTCCGGCAGTCCGGAATTGAAAATGGCCAGCGAGGGGAAGAAAATAGCTACGGCCGGTTGGCAAGCGGCTGAATTGGGCAAAAGCCTAAGTCAGGCCTTGCAAGCGTTTAACATTAATCAATTGGGCCAATCTCAGTCTTTATCACAGGCCATTGATCAATTTATCGTTAATGCTCAAGAGGCTGTCAAATTATCCCATGATTTAAAAGACAATCTTTCATCCCTGGACCAGAAAAATTTTCCTAACGAGTATTTAGAGCCTTTAGCTAAACTACAAACCCAAGTCGAAGGTCTAGACTTAGCCTTAGGTGAAATGTTGGACTTGGCTAAACAATCCAAGAACTTTTTGGGTGTATCCCAGGATCGTCGTTATCTTCTCGTCTTTCAGAACAACAATGAACTGCGAGCTAGCGGCGGTTTTATCGGGAGTTATGCTCTTTTGGACATCAAGTCCGGACAGATAAAAAATATTACTATCCCGGCCGGTGGTTCTTATGAAACTGCCGGCGGTCTTCGTGCTCTAGTGCGAACGCCGGAACCGTTGCGCTTGGTGAGCCCTTTATGGTATTTCTGGGATGCTAATTGGTGGCCTGATTGGGAAATGAGCGCTAAAAATTTAATGTGGTTTTATGAAAAAAGCGACGGGCCGACAGTCGATGGCGTAATTTCTTTGACACCCACCGTTATCGAGGATCTATTGAAGGTTTTTGGTCCGGTTGATTTGCAGTCCGAATATGGAGTGACGATTGACGCTGACAATTTTTGGTTGACTACTCAGGCTATTGTCGAAAAGAGCGGTCAGCCAGAATTGTATAGTTCCAGCTCTTCTTGGGGAAAAAAATTACCTGAAGCTGTCAAAAACCAGACAGCTACCAGTACTCCAGTCAATGAGCCCAAAAGAATTATTGGCGATTTGTTTAATAAGCTATTGGCTGATATTCCTCAGAAATTGAATCCGGAAACCATGCCAGCCTTGCTTAAGGTCTTGCATCAGGATTTGAGTAATAAGCAGATACTGTTTTATTTTTCTGACCCTGGCTTGCAGAAACAGATTAGTCGCAATTCTTGGGGCGGCCAAATTAAATCCGCTCCCCATGATTATTTAATGGTGGTTGATACTAACATCGGTGGTGGTAAGACTGATAGGGTTATCAAGGAAACTATCGATTACCGGGTTAAAATCGATCAATCTGACCGGATTAAAGCGCAACTTACTATTACCCGCGAACATTCAGGAGTTAAGGGCGAGCCTTTTACTGGGTTGCGTAATTTAGATTGGCTCCGGGTATATGTTCCCGCTGGCGCTAAATTGATTTCGGCTAGTGGCTTTGAAAGTCCTGATGCCTCCGCTTTCGAAACTTTGGAAACTCAAGCCGAGGTTAATGAAGTCATTCAAAAAACCGAAATGAAAGCTAAGGTTGACCCGGGGAGCAATACGCAGATCTATTCCGAAAGCGGCAAGACAGTTTTTGCTAATTGGTCCATAGTCGATCCCGGGGAAACGGCAGTAATTGTTTTGGAATATGAATTGCCATTTTCTTTGCGTCCGGTGCCGCCTCAAGGTTTCTGGAATAGGTTAAGATCGCTTTGGCGCTCTGAGCCTAGCTATTATTATTCCTTGATGCTGCAATCTCAACCAGGAGCATTAAATCGTCATTTTTCTTGGGGATTATCTAATGAGTCGAAGCCGCAAATTGTCTGGCAATATCCTCAAACTTTGGGTATAATGGAAGGGCAAGTTTATAAGTTAGAACCCTTGGTTAGTGATCACTACTATTATCTATTATTTAAAGAATAAAAATTACTAATATGTCTTCAAAGGTTAATGTCAAAAAGAAAAACAAGCATCATCGTGACGGTGATTTTGTAGAGCGTCCTTTGCCGGAGATCAAAGAAGATTCTCGCCACGAATCAATGACTGGCGATGACGAGTTGTTGGAAATATATGAAGATGAACAGGGGAGAATAATCGATGTTAAAAAGATTAACCGCGTTCGAGGTCGATCCAAATTTAGCGCTTTTATGAAAACCCTGTTGATCACTCTTTTTATCGGCGCCGTGGCCTACGGAGCCTATTTTTACTTTTTTAATTATCGTCCCAAGAATAGCAATCTTTTAAATTTAAGTATTGTTGCTCCAGTACAGGTTTTGGCTGGGGAAGAATTGGTTTATGAGGTCAAATATCAAAACAACAGCCAATCCAGTTTGGAGGCGGTTAGGATAGAAATAGCTTATCCGGACAATTTTGTTTTCACCGAAAGCTTGCCCGCTCCAGACCAGAATCAGAATACTTGGAATATCGGCTCTTTAAATGCTGGTCAACAGGGGAGTTTGCAAATCAAGGGGAAATTATTGGGGATAGCTGGTAATGATAATCTATTATTAGCTCGAGGCAGTTATCGCTGGCAAAATTTTAGTTTAGAATTTAAAACTGAAGCTTCGGCCGTAGTGAATATCAAAGACTTAGGATTTTCCGTGGAAGCTATGTCAGCCTCTACCGCCTTGCTCAATGAAGAAAGTCATATCAATCTAGTTTTTAGCAATTACCAGATTTTGCCCGATAGTCTGGATTTAGTGATCAAGCTACCGACTAATACTGAATTACTGAAAGTGAAACCTTTAACCGTTAATAATATTAGTCCTTTAAAGGCTGAAAAGCTTAGTGATAATTCTTGGCGCCTAAGTGGTTTTGATAAAAATAGTGCTAGTCAAGAATTAGGGATTAAATATCGAGCCAAGGAGAAAGTGGATAATCAGGAGCCAATAATTTTACGTCTCGAGTCTTTGGCAAATAACAAGAATTATCTTATCTGGGAACAATCGCTGTCCATTGAAGTCTTAAATAGCACTTTGAATCTGACCCTAAATCTTAACGGTCAGCCTAATGACCAAGCGGTTAATTTTGGTTCAACCTTAAATTATTCCTTAAGCTATAGCAACCGCGGACAAGAGTCATTGTCTGATGTGGTGATTATGGCCGTGGTAGAAGGTGATTTAGTTGATTGGAGTAGCCTCAAAGACAGATACAAAGGGCAGCGTCGTTCTAATTCTATTATTTGGACCAAGAACGAAGTGCCGGATCTCAGAGAGCTCTTGCCTGATAAGGAGGGTAAAATTGATTTTAGTATTAATATTCCCTCGTTTAATGAATCTGATTTGGGCAAAGATTTTCAGATCCGCAGTTATGCCCAGTTTAATGTAGGCGGAGCTGATATTAAGGAGGATAATACTGACAATCGCAGCAACACCATTGTCAGCAAGATTAATAGTGATTTACGCTTTAGCGAGCAGATTAGATATTTTGATGAAGACAACGTTCCGGTCGGCTCTGGCCCTCTGCCGCCCAAAGTTGGAGAAAAGAGCGTCTTTAAAGTTTTCTGGCGTTTAGATAACAACCTTCATGAATTAAATAATGTCAGAGTGGAATATGCGTTACCAGCTTATATTGGCTTTGATGGCCGAGAAGAGTCTGATTTTGGTAATGTTTATTTCGATACCAATTCCCGCCGGATAGTTTGGAGTTTCGATCATTGGGATGATGCTAGTTATCAACATCAAGCTTCTTTCTATATCAGCCTAACCCCGCGTAGCGAGGATCGGAATAAAATTATGGTTCTTTCTAATGGAGCGGCAGTCAGTGCTTTGGATATTGATACCCAAGAAAGCATTAGTTTAAAGAGTCAAGCCAAGACTACCAGATTAGAAGACGACGACATTGCCAGTTTGAATAATGACGGTCGGGTTGAATAATGCCATGTTTAAAATAGTCTCTAACAAAAAATCTTCAGGTCGATGCGGAAGGATTAGTACTAATCATGGGGTTTTAGTTACCCCAGCCTTTATGCCCGATGCTACCCGTGGTTTGGTTAAGCTTTTGAGCCGCGATGAAGTGTTAGCTTCCAAGACCAAGGCGCTAGTGGTCAATACCTTCCATCTCTATTTACAACCAGGAATAAAGATTATCGAACGAGCTGGCGGCTTAAATCAATTTATGAATTGGCCAGGTCCGTTGTTGTCTGATAGCGGCGGCTTCCAAGTTTTTTCCTTGGTTCACCAAAATCCCAAGATGGGTAAGATTACCGATCAGGAAGTTGTCTTTCGCTCACCGCTAGATGGTTCTCGCCATGTGTTAACTCCGGAAAAATCTATTCAAATTCAATTTGCCCTAGGAGTGGATATGATGGTTTGTCTGGATGATTGCCCACCTAATGATTTTTCGCGTCAGCAGTTAGAGCGGGCGGTTGATCGTACCATCGCTTGGGCCAAACGAGCTAAAATTGAATATGAGAAACAATGTCGCAAGAGAAAGCTAGTTGGTCGCCAACGCCCCTTGCTTTTTGCTGTCATTCAGGGCGGGGCTGAATTGGATCTGCGTCAACGCTGTACTCAGGAGTTGGTGGCTATTGGTTTTGATGGCTATGGATTTGGCGCTCGGCCAATAGATTCTAGTGGAAAATTTTTGGGTAAAGTTTTGAAATTCACTGCCGATATTATTCCCGCCGACAAGATCAAATTTGCTTTAGGTGTCGGTACGCCTGAGGATATCAAGCGTTGTCGAAAAATGGGCTGGGATTTATTTGATTGCGTCATTCCTACCCGCGAAGGTCGCCATGGTCGCTTATTTTTACACTCTTCTAAGGGTCGGGGCTACGACACTATCAATATTAATAATGCTAAATTTAAATCTGATTGGCGATTGATTAATTCTCGGAGTAGCTTGGGTTTGGTTAGGGGGCACAGTCGGGCCTATTTGCATCATTTATTTAAAGTCGGCGATCCATTAGCCGCTAGAATAGCCAGTTTGAATAATTTGGAATTTTATCAATCTTGGCTACAAAAAACTATTGACAAAGCCTAAAGCTTCAAGTATACTGTAGCTATAACTGAATATTGCCGCAGACCGCAAGCAACCATAAGACTTGCCGAGGTAAAAAGTCATTCGACTGTTTTTGGTCTGCGTCTTAGCGCAGTTTTTTATTATTTAACAAACATATATGCCCAAAAGCAAGGAACAAAAACGGGATGTTCTAGCGGGCTTAGCCGACAAGATCAAGCGGTCCAAGTCGATTGTTTTCGCCCAATTCAAGGGCCTAAGCGTCAAAGACAACGAAGAGTTGCGTCAGAAGCTTAGAGAAGAAAACAGCGAATATTATGTGGCCAAAAAGACTTTGTTAGACTTAGCTTTCAAGAACAACCCGATCGAGGGCCTAAAAGCCCGCGAATTCGAAGGGCAGGTAGCCGCTGTTTTCTCTTATGGTGATGAAGTCGCCCCGGCCAAAGTTATCCACGGTTTTCGCAAGGACAAAGAGGATAAGCTGGGTTTTGTCGGTGGGATTTTGGAGGGTCGTTATATCTCCAGAGACCAAGTTGAGAATTTAGCCAAGTTGCCGAGTCGCTTAGAGTTATATGCCAAAATGGTAGGATCAATGAACGCTCCGGTTTCCGGTTTAGTAAATGTTTTAGCCGGTAATCTGCGGGGATTGGTGACCGCCCTGAAGGCTATTGGCGAAAAGAAAACCGCCTAATAATTTATTAATTTTTAAATCCAATAATATGGAAGAAAACAAAACTATTGAAGTTCCGGCTAAGTTTAAATCTTTAGTCGAAGAAATTGAGAAAATGAGTGTTTTGGATCTAGCTGAATTGGTTAAGATCCTAGAGGAGAAGTTTGGCGTTTCTGCCGCTGCTCCGGCCATGATGATGGCTCCGGCTGCTGCTTCTGGCGCTGCCGCTGCCGAAGAGAAGACTTCCTTTGATGTGGAGTTGACTGATTCTGGCGCTAACAAGATCAACGTGATTAAGGCGGTTAGAGCCATTACCGAGTTGGGTCTAAAGGAGGCCAAAGATTTGGTTGATGCCGCTCCGAAAGTAGTTAAGGAGGGTGTTAAGAAGGAAGACGCTGAGAAGATCAAGAAGGAATTAGAAGAAGCTGGCGCTAAAGTAACTTTGAAGTAATTGACGATAAAATAAAACAACGGGCCTTAACCCGTTGTTTTATTTTACCTATTTTTATAGTTTGATTTGATAGATAGCTTGGCCGCTTAACAGGTAGATAGTTTTTTCAGCGCGATCAACGGCAAAGTCGGTCAGGGAATTGAATTGTTCGCTTTGATATTGATTAATGAATTTTCCTTCTTTGCTAAAAATTAGTAAGCGTTTATTGCTAGGATCAAGAATGTAGATATTTTTTGCTACTCGAATGATACCGCTCTTATCAAATACTGGTTCAGCTGCCGCTAGAGAAAAATCTTGTTTCTGGCCGTCAAAATATTTTAATACTTGGCCGTCAGTTCTTAGGAGATAAATGGCTCCTTGAGTAGTACTATTATCAATTGACCAAGAATTAACATTTTGAAAATCAGCCACCCCTTTAATTCGGGATTCGCCACCGGTCCAATTATTTTGAGGGTCCAGGGCATAGCGATAGACCTGATTTTGGGGCTTGGCTAGTACATACAGCTTATTATTGTAGGTGTCGATAGCGCTCAATTCGCCGCTGAGGCTAATAGTGGTGGTGCTAATCTTTTCGCCGTTAATTTTCCAGATTTGTTGACCATCGCTGTAATAGGCGCTGTTGTCCTTGGACACAGTGCGACGACTAAGATCATTAGCTCCAGTAATTTCCAGGCTAGTGATAGCCTTGTTACTAAGGTTTATTTGTTTAATTGTGTGGCTGTCTGAGTCGGCCGCTAACAGAAAATCGTCAACTAAGCTTAGGTTTTCCGGTAACCAATTAGCGTCCAGGCTGGAAAAATTAAACCACTCTTCTTGTTGACTTACCGGAGTAACGTGTTCAAGTTGGGCTTTTTGTTTTTCATAAGTGGCTTGCAATTGGTCAAAATTATTGATTTTTTCGCGGACTTTTTCCGGGATACTTTCCAGTATCGTTTTTAGTTCGACCAATATCTGCTCGGCCGATTTTTCGTCATTATATAATAAATATGAATCTATTTGGTTTTCTTTTTGTAAAATAGTCTCTTCGTATTTTTTCGCCTCTTGGTTATTGTTTTGGCTTAACAAATTCATTTTTTTCGCTCCCAAACTAACAAGGAGGAGCAATAAACAAATACCGATAATTATTTTTAAAGTCTTTCTTTTGGGGGCGCCGATTCTGGCACCCTTTAGAGGCTTGTTCTCTAGGCCGATAAGCTCTGAAGCTTTGTCACGTTTGGAAAAGCTAAATAGCTTAGAGAGCAAGCGTCCGATGATTTGAAACGGCCAGATAATTATCGGTCCTAAGTTTATCATTTTTTTGTTACTCAAAGAAGCTTCGGTAGTCATGATTTTCTCGGTTTCGGTTTCTGCTTGATCAAGCGAGCGGGTAGGACGGGTAACTTGAGGATAGAAATTGTCAGCCTCAACTTGGGCGTTGTTTTTAATTATCAAGCCAGCGAAGGGGACATAGGGGTTAATTTTTTCTAAAGTATTTTTAATTTGTTCGGCCGCCCCAGATGGAGCTAGCTTGGTAACGATTTCGATTAGCTCTCGGTTAAACAGGTATTCTGCTAGAGCTTCATTGGCAAATAAAAAATATGATTTTGGCGGCATCTCTCCGGAAATAATGGAAGAAAATAGTTTTTTAAAACTTAATGTCTCTCCGGAATATTTTTCCGGTCGAGCTTCATTCTTTTCAACATTGATGAGGTGATAGCGATCGTCTTGATCCTGGTGCAAGAGCAGGGCTTGGGATTTACCGATATTAGAAAAATGGAGTTGGTCTTGATAGATGATGCCGATAGTCGCGCTGATTTGTTTGGGGCTAAGATCGATTCTTTCCCGGGCCAGGAAGTCCAACAGATCTTGATTGACCTTAACTAAGGCGGTTTCAAAAATATTCTCTACCTTTAGAGTAGGGATTTTTTCTCTGAGACTAATCTTTTCATTTTGGTAGTAGTGGCTGTTTAAGGCGCCGATGATAAAGTCAATTACTCGGTGAGCTTGGTTTTTTTTAGTTTCGATTTCCAATAGGGCGAAGAGGGTTCCGGCCCATTTTTCTTCGTGAGAGTTGGGTTCGGCTAAAAAAAGTTGTACCACGCTATGGCTTTTTTGTTCAGCATTAATTAAGACCGGCGCGATTTTAGTATACATAATGTGTCCAGCTATAACTTGTATTTTTGTGGATTATATTATAATATTATACTATAAAAATAAAAAATAGGGAAATATCCCATTATGCTCGACTATTTTTTTGGCTCTAAAGCTCGGGTTAAGATTTTGAAGCAATTTTTGCTCAATCCGACCGAGCGTTACTACCTCAGACAACTATCTCGAGATTTGCGCCTGCAGGTTAATGCCGTCCGCCGGGAACTGCAAAAAATGCAGGAATCCGGAATATTGATTTCGGAAAGGGCCGAGGGCGAGAAGAGCTCTGACAAAAAGTACTATCAGGCCAACCAAAACTTCCTGCTTTATCAAGAAATCAGAAATTTACTTCTGAAGTCACAGATTTTAGCTAGTGAAAATTTTGTTAAAGCCTTAAAACAAGAATGCCAACCTAAATTGGTAGTTTTAACCGGTTCATTCACTGGCTATCTCCAGGCTCAGACTGATATTTTAGTTGTAGCTAAAGTCAAGCGTCCGCGGTTTATGGAACTGATCAAAAAATTGGAACAGGAGCTGGCCCGTGAAGTTAATTTCACTTTAATGGACGAATCTGAATTCAGTTATCGCCAAGAAATAGTCGATGTATTTATCTACAATATTCTTCAGTCTCATCCGATAGTCCTGCTAAATGAATTAGGTCAAGTGGTCTGGGAAAAGAACGGGAGGTATAAGAATAATTTAAATCTAAACGAGTAACTATGATTGGTAGAATCTTGCGTTATCTAGGTTTGGCGATTTTAATCTTTTTGGGGATATTTTTAATTTTAAACCTACCCTTGATTTTTGGCGCTCCTCGACTATATCAATCGGCTTTGGCCGGCAAACGTAATTTGGAAGAAGCGGCCACGGCTTTGGGGAATAAAGATTTTGTGGCTGCCTCCGAAGCGGCTGATAGAGCTAGTGGCAACTTTTCTAATTGCTCTAAGGTGATTGATGATTTTCGTGATCATAAATTTTGGCGAAATTTTAGCTATTCTCAAGATGCCTTATCAGAATGGGAATATCTTTTAAAAACTGCCGAGGTGCTTAGTCGGGCCGTGGCTCGTGGTTCCTTAGTGGCTGAAAAGATTGATACTGTTTTGGCGGCAGAATCCGGCAAGAGCTTTAACGATTTGTCTGATTCCAGGCGGCGAGAAATATTGCGTTTGCTTTATGAATCCGGACCGGAACTAAACGGATTGAAGGCTGATGTTGATTTGGCGGCGATGGATCTTCGTCAAGTTTCTGGGCAGGGATTTTTAGGGATATTGAAAGGACAGATAGCCATGGTGCGGGACAAGCTAATTATGGGCTCGCAAATGCTTAGCCAGGGGCTGGTTTTATCCCAGATATTGCCCCAATCCGCCGGCTACCCCCAAGCTACTAATTATTTAGTAATTCTGCAAAACAGTGATGAATTGCGGCCAACCGGCGGCTTCATCGGAACTCTAGGGGTGATGCAGGTTAAAAATGGTCAGATTTCTTCTATTCAGACTCATGATTCTTATCATTTAGATATGCCAGCTTCGGTTAATCCCAATTTTAAGGTTGTGCCTCCTTGGCCGATTAAGAAGTATATGAAGGTAGAGAACTGGTATTTGCGTGATGCTAATTGGTCTCCGGATTGGCCAACCAGCGCTAAACAAATTGAATGGGCCTATAAAACTGAAGCGCCGTTTAGCGACGATCCTACCATTAATCCGGCTCCAAACTTTGATGGTGTTTTGGCTGTGACCCCCGAGATGGTTACTGATCTACTGGGTATTGTCGGCCCAATCACTGTCGACGGACAAGAATATAATCAGGGTAATTTTGTTGAGCTCTTACAATATGAAGTAGAGATGGCTTACCGTGAACGAGGCGAATCCCAATGGGACCGCAAGAAAGTGGTGGGTGAAATATTCGGCGTACTCAAAGAACGTCTATTTAATTTGCCCTCCAGTCGCTATCCGGAATTATTACAGGTTTTAAGCTCCAGCATTTATCAAAAAGATATTTTAGTTTATTTTAACGATCGCTCCTTGCAAAATATCGCGCGTAATTTGGGTTGGAGCGGGGAAGTGAAGTCGGCGACCGGCGACTATCTGTTTGTGGTTGACTCTAATTTAGCGGCTTTCAAAACTGATCGTGTGATGGAAAAAACTATCAGATATTCCTTAATAGAAAAAGATGACGGTCTCTATGCTAAGGTGCGAATCGATTATCGTCATGGTGGCGGTTTTGATTGGAAGACCACGCGTTATCGAAGCTACACTAGAATTTATGTGCCCCAAGGATCGAAACTGCTAAAATCATCTGGCTATGTCGACGGTAGCTTGGAAGTTAAGGATGATAATTTTGATGACATTTCTAAGAGCAAAACTTATTTTGGCGCTTTCTTATCCATCGAGCCCGGCGAAGAAGGGTATCTGGAGTTTGAATATCAGTTGCCAATTAGCGTCTATAACCAAGTACAGTCTGGCGACTACAACTTATTAGTCCAGAAACAGCCAGGCAATCGAGCTAGATCATTGGATGTTGATTTGGACTTTTCGGCTGATATTGATTCTTTTTCCGGATCCTATAATCAAATGGATAGCTCTAGCGGTGGTCGCTTAGAGGCGGTTTCTGATTTAGGGGCCGATCAAGATTTAAGCTTAAAATTTGACTAAATTTGACTTATTTTTTAGCCATCGGCTACTTGACGCCGATGGCTTTTTTGTATCGTTTTTGCCTATTGACATCTTTCTTGATAAATGATAATTATAAGGGTCATGTTATTTGACAATAAATCAAATTCAGTTCAACCAATACTTACAAGCTATGAAAGTTAAACATCTTGTGCTGCTGTTGTCGGTGTTTGTGATTCCGACTTTGGTCTTAGGACAGAAGACTAAGACTGAGAAATCCGATTCCCTGGCCTTCTTCAAAGAGATCCAGGTGAAATACCAGAAACTGCAAAAAGATCTGAGCGAAAGCCAGATCAAGAACGGTTTCCTTTACACCACCTTGGCCGTGGAAAAATACAGCCAGGAGAAATACGGAGTAGCCATCGAGTATGCTGATAGCGCCATTCAGTTGGGGCAGGGCGGCTTCGCCCTGGAGATCAAGGGCCGGAGCTATTTTGCCCTCAATCGCTTCAAGGATGCCGCTGAAACACTGGAAGAATCGGTCGTGCTTACGCCGGGATATTTGAATAACTACATCTTAGGGGTGAGCTATTACAAGATTAGCCCGACCAAGAATGCGACCAGGATCATCGACGCCATGCTGGCGGCTCAGAAATTTCGGGCTGATACCATGAGTTATTACTATCTTGGTCGCAGTTATTATGAGATCGAAAACTACGAGCTCTCAGCCGCGGCCTTCGAGACTTTGCTCACCTTTCAGAGGAGCTACGAAGTATTCTTCAGTTGCGGATTGGCCTATTATGCCATTCAGAAGTACGACAAGGCCGTTGACAAGCTGCAGGCCGCTTATCGGATTAAAGACGTCGATCCTGTCCTGCTGAAGGCCTATGCGGTATCCCTGATCCGCACCGATCGCCTGGAGCAGGGCGAGAAGATACTCAAGGAACTGATTAAACTCAAAAAGACATAAGGACCGCCAAGGTCCGCAAAAAAAGCCTGGAACCAACCGGGCTTTTTGATTTGGGTTATTTTTGCTATAATATTAGAGTAATTATTTCTTATAATTTATGCTGATCAAAAGACTTTGGTTGGGATTGTCAGTGTTGTTTTTTGTTTCCAGCCTGATGGTTTTAGCTCTGGCTCCTTGGCACCTATTTTGGGTCCTAATTTTTTGGGGCATAGTTTTGGTGTTGGGTGTTTTTACTATTAAGCCCGAATGGGCCCTGTATCTTTTAATTCTATTTTTACCTTGGATAAACTGGAGTTTTACCTTGGGAGGGTTTAGCGTTTCTTTCCCCGAAATTTTAGGAATCTTGGCTTTGATTGCCTTTTTTCTGCAAAAAGTCTTTCTTTGGGCTCGAGGTCAAGCAGATTGGTCCAAAGTTCGCTGGCCGCTACTTCTGCCATTTTTGTTATTTTTAATCGCCGCCGTTATTTCCAGTTTTGCCGGCGATTATATCTTGTTTTCTTTTTGGTACAGCGTCCGCTGGATTTTATTTTTTTACTTAGCTTATATTTTCTTTCCCTACAACGTTATTGCCGACGGCGACAAGTTGCGTCGAGCAATTATCTTTCTAGTGATCTCAGGATTATTAGTAGCTTTAATGGGCGTAGTTTCTCTCTATTACCAAGATTGGTATAACGCTTTCTTTCGAGTCCAACCGATCGCTATTTTTGGTATTTATCCGTTAGGGTATAATCATAATTTGATCGCTGAATTTTTAGTGATCGTCACTTTCTTCATCTTGGCTTTAAAGTATTGGTACAAATCGTTAAGGGCTAGGCGCTTGCTTGATGTTCTGTTTGTTTTTTTGCTAGTAGTTACAGTGGCCACTTTTTCTCGAACCGCTTGGCTCGTCGTCGGCCTGGAACTAGCTATTTATTTTTTCATTGATAATTTCTATATCCATTCCCGCACTTGGAACGCTAAGCAAATTATTATGATTATCGTTATTGGCTTGTTAGTGCTTTTACCTTTTATCTCTCGCATGAATCAACTGCAGGCCAATAATCTCAGCTCTACCGAAAATCGATGGCTACTGACTGAAATCTCAATCTCAGCTTTTGTCATTCGTCCGATGGTCGGCTTTGGACCTGGCATGTTTGTTAATTTGGTATCGGACAATGTTCGTTTCGGGGCTAAGTATGGCGATCCGCTCGATTCTCATGGGGTGGGGCAGAAGGTTTTGGCTGAGATGGGATCGCTGGGGGTGTTGGCTTTTATCTTCTTTATCTGGTCTATCGCCGTCTATTTGATCCGTCCTCTAAAGATTTATAAAAACGAAAAAAGATTGCTTTTACCGCTAGCTGTCGGCGCTTTAGGTGGGATTGCTTATCAATTTTTTAATACTTCTTATTACAAAGGCAAGTTGTGGGTGCCGGTGACCTTGGCCCTGGTAGCTATGGCCTTGGTTACTGAAAAGTATCGCCGATTGGCGAATAAATAATATGGCTGAGAAGATTAAGATTGCTTATATCATTCCTTCGTTAGATGCCGGCGGTGCCGAGCGTTTTATTTTAGATTTGATAAAAAATTTGGATCGAGAAAAATTTGCCCCGTCCTTGATACTTTTTGATCACGGTGGTTTTTTTATGGAAGAAGCTTTGGCTTTAGAGATTCCGGTTTATACCCTCAAAAAAAGGTGGAAGTTTGATCCGATTAATTTTTTGATGTTGATTTTTCGTTTGCGCCACTTGAGGCCAGATATCGTCCATACGCAATTGGGCGGCGATATTTATGGTCGGTTGGCCGCTAAGATTTTAAAGATCAAGGGGATTATTTCTACTGAGCAGAATGTTAATTTGCATGAAGGTAGTTTGTATAATTTATTAAAGACCTTTACGGGTCGGTTCGCTCAATATGTGGTAGCTATCTCGGGGGCAGTCAAGGATGACTTAATGAAGCGTTATCAAGTGCCGGAAAGCAAGGTTCGGATTATTTACAACGGGTTAGATTTAGATAAATTTCAGGGCGAGCCTTATCACCGCCAACCAGGGGAGGCGGTCATTTTCGGCAGCGTCGGTCGTTTGAGCCAGCAAAAGAATTTTGGTTCGCTGATCGAATCTTTGTCACTTTTGCGCGATCGTAATTTTTTGTGCCTGATTGCCGGTAGCGGTGAGTTGCGTCCGGTTTTAGAAAAACAAATTCGTGATTTTAATTTAGGAGAGAAGATAAAGCTGGTAGGCCTGCAAAAAGATGTCAGTAGTTTCTTGGGGCAATTAGATTTTTTTATTCTGCCGTCTCTCTGGGAAGGGTTGGGTATTGTCTTGTTGGAGGCCGGATTGAAAGGTTTGCCAATCTTGGCTTCACGAGTTGATGGTATTAAGGAAATTATCCAAGACCAAAAAACCGGCATTCTATTTGATCCGCAAGATATTGGGGACATGGCCGAAAAAATTGAATATGCTTTTTCTCATATTGATGCGGCTGAATTCCGTTCTCTGGGCGAGAGACTACAGGAAGATATTCGAGAACGATTTGATATCCGACGTATCGCCGGTGAATATCAATTGTTGTACTATGATTTAATCCATTAACTATGCGTATTTTGGAAGTGAACAAATTTCATTATCTTCGTGGCGGCGCGGAAAAATATTTTCTCGATATCAGCGAACGCTTACAGCAAGAAGGCCATCAAGTGGCTGTTTTTTCCATGGTTCATCCTAAAAATCTTCCTAGTCCCTGGGAAAAGTATTTTGTTTCTCGCATTAGTTTTAACGAGGGCGGGTTAAGGGACAAATTGATTGCCCCTGGTAGAATTATTTACAGCCAAGAAGCCAAGAAGAAATTTGAAAAATTGGTTAACGATTTTAAACCAGATGTCATTCACATCCACAATATCTATCATCAGTTATCACCCTCGATATTAGATGTTGCCAAGAAGCATAAGATTCCCGTTGTCATGCATTTACATGATTATAAATTAATTTGCCCCAACTATCAGCTTTTCACTCATAACCAGATCTGCTATCAATGCCGGGGAGGGAAGTACTATAACGCTGTTAAGCGCTGTTGTTTTAAAAATTCAGTACTCATGAGTTCGTTGGTAATGACTGAGATGTATTTGCATCATCGGATTTGGAAAATCTATGAAAAAAATATCTCGGTTTATATCGCCCCCAGTCGTTTTATGAAAGACACTTGCGTTTCCTTTGGGGTGCCAGCAGAAAGGGTCAAGGTTTTATATAATTTTATTGACACTCCTATTTCCAGAGAGCTACCACAACCCCGCGGTGATTATTTATTATATTTTGGTCGCCTTTCCAAGGAGAAGGGGATTGATATTTTGCTTCAGGCATTAACCCAGACTAACGATCAGTCTATTTTAAAGATTGCCGGTAGTGGTCCGGAGGAAAAGAGATTAAAAAAGTTAATGGCTGACTTGCAACTAGAAAACAGAGTAGAGTTCCTCGGAAATCTAAGCCAAAAAGAATTAAAACCATTAATTAAAGAAGCTCGAGCCATTATTATTCCTTCTTTGTGGCTCGAGAATATGCCTTTTAGTTTGTTGGAGTCATTAGCCTTGGGCAAGGTGGTAATTGCGGCTAAGACTGGAGGACTGGGCGAATTGATTAAGCCCGGTATCACTGGTTTTTTGTTTGAAAGAGCTGATAGTCTTGATTTAGCTAAGCAGATTGATAAGCTCAGCGAGGTTCGTCTGGATTTTATGGGGCAAAAGGCTAAGCAGCTGGTAACTGATTTAACCCTGGAGCATCATTCTCGGGAATTATTAAAGATTTTTGAGAATTTGGCTCATAAATAGAGCTAATTTAAGAAATATAGAAATTTTTTTAAAATGGCACCAAAATTAGCCATTTTGTTCTTATATTGACAAATTTTTATTGATGTGTTATATTATTGACATCAATAAAAAAATGTGTTAAATTATAATGTTTTATAAACTAAAACGTCATTAATTAATTTTTTCTAAAATAATATGAAAAAAGTATTACTAGCATTCTTGGTTACTATTTTAGGCCTAGGTGCCGCTGCTTTACCGGGCGACTCTAAGGTCCGTTCTTATTATTCCGGCGATGCCATCACTTATCGTGATACAGTTATTGCCGCTAGCACCAACAGCGACAGCTTGGAGGTTTTCAAGTTGACTGGCGGAGAATTAGTGAAATTCGTAGACGTCAAACCTTTTGACTCTCGTTTTAACCGCTACGACAGTTTTTATGATGTCAAATTAAACGAAGAAGGGGGCCGTTTATACGCCTACGCTATTTCTGGCTTTTCTTTGTATAAATACGATATCACTAGCTTAACTTCGGCTGATTTAGTGAAAAAGAACACTAATACTTATTGGGAATGGTATAACCGGGTTGATAAATTCGGTAATGAAATCGTTACTATTTCCGCTCGCGGAGTGAAGGTTTATAATTCCACTTTAGATGTGGTTGATTCCTACGACATTAAAAATGATGTGCCTTATAACATCCGCTCCAATAATACTAACCAATATATCTTCAACATCAAAAATACTGAAATTGAAGTTTTCGATCGCGTTAGTCGCTCGGTAGTCAACCGTTTGCAGGTTAACTATCGTAGCGGTAATGGCAATCGTAATCTATATTTCGATTCTTTAGATGAAGCCGTTTATGTCGTTGACGATTTAAGCGCTAAGAAGATCGACTTTAACTCCGGTGCTATTTTGGGACGCTTTGAACACTCTGGCAACCCTGGCTATGATGCCACCTCTATCGGAAATGAGTATTTATATTTCTCTAATGGTATCGGTGTAGTTAAATTGAATAAGAGTAATATGAAAGTAGTTGACTCCCAAAGAACTGGCGGTATTGCCGGTACTGAGGGTTGGGCCATGGGAATGAAGGTTGTCTCTAATTCTTCTGGAGAAAAGGTTGTAGTCTTTAATAATTCCACTGTTTTAATCCTAGATGGTAGCTTGCGCAAGTTAGCTGCCTTCCGGGCTGATGAAGATAATCGTGAGTTAGTAAAAGAGAATATGTATCTCCGGGTTAATACTGTATCGGCTCAAACCAATACTAGAATACTATTATCCGGTGGTGGCTATTTACCGGGCGAGACATTAAATGTCTCTTTCGGTTCCGGCTCTAAGCTAACTTTTATCGCTGACGAGAATGGTCGTTTTCAGAAGGAGATAACCGTTCCTGGCGTTTCTTCTGAGGCTTGGGTTCAGGCGGTGAGCGCCGCCCAGGTTCAGACCGGGGATGCCAGTGCCGTTGTGGCTCATGAAAGAGTGGATATCAAGGTTGTCGGCGAAAAGTCCAAATTGAGTTATAGCACTGCTTTTGAGATTACCACTACTAATTAATTACTAAAATTAGATATTTGTGTTATAATATAGTTAGCCTCTAATTATATTATAATTCTCGAGGCGGTTGGCTTGTTTAACATGGGCCAACCGCGTCGTCTACTTATATGGAGTTTGAAAAATTACTCAAAAGAAAAAAAGGAACTATCTTTACTTGGCTTTTAATCTTTTTGGTTATCGGCGCTCTGGTAACCTTTTCCCAAACTTTCAAATATGGCGCTAAGTCTAGATTGTTAGTCATCCAAGAAGGAGCTAGTGGCGTTGATCCTTTCGCCGTTTCTCGCTCAGTGGAATATCTCAGCGGCCTATTGTCTGACGTTACCTATTCCAACTCTTTTTATAACATGGTTTTGGATTCTGGTTTTAATATTGACCGCGCTTATTTCGATGGCGATTCTATTAAGCAGTTAAAGGTTTGGCAGAGAACTATCAGCGCTCGTTCTGTGGCCGATACTGGTTTTATCAATATCACCATTTATCATCCTAGCAGCTATCAGGCTAAACAGATAGCTTTGGCCGTTAATAATGTTTTAATGACGCAGAACTCTGTCTATCAAGGGATTGGTAGTTCGGTCAAAGTGACCGTGGTCGATGAGCCAATGGTATCGCGTTATCCCATCCAACCGAATTTACCGATTAATCTTGGTCTGTCTGTAGTGTTAGGTCTAGCTTTAGGATTTATCTATATTTATATCTTTCCGGAGGAGAAATATGATATGAGCTTGTTCAAGAAGCGCTCTCGGAGAGCCAAGGGGGTCCAGCCAAATTTGGAGACAAATTTTTTAAACTATAACGAAGTTAATCCTCGCGAGGGAGGGTATCAAGAAACTGGTATCTCGGAAAACGATGAAGATTTCGATATCGAAGGCCAAGGAAACATCAGAAATGTATTGAAATAAAAGACTTAGAATAGACAAAAACCCCAGTAAAAATGGGGTTTTTGTGTACCATCGACAAACTATTGACACTTATAATTATTTATGCTATTATATACAGTTATTGTTCTTTAACTACGTTTTCATGTTTATATCCTTGGTTTAAGGTTAGCTATCTCCCAAGTCTCTATTTATTGGAGGTTTAGGAGATAGTTAACTATTATAAACCACAAAAATCATATAGCATGAAAGCAAGAATCGTTTTTTTCGTAATCGCAGTTTTTACTGCCATCGTAGTTTCGGCTCAGCAGAAGCCGACCCCAATTGACCTGAATTTGGGTACCAGTTTCGTTAATGCCATTTCCGACACAGCTACAACCGGCGAAGCTAATGCTTTCAATGGAGAATTCATGTTTCGCGGCATTGGCCATTTTCTAAATTTCGGCCTGACCGCTGACTATGTCAATAATTGGCATGATACCGCCGCTAACGACAGGTTGCGGGTACGCGGTATCCTTGGTAACACCCAGGCCGGTTTTCTCGGAAGCGGTACAGGATATTACGAATCCGTCTATAATGAAATAGGGATTGGCTATGAGTTCTTTTTTAAGGCCAGTCATTACATCAAAATGGACGAGTTCGGCGGATCAACCAAATTTCGAAAAGAGGCAACAACTCATTCAGTGTTTGCCTTTGACAAGCTGGGTTTTACTTCTGAGGGAATCAAAGATGGCTCAGTAAAAGTGTTTCGCGAACACGAGATTTCATTATTTGGGATGTATTCTTTCTCCGAATCAATGAAAACCACTTTTGGCGACAACACTATTCCTTCGTCTATTGATCCCGAGGATGCTCGAACTTTCTTCTACGACATCAGCTATAAAGCTGAAATCATCGGCATTTCATTGCGCAGAGGAAGTATGGGGATCGGCATAGATGGTGGAGTGAGCTATTCAAACATGAGTCCTTTCGGGTTCAGTCGCGGATGGAAATTTACCGGCGGCATAAGTTTGAACTCTTATCATTTCGTGGGCCACTGCCTCGATGTTTCTTACAGCCGGACAGCTTTGCCTGATGATAAGGCGATAAACGAAATTAGCTTCAAGATCAACCCCGTCGCATTCTTTTATGCACTGAGGTAAGATCCCAGGGCCAAACAAAAAAAGCTCTTCTTCACCGGAGAGCTTTTTTACATATCAAAAACCGCCCAACGATGGGCGGTTTTGTTTGAAGGTTATTTGGTTACCGGAATTACTGATACGACTTTAACGGTTTTGAGAGTGTTATCAAATTTTTTCATCTTTCTGGTGGTAAATTTGACTAGTCCGGGAGTTATAGCAAAAAGGGTATCGTCATTACCGCGTTTAACATTGGTGCCGACATGATATTTGGTACCGCGTTGGCGGATGATAATGGCGCCGGTTTTGGCATATTGACCATCGGAGAGTTTGACGCCGAGACGCTTGCTTTTTGAGTCTCGACCCAGGGCTGTAGTCCCAGCCGCTTTCTTATGCGACATATGGTTGTTAGGTGTTTAAAATAATAAAATGATTTTGTAAAGGCTTCATTAATATAGCAAAGGGGTAATTCTTTGTCAATGTAGCCGCTTTATGATATAATAAAAGCATAATTTCTTAAATAGTTAATATGATTAAAGTTGATCAAAATCTATGTGTCGGTTGCGGTCTTTGTGCTAATACTTGTCCGGATACCTTTCAAATCGGAGAGCAGGGGAAGTCGGAAGTGATTAGCCAGGATAATTTAGATTGCGCTAAAACAGCCGCTGCCTCTTGTCCGGTGGGAGCGATTATTATTGAATAATTATGCCCGAAGAAAATATTGCTAACAAAATTGAAAGCGCTCCTTTGGGGCAGGCTGAGGTTATTCCTACCCCTGATGATTCTAGTCAGATAGAGCAGGCAGTTGAGCAAAGAGCTGAAAAAGTGGAAGCCAAGAGCGAGCCCGTTCCTCCAGTAGCCGCTCCAGTAGCCGCTCCGGTTCGCGCTAAGTCGGTTAATGAGGTTAGGTTGGAACAGATTGAAAAAATTCTATCTGAAGGTTTAGAGGATACCTATTTGCAAATGCCACCTCAGGCTCAAGCTGAATTCAGAGCTAAGGGGGAAGAGACAACCCGCAAGATTAATTTGCTTCTTGGTCAAGCCAAAGTCAAGATTAGGAAGATTGTCGAGCTAATCAGGGATTGGTTGAAAATCATTCCCGGGGTTAACCGTTTTTTTCTAGAACAGGAAGCCAAAATTAAAGCTGATCGAGTTATCAAATTAAAGAATTAATATGAATTACGACGGCGGAGAAACAACTGGCATGCCGCAAATTGATCCGGAGCTTGAAGCTGCTGTTAGCCAGGCTGGATTTAATTGGCCGCTTTTAATAGGGATAGCGGTTATTGTTTTATTCCTTTGGGCTTTAAAAAAATTTATTTATCATTGGTCGGTTAACAACAGCCATTTTGATCACGCTATATTCATTGTCCGACTGCCCAAGGAAAAACCAAAAGAGGATAGTCAGGGGATGACTGTCCAGCAGTTACGCGAAGAAATTGCTCGCGGTGAAACTGTTTTTTCGGCCATCGGTGGTCTCAAGGCCCAAAAGGGTTTGACGGCGATGTTTTTAGGAAGGCGGGATCATTTTTCTTTTGAAATAGTAGCTCATCGAGGACGAATCTCTTTTTATGTCTCTGCTCCGCTCGAACGCGCTTTATATATTGAACAACAAATTCATGCGCATTATCCTGAGGCCTCGATCGAAGAAGTGAGCGATTTTAATCCTTTTAACGCCAAGAGTTATATTAGCGCGGCTTATCTGAAATCTAGCCGGAGTTTTATTTTTCCCTTCAAGACCTATAACGATATGGAAACTGATCCGATGAATTCGGTAATCAATGTTATGTCCAAATTGCAGCCCGAGGAGAGCATCAGCATTCAATACACAGTTAGGAGTGCTCGCAAGAGCTGGCACAAGGCGGTAAAAAATATGGTCATGAAGGCCTACAAAAAACAGAGCGTTAGCGAAATTTTTAAAGTGGGTAACAACGCTTTTCAAGGCACTTTTAATTTTTTTGTCTACCATATTATTTTAGGGGCCTTTAATGTTTTTGAAAGCAGGGACGGTGATCCGCAGGCCAGGCAGAAAGAATTGAGTGAAAAAGAAAGAGAAATGCTGAAAAAAATGGAGGATAAGAATTCTAAGGCTGGATTAGATGCTAATATTCGGGTGGTGGTTAGCGCTCAAAGCGAGGGACAGAGTGCGATGTACTTGGATAATATCGGCAGTGCTTTTAGCGAGTATAATTATTATGAATATGGTAACAGCTTTCGCCGGCCGATTAAGAAAAATCAAAAACGGACTATTAATAATTTTATCTACCATCGTTTTATTGATAAGCAAAGTTTCGTGGTTAACACCGAGGAGATGGCTAGTTTGTTCCATTTTCCTTTGCCGCACACAGAAACTCCTAATATCGATTGGCTGTTATCAAAGACTGCTCCGGCTCCCAATAATATACCGACCGAAGGAGTAATGCTGGGCTTCAATTTATTTAGAGGCATAAAGACTGACATCCGTATTAAGCGAGTTGATCGTCGTCGTCACGCCTATATCATTGGTAAATCCGGTACTGGTAAATCAGTCATGTTGAATAATATGGCGATTCAGGATATTGAAAATGGCGATGGAGTTTGCGTCATGGACCCGAATGGAGATTTGATCGAGGATATCCTAAGCCGTATTCCGCCAGAGAGAGCGGAGGATGTAATTATCTTTTCCCCTGGTGATATGGAGAGACCGCTAGGTTTAAACTTGTTGGAATATGACATCCGTTATCCGGAGCAAAAAAGTTTTGTGATTAACGAAATGATTAACATCTTTGACAAATTGTATGATCTGAAATCTACTGGTGGTCCGATGTTTGAACAATATATGCGCAACGCTTTATTGCTGATCATGGATGATCCGGAGACTGGTTCTACTTTAATGGAGGTGCCAAAAGTTTTAGCTGATGAAAATTTCCGCCGCATGAAACTGTCTAGATGCCAAAATCCGACCGTGGTTGATTTTTGGAGGAAGGAAGCAGAGAAGGCCGGTGGCGATGCCGCCTTGGCCAATATCGTTCCTTACATTACCTCAAAACTAACCCCCTTTGTTTCTAACGACATGATGCGACCAATCATCGGACAACAGAAGAGTTCATTCAATTTGCGCGATGTCATGGATAAGCAAAAGATTTTATTAGTGGAACTACCTAAAGGTGCTATCGGTGAAACCAATGCCTATTTATTAGGTATGATTATTGTCGGCAAAATATTGATGGCCGCTTTGAGTCGAACTGACATGGCCCCAGAATTACGCAAAGATTTTTATCTCTATATTGATGAGTTCCAAAACTTTACTACTGATTCAATTTGCCAGATATTATCCGAGGCTAGAAAATATGCTCTTTGTCTGACCGTGGCTCATCAATATATTGGTCAATTGAGCAAAGGGCAGGATTCCAAGATTAAGGATGCTATTTTTGGCAACGTCGGCACCATGATTAGTTTCCGAGTTGGTTCTGAAGATGCTGAATTCTTGGTTAAGGATTTTGGCCCGGTATTCAACGAATACGATTTAGTTAATGTTGGTCGTGGCGGGTTTATTAAATTACTAGTTGACGGTGCCGCTACTAGGCCCTTTTCTCTGCAAACCGTCTGGCCGCTCATGGGCACCCATCGCCAAGGACTAAGCGCTAAAGTCAGGGAATTGAGTCGCTTTAAATTCGGCCAAGATCGAAAATTGGTTGATTTAGAGATATTGCGCCGAGTGGGGATGGTGCGTTAGTCGATATTTATAAAATGGAGATAAAGAAAAACTGGGCTAATGCCCAGTTTTTGTTTGATATTAGTCATAAAAATTATTAGCGGTCAAGGACTGGTAAAAATATGGCTTTTTCGTTATAATATCTAGGTAATATGCCAACTTTATACCGACAATATCGGCCTCAGAATTTTGCGAATATTTTGGGGCAGAATTATATTAAGACGATTATTCAGAACGAGATTTTAGCTAATAAAATCGCGCAGGCTTATTTGTTTTGCGGACCGCGGGCGGTGGGGAAAACTACCATGGCGCGAGTTTTAGCCAAGGCAGTTAATTGCGAAAAACGTCGGGATGGCGAATATGAACCCTGCAACGAATGTGACAATTGCCGCGATATCAACCTGGGCCGACATTTGGATATTATGGAAATCGATGCCGCTTCCAATACCGGCGTTGACCACGTTCGAGAAAATATTATCAACTTCAGTCGGGTTGCTCCGGGAAAAGGGAAGTACAAGGTTTTCATCATTGATGAAGTTCATATGCTTTCCATCTCGGCCTTTAATGCTTTATTAAAAACCCTGGAAGAACCGCCGGCTGGAGTGATTTTTGTGCTCTGTACTACTGAAGTGCATAAGGTGCCACTAACTATTATTTCTCGTTGTCAAAAATTTGATTTTAAGCGAATCAGTTTAGTGGATATGGTTAAGAAATTAGAATACATTGTCAAAAGCGAAAAGATCAAAGTTGAGCCTGGAATTCTAGAGGCAGTGGCTCGACAGGCCGATGGTTATCTCCGTGATGCCGAAAGTATTTTGGGACAGATTATTTCTGTCGGTGGTCAAGAAATTACCCAGGCTGAAGCTGATCTGGTTTTACCCCGTAGCGCTTTCCAGGAAATTTTAGAACTAATTGATTATTTGGTTATCAAAGATGCGGCTAGTGGCATTAGGTTGATTAATCAATTGGTTGATTCCGGCGTTAATTTAAAAATTTTCACTACCGATTTAATTGAAGTTTTGCGCAAGCTGCTGATTACTAAATTTAATCCCGGATTGGCTGAAAGCCTGGGGCTTGATTATGGCGAGAGTTTGGAAATGAAAATAACCAACCTGGGCCAAAAAATGAGTGCCGAACAAGTCAGTCGTTTTATCAATCGTTTCTTAGTGGCTTTAGAAGAGTTAAAAAACAGCTTTATCATCCAATTGCCTTTGGAGTTAGCCATTGTTGATCTTTGTGGCCCTAGTTCGATTAATAGTATTTCTGAGGAAACATCCAAACCGGCTACGGTGGCCAAATCTAGAGTCGGGGAAGCGAAATCTTCAAAAACGCCATCCCCGTCCTCATCCACATCATCCTTAAGCCTCTCGTTGCCCGAAATTGAATCAAAATGGGGCGAGGTGATGTCTAAAGTCAAAAATCTTAATCATTCTTTGTCTTTTATTCTTCAGGGAGCGTCAATTTTGAGCCTAGAAAACGGTGTTTTATCCCTAGCGGTTAAATATCGGTTCCACCAGGATCGAATCCTATCCATGAGCGTCAAGCCAGGCGTCGAAGGGATCTTGGCTGAAGTCTATGGCGATGGAGTAAGTCTCGACGTCAAAATTGATGAAAGCCTGGAAGCAAAAAATGAAGTTTCTGACCAGGGCAACACTAATCTATTAAATAATTTATTAAAAACTTTCGGTGGGGAAGTAATGACTTAAACATATGTTAGATTTAAAATATTTGCGTGATAATCAGCAAAAAGCTGAGACCGCCTTGCTTAAGAGAATGGCGGCAACTGATTTTTCTTTGCCGGCTATTTTTGCCTTAGATGACAAGCGTCGAGAATTGATTTCTCAAATAGAAACCTTAAAAGCTGAGAGGAATAAGGCTTCCAAAGTCAAGCCAGATGAGGCCACTATTAAACAGATGAAAGAATTAGGTGAAAAGGTTAAGGGCTTGGATGAAGATTTGGCCAAGATTGAATTAGAGTTAAAAGAGAAGATGTCGGCTCTGCCTAATTTACCTGCTGATGATGTTTCGGCCGGCGGCAAGGAGAATAACAAGGTAGTGTACACTTTCGGTGCTCAGCCTAAATTTGATTTTGAGCCCCAAGATCATGTGGCGCTAGCTACTAATTTAGGAATTATTGATTATGAAAGAGCGGCTAAAATGTCTGGATCTGGTTTCTGGTTGTATAAAGGCGTGGGAGCTTTATTGGAATGGGCCTTATTAAATTATTTTATTAATTACCACGTTAAACATGACTACACCTTTATCTTACCCCCTTTTTTGCTTAATGAGGCTTCGGCTTATGCCTCTGGGCATTTGCCTAAATTTCGCGACGATCTCTTTTGGGTTCAAGACGGACTTTGTCTCAATGCTACCAGCGAAATGATGTTGGGCAATTATCATCGAGATGAAATTTTATCCGCTTCTGATTTGCCGTTAAAATATTTTGCCTATTCCCCGTGCTTTAGGCGAGAGGCCGGCAGTTATCGTCAAGAAGAAAGAGGCATGGTCCGGGGTCATCAGTTTAATAAAATTGAATTTTTTCAATATACTAAACCGGAAGAATCTTGGCAGGCTTTCACGGCCATGACTAAGGCGGCCGAGGAATTATTGCGTGGTCTGGGTTTGCATTTTCAAACTAGCCAATTGGCGGCTGGTGATTGCTCGGCGGCTATGGCCAAGACAGTGGATTTGGAAGTCTGGATTCCTAGTATGAAAATTTACAAGGAGGTTAGTTCGGTCTCTAATGCCTTAGACTACCAATCGCGTCGAGGAAATATTCGATTTAGAAATCTGGAAAGCAAGCAGAATGATTTTCCGCACACCCTTAATGCTTCTGGGTTGGCAACTAGCAGATTATTACCGGCTATTTTGGAGCAATTCCAACAAGCCGATGGATCAGTTGTCATCCCTAAGGTTTTGCGACCCTATTTGCCTAAGAAAATGAAAAAAATAGTTCCGGTTAAGCTATAATTTTATTGACATTTGCTTGTTTTCGTGATAATATCTTTAGCTATGAAATGGACAGGAAAATTCCTAACAATCTTACTGCTACTAATCATCTTACCTAAATTATCTTTCGGTGCCGCTACTGGCGACCCAGAGTCTAATCCTAAGTTGGCTAACTACTTTTTGAAATGGACCATCGAGGATTATGAAGTGGAAGAATTGGCTCGTTGGGATCTTTTAGTTTTAGATATGGAAGTGCAGGAGAATAGTCGAACTAACTTGAACCGAATTAGACAACTCAACCCCGACATCATTATTTTAGCTTATATCACTTCACAAGAGGCTAACGCCAATATCTATAGTTCTGAGTGGCAAATGAACGCCACTTTACGCAAGCGGTTAATTGATCAAATCGATTATTCTTATTGGCTAAAAGACGGTTCTGGTCAACGTATTTCTTTTTGGCCCGGTACTTATATGTTTAATCTGAGCAACAATGTGGGCTTTAACCAATTCCTGCCACGCTTTGTTTACGATAACATTTATAGCACCGGTCTTTGGGACGGAATCTTCTATGATAATCTTTGGGGAGATGTTACTTGGGTTAAGGGCGATATCGATATTAACAACGATGGTCGCGCTGAAACCGGAACTACGGTTAATACCCAATGGGCCAATGGGGTTAAGTCGATGCTTAATTTAAGTCGGAGCTTATTTGGCAATGAGGCAATAATTATGGGCAACGGCTTAATTTACGACGGCTACCAACCTTATTTAAATGGTATGCTTCTAGAGAACTTTCCTAGCCCTTGGGAAAATGGCGGCACTTGGTCCGGATCAATGAAGTCCTATTACCGCCTCACGCAGTATAACCGTCAACCACAATTAGCTATCGTCAATACCTATAGTCGGGATCGGAACAATTTTCAGAAGATGCGTTTCGGATTGACTAGTGCTCTTTTGCGCGACAACGGCTACTTTAGCTACGACTATGATAATACCAGCCATGGTCAATTATGGTGGTATGATGAATATGATATTAAGCTCGGTCGACCTTTATATCCAGCGTATAATGTTTTAGACAGGGAAAGTGACACTTTCAAGCCAGGATTATGGCGCAAGGATTTTGAGAATGGTTTGGTTTTAGTTAATTCCACTAATCAGGCCCAGCGTTATGTCTTTGGTTTCGATGAAGTGCAAAAGATCAACGGCACTCAAGATCCGACAGTCAATGATGGCACCAAGGTTAACTGGGTTAAGATTGAGCCTAACGACGGCATGGTGCTGATTAAGCAACACACTGAAATTAAAAATAGTCGTTTTTATAACGGTTATTTTGTCAGGGTATTTAGTAATCAAGGAGACCAAACTCAGGTTGGCTTCTTCTCCTATCTTGATAGTTTGCCCGGGCAAGCTCAAATTTATGTCGCCGACGTTAATAATGACGGTCAGGAGGAAATGATTTCTAATTATCGTAATCAAATTAGTGTTTATCGCAATGGCCAAAAGGTTACCAGTTTTACCCCAATCAATAAAAGCACCAAGGAGCAATTAAGTATGACTGTCGCTGATTTAGACAGCAACGGTCAGTTTGAGATAATGATCGGTGCTTTTAAGGGTTACGCTCCTCAGGTTCAGATTTTTAACACTCAAGGGAAACTACTGGGTATTTTCCTGGCTTATGATAAAAATTTTAAAGGCGGGTTAAGCATTGCTAGCGCCGATATTGATGGTGATGGCCAAAAAGATATCATCACTGGTGCTGGGCCCGGTGGAGGGCCGGAGGTTAGAGTCTTTGATAAGCGGGGTAAATTGATTACTAAATTTCTGGCTTATGATAAACGATTTAAGGGTGGCATTAGCGTAGCCAGCGGTGATGTTGATGGCGATGGTCTTAATGAGATTATTACTAGTCCGGGGGCTGGCGGTGGACCTCACGTCCGAATTTTTAACGCTAGCGGTCAAGTGAAGGGACAGTTTATGGCTTATGATAATAATTATACCAAGGGAGTAAAAGTATTAGTTGATGATTTGAATAATGATAATATATCAGAAATCTTAGCCACCATTCCCAACTTTAATTTTTAATTATAATAAAATATATGCGTCAATTTTGGCTTAGAAGAGTAGAAAAGTATTATCAAAAAAATAAGTGGCACATTGTGGCTGATATTGCTTTTCTATCTCTAATTTTAATCTTAACTTTAACTTTGATTCTGATTAGGGTTTGGCGACCGCAGAACTTGGTTGAATTTAAAACCGATATCATCAGCGAAAAAGTGACTAGCGGCGAGATTACCGAGTTTGTCATTAAATATCAAGCCCGAGAAGACCTTAGTCATAATTCTATTTCTTTCAATTGGCCTAATAATTTTATTTTCGAATCGATTGACCCTTCGGTTAACTTTAACACAGAAACTAACACCGTGTTGCTCAATGATTTGCCTGAAGGAGCTAACGGCGAAATTAAAGTCCGGGGTAGGGTGCTGGGGGCTATTGGAGAACGCCAGGATATTTTCTTTTTCTTCAATTGCGATGTCTGTCCTGACGGGTTGGTGGAATCCTTGGTTTATAACATCGAAGCCTCGGCCCTGAAAGCCAATTGGCAATTGCCAGAACTTGTTTATCGCGGAGTGGAGTTTAAAACTAAGGTTGAATTGGAAAATACCGGCGATTTTGACTTCAAAAATATTACCTTAATCAGTGTCGACGGGTTTAAAATAATTTCCGGATTTAATACGCCGCTTAATCTATCGCCGGGGGAAAAGCGAGAAATGGAATTAACTTTAATTAGCGACACTGTTGAGGCTAAAGCTAATTTGCGGTTGCAATATTTTTCTCAGATAAATAATGACCAGCGCTTGCAAGGAGAGTTGAGCCAAGAGATGACTTTAGCGGAGAACAGATTTAAATTAATCTTAGCTCCGGAAGATTTGGTCGTTAAGAATGGGGAAGAGGTGGTTTATAATCTCAGCTATGAAAACGGCAACCAAGAATCTTTGGATAATTTACGTTTTTCCTTTGGCAGTGGATTAAACAGCATTCGCTTGATTTCTTCTGAGCCAAAATTAGAAGCCGTTGACGGACAATCATGGAAACTGAAAAATACTTTGAATTATAATCAAGGCGGTCAAGCTCGTTTTGCCGTAGTTTTTAAAGACAAGAATGAATTAGAACAAAAATTAAGTTTGGTGGCGGTGGCTGATTATCGCTTGCTGGATCAGGAATTGCGTTATCGGGTTGAAGCACCAATTGTCAAATTCTTCTCGCGTCTGTCCATAAAGTCCGGCGCCTATTATTACAGCCCTCAAGGTGATCAATTAGGCGTTGGTCCAATACCGCCGCAAGTCGGCCGAATTACTAATTATTGGATATTTTGGGAAATAAACAATCATGGTAACGCTTTGGAAAATTTTTCTCTTAGTGCTAGTTTGCCTGAGGATGTTATTTGGAGCGGCAAAAAAACTATTGGTGCCGGCACCTTGCGTTATAATGATGTGGCTCAAAAATTGTCCTGGGAGTTAAATTCTATTTCAGCCGAATCAACCCCCTCCGAATATTATATCGGTTTTGAGGTTTCGGTGTTGCCGACTATTGACCAGTTGGGGAAAATCATTCCTTTATTGGACAATATTCACTACAGCACCAAAGATCTATTTGTTGGTGAAACTATGCAGGGCAATCTAAATGACTTAAGTTCTAACTTGGATGCTGACCTATTGGGACGTGGTCGTGGTCAAGTGGTTGAATCAGAATAATTTATGTTGCATTGGTTACGACAATTGATTAAGCCGGAGTATGAGCCACTTAATCGAGTGGAAATTATTCGCGGTCATATAATCAATAATTTTAATTATCTACAAGCCCAACAACCAGGAAAACAATTATGGCCGGTCTTGAAGTCTAATGCTTATGGTCATGGACTGAAAGAGGTTTGCCAGATTTTAAACGATACGGCGGCGAAGACGGTAGTGGTTGATTCTTTCCCAGAAGCTCAAATCGCTTATCGTTATTTTCGTGGTCGGGTACTGATTTTAGGCGAAATGCCTTTAGCGGCTTATCGTTATGCTGATTTTTCCCGCACTGATTTTTGTGTTTATAATATAGAAACCTTTAAATACTTAGCTAAAAATCATCGTCATTCCCGGATCCATCTATTTATTAACACCGGCATGAATCGTGAAGGCATTGCCAATCTGCCTGAATTTTGGCAAGCGGTGGCTTCGGACCTAAAAAATTTGAAAATTGTGGGATTAGCTTCGCACTTGGCTGCGGCCGAAACTGAATCCGGACTCAATCAGAAACAGATAGATAACTTTTTTTGTAATTTGGATTATCTGCGACAGCAAGGAATAGATCCGGAGTATGTTCATTTAGGCAACTCTGCGGGAATTTTCTCGCTTCACGATAATCGCTTGTCAGTTTTCCGTCCCGGCCTAGCTCTCTATGGCTACAATCCGTTTACTGACAAGAATCCACATTATTTGGCCGCTCAGAAGTTAAAACCGGCATTAAGGGTATTATCTCAAATTGTAGCTTTACAAAATTTGGTTCCTGGTGATTTTGTTTCTTATAATCAGGATTATCAAGCTCAGGTTAAGACTACGATCGGCGTTATTCCTTTTGGCTATTTCGAGGGCCTGGATCGTCGCTTGGCTAATACGGCCGAATTTCGTTGTTTGTCATCGAGTCCTTTCTATGCCCGAATCGCCGGTCGGGTCTGTATGAACTTAACCGCCCTTGATTTAGGACAGAACCAGATCAGGATAGGGGATAGGGTAGAGATAATTTCTCCTAGTAGCCATGATTTAAATTCCGTAGCTAATTTGGCCTTATTATCCCATACAATTCCCTATGAAGTTTTAGTGCGTATTCAAGCTAATATTCACCGTGAGATAACGTAATAAAAATAGAATTATGTCAAGAAGGGGAGGGCAGTCACATCATAATAGGGTAAGGAAGGACTATTCGCGGCGACAGCTGGAAAACCCCTTCTATCGCCAAAATAAAGCCAACCAGGACCATTCTCGTCGACTGGGTAAGATTGTTATCTATTTGATTATATTGTTTTTGGTTGTTGCTATTTGGTTCTTTCTGGCTTCGCCAGTGTTTAATTTGAAGCAGATAAAAGTCATTGGTGCCAACCGAGTGAATTCGGCCGAGATCGAACAAGCCATTTGGAGCCAGGCTGATAGTCGAGTTTTGGGTGTTTTTTCCCAGCATAATTTTTGGCTGTTTAAAAGAGAACTGGCCGCTGAAGCTATTCAAGAACGCTATCATCTAGCCAGTATCAGCGTCCATCGGCGATTATTCCATACATTAGAGGTTAAGATTCAGGAGCGTGATTATGTTTTTATTTGGCAAGAAGACGGCCGACGTTATTATCTAGATGCCGGCGGCAATATAGTTGATGAGATTTATACTACGCCAGAGCTAACGATTATTAGCCTAGAGGCCTCCAGTACCGCTTCTAGTACCGCGCCTTTGCCATCTCCGTCTAGTGATTATCCTTTAATTGATAATCAAAGCGGGACTAAGATTCAAAATGATCAGGTTGACGTCAGTACTGAATATCTTAACTGCGCTCTAAAGCTTTATCAGGACCTAAGAGCCTATGATCAAAGTCTATTTGATTTCTTTATTATTGATCAGGAGTATGATACCTTCAAACTGCGGTTAAAAAATGGGGTTTTGGTCTATTTTAATCCTCAAGAGGACTGCGATAAACAAATTCGTAATTTAATGGTATTATTAAAGGGTGAGTATCGAGATAAGATTAGACAGAAAATTGACCTCCGTTACGGCGATAAGATTTTTTATGAATAATTAATTATAGCTTAAAAGATATGAACAGTGAAAAATTATTTAAATTTGTTTTCGGGTTAGCAGTTTTTATTTTTTGTTTAGTGGTAGTTGGCATCTTTTTAATTCTTATTAAGATTATTCTGCTATTTACGCCTGAAGTCCATTTAATGGGTTTAACCATGATTCAATAGCCCTTGAGCCTAAACCCCCTATATAAGGTGTATTAATATACATTATGCGAAGTATATGATAGGGGTAAATCGTCAGCTTTTTATTCTCCCCCAATACAAAAGGACTCTGATTTGAGTCCTTTGTTGTAGGGGGATTCCCTAAGATATTTGCCGCAGTTTATTTTTTATCGTCTGCAGCTCCAGTAAGCCCAGTGGTTTTACTCTAGCCCTCTGGAGAATGCTTTTGATTTCTTCGCAAACCATGGAAGTCCCTGCCCTTTTTTCCGAGATTTTCCCCAGGGCATCAAACATACCTCGCCAGTCAACCAGGTCAATGTGGGTTGTTTTCATTTGGCCCGATGAATCACTGGTTGTTATTTTCATGGTTTTTTCGTCAAATACCTCCATGAAGGTTATTTCGTTTATTAATTTGCTTACATATTCTGCAATATTATGTCTCATTGCTTGTTCCTCCCGTCATTTCTTAGTGTAAATGATACGTTAATTATTGGCTTTTTATATTAACATACTAGCATAAATATGTCAATACCTGGTATTTTCTGGGGGTTTATTGATATTTTTGCTATAATAGGAATATGGCTAATCAAAAACCGATAATTAAATATCTAGTTGATTTCTTGGACTATTGTGAAATCGAGAAAGGGCTTTCGGTTAAAACCCAAGAGAACTATAGTCGTTTTTTGAATAAGTTTTTTAAATGGTTAGTTAGCAGCCAGCTCTCTTCCCTGCTGCCCCAAGATTTGACCGAGGATCATATCTGGAAGTATCGAATCTTTCTTTCTCGTTTTGTTGATCCAGTGAATAAGAAACTATTAAAAAAAAGCACACAGAACTATTACCTAATTGCCCTTCGCAGCCTACTGGAGTTTTTTGTGGAAAAAAATATCGCTTCCCTGCCGCCGTCTAAAGTTAAGTTAGCCAAGGATCGATCTGAAAGGGAGATAAAGTTCTTAAAACTGGATCAGCTGAAAAAATTATTAGCCGCTCCTCAAGGTGATAGTTTGGCCGCGTGGCGCGATCGGGCTATTTTAGAAACCTTTTTTTCCACTGGTTTTCGTGTCTCCGAATTAGCTAAATTGAATCGGGAAAATCTGCGTTTTCGGGAAAATACAGTTGATTTTGAACTAACTATCGTTGGCAAAGGATCTAAGGTCAGAACTGTCTATTTTTCTGAGCGAGCCGTTAAAACTCTTAAAACCTATTTGGCCAAGCGTGACGATTTAGATCCAGCCGCCTTCGTTAATTATCGCCCTGGAGCTAGCAAAAGTGATAACGATCGTCGTTTGAGCGTCAAAAGCATCGAATCAGTGGTCAAGAAGTATGTTAAGATCGCCGGTTTGCCGGTTAACGCTACTCCACATACCTTACGCCATTCTTTTGCCACCGATCTCTTGTCCCAGGGAGTGGACTTGCGTCTGGTCCAAGAGTTTTTGGGACATAAGAATATTGCCACCACTCAAATCTATACCCATGTCACTAACAAGCAATTACGGGATATTCACCAGAAGGTGCATTCGCAACATGATTTTTAATTAGGGTATACAAAAATAAAAGAACCGAAGTAATTCGATTCTTTTATTATCTAAATTAGATTATGGTAGATAGTCTAAGGGGTTAACCGGCAGACCATTGGAGCGGACTTCAAAGTGGAGATGTGGCCCAGTACAAAACGGTCCTGATCCGGGTGAGCCCGGGATACCGCCGGTTCGACCAATGGTTTGTCCTTGGACCACGTAGTCATCGGCTTTAACATTGACACTAGAGACGTGACCATAGACAGTGGATAGGCCGTTGGCGTGTACGATCATAATATAGGCGTAGCTTTTGGAGCCATCAAACTTTACTCGAGCCACATAACCATCGGCGGCGGCTTTTAATACCGAACCTTGACCAGCCCTGATGTCGACGCCGGAGTGCTCACCAATAGAGCGGCGATAAGGATATTCTGGATCATGGAAAGTGGCGGAAATATAGTTTTTGGTTACTGGCCAGATAAAGCCATCATAGGTTAGCTTATTGCCATTTTTTAGCTTAGCCAGCTTATCGCGCATGGTTTTCTCCATATTAGAGATATCGGCCTCGGCTTGCTGTTGTTCTCTTTTGGCTTGCTGCAACATTAATTGATATTGTTTTTCTGACTGTCTAGTTTCCTGTAGGACGTAGTTCTTGTTTTGCTGTTCACCCTCTAAGGCTAATCTTTGTTCGTCTAAAACCGCCTTTAATTTATTCAACTCAGCTTGCTTCTCGGACATTATTTTCTGATCAGCTTCCAATTTGGCCTTGATTTGCTCCAGCTCCTCAACGCTGCTTAGTATCTCTTCATTGGTATTTTGCAAGTATTTTAATTGATTGATGAAGTCAGACAAAGAATCGTTGAGGAGCAAAACTTCTAGAGTAGAAATTTGGTCCTGCTTGTACATCAATTTTAAAAGACTGGCGATTTTTTCCTTATTCTGACTAATAGCCTCATCCTTGCTCTGGATATCGATGGTTATTTTTTTTATCTCCAAATTAGTCTTGTCAATCTCTAGCTCAGTGGATTCAATTTCTAAATTAGCTTTTTCCAAGCGATCAGTGATAATGCTTAGTTCATTATTTAGAGTGTTCCGCTCCTGTTGTTTTTGGTTAATAGCTTCTAAATATTTAGCTTGCTTGTCTTGGATTTCTCCGATTCTTTGTTTCTGGGAAGATATCTTGTCGTTTAATGATTTGATCTGTTCGTTGATCTCCTCCTCGTATCCGCCCCAAGCAAAATTAGCCTGGTTGAGAGCCAGTCCGGAAACAATGATTAAGACGATAATTTTGAGATATTTAGGCATATAAAATACTATAACATATTTTATATATTTTGTAAAATATTATTTATTAATAGCCAATTTAATGCGCTTGATAGACTCTTCCCTACCTAAGGCCCAGGCGATTTCTGCTGGCCCCGGACTATTTTTTTGTCCGCTTAAAGCTATTCTTAGTGGCCAGAGATATTCTCCGGTGGGTAACCCTTCCCTTTTTGTCCTTTCCATAATTTCCTCTTCCAAATTGTCTCTGTTCCAATCAGTCTCCGGTATTTTCTCTAAGAGATCAGCAAAATATTGTAGATGATTTTTGGCTTCATCCATGGTCATATTTTTCCAGATGAGCAATTCTCGATCATACTCCGGTTCATCCACGAAAAGAAAATGGCTCAACCCCGGTATTTCCATTAATGTTTTAAGCCTTTCTTGGGAGAGACTAATGATTTTCTCTAATTGTCCCCAGGTAATTTTCTGGCCATTTAAGCGATTAGTATAACTCTTGACCATGGAGCGTTTAGGAAAAAATATTTTCCAAAATGATCCGCATTTTTCTTTGATGATTTTGGTTTCTATCAAATACGGCAGACAGAGCTTGGTTAGTTCGGTGATATTCTTTTGTCGCAGATAATAGCCGTTAAAATAATTAAGCTTATCCAAATCAAAGACTGCTGGCGATGCGCCCAGCCCTTTAATGGTAAAGATTTTTTTTAATTCCTCCAAATTAAAGAGCTCGTCATTTTTTTCAGTTTCTGGTCGCCAACCGAGTAGAGCGCAGAAGTTTATCAAAGCTTCGGGCAGGTAGCCTTTTTTTTGATAATCTTCCACAAACACATCCCCCTGACGTTTGCTTAATTTGCCGCCGGTTTTATTTAGGATTAAAGGGAAATGAATAAATTTTGGCGGAGTCCAACCAAAGGCCTGATAGAGTAAGATGTTCTTAGGGAACGAAGGTAGCCATTCATCGCCACGGGTGACATGAGAAATGGCCATTAAATGATCATCGACTACGCTGGCGAATTGATAAGTTGGGATGCCGTCGGATTTTATTAGAACGTGATCTTCGAGATCGGTGGCGGCAAATTTAATCTCCCCACGTAATTCATCATGGACTAAAACCTCGCCCTCTAAAGGCATTTTTTGCCTAATAACATAAGGATCGTGGTTATCGAGGTGCTCTTTAATTTCTGCTTCACTTAAATCACGACAACGACGATCGTAGCGGGGCGCCTGCTGATTTTTCTGTTGTTCCTGACGCATAGCCTCTAACCTAGTGGCCGAGCAAAAACAACGATAGGCTTTATTGTCTGCTAATAGCTTTTCACAGTGCTCCTGGTAGATTTTTAATCTCTGAGTTTGGATATAAGGACCATATTCCCCGCCCTGTTGCGGCCCCTCGTCGAAATTTATTCCGGCCCAACTGGTTACTTGCAGCAGTTTCTCTACCGCCCCCTTGGTTTCTCTTTTTTGATCGGTGTCTTCGATTCTTAAAATAAATTTTCCTCCCTGGCTACAGGCGATGAGGTAACCAAAAAGAGCCGTACGTAGATTGCCGACGTGCAAGAATCCAGTGGGTGAAGGAGCGAAACGCAAGCGAACGTTTTTATCATTCATATAATTAGATAATTTCTTTTAACTTGTTTAAGAATATTTCAGCTGAAGGTCGGCGAAGTGGATGAATGAAGTCTAAGGCTTCTTCTAAATTAATCCAGCGATAGGCTGAGTGGTCCCAAAAATTTATTTTTATATCTTGATCTTGGCCTTCAAATTCAGCGATTACTAGGGCTTGCTTTTGCCCCTTATAGCCGGTATGTCGTTGGTTGGGAAACTTTCCCATCTCAGAATCAAATTGATAGCGATAAAGGAAGTCATAGACGGCCATCACTTTGAACTTATTATTTCCGATCTCTTCTGTCATTTCTTTAATACCAGCAGTTTTGATATCTAATCCATCGGTTCCTCCTTGGGGAAATTGCCAGTGTCCAGGGTTTAAGGTTCTCTCCACCATCAGTACCTGATAGTTGTCGGCTTTTCGGCGATAAAGCACGCAGGCAACGTTAGGACGATATTTTAGAGGTTGAATAAAACGAGATTTGATAACTTCTAGCGGGAAGATTATAAAAGCTCGATAAATTCTTTTAAAGCGTCGCGGCTGCTTAATCAACCGCCAGAGCCATTCAAAACCAATAGAGCGTATTGGTCGAGGGGCGCGTTTGGCTTTTTTAGTCAAAAAATCTAAGGCCCCACCGATGCCAATGGCCACCTTTAGCCCTGGTATCTTTTGATAATTATGGAAGATAAATTTTTCTTGATATGGTGCGCCTAGGGCTACTAGAATAATATCTGCTGTCGGTAATTTTTCCGTTTCTTCTTTGCGTCCTATTTCTTTGATAATAAAATTAAGTCGAGGATATTTTTGTCGAATTATTTTTTCGATATCGGCCGCTCGAGATAATCCCTGACTCCAGGGTAGAAAAAGCACTGTTTTGTTTTTGTTTTCAGCCAGCTTTAATATCGGATTAACTAGGTCTGCTCCGGTGACTCGAGGCAGGCGACGGCCATAGAGCCAGGCGGCGAATTTTAAACCGATGCCATCGGCCAAGGATAGATCCGCTCGATTTAATATATAGAACAATTCTTCATCGTGGTTTCTAGTGGCTTCTAAAAGTATCTCTGGATTGGGAGTAACCAGAAAATGGGGCTTGGCTTCTTCTAGCCAAACCTCAATTTTTTGCATTACTTCCTTTTGATTACAACCCGAAAGGGTGATGCCGAAAAGGTTAACCATATAGCTTAATTATATAATACCGACAGGTTTTGGCAACTGGTATAACTATTTCCCTGTCTTGGCAAATTATGTTATAATAAAAGCAGCTAATTGACTTAATTATTAAGCCAAGAATTATTATGCCTCAGTACAAAAAAATATCAGATCACATTTCCCAAATTGTCATCAATAATCCTAAAAACAAAGGTAGTCTAAAGTGGGTTAACATTAGTAATGCTGGTAAAAAGGAGCTTGATTATCTAAAGAAGAATTTTGATTTCAATTTAGCCCATTTGAAGGCCTCGATCTCTACAGTTTTTTCTCAACGACCGATGATTTCCGAAGAGAAAGGTTATTTTTTTATGATTTTGCATTTTCCGATTTATCATAATGGTTTAGTGATGGCTGCGGAAATTGATTTTTTTATCAGTCATGGCTATTTAATTACTGTTCACAATCGCAACATACCGGCGCTCAATATCTTTTTTGAAAGATGTAAAACCGATGCCTCTTCCCTCTTGGTTTATAACTGGGAGTCATCCATTATTTTGCTTTATGAAATTTTAGAGAGATTGATCAATGATTGCTACGTCTTAATCGATCGCAACAGTGTGGGCATCGCCAGGGTTGAAGATTTAATTTTTTCCCGTCGTCAAAAAGAGGCTGTTACCCTAACTCTTAATTTACGTCGCAATATCATTAATCTGCGCAAGATATTGCAGAATCATCAAGATATATTAGGTCGTCTGACTTTGGTTAAAAGCAGCTTAGTTCCTCAGGCTCATATTCGCAAACACTATGACAAACTAGTTGAACATTCCAAAAAAATCTGGACTACCTTAGACAATCAAAAAGAAATGATTGAAGTTTTAAATAATACAAATGAGTCGTTGTTAAATGATCAGATGACTAACATTATGAAGACTTTAACAATTTTTTCGGTGATCGTTTTCCCTTTAACATTATTAGCGGCTATATTTGGCATGAACGCTAAATATATGCCTTTTGTAGAACATCCTTATGGTTTTTGGGTGATTATCGTTATTATGCTTATTTGTTCGGCGGGGATGTTGGTTTTTTTTCGAAGAAAGCACTGGGTATAGTTTTTTTATTTAGATAGATAAAATAGTCCAGAAAATGGGCTATTTTTTGTTTTCTAATTTATATTGACATAAACGATTAAACGTGATATACTATGGAGTTAGTAAAACTATATGAAAATTGCTTTAATTGGACAAAAAGGTATCCCCTTAAACCATGGCGGCGGCGTGGAAAAACACGTTGAGAACTTAGCCGTTAGATTAGTGGAATTAGGCCATGAGGTTTTGGTGTATACTCGTCATAACTATACTGACAAGAGACTGAAAGAATACAAAGGCGTAAAGATTATCAGTCTGCCCAGTATTAATTCTAAAAACTTGGATGCTATCACCCATACTTTTTTGGCTTGTATTGATGTTATTTTCCGTAAGGTAGATGTGGTTCACTTCCATTCGATTGGGCCTTCTTCTCTGCTGTGGCTAGTGCGTTTGTTTAGACCCAAGACTCCGGTCTTGGCCACTTTTCACAGTCAATGTTATTTCAACGAGAAATGGGGACGCTTCGCCAAATGGTATTTGCGTTTAGGTGAATTTATGGCTTGTCGAGTGGCTACTCAGTTGATTGTCGTTTCTAAGTCTTTAGAGAATTATGTTGGCAAAAAATACAACAATCCTCGCATGGTTTATATCCCTAATGGTGTAAATACCCCTGATATCCTTGAGGCTCAAGAGATTAGGACTCGTTGGGGCTTGGAAAAAAATAGTTATATCTTAAACTTGGGGCGCTTGGTAAAAAACAAAGGAATTGAATATCTAATTTCCGCTTTTAAGAAAACCCAAACTGACAAGAAGCTAGTTATTACCGGGGATGGTCCGATTTTGGAAGAATTGAAAACCTTAGCTGGCGATGATCGTCGTATTATTTTTACCGGTAGCCACACTGGCCAAGTTTTTGGTGAATTATTCTCTAACGCTTTATTGTTTGTCCAGCCTTCCGAATCAGAAGGTCTGTCTATTTCTCTATTGGAAGCTATGTCCTATGGTCTTCCCTGTTTGGTTAGTGATATTCCGGCTAACGTTGAGGTGGTGGAAAATTCAGCTTTGATTTTTAAAAGCCAGGACGAAAATGACTTATTGGCCAAATTAAATTTGGCTTTAGATAATCCGGAACTCTTACAGAGAAACCGAGAACAAATGCTGACTTTGGTCAAGCAAAAGTACTATTGGCCTGACCTGGTCGACCAAATTGTCTCGGTCTATCAAAAATCTACTAAAAAAGCTTAAAATACGGGGATTACTTCTAGCACTTGACATAATTACTAAAATTATATAAAGTGTTGAGTCAGATAATCCCCCGCTTTAGTTTTTAGCTTATATTGCCTGAATATTAAAGCGGGAGATTGTCTCTTCGGTCTTTTACAATTCACAGTATATTAACCAAATCCTTTCAACAATGAGAAAATTCCTTTTAGCTTTGTTTGTCGCAGTTGTAGCTTTAAGCTCCTGCAAAAAAGAAACGACCGATGCCTATACGGGCGACGATCAGAATCAGAATTCGACGGCCTACCAGATCAGCTACAGTTTCGGAGGAAAACAGACGACCGGACTGGTTTCGAACGGCGATACCCTGTATTGCCCGATCGGAAAAGTGCTTTTTGAGTTGATTCCGACGGCCAATGCTGACTGGACCTTCTATACGAGTTCCTGGTCCATGCTTTCGACTGCCGCCAGTATCAATGAGGCCGCTTATACCTTTTCGACTTTGGGGTGGTACTACCTGACAGTAGTGAATCCCGCGCTAGGGATCAATATTACGGTAGTGATCAATGTCAACAACGGCGTACAACCGGTAACCCCGCAAAGCGTTCGTTATGTCGGTGCCTGGTACAACCAGAATACCAACGAAATGAATTATGTGTTCCGCGGTCCCAAAGTGTTTCTGTCGGCCACTCAATTCTTTCAGGTTGGTGACGCCTGGAACAACGGCTTTGCCGAAGTTTTTTCTGGCATGCACATGGTTGGTGCTGATAGCGTTGATGTGGAAATTGCGTTTTCGGCAACCACCGCCCCGTCGCTTAAGAAATTCTGTTATGGAGCCACTGTTCTTGGTACGAATACCTGGGTTTCCGGTTGCGATGGTTTATGGCATACCGGCCTTTCTGGACCCGGCAATGACCTCTGGTGGTTCTACCCGTCATACGGAACGGCAGTTCCGCACGGAGGTAATACAGCCACAGTGCCTGGAAGTATTCCTGACAACAACGGATCGGTGAATCCGGATATCGCCCCCATGACGATTTCCGGGACTAACCTGCGAATTTACTGTTTTATTCCTCCGTTGTCGTATAATGCCCTGATCGGCGCAGGCGCTTATAACCCGCAGTTCCATTATAAATCAGCTCCTCATTACGATCCTTTCCCTGTAGGAGCTTGGACTACGGCCACCTTTACGCCTACCAGCACGAACAAAAGCTATTATTATGCTGATCTTACCATGCCGGCCAATACCACGATCTGGTTTGAGTGGAGCCAGGCCCTAACCTTCATTCCGATGGTTAACCAAGAAAGCTTATCCGATTCTTGGGATATCATTAACAATTGTTGCAAGGTTAGCAACTAAGATTCAGTCAAAAAAACTAAAAAAGCCCTGAAAAACACAGGGCTTTTTGATATCCTTAGCTATCTTGACATATTTTTATTTATATGCTATAATTGGCCTATAAAGTTCTTTGACCCTATTCCTCTAAATTTGACTGTCAGCTAAGTATTTAAGTTTTGAATATTTGGCCGACAGTCAAATAAAAATTATAAACAAACAATATAATAATTGGAGGAACATATCATGAGAAATTTCGTTTTTTTACTGGCAATTTTCGCCTTGCTGTTTAGTTCATGCAAAAAGGAATACATTGAACCTTATGGCAATGGCGTGGACACCGTTTACGTTAATGGCGGGAACAACAACAATAACAATAACCCGCCCACCGGCTGGCATTACGCTGCTACGACCCCCACAATGACCGGGAATGAGTTTGCCTGGAACCTTTCCAATTCTTCCCTGGATCCCACCGGGAAAGAGATTTTCGTAGTATGGATTTCCAATTCGGGAGCCATCAACTACAACAAATTATTGGACGGCGTTTCGGGAGTTTTTTCCGGCGGCAGTATCAACAGCGGCACCATTAGGATGACATTGAGCCCGAGCTATGGAAAACTGAAGTTCAACTTCGCAGTCAATTCCGGGCCACCGTCGAACAAATGGTTCTGGTTTATAGCCCAGGGCCCATTGGTTCAGCTTCCTTGCCAGCACACATCAGGCGGACTCTGTTTTGACGACGGCGTCAACAACCTGTTCTCTACCCTCTACTCGGGTGGAAACTGGGTCGCTGGAGACCCCTGTCCATGATCAGGTCAAAGATCTTTCAACAAAAAAGGAACCCCCAAAAGGTTCCTTTTTCATTTGTCTAAATAGATTATTTTTTCTTTCCCTTTAATTCCTTGCAGACTTTGATGAACTCAACAAATAACGGATGTGGGCTTAAAGGTCGGGAGACATATTCTGGATGAAATTGAGTGCCGATAAAAAAAGGGTGCTTGGTAATTTCAATCGCTTCTACTATCTGGCCGTCAGGTGAGGCGCCGGCAATGGTTAAGCCATGTTTTTCCATTATTTCTCGGAAGTCATTATTAAATTCATAGCGATGACGGTGTCTTTCTGACACTGTTTTTTTGTCGCTGAATTTTTGGTAGGCTTTGGCTAGGTGGGTTTGCGGAACAATCTTGCAGGGCCAGCCGCCTAAACGAATGGTGCCGCCATAGCCTTTTTCTTTTATTAATTTTTCTTGTCCGGGCATGATATGAATTACTTGGTTTTTAGTGTTTTTGTCTACCTCTTCTGAATTGGCATCTTTGAGGCCGCAGACATTACGAGAGAACTCAATCACCGCCATTTGCATGCCATAGCAAAGACCGAAGTACGGGACTTTATTTTCTCGACAATATTTAATAGTTTTTATCTTCCCTTCTGAGCCGCGACTGCCCCAACCTTGAGGGACGATGATGCCGGCTAATTTTTTTAAGACACCAACACCCTTCTTTTCTATTTCTTCGGTATTAATCCATTCTATTTCTACTTTGGTGTGGTTATGGGCGGCGGCGTGTTTGACGGCTTCAATGACGGAAATATAGGAATCGCCTAAGGAAAAATCACCAGTGGCGAAGTATTTGCCAACTATGCCAATTTTAACTTTGTCTTTAGCGGTTTTTAGATTACGTACCATCTTAGCCCACTCCTGATTATTATGCTTGCCAGGTTTTGGTTTAAGTTTTAAAACTTTCAAGATGTTTTCTCCCAGTTTGTCTCTTTCGAAATTAAGCGGAATATCATAAATAGAGTCGGCGTCCGGAGCGGAAATAACGTTTTCTGGTAAGATGTTGCAGTTAATCGCTATTTTCTCGCGGCGAGCCTGGTCAATGTCCACTTCGGAGCGAGCGATAATAAAGTTGGGCTGGATGCCAGCGCCGTTTAGACTGCGAACTGCATGCTGGGTAGGTTTGGTTTTCATTTCGCCGATTTTATTAGGTAGCGGCAAATAGGAAACCATAACAAAAGCGACGTCGTCTGGATGATAGAGCTTCATGACTCTAGCAGCCTCTAAAAATAACAGGTTCTCATATTCACCCACTGTACCGCCAATTTCAATGATCATAATTTCAGCCTTGGTTTTCTCTACGGCTTTTTCAATGCGGTCTCTGATCTCTTGAGGGATATGCGGCACCACTTGAACGCAGCGGCCTTTATATTCTAAATTTCTTTCTTTGTTGATAACGGTTTGATAGACTCGACCGGTGGTCATGTAGTTTTCTCGGTAGATATTTTTATTCAAAAACCGCTCGTAGTTACCAATATCCTGGTCAGTTTCATCGCCGTCTTCAGTGACGAATACCTCGCCATGTTCCACGGGGTTCATGGTGCCGGCATCGACATTGATATAGGGGTCCATTTTAATGGCACTGACTTTAAAGCCTTTAGCTTGCAGGATTTCGCCGATCGAAGCCGTGGTAATACCTTTACCAACGCCGCTCATCACTCCTCCGACGACAAAGATAAACTTAGTGCGGTTTTTTTCCGACATAACTTTATATTTAGATGATTTATTTAGCTTTGATTATAGCCACAGCACGGTCAAATTGAGGATCACGATCATTCTCCCAGTCTTCAGTGGTTAGTTTCACTTCTTCATTCGGCGTTATCCCCTGTTCATTAATGGATATTCCCTTGGGGGTCAACCATTTAGCTACGGTTATTTTAATAGCTGAGCCGTCTTCTAAATCTAACAGAGTCTGAACTGAGCCTTTCCCAAAAGTTTTTTCGCCGATAACTATTCCCTGATTATTATCCTTTAGAGCACCGGCTACTATTTCTGAAGCTGAAGCGCTACCTTTGTTTACTAAAACTACAGTTTTAATTCCTCGCAAGCGGGCTCGATTTTTCCCCAAATATTCATTTTTTTCTGAATCACTGAATTTTTCAATTACAATTGTGCCTTTGTCTATCCACTCGCTGGCCATATCGACAGCAGTATCTAAATAGCCGCCAGGATTGTTGCGCAAATCCAAGATGATGCCGGTTGGCTTTTGGGCCACTATTTCCTTAACGGCGTTATCGAACAAACCCTTGGTATCGCTATTGAAGGCGCTGATTTTAATGACATAAATATTATCAGCCCGTCTTTCGGTAGTGACTGATTTAATCACTATTAGATCGCGTTTGATTACATAATCTTTAGTATCGCTTTCTCCGGAGCGGTAGATGTTTAGGGTCACTTCGGTGCCCTTCTTGCCTCTAATTAAGCGGACTGCGGCCTCTACGCTCATATTCAAGGTCGTGGCGCCGTCTATGGCATAGATTTGATCTCCGGCTTTGATGCCGGCTTTTTGGGCTGGCGTCCCTTCCAAAGGAGCAATGACAGTGATTACTTCATTTCTGAGTCCAATTTCCGCTCCAATTCCCTCAAAGGAGCCGGAGAGATCGTCTTGAAATTGTTTGTTTTCTTTCGGGTCCAAGAAGCTGGTATAAGGATCACCGACAGATTCGACCATTCCCCTGAGAGAGCCATAGAAAAGTTCAGACTCATCAATTTTATCCTTATCAACATAATTATCCTTTAGTGATTGCCAAACGCGCCAATAAAGGCTGAAATCTACATTCCGCGGCAGACTGATACCATCTTCCCCGCCAGCGTTAGCTAGGGCGCGATTATGTTTTTGGTCATTGACATAAATCCCGGCAAAAAAAGCCAGGCTAATGATTAATAGAATCAAGAAGCCACCGGCTAAGCGCCAAAGGCGATGTTTCAATTTATTCTTACTGAAAATCATAGACATATTTATTTATCCATTTTACTCTTTTATAATTTTTTTGACAATTAGATCAGCGATCTTAAAATTCTTAAAGCCTCTGGAAAGAAGGGACTGATTATACCAACAGCTTGCAGAAGATAAGGAGCTATTTGAGAGCCGATTAATTGGTCGGCTATGAAGGTATCGATTAAGGTGTAACGCGAGGCCATGTAAATTACCATTCCCAAGATCAAGACGCCTTCGACAAAACCAAAGACGGCACCGGCTATTTTGTTTATCCCTTTTATAAACGGAATAATCGAGGCGATGTTAATGGCTTTGTCCAGCATGTCAAAGGCCCAGCCGATGATTTTAGTGGCGACGCCCAAAACCAGGATAAAAGCAATTATTTTCCCCAAGTTTTCATTGCCAAAGAACATCCAGTTTAGCCAATTGTATACTTGTTCATAATAATGACTGGCCACCCAAGCACCGATCAAGATGCCAATTAAATAGCCGACCATTTTAATTAGCCCATGGAAGAGGCCATAGAAAGTAAAGCCGGCGATAACAATGATTAAGATGACATCAATTAAAACCATATTGTTTAATTTAATATTAATTTATATAAATTATGGACAAGCGCCAGCAATTATCCCTTTAGGCTCCGCGCAATTTAATCCCGCGGCCAGGCCACCGGTTTCGTGTCCTAAACAAAATTCCAGAGCATAATTATTGCTATCTATTTGGCGATAGGAGTAAGTACTACTGGTGCAATTACCGTCAGCGGTTAGGGGGGCGTTGGGGACGGCTGTTAGATAGGTGATGTTGGTAGTTGAACCAATTAAAGCTTGGCCAGAGGTGACTCCGAGTGGATATTGATTTTCGTCGCGGTGATAGAATTCTAAAGCGTTTTGGATTTGGGCGATATCGCTTAGTCTCTTGCTATCTCGGGATTTTTCCCTAATCACTTTGAAAGAAACAGTAGCCGCTCCAGCCACAATGCCAATAATGAGGATGACCGCCAATAGTTCTATTAAAGTGAAGGCCGGATTTTTTTTCATAATTTATGATTAATTATCTAAACGTGGGAAAAGCCCTTCTCCCTTAGTGATTGTCGGAGCTAAAAATTGTTGCTGTATTTTTTCGGCGGTTTGCGGCAGAAATATTTTTAACCAGAAAGCAATATCTAAAATATTTTGAGCCACTATTTCCAGGCAAGCTTTTATCTCCGTTTGGTCTTGCATTTTCCAGGGAGTTTTTAGGCTGAGATATTCGTCACTGGCTTTCACCTTTTCCCAAATTATTTTCAAAGCATTACCGATGTCATAGATCTCTAGCGCTTTTTTTATTTCCTCGGAAAATTTTGAGTCACTTTCGTTCACTAGTTTTAGTGATAGATTGTTTTTCTCAATCAAATTAGTTGTGCGGGAGATCAAGTTGCCTAAACCGTTAGCTAGGTCAGAATTGTATAAGGCCTTGAATTTGTCTTCAGTAAAATCGCCGTCTTCAAAGGTTGGTATTTCTCTAAGGAGATAATAGCGAAGAGCATCAGTGCCATATTTTTCTACTAAATTCTTGGGCTCGACTACGTTTCCTAGAGATTTGCTCATTTTTTGGCCGTTAGAGTTGATAAAGCCGAAGATTAATACTCCTAAAGAATTGGGTAGTTTGGCTGACAGCAACATTGCTTGCCACATCGCCGTTTGCTGGCGCAAGTTGTCCTTGCCGCAGACTTGTAGTCCGGGCCAGTACTTATCAAAATTCTGTTTTTCTTCCGGCCAGCCTAGGCTGGAAATATAGTTGGTTAAAGCATCAAACCAGACATACATCACCTGGGTATCATCGCCAGGAACCGGAACTCCCCAGGGCATTTTGTCTTTGAGCCTGGAAATGGAAAAATCTTGTAATCCAGAAGCTACAAAGTTTCTAATTTCTTTCAAGCGATGTGGCGGATAGACAAAACCAGGGTTTTGATCATAGAGGGCCAATAGTTCGTCTTGATATTTAGAAAAACGGAAAAAGTAATTTTCCTCTTCGATTATTTCTAAATCTTTGTCCGGGTGGAGCGGACAGCGGCCATGATCGAGGTCAGAATCGGTTTTTTCTAATTCGCAACCGACGCAATATTTGACGCTGTATGTTTTTTTGTAGATGTCGCCGTTTTGTTGACAGATTTCCCAGAATTTTTGAGCACTGCTTAGATGATGAGCATCAGTGGTTCGGATAAAATTGTCATAACTGATATTGAGCAATTCTTTCAGTTCTTTAAAGGTCGTGGCTAGGTTGTCGCAATAAGTTTGGACGTCAACTCCCTCTTCCTGGGAGCGACGATAGATCTTTAGACCATGCTCATCAGTACCGGTATTAAAAAATACTTCTTCTCCTAAAAGACGGTGATAACGAGCCAAAACATCAGCCTTGATGATTTCGGCGGCAAAGCCGATATGGGGGCTGGAGTTGATATAAGGCAAAGTGGTAGTGATGTAGAATGGTTTCATAAATTATTGGATAATAACGACAAATTCGCCCTTAGTGGCCGACGGATCTTTCGCTAATTCTTCTAAAATTTCAGTGGCACTGCCGCTGTAACTTTTTTCATGAATCTTGGTTAATTCCTTAAAAAGAATAATCTTTTTTTGAGGCATTAATTCAGTTACTTCTTGGAGCAGTTTACTGATGCGATAGCGAGATTCATAAAGAATCACTGGCTCTGGTTTCTTGGCGATCATTTTTAACTCGGTCTGTCTGCCTTTTTTGTGTGGCAGGAAACCCAGGAAAGTGAAATGATTACAATTAATTCCCAATAAGGACAGGGCGGCAGTTAAAGCGGAGGGTCCGGGTATGCATTTGATTTTAATTTCTTCCCCCTGATTTCTAACGGCTTCAATCAATTTATTACCTGGGTCAGAAATTCCTGGGGTGCCGGCGTCGCTGACTAAAGCTAGATTCTTGCCAGCTTTTAGCCAGCTGATAATTTGCTCAACTTTATTAATCTTAGAATGCTCATGATAGGAAACGGCCGGGGTGTTTATCTGATAATGGTTCAGTAGCTTGCGGCTGTTTCTGGTATCTTCACACAAAATATAATCAACTTCTTTCAGAGTTTCTAGTGCTCTTAGAGTGATGTCGCCCAAATTACCAATTGGAGTAGCTACAATGTACAAGGTGGACATAGGATTAGGCTAAGTCTTCCTTCTTCTCTTTTAGATATTTGGTCCAATCTTCAACGATATTGATGATGATTTTAAACGGTGCTTCTAGGATGAAGTCGAAAATAAAGATGAAGAAATTTAGCCGGGAGACGTTATCTGACAAAAATTTGCCCATCGCTACTATCGGCATATAGAAGAAATCAAAGATAAAGCCCAAGATGGTTTCTTTGTCGTCAGTGATGACATATTGCTTGACGTCACGTTTGACCCTAAAGCTAAAGAAACTGACGAAAGCCAAGAAGAACAGGAAGATGGTGATGCTTACCCAGTTAAAGTTGATATAGTTTAAAAGCTTGATTAAAAAGTATACCGAGATCAAAAAAGCTCCGGCGTAGATTAGATTAAACAAGGAATTCATCAGATAATTACGTCTAGTAGGACGACGCAAATAGATCGGCTGAGTCTTTTTCAATTCAGAATAGGTAATTTCCTTGATACCGTTAATTATTTTTTCAGTATTTTTGGCATTGGGAGTTTTGGTAAAGAGAATCATCAGAAATAGCAATACGGCCGGAAAACTGACATTGATTGCCAAGGAAAAGGTGTTGACCTGCTCCCCGAAGAATTTAATGGCCGGAATCTCTAAAATGAATACAAAAATCGACTTGGTTAAAAAGATGTAGATGATACTTCTTAATCCCGAACGCCAAAGTTTGTTCTTGACCTTGCTATATCGCTTCTGACATTTTTCCTTAATTAATGAAAAGAAGGCTTTTTCGTTAGTGGTGGCGTTGTCATAAACCTTGGCGGCGTTGTCGCTCATGGTTTCTAATAACATAGAATAATAGAGCGAGTAGCGGCGGACGATTTTATCGATTTGTTTCATTAAAGGATGGTGCAATTGTCTTTCCACTATTTGGTTTAAACTTTTTAGATTCTTAGCAATTTTAATTAAATCTTCCTCTTGAGCTTCTTCCCAAGAATTATAGAATTTGAAAGCCAAGAAAGACTGCATCTCCAGGTCTAGCTTCAAGTAACTACGAGAGATGCTCAAGTATATTTGCAAATCTAAATCCTTTTGGTAAGAAAGGTCCGGTGGTAGTTTTATAATCCGGCTCAAGACACTAAACATGTTGGCGATTACTGCCTGTCGTAAAGGTGTAGAGTTTAGGTTTTCTTCAATTTCAGTGGCCGCCAAAGAAATGATCCAATTAACCAACTTGTTTCTTTCCTTGCTCTCTTTATTGCCCAGATTATGGGCCGGGTAATTTTCCTTGAAGTAATGACGGAGCTTGATATACTTGTCGAGTAATATGCCCACTTCCCCAATTTTAGCTTCCGGGATTTTGTTGTTCTCTAAATAACCGGCTTGGATTAACTCGGTTAGCAGGTGTTTGGATACCTCCTCGCTGTCGTAGTTTTTGAGAGCGCCTTCAATCATTATTTGCCGCTTCAGGATTCTTTTTATGGCGTTTTTACGCAATAAATGATCCTCATCATAGTCGACGGCGATACGGATTTTTTCGTAAATAAAAGAAAGACGAGAAACTATCTGGGAAACATGAATTCGCGGGATGTCATCATCCTCTAGGCCTTTGCTAGTTTTTTGTTGTTGACCGTAGGCTAACTGAAAAAGCTTTTTGGTTTCCGGGTTAACCGTGAAAAAAGACTGGCTCTTTTTAATTAAATTAGGGCTCACCATATAGGGCTTGATTTTGATAAATTATACCTTTATTTTAGCGGTTTTCTTTTCAAAAAGCAAACCTTGACACTGTCGGCCCTATCGGGTATTATATAAGCAGAAAACAAATGGCCGACGGGGCCGTTTTTAAATACTTAAATCAGAGCAATAATATGAGTAAAATTAGTAATTATTTGAAAGAATCAGTAATTGAAATGAAAAAAGTTACTTGGCCTACCAAGAAACAGACTTATCACTACACTTTGCTGGTCATTGGTATCAGCTTGGCGGTGGCTTTGTTTTTGGGCGCCTTGGATTTTATTTTTAATGGTATTTTAACCTGGGTTGTTACCCGGTAATTAATAGTTCTTAATCTAAAGCCAAATTTATGGCCAAACAAACTTTGAATCAAGGACGTCGTTGGTATGTGCTTCACACCTATTCCGGCTATGAAGAGAATGTAGCTAGGAATTTAAAGCAAAGAGTGGAGACCTTGGATATGGGCAACCAGATCTTTAATGTTTTGGTGCCGATTGAAAAGAAAACTAAGATTAAAAATGGTAAACGTAAGTTGGTGGAGGAGAAGATCTTCCCTGGCTATGTTTTGGTGGAAATGGAAGTAACTGACGAGTCTTGGTATGTAGTCCGCAATACGCCTAACGTTACCGGCTTTATCGGTGTTGGCTCAGTACCGACCCCGGTTTCCGAGGAAGAAATAAAATCCCTAAAGAAAAGAATGGGCGAAGAAGATCCGAAATTTAAGATCGATGTCACTGTGGGAGATTTGGTGCGGATTACCGAAGGTCCCTTCAAGAACCTGGAAGGAAAAGTGGTGGCCGTTGACGAGGCTAAGGGTAAGATCAAGGTCAACGTCTCCATGTTCGGCCGTGAGACTCCGGTAGAATTAGATTTTTTGCAAATCAAGAAAGTATAATTAATCAGTGCTTTCGGCGACGGAAATTATTCCGTCCTTGCTTCTCCGAAAGACAATTATCATATGGCTAAGAAAATAAAAACGATTATCAAATTACAGATAGTCGGCGGTCAGGCCAATCCGGCGCCGCCAGTCGGCCCTGCCTTGGGTCAACACGGTTTGAATATCCAAGAATTTTGTCAAAGATTCAATGAGGCTACCAAAGACAAGATGGGTGATGTCGTACCGGTGGAAATCAGCGTCTATGAAGATCGGAGCTATGATTTCATCACCAAGACTCCCCCAGCCTCAGAATTGATTAAGAAATATGCTAAGGTGAAGAAGGGTTCTGGCAAACCTTTAACCGAGAAAGTGGGCACTTTAACTAAGGACCAACTTCGAGAGATTGCCCAGATAAAGATGCCTGACCTAAACGCTAATGACATTGAAGCGGCTATGAAGATTATTGCCGGTACTGCTCGACAGATGGGCGTTGAGATTAAATAATTAATTGGTTTGTGGGACGGGCGGACTTTTCTGCCCGGATCGCACCACGAAAAAATATGGCAAAGAAAGAAGTAAAAAAGAAGGAAGTTTTTTCCTTCGATCAAAGCAAGAGCTATAGCATCGCTGAGGCTATCGATCTAGCTAAACAGGCTAATCGGGCTAAATTTGATGCTTCGGTTGAGGTTCATTTTCGCTTAGGCATTGATCCTAAAAAAGGTGATCAGCAAGTACGTGGAGCTGTCAGTTTGCCTCACGGTACTGGCAAAACTATTAAAGTAGCGGCTTTTGTTAGTCCGGCCAAGGAAAAAGAGGTTAAAGCGGCTGGGGCTGATTATGTTGGCGGCGAAGAATTGATCGCTGAAATCAAGAAGACCGAAAAAACCGATTTTCAAGTAGCGGTGGCTGAGCCGGATATGATGAAAAGCCTAGCTCAGATCGCTAAAATCTTGGGTACTAGAGGTTTAATGCCCTCTCCTAAGAATGATACTGTCTCCCCTAACCCGGCTAAAGCCGTAGAGGAATTAAAAAAAGGCAAGATCAGTTTTAAAAACGACGATACCAGTAATGTTCATATGGTAATTGGTAAGATCAGTTTTGACAATCAGAAGTTAGTTGATAACTTCAATGTTATTCTCGAAACTGTTCGTCGGGGCAAGCCCAGTTCTTCTAAGGGTGTTTTTATCAAGAATGTCAGTCTGAGCTCTTCTATGGGCCCTGGAATCAAAATCGCCATTTAAGTTTATTATACAAAAGAGAGCCCTAATTAGGGCTCTCTTTTGGTTTAAGAGATTATAGCAACCACCAAAGAAATAACAGACCGATAACTAAACGATATAATCCGAAAGGCTGGAAATTATATTTTTGAATGTATTTTATAAACGACCTGACCGCCAACCAGGCGACCACTAAGGCGGTTAAAAAACCAATCGCTAGGAGTTGAAACTCTGGTCCGGACAGAGATAGGCCGCTACGGAATAAATCATAGCCGCTAGCCGCTACCATGGTCGGTACGGCCAAGAGAAAGGAAAACTCCACTATCGCCCGACGACTAATGCCTAGGGCCAAGCCACCGATAATCGTGGCCGCTGCTCGAGATACCCCGGGGACAACGGCTAGCGATTGGCATAGGCCGATTATCAGACATTGGACATAGCTGATGTCTTCAATGCCGCCGCTGGATGATTTATTCGATTCTTTTTTCTTTTGGAAATATTCAAAGATGATCAAAATCAAACCGCCGATAATTAGAGACCAGACGATGATTAATCTATTCTCGAAAAACACATCCTTGATTATCTGATACATTCCATAACCCACAATTGCCGTAGGCAAGAAGGCGATGGCTAATTTTTTGATGTTTTTCCAGATAAATATCTTGCGAATATACAAACCGAAAACCGCCAAGATTGCCCCTAGCTGGATAACTATTTCGAATGTTTTGGTAAAGTTAGAGCTGGGGATTTTTAAAAGATCGCCCACTAAAATCAAATGGGCGGTCGAAGAAATTGGCAGGAATTCAGTCAGCCCCTCAACTATTCCTAAAATTATCGCCTGGAAAGCATTCATAGTTTTATTTTACTAAATATTGAGCCATGGTTTCTACTACCTTGGCATCATGTTTTTTGATGTTATTAAACATAACTGTGGCATCTTGGCCGCAACCAGTTAGGATGGCATCTCCTGCTGGGTGTTGAGGAATGTAATCGGTAAAGTTATAAACTTGGCCAGCAATAGTCATCCAGCAATCGGCGGCGGTTTTGTGTTGGCTAACTTGAGAGATCAGGTCGCCAGCCTTGTTGGTGTTGTCGGCGGTGCTGGTTTGGTTTTGAGTGTTAGTTTGACCGCAAGCGCTTAAGCTGAAAAGCAAAGCTCCGGCCAATGTGAGTAAGGCTATTTTTTTCATAGATTTGTATTATTTTTTAACGATTTTATTATATCATCTTCCGTTTTTTCTGGCTAGAAATTAAAAAATCCTCGGTGGTTCTGAGGATTTTTTTGGAGTCAAGCTCCGTTGGTTATGACCCGAGTCAGGCTGGCGATCTTTATCACCTGCTGAGCAATGTCAAACTTTTCCAGGAAGATGATTTCCTTTAAAGGATTTTTCCAAGAGAAATCAGTCAGGGCTTTTTCACTGCTCAAGGCGCAAAGCCATTTGTTTGGCGTCGGAATATCATCCAGCTTTTCGAGCACCCCGGGGCGTTCAAAATTGTTAGCCACCAAGATGATCGGCTGATTCGGCAACGGCAGGATGTCTGGTTGCTGGCTGGTAAGATATTCCGGATTCAGAGACATGAGCGACAAGATAGCTGTCGCCTTCTTGGCTTCATCCTGGTGTAGTCTGTACGCCATTTTCGGCGGGAAGCCGGTTCCGGATAAATAGAATACACGGAACACCCGCAATTCCACTAAGTTCAAAAACAGTTTCCTGGCCAAGGTTTCAGGGTATTTGAGATCGGCCATCTTGCCGGAGATCGGGACGGCTAAAAAAACATCGCTTTTCATGGTTCTTAGTTTTAAAACAACAATATTTTAGTTTAGTATTCGCTTAGATTTTTGTCAATTTGTTCCTGGCGAGAATAAAGCCCAGATTCTTGTCAAAACGTGAAGGGAATATTTGTACGCTAAACCCCAATGTCCGCAATTTCTCTTCTAGTTCTTGGTAGTGGCGGTCAGGTATTTGGTGATATTCCAACACTATGTTTCTAACCTTAGCCAGATCAATCTTTCGCCAATTATCCAATAGTTCATATTCCCCACCCTCAATATCCATTTTTAGCACATCAATCTCCCCTGTCTTTTCAATTAAACTAGAAAGCGAGATAGCTGATATTTTTATTGTCTCCGCCGAATCAGAAAACAAAAGTGAATGGTTAATAGAATCAGGGGCGATAAACAGTTCTCTGGGGCCGTCATCTCGATCTAGGGCTTGAGCCAAAATTTTTATCCCCGGAAAATTATTCATCTTAATAGTTTCCTTTAACTTAGAAAAATTATCCGGTTCCGGTTCCAACGCATAGACCTTTGCCAAAGGGTTTAACAATGAAACATAGGTGCTAAACACGCCCAGATGAGCGCCAACGTCAACTATGGTTTTGGCCTTAGCAATTAATTCTTCGGCTGCTCGATATTCTCGCCAAAAGAAAATCTCGCGGATAACGCTTTTATCCGCTTCATCCCTATCGGGAAATCTTATTTCCTTATGGAGGAATTTTACTGTAGTCATATGGTTTTATTGTATCATAATGATTAATATGGGGCCAAATCTGTAAAAACAAAAAAGCGGACCCCGCCAGGTTCGCTTTTAAATTTGACTATTATGATTATCTTAGAGTCCAACCACCATCAATGGTGATAATTTGCCCAGTAACATAACTGGCTTTATCTGAGGCTAAATATAATACTCCTTGGGCAATGTCATCGGCTGAACCCATACGTCCCAAAGGAATAGCGGCTACGGTTTGTTTCTTGGCATCATCATTTAATCCCTGACTGGCACCGGGAGTTTCAGTGGCTCCAGGAGCGATAGCGTTAACCGTTATCTGTTGAGGGGCTAGCTCTAAAGCCAAGGCTCTAGTGAAACTATTAATCCCACCCTTAGAAGTGCAATAGTGGACTAGACCGGAGAAAGCCACGGAGCCGGCAATGGAGGAGATATTGATGATCCTAGCGCCGGGCTTCATGATTTTAATAGCGGCCTGCGAAGTGAAAAAGACACTCTTTAAATTGACGTTGATTACTTTGTCCCAATCAGCTTCGCTCATATTAACAAAAGGCACAAAAGGAAAGATTCCAGCGTTGTTGACTAAAATATCTAAGCCACCGAACTTAGCGACGGTTTGTTCAATCAAGGCTTCAACCTCCGTTTTCTGAGAGACATCGCACTTTACCGCCAAGGCCTTGCCGCCCAATCCTTCAATCTCGGTCACTACTTTTTGGCAATCTTCTAGGTTTAAATCACTGATTACTACCCGAGCTCCTTCCTTAGCTAGGGCCAAAGTAATAGCCTTCCCTATTCCCTGACGAGCGCCGGTAATCAGCGCTATTTTATTTTCCAATAACATAATTTTATTGATTAATTGTAATATCAAGGCCTCGTTATTTTAACAAATTATAGGCTAAATAACAAATCAAAAAGCCCCCGTTTATTCCGGCGGCTTTTGACGATTTTTTTGAGCTTCAGATAGCAATTCTTCGTTGGTATACTTCTGTCTTTCAATGGCGGTAAATTCATCTATCAAATTCCCTCCTCCGGCTGGACGAATCATTCGTACCCAGCCAAAGCTTTTACTCAACCCCCTCTGATGGTCAAATGGGTTTTCGCGGGTATATTGAATGATGGAACAATTCGGTACCCTACCCCAGTCTGCTGGCGTGGTTAAGAAGTCGTTGGTTTTTTGCAAAGACATTCTTTCCAGGATGATGCAGAAACTGCGCATGACGTGACCGTGACAGACTATAATTACATTTTGGCCATCACATTCTCGGGCTAAAGTATCTAAAACGATCTTAATCCTTTGGCAGACATCAGCAATGCTCTCTCCTTGGGGCGGCCGGAATAGAAATGGTTGGGAGTTATAGAATTTCTGCTGATCACTATAATCCCTATCCCGTTTGCTCGGGGGAATAACGTTGAATAAGCCACCATCGCGTTCCCGCAGATTGAAGTCGATCATCCATTGGGCCTCAGGCAGATTCAGGTAAGCCGCAGTTTGCATAGCTCTGACATTATTTGAAACTAGCATCCGATCAAAGCGAATCAATTGATTATCCCTAAACCAGTTGCCAGCCTTTTTGGCTTGTTCTACCCCTAATGGGGTCATCTCATATTGGGATTCATGTAAACCGAGAAATTCATCAGAAAAGAATGACTCATCGGCGGTTTCTTCGTATTTTTTTCTAACTAAATTTCCCTCAGACTGTCCGTGTCTGGTCAGGAATAAATTTTTGGGCATGGCCATAATATAGATGTTTTTGGTGAATTTAAAGGTACTTGAGAATAGAAAAATATAACACAACTACTTTTGTTTGTAAACTAGTTTTTGCACACTAAATCGTTTGACAAGCGATTTTTTTGGTAGTAATCTGGACTACTGTCCTTTAAAAAACACATGTTTAACCAAATAAATAAGAAAGATGAAGAAAAAAGTTTTGTTTTTGGCGGTATCAATTCTGATGCCGATGTTATCAATGGCTTCGGAGGCGGATTTGAAGATGCCGGCGGCCATCAAAGAGCAGGGGTTGCTTTACCTGGGGTTTGTTATTTGCGCCTTGGGGTTACTTTTTGGCTGGTATCAATTCCGGCGATTGAAGCTTCTGCCGGCTCATCGTTCCATGCTGGACGTAGCCGAGGTTATCTACAAGACCTGCAAAGCCTATTTATGGCAGCAGGGTAAGTTTCTGATCAGGTTGTTTCTGTTTATTGGCACGGTCATTGCGGTCTATTTCGGTTTTCTGACTGAGGTGTCGGCTGGGTTCGGTGGAGTTCTGTTAATTCTACTTTGGACTATCATCGGTATTCTGGGATCATATGGAGTGGCGGCTTTTGGCATTCGAACTAATACCCTGGCCAATAGTCGCATGGCTTTCGCCTCTCTCAAGAGGCGGCCCTTTGAACTCCTGAAAATTCCTTTAAATGCCGGCATGAGCATCGGCGTGATTTTGATCTGCGTTGAACTAATTATGATGCTCATTATCCTCTTGCTTATGCCCGGACATTTGGCTGGAGCCTGCTTTATCGGCTTCGCCATTGGTGAATCGCTTGGAGCTTCGGCTTTGAGAATCGCTGGCGGTATTTTCACGAAGATCGCCGACATCGGTTCCGACTTGATGAAAGTGATATTTAAGATCGGAGAGGATGATCCCCGTAATCCGGGAGTGATCGCCGACTGTGCCGGGGATAATGCCGGTGACAGTGTCGGGCCGACCGCTGATGGTTTCGAAACCTATGGGGTTACTGGCGTAGCCTTAATCTCTTTCATCCTCTTGGCCGTTACTGGTGGCGAAGCTGTCCAGACCAATCTTTTGGTTTGGATTTTCGCTATGAGGATCTTGATGATCGTGACTTCGCTGGCAGCTTTCTGGATCAATGGTGCCATTAGTCGTCGCCGATATGCCAAGAAGGACGAGATTGATTTTGAGAAACCGTTGACCAGTTTGGTATGGATCACTTCCCTGCTATCTATTGCAGTTACTTTCGGCATCAGCTATTTGTTGATACCGGAAATTGCCGGCAACACTTACGCCTGGTTAGTGCTTTCGATAATCATCAGTTGTGGCACTCTGGGTGCCGCCTTGATTCCGGAAGTTACTAAGATCTTTACCAGTCCTAAGTCTGGCCACGTCCAGGAAGTAGTTAAGTCCGGCAAGGAAGGTGGATCATCGCTGGTGATCCTGTCCGGTTTTGTGGCCGGCAACTTCAGCGCCTTCTGGCAAGGATTGATCTTTTTGCTTCTGATGTTTATCGCCTATGTCGCCAGCAGTTTTGGATTGTCCGAATTCATGATCTACCCATCAATTTTTGCTTTTGGCCTGGTGGCCTTTGGTATGTTGGGAATGGGTCCGGTGACTATTGCGGTGGACAGCTACGGGCCGGTAACGGATAATGCACAGTCGATCTATGAGTTGTCTCTCATTGAAACCATACCTGGGATTGATCAGGAAATAAAAAGCGATTTCGGTTTTGCTCCTGACTGGGAAAAATCCAAAGAGTATCTGGAGGCTAACGACGGAGCTGGAAATACCTTTAAGGCCACAGCCAAGCCGGTATTAATCGGCACGGCAGTAGTTGGGGCCACTACCATGATTTTTTCTCTGATCTTGATCGTTAAAAATGTCATGGGGGTCGCTCCGGAGACAATACTGAATATCCTAAACCCCTACAGCATTATGGGATTGCTCGCGGCCGGCATGGTTATCTACTGGTTCACTGGCTCCACCACTCAAGCTGTTTCTACCGGCGCCTATCGGGCAGTCAAATACATCAAGGAAAATATCAACTTGGATATGAACGCTCCTAAGGTGGCTGATGCCAAAAAATCAGTTGAGGTGGTGCAAATTTGTACCAAGTATGCCCAGAAAGGGATGTTCAATATCTTCATCGGCGTTTTCTTCTTTGCCCTGGCTTTTGCCTGTTTCTCCAGTCCGAGTAATATCGGCGGCACTAACGCCATTTCTTTCTTTATCTACTACCTCATCGGCATCGCGGTCTTCGGACTCTTCCAGGCCATATTCATGGCCAACGCCGGCGGCTGTTGGGACAATGCCAAGAAGGTGGTGGAGGTGGATCTCAAACAGAAAGGCACTCCGTTGCATGACGCTTGCGTAGTGGGTGATACCGTCGGGGATCCTTTCAAGGACACCTCATCGGTGGCCCTGAACCCGGTGATTAAATTTACCACCTTGTTCGGGCTGTTGGCTATGGAAATTGCCATCAGTGACAGCTTCAGCACTATTGCTCCTTTCGTCGGCTTGGTCTTCTTGGGCGTTGCTTTGTTTTTCGCCCGGAGATCATTCTATGGAATGAGGATCTAAAAAATATGACCAATCAAAAAGAGGAATCACTTCCTCTTTTTTAATATCTAATACTGCTTTTTGGCAATTACTTTTTCCGGCTCCTCCTGACCTAAACCATTAATTGATTCGGAGACATCGAATAATATCACTAAAGCCTTAGTTTTAATGTTTAGATACCTCATCACTGGATGAAAGAGATATCTCGGTTTAACTGGATTGGCGAGTTGGTAGGCGATGATTTGCTTAACTCGCTTGAGGTCATTATCCAAAACTAAAACATACAACTTCTTGTCCTTAACGTAACGAATAATAATTCGGTATGCTGGATTCCCTAGGCAGGAATCTGAACTTAGCCGAACCATTTCCAGTGATAAGGATTGGTTGATGTTCCAGGTCTGGCGGTGGTAGAATTTCGTGACTCCGCAGGAATCAACCCTGTCCGGGCTGGTTTTGGCAATAGCCTGCAATACCTCTTGATTCTCTGGGCTAAGATAGAGAAAGACCTCTATATGTCCCCGGCTACACTTTTCTTGGCTCCAGCGCAGTCCGTTGTCATTAGGGGCTTTCTGGGGCTCTGGTTGGCCGTATAAGGCCGGTATAAGCCCAAACATGACGATTGATACTATCAACTTCTTCATCAGTCAGATTTTTAATGTTCCTGCTATTTAATCATTATTTGTTAATATTGTCAATACTAAAAACAAGCGGATAGCCGCTTGTTTTTAAGGTGAAAATTATAAGAGTTAGTTATAGTATTTATCAATCACACAAGCGCTGATATCATCACCGGTTAGACTGATAGCTACCTCCTCTAAGCATCCCTGCTGGAACATCTCTTCTCTGATCTCGTTGGCAAAATAATCATCGCGACCAGCAATGCTCAATCCTAGATGTAGGGCAATTTCTTTCTTTTTATCAATCTCTCCGGAGTCGATAAGTTTCATTAAATATTTTTCTCTAATTTCTTCCGCTTCAGGCGAATCGTCTAATACTAATGAGTCTAGCTTGATATTCATATCCCCCCTGCCTTTGGTGAATTCGGTCCGAATCTTTTCGCTGACCGCATCATATTGTCCCATGGAACTGATGAGCAAAGAATTGAAAAAATTACGCTGATCTCGGAAGGATACGTTATTTAAACACTTCAATTTTTCTTCTCGAGCTTTAGCCCCCCAAACACCGGTGAGACTGATGATGTAATCCTGAAACTGACCACCATTTTCTAAAAGTTTTTTACGCATTTCCCAAGCCTCTGGAGAATTTAATCCAATCAAACTCCAAAAAAGATTTTTCACTAAAGTCGGGCTGTTTTTATACCGATCATCTTTGCCCCCTAATTCTTGGTATAATTTTTCTCGCATCTTAAAAGACTCTGGATCATCTAGGCCGCGCAAACTCAAACTAACGCTGTTTAGATCTACGCCGACGCTGATAGCTTTTTCTCTCATCTGCCAGGCGTCTTCGTCATCTAAGCCAGCCAAACCTTTAATCACGTCATTACGGATAGCTCGAGCTCTATCCGGTCCCATCTCGGCAGTTGAGTCCCAAATATCTTGACGCAAATTCCAAGCTTCTAAGGAATCAGAAAAAGCTAGGCAACTAGCGATAGTTCCCCGCCCCACTCCTTTTTGTCGCAGCTCTTTGAGGCGCTTAATTCGCTCCGACTCATTTAAAACTTCCTTAGACTCAACTTCGGTCTGGGTTTCAGCTCCGGAAATGTTCTCGGGATAATTATTTTTTTCTAAATTATTAGGGAAAGACATAATAGTATGATTAGTGATTTAATATTTCAATTATAGTATAAAAACATGTTTTTGTCAAAGAAAAAACCACTAGATATTTATGAGTTAATTATTCTTTTTAAACTTCATCGAGGCCAAAAAAGTAGCGATGGGCATGGACAAGATTACCCCGACACTGCCCACTAAAGTCCTAACTATTTCCGTGCTAACTATTTCCGTGTTAAGCAACCGGCTAAAGGTCAGGCCAGAATTTTGATTGAGGATGAATAATAATAACAAGGGTAAGGCGGCACCGGCATAGGTCAGGAATAAAGTGTTGATGATTGCGCCCAGGTGAGTGTTTCCGATTTTATAGGCTAAGCTAAATACTTTTTTGGGGGGTAGCTTAGGGTTGGCGACTTTAATCTGTTCTACCGCCTCTATTTGGCCGATGATAATATCATCTAAGACACCGATAGCGCCAATAATGAACCCGGCTAAAAGCAAGCCCTGAAAATTGATTTCAACATTTCCTGTTCCGATTAAAAAAGTCGTTTCTTCCTGAACCAATCCAGATAGTTTGGTTAATTTAGTAAAGATAATAGATAGAACCAGGGTTACAAATAGAGAAATCAGAACAGACAATATGGCTAGATGCGACTTTCTCCTAAACCCTTCAGTGGTATAGATTATAATCCCTAGAATGATCAAACCACCGAATAAACTGATCAAAAATGGATCGCGACCGTTTAATATTTGTGGCAGGATAAATTTAATAATGATGACAAAGCTCAAAATCAAACTAATTAAAGCTTTAAATCCTTTAAGCCTTCCCACTAGCAAGACCGTTAAGACGAAAATGGCAAATAAGAGATAAAGATAATTAGTCCTGACAAAATCAATTACATAAAAAGTCGTCTGTCCTTCACTGTCCGTATTACTATCAACCAAAACCTTATCTCCGGCTTGATAGAATCCGGCGTTAGCTACTTCGATTTCTGATATGCCATTATATATCACCTCTTTCCCCTTCCAATCACCTTCAAGGCCAGAGAGTTTTAAGTCCTGTTGTTTGAAGGTTGATCCGTCTTCTCTAGTTTTTTCTTCTACCCGGATAACTTCTACTACTCTGGCTTTAAAGACGCTAGTCTTTTCAGGATTGTTATCAGCCCGAAGTGAGAATGGAAATAGCAGAAGGGCCAAAAGTAATAAGGCAAATATTTTTTTATAGCGGCTCATAAATTATTTATTACTCCCAACAAACCGATCCAAATAAAGACTCATCTTCTCACTAATATTCCGATGCTTATCTTTTTTGTATTGATCATATAACTCTCTCCAGGTAAAAAGAGAGTGGAGCTCTATTCCTGATTTTTTTAAATTATCCTTAGCCGATTTTTCAATATCTAAAACCGTAATGATGTCAGTCACTTTCAATCCTTTAGCCCTTAGCTTTTTAGCGAAATCAAGAACTGTATCAGCGGTCACCGTGGCATCTTCAATGATTAGAACCTTATCCCCTTTGCGATAAACTCCTAATAATTCGCCGGCGGTACTGTAATTTTTAGGACCCTCTTTTCTAATAGCCAGGCTGGGAAATTTTAAAATACTAGCTAGGCCGTAGCTAAAAGGTAATCCGCCATAAGGGGCGCTGATGATTCTGTCAAAAGTTATCTTTTGGTCTTTAATTAATTTAAGAGCGAATCGATTAACCCTGGTTAGTAATTCGGGATAAGAAATAAATTTAGAGGTGTCTAAAAATATAGGGGTGCGGCTACCATTTTTTAGTGGGATCCATTGGCTCTCATCGGGGGATGAGGCAACTTTAAACAACCCCAGATTGATTATATCTTTTAACAATTGAGTCTTCATATTTTATTTAGATAAGATTATAATATCGAGCAATTCCGGGAAATGGTCGGTTTTCATGTGCGACAAACAAAAATGACCATGATTTGTAAAACGGTGGATAGAAATTTCAGGGATGCTTAGTTGTATTATTTTCACTGATTCCAAAATGTCATCTTTGTCATCTTCGGAGAATAATAAATGGATTTCCCCTACCCGATCATTAAGGGTCGAATCAAGGCTAAAATCAAAAAAGTCAGAACTCTTTTTTCTTTGAGGATCAAGCCAGGGGGCCACTAGCACCAATTTATTCACTTTAACTTTATTTTCCGTTAGCCACCGCAATAAAAATCCACCTCCACAACTATGACCAACTAAAATTGTTTTCTCATTAACCTCGAACCTTTCTAGCTCCTTGGCCCATTCTTCGTATACCGGATTATAAGCCTCAGGCATTTCCGGGGCTTGGGTTAAGATATTTTTGATCAATAGTTGCTTTTGAAGCCACGGAAGCCAATGGCTATTGGATAAAGAAGGATACTTATCGTCGAAATATTCTTCTCGGCTACAACTTCCATGAATGATAATAGCGTTTTTCATATATTCTTTATTTTATGCTTTATTTAGGAGAAAAAAACAGAGAACCCATGATGCTGACGTTTCGATATTCAATAATATCACCGGATACGATCCTTTCTCCGGATATTTTTTCAATTGATAATCCAAAAGCCATGTCTTCATTCTTCGCTTCAATTATAATATGCTTGATGTCCTCTGGGCGGTATTTATATTTTTCTAGCGTCTGGGAAATAAAATCAGCGAAATCATAGCCGATGACGTCTTCCCTGTTTTTTTGAACGGTGAAATAATGTTGGTCACTGGGGATGCGTAGGCCGTACCAATTGCCATCCGGAAAACTAGCATTGGTTTCCGTGCCACCGACTTTCATGACGTATTTATATTTTTGAGACAATGGCATGTCAGACTCTTCAGAGATTGGTTCTTCGGGTGAGAGGGCTGATATGGAAAAATTTCCTTCGCTGGATAATTCCGGAATTGCTTGATTAATCAATTCTTCCTCCTCTTTGTTTTCCAGGCCAATTAAATCTTTTACTATTTCCGATGGCAAAAGATACGACTTAGAACCATCGTTACTTTTTATCTCCTGACTAAATAATTTTTGTAAATTTGCGGGCCCATGAGCGTTATAGAGATAAACGACCAGATCGTTGATATTGTCTTTGTCTTCAACGGAGACTGAATCTGGGGCAGGAATTTTAACAATCTTTCCTTCGGATACGGCTTGATATTTATCCAATATACTTATCAAACGATTACTTTGACATTGGCGAGCGACATTGAAAATGCTCCAAGGACCAAAGGAAAAAAGAATCATTACCAAACAAAGGGTGATTGGAACTAGACGAATATCTTGGCGGCGACTGATTAGGAAATAAATACCGGCGACTAAGAGCCAAAGACCCAAAAGTATCAGTAGGTATCGATTCTCAGTTAAGCTATAATCAGAAATGCGAAGCCACAGGGCGACAAAGAACATAATTACTTGCGGTATAAGGGCGGCAAAAAATATTTTTCTAAATATTCTAATCCAACGGAATTGTTCTTGCCAGGCATAAAGGACCATATAAATAACTATGCCAAACAAGGAAAATCCGGAAATCATATATACCAACGTGCCCTTAGGCCATTCCCCGACAATCAATACTTTAACGGTATAGCTATAAAGTATTAGAAAATATATGGTTAAAAGTGGCAACAATACGTATTGGGTAAATATTTTTATCTGCTTAGGATAACCTTTGTTCTCGGCGGCTTCGATCGGATCCTTAGGCAGGCGAGACAAAAAGAATATTGATGAAAATAGAGTCGAGACTAAAACTCCTGCGACCAAAATTATCTTATCTATATCAGTATCAAACAAGTAGTTAATTGAAGCCCAAATAATTACTAAGCCAATGTTGATCACCGCACAGTAAAGAGCGGTTAGAAGGGCCGAGACAACCATCTTTTTGACATGTTGCCAAAAGACGTTGATAATATTTTTCCGCCAAAACAATAAACCAACAAAAGTTAGAGATAAGGTGGCGCTTAGTGACCAGAGAACGAGTCGTAGATCCTCTTTTTCAATTGAATGCCCCGGATTATCAATTAAAAAATTAAGGCGCGAAAAAACGATAAAGATGAAAATGGCTACCAGTAAATCTAGCCCACGTTTATATTTGTTGGGCCAGGATTTGGACTCACCAAAAAAAGTAGAAGCGATAAAGAGCACTTCAGCCAAAGCCAGGATTGTGAAGGCGTGGATTAACTTTATAAAAGGAACGACAGCTTCTGATTCAAAATCCAGATTATTAAGAATCAAATAAATATAAATAAAAGCCATGCCAGTCGCCGCTAAGATGGCCGAGGGAAAGCGGAAAAGGACTTCTTTGATCTTAACTAATGTCTTTTTTAAGTTTTGATTCATATTATTAAAATGATAATTTAAGCGGTTTTTAAATTATAGCATTATTTCATCAAATTTTATAGAACAGAAAATTAAAACTCTGAAGCCGTTCAGCTCCAGGGTTTTGGCAATTTTTTGCCTCCATTCTATTCGTTAAAGAATTTTTGATGGAGTTTTTCGCCGAGATCTTCCATTCGAAGAAGGCTCTCGGGCAACAAAGACTAGATAATATTGGCTGGTCGACAGATTTAATAATTTAGGGTATGATTAGTTCAATAAAACAGTTCTTATTAAAATCTAACGTAAAAACCCACATAGAATGAATGTCCTATTGATTTATCCCAAATTCCCAGATACGTTTTGGAGCTTTAAACACGTCATGAAGTATGTGAACAAAAAAGCCTCCTTTCCGCCTCTGGGATTACTAACCGTGGCGGCCATGCTGCCGCGAGAATGGAACCTAAAGTTAGTTGATGTTAACGTCAGCGAACTTACCGATTCAGATTTGGATTGGGCCGAGATGATTATGGTTAGCGGCATGTTGATTCAGCGAGTCGGTGCCGAAGAAGTAATAGTTCGAGCTAAAGCTAAAGGAAAGAAGGTTGTCGTTGGCGGACCGTTGTTCGCTAACCTGGTAGATGATTTCCTGGCTTTAGGAGTTGATCATTTTGTTTTGGGAGAAGCTGAAAATACTTTAGCTCCATTCCTCAATGATTTGTCAGCCAACCAGGCTCAAACCATCTACCAACCAGATGCCGGTCGTTGGCCAAGCATGACCAAAGTGCCTAAGCCATTGTGGCATTTAATCGATTTTAATCATTATGCCACGATTCCGGTCCAGTTTTGTCGAGGTTGTCCATTCAATTGTGAATTCTGCGACATCCGGGCTACCTATGGCCCACCTCGAAACAAAGCCAACGAGCAGTTTATTGCTGAACTCCAGTCCCTCTATGACGCCAACTACCGAGGAGTGATCTTCGTAGTTGATGACAACCTGATCGGCAACAAAGCCAAGGTCAAATCCATGTTGCGAGCACTGATTGAATGGCAAAAAGAACATCGCTATCCATTTCGCTTCCTAACCCAAGCCGATATCAATCTGGCCGTGGATGACGAGCTCTTAGATCTGATGGTGGCTGCCAATTTCTACAAAGTTTTCTTAGGATTGGAATCTCCTCATTTGGCCAGCCTAGAAAGATGCGACAAGGACCCAAACCTAAAGGTTGATATGTCAGAGGCGATCAAGAAAATTCATCGCCACGGTATCTTGGTTATGGGCGGCTTCATTGTCGGTATCGACGGTGACCCCAACAACATTTTCGACCAGCTACTGAAATTTATCCGTCAAAATGGAGTGGTCATCTCAATGATCGGCCTGATGATAGTTATACCCGGAACCAGATTATATTATCGGCTCAAAGCCGAGAATCGGTTGCTGAATGCCAGCGATGGTGATAATACCAATATCCAATTAAACTTCGTCCCTAAGATGGAGCCCAAAAAATTGATCTCCGGCTACAAGAGGTTGGTAACCTCAGCCTATTCAACTCGGGAATACTACCGACGAATCCACATCATGCTCAATAATTATCGCCCCCAATCTAAGGGCGGGAGAATAAAGCTCATGGATATTAGAGCTTTTCTGATGAGCGTTTTCCTGATTGGTCTTTCCTCTACTGGAATCTATTACTGGACTTTGATCCTTCGAGTATTGTTCACCGGCCAATTTAAATCTTTGGGCATGGCCATTGAACTAGCCATAGATGGACAACACTTCAAACGGGTAGCTAAACAATTGCGAAAAGCATAAATCGCAACCCCAAAAACCGCCGACAATGTCCTGCGGTTTTTTAAATTTTAATATTATTAACGTTTTAAATGTCACTAGTCACTTTTTCCTATTAATCTCCTGGGATTTTTTATCAACATAATTTTAATTTCGTTTTCATTAATACCTTCTTTTTTTAATAGCTTAACAAATTGTTTCAAGGCTTCGCTTGGCGTAAGGCTAAAAATTTGCCCCACGTCAGAGGACAAAATACAATTAGCCGCGCCGACAAATTTTATTTGCTCAACTATTTTCTTAATTGATATCTTGTCAATCGAATACATAGAAAAACAGTGCTCAACCAGGGCTCCTAGTTTTGTCAGTTTTTTCTGAATATCAATAGGCATATCGATTTTTTGATATATCGGGTGAGTGATGATAATTTTTTTGAGTCCGATCTTATTGACGGCAAATTTTACCAGGGATTGTGATTCTTGCCAAGAAATATGGCCAGTCGCCAAAATAGCATCCGATTTTTTGATCTCGACTAACACTTCTTTCACCTCTCGACTTATTTTCATCTTCTCATCAAAGATCTTCAATCCCTTGATAAATTTTGTCGGACGAAATTTAAATTGCTTTCTGGTTTCAACATCAATCCATTCACCTGGAATCTCAAATTTTTGATTTTTCAAAATATTTTCCGAGTGAATTGTAGGAAACCAAACAATAATTGGATTGGCTGATATCTCCGCTAAACACCTGACGGCGGCAGCATTAAATCCACCAACGTAGTGGTTTAGGGTTATAGAGCTGATAACCAATGGGCACCCGGGTTTTATGGCGCTTCTCTTAGTATCACCAATAATTGGGAAAAAGTGATTTTTTACCCCCACACCGCCCAGCTTATTTGCCTCTTCTTTTAATAATTCGGGTAAAATAAATTTACGCGGAATTATTTCTGGTCCGACGTGAACATGTAAATCAATCGCTTTTTTTATGATTTTATTATAATCCATACTTTTTATATTTAAATTAATATTAGTTTTAAGATGGGGATATCAAACAAATTTGCTCGATATCCCCTTAAAAGTTATAACCAAGGGGCATGAAGATCGCTTGGCAAGAGATAAAGACGAGGAAGATTATAATCAACTACATCATCTTTATGTCTAGCGACACAGGAAATTTTAATCGGCCTGAATTCTTCTTCAACTAACATGGCCTCAGCTAATCTTTCCGTTAGATAATCAACGGGGTTTCCGCCCTTACCCATCGCTTTAGCCGTTTGACCTGCTCGAGATAACAAATCACGACTAACAAAAGAGGTGAAATTCTCCCTAACCTTTTGCCGATAAACTTCGGCTTGTTGATCAAATTCAGACCAAAGCCTAAACTCAACATTCGGCATCATTTCCTTTAGCCCTTCTGCTAAGTTAGCAAAATATTGGCAGACCAACACTTCGGATAATCCATTTATCCTTGTGCCGTACAAATCTGCTCCAAGGAAGATCCAACGAAATTTTTTGTCAGGCATTCTTTCTTGCCAATCATCAAGCAGTATAGTCAAAAAATCAATAACCTTAATTTCCTTGTCTCCCGGGAAAATCTCCGCCCCGCGATGACCCCAATTGTACCTGGGACCCCAAGGAGTAAACAACGTAATTTTTTCCTGACGCAGACGCGGTAGAACCCCGTCTTCATAGCGGACCGCTCTGGCCGTTCTTTTTTCTGGATAAAAAACAGTATTAAACCATTTAATTCCCTCATTTTGTTCTTTCATTTTTCAATTTCCTTTTGGTTATTATTAAGTTGCGCCCTTTTTAGATAATAAAAAACCCTTCTAAAAAGGGGTCGCTCGTGATTTAAAAAAAACACAATCAGCCCCTTTTTACAAGGAATGATTGTGATGATGAAGCTTGCTGATCGCTAAACGATAACCGCCGGAACCATTATTTAACCAAGAGGCTACGCGGCTAACTGTGGTGGTGCTAGTTTTTAGTTTGGCTGCTATCTCGCGATAAGGAATTTTATCATTAACCAACTGGGCTATTTCCCAACGATCAGCCATTTCTTTTATTTCCTCAATAGTACATAGATCACGGAAAAAACATTCAGCCTCTTTAACTGAATTTAGGTTTAAAATAGCCGAAAATAAGCTATTTGTTTTTTGATTAAATTTAAATTGATTCATATATTCTGTATTACTGTATTATTATGATAACACACAAAAATATTATGTCAAGTGAAGAATAACGCAAACTAAAATACACCCGTTCAAACAAAAATGAGCCGAAAGGCTCATTTTTGTGTATATGCTCGCTTGGAGGGGCTGCTTTCGAGCTTTATTTGCAGAAACATTATAAAAAATGATAACATATAAAAAAGTTATTGAATCTTATTAATATGACAACCGCGCTACAAATAATTGCCTCTATCTTGCCAATAGCCGTTTGCATAACCTATTTAAGACAAGTGTCCAGAGGAGAATCAACACCCAATCCTAGTACCTGGGTTATTTGGTTTATAGTAACAGGCATTAATACAGTGACCTATTTCCAGGTTGTAAATAGTGATTATTTCAAAACCTCAATTGTATTTACGGTTTTCCTCTCTATGGGCGCGACTATGGCCTATTCTTTTTTTAAAGGAAAATTTGCAAAGCTAGCGAAGCTTGATATGTCCATACTAACTTTATCTATAATTATTGGAATATTTTGGTGGATAACCAAAAATGCTGATATTGCTAGCTTGCTATTACAAATAATAATTTTTACCTCCTACCTACCAACAGCCGTTGGTCTAATAAAAAATCGTCTGAAAGAAAAACATTTACCTTGGACATTAATTGTAATAGCCTATATCCTCCAAACTATTTCATTGTTAATGAATTATGATGGCAATTTATATCAGTTATTTTTACCGACTATTAATGGCATTATTGGCAATGGATTAATTTTAACAATAATTTTATATAAAGAAGTAAAAACGGGCAAATGGATTCGAACCAATTTGACCCAATAAAAATGACCTACTCGCTAAAATAATAAAACCAAGGCCAAAATTTTCGAATCATATACCATAACAAAAATGAGCCTTTCAGCTCATTTTTGTATATATGCTCGCGCATAAGGATTATTTCCGAACTTTTAAATGCTTAAATATTAGGGATATTAGAAAATTATTATCTATTAACTAAAAATTCCGTTAAAACAAAAATTATGTAAAAAACAAATAATAGGAAAGCCTCTTTTCGGCTTAATATTCGGTCTGACTTCATAAAATAAAATAAAAGAAAAATTGCTAGAAACATGAATAGCCCAGTAATATAGATAATGCGTAAATTAAAGGCAAAGGGACTAATTAGAGCCATTATACCAACTACGATAGTGGCGTCAGCAACAACTGTTCCCAGAATATCACCTAGGGCCAAATTATCATGATGATGTTTCGCGGCTTTAATTGAAAAAAATAATTCCGGCAGAGTCGTCCCTAGACCGACCACCAACATGCCAATCAATATTGGGCTAACATTTAAACCCCGTGCAAAATCAACTCCATATTTTACGGTAAAATGAGAACCCAATAAAAGACCGGTCATACTAAATAATAGGAATACTAAATTTTTGATATTAAATTTTTCCCGATCAATCTTGGCAACATAAATATTCTTTTTTAAAACTAAGTAGTAAAACAATAACCCAACTAAAATTAATATTATTCCGTCCAATCTAGAATAATAGCCATTTAGACCAAGTATAATTGGAATAGCCATTGCTCCGATATGTAAAAATCTATTTTTAATAAGCTGACTTTCTATTCTTAATTTTCTGCCAGATAAAAATACTACCAAAGCAAAAACTAGGGTTAGATCGGCAATATTCGAACCAAATAATGTACCTAGCCCAAAAGAAGGAATTTTTTCAATAGCCGAAGTAATTGAAATAAATGTTTCTGGTAAAATAGAAATGACAGCCACGACCGCAAAACCAATAATATATTTGGGTAAATTAAAACTTTCCGCTAAATGGATTGAATAGCGAATGGCAAAATTTGCACTTTTAATTACCACAAATAATGAAATTAATAAAAAAATAAATGACAAAGCCATATTACTTAAAAAATATTAAATTATACAAAAATTATAGCATATTTTACACTTTAAAACCCCGTGTAGGAATAGAACCCATTTTCACAAGGCTTCTTGGAAGCTTTCATGGGTTTTAGCAGGTGTGTGGGTCAGGGCAAAATGAGACAAATGAGACACTATAAAAAGGGTTTTCAAGTCTCATTTATTACAATTAAGGCCAATAACGGAAATATATTGATCGTTTGAATATATCTTTTCAACACTTGACAAAATAGAAGAAAAATCATCATAACTAATATTCTCATCATTATTGAAAATTACAAAGATTCCGTAGCCAGAATCCGTTCCTTGAATGTACTGAATCAACTTCTTCCTATAATTTGACCTATTTTTAAATCCTGACAACTCGGTATTAGTAGTGAGCTTTAATTCAATTAATATTGAACCTACAAAGCCATAAGAAACTAAAAAATCGGTTCGCTTATTATCCAATAATTGAGTTTCTCTTCTGATGCTAATTTCTTCTTTTCTGAGCCCACCTTTTAATAAGCAATTTTCGATCTGACTATTAATCGTTTTTTGTATAAGATCCTCCTGTTTTCTGCCTGCCTCAATAATAAATCTATACGCACCCTCACTTTCAACCCATTGCCTCAAATCAGTTTCGAATATTTTTTTTACAAATTCAAATAAATCTCTTTTTGTAGCTATATCTAAATACATCATACCCTTAAGCTGATTATACTTTTTTATACAATCGGCAATATTTTTTGGTTTACCCAAATACTCAATATATTCTTGCTTTAAATTTTGGAATTTATACCTAAGCCAATTAACTCCTGGCTTCTTGGAATTATTAATAATAAATTTTTCCAAGTCTCTAAGATAACTATACGTATTATGCTCCTTTAAATTTTTATAATACTGAATTACAATTTCCCAGAGATAACTCGAATACGAATAATAAGGCTTGCCCTTTGAATATATAACTAAAGAGTCTTTTAATAAATCCAAAAATAATTTCTTGATATCGCATTTTAATACCCAGACCGTTCTTTGATTATTTTTGGAAACCTGATTGGCAAATTCTGCTAAACGATAAACAGCCCGATGAGTACCTTTATCTAAGCGGCACGAATAGGAATCAGAGATAAATTGTTTATCAAAATATTGATAGATTTCCCGGTAAAGCAAATGGTGGAGCAATCTGTCTCGGACTGTCGCTTTATGAATATTTCTCGGTTTGGGATCGGAAATATTAAAGGCTTGGTAGTTGCTATGTTTGTAGGTCTTGTTTTTTAAATCATGGTGGAGGCTAATGATATTATCCATTAATCTGCCTTGAAACAGTATTACGTCATTACGTTTTCTTTTACCCGTCAAAAACTCCTCCCAAGCTAGAAGTAAGTTGGCAGTGGTAATAATATCTTCGTATTTTTTAATAAATTTCTTCATAAAAATATGAGTACAATTCTTCGCCCACCGGTCGTGCTCGTTAAAGCTAAGGAGACCTACGCGATTTGGTTCAAAGTTTTGGCTGACTTTCCTAAAGCTTATCGCTATAACCTGGGTGGCAAGATTGAAAACTCTTTTTTATCAATTTTAGAAAATATTTTTATCACTGCTTATCTTTCTGGAGAAAAGAAACAAGCGCAGCTATGCTTGGTAATTACCAAACTTGATGGTCTAAAATTTTTTCTGCAGCTGGCCTGGGAAAATAAATGCCTTTCTAATAATAAATATTCTTGTCTTTCTGAGCAGTTAGAAGAAATTGGTCGGATGCTGGGTGGTTGGAGAAAAGGTTTAGAAATGAAAACTCCCGCCAAATGAACGGGAGAATATCAATAATTGCGGGAGAAAACCTGGTTGCCATCGTTCCACTCGTTAGGATTCTCAACCGAGTTCGCCTTGACGTTCCAGCCATCGTCATTCCAGTTCACGTTCACAGCACGGAGGCATCGATTATGTACTGAAAACCGTCTAGATCACCGTCCTTCGGCTTAATGCCCCGGGATTGTATATTATTCGGGACCTGAAAGTCCACCAGTTTTCAGTACCAATTATTGAAGTTTTTGAAGAAGTCTCTCCTACTCTCGCGCTAGGCTTGCCCGACGCGACTCCGAGGCTAAGAATTCTGAAATCATGGCGAAATAGCCGTAACCGTTTCGCGATTCTTGGTTTCATATCAATGTATCATAAATAAGCGGAAATAAAAAGACCCTCGGACTGTTTCAGTTTTCAAGAAGAAAAAAGAAAGAGTCAAAGGGTCATAGATTCAAAGGTACAAGGGTTAAACGGTCTTAGTGACCGAGGAATTGCGGGAGAAAACCTGGCTGCCACCGAACCACCCGAGAGGACTCCCAACCGAGAGCGCCTCGACGTACCAGCCACCGCCATCCCAGTCCACAGTCACAGCACGGAGTGTACCAGTGATGTCACGGATATAGAAGATATTGGCGTAACCGTTATTAAGCAGCTCGCTTTTTTCTCCGTTTGCCTGACGCTCCATCATGGCATACATTTCTGATAAAGTGGTTTCGGATTTTTCCTGGCCACCAAGTTCGGAAATGATAGGGCCATCAACCGATCCCCGGTTTAGCTTGCGTCCGTAAACTGTACTGCCGGCAAAGGGTTCTTCGGTTTTCTCTGTAAACCAGGCTTTGAAATTATCACCTACATAGGAAATCTTGACCTTAGCCTTCTTGCCCGTGTCAACCACAAATTTATCTTTAGCGACAAATTTTTCGGTGGTGGCAGAGAGAGTAACAGTTGAAATCACTTCGCTCAAGATAGCAGGGGCTGGTGGAACATCAGTCTTAGAGCGGTTAGTGATTGCCTGAATAAACAGGTCAATTCCCTCTCCGGCGTTTTGAATGAGCCACTGGGCGTCATCATTTGATAATTTTTCGAATCTGTCCTGGAATTCTACCATTCTCCCAGCGATCATGTGCTTCTGTTTTGTTGTTGCCATTTTGGCCTCCAATTTTTACAGGTTTTAAAAGAATTTTCTGCGCTTCACCCAGCAGAATTTGGGCATTATTCTTTATTAAATTAATGTATAATTATATCACGTAATTAGACTTATGTCAAGCCGAAATAAAAATAAACCGTGGGCAGAATAATTACCTACAACGCCTCTTCTTCTTAATAAAATCAAGAGTCAAATTTATCTCTTCTATTATTCTTGGGTTTTCATTCACCCAACAATTTTTAAGACCAATTAGAATCCTCTCGGAAACTTCATAATATCTTCTAAAATTTCTAAGTTCAAAAACAATAGCTATTTGTCTGTCTAGTTTTTTGTCTTGTCTACCAGACTCAATATCAACTAAATCTTCTACTAACTTGTGGTATATTTGAAAATTCCTATTTTTACGATAATCTCCAAATTTTATAATCGACCAAGCTATAACAAAGATACTCACTAGTATGCCCAGAGCTCCTGTATAATCATTTAAAAATGCGAAAATTTTGATAAACCACATAGTTTTTTATAATTAAAGTCCACTAAGATCGCCCTGATTTTTATAAATATGAATTGCCCCAATACTAATCATCTTGACGATCTGAGACAAAATCGCCAGAACAAGCGATCTTCAGGTATGTGGGTCATAAAAAGACGTTTTTCATCAACGCACGCCATAGTCACGATAATTGGAACTGAGATGAGGAAGAATAATGATGTATTTGTAACAACAATTTAATACTACCCCAGTGTCGCTCACTATATATCTTTTATGCTTTATCTTCAGGAAATAACTCGTAATATCCTGTCGGATTGTTCTCTCGCAAAAACTTTTTGAAAGATTTCACCTCTTTTTCAGTAAGGGGCTTATTATTTTCAGGGTCATTATTATCCTCCCAGCCATAGTCTTTTACAATCTCTCGCTTACTCAACCTAGGATCATTCTTCCAGGACCTTAAAATGGAATTAGCTTTTTGAATTTCCACAAACATATATTTTTGTTTATTAGTTTTAATTTACCGACCCACCGCCGGGGTTGACCCCCTGCCACACACCACCGACGATCGCGTGGTAGCAGTTTCGTATGGGAGAAAATATTTTTCAATTTGACAGGAGAATTTTTAAAATTTTATTGGCTCTTTCTTTTTCCCTTTATTTTCTATAATGCTCCGCCAATCTTTTACCCCTTCTACAAACAATAATGATAAACTAATGAAAAGAATCAAATAACCAAAATTGCCGGCAATACGATCCTCTTCGGGACCCAATAACATATTTAATCCAATCGGGATTAATACAAGGCCAAAAAAGCCGAACCAACCTCGACAACCAAGTATAAGTGGTAATAATGGCAATATTAAAATAATTTTAAAAATTTCTATTAAATCTTTTTTAAACTTCATATTTCGCGTAGGATTTATCTGGGTCGAGGAAACAAAAAAGGTCTCCCGACACAGCGACAAACCCTTTCGGATCTGTCTCGCCCTCTTTCGAGAGCAAACCTACGCGAATAAGTGCTGGTCAGAAGACCATCTTTATTCGCGTAGGATTTTTTTACCATACCTGTCGGTAACCGACAGGGTTAGGTATTGTTTTTTATATAATAACCTTTTTACATCATTTTGAAAAGGTAAAAGCTAAATTATGTTTTATTAAATAATTTATCAGCAATATCTATAATCTCAATCTTTTTAGCAACTCCATTAATCCACCTTTCCGGTATTCCGTCGATTCCATAATAAGCACCGGCTAATTGTCCGTATATTGCAGCTGTAGTATCAGCATCGTCTCCCAAGTTTACGGCTTTTAGCACGCCCTCTTCAAAAGTCTCCGAATTATAAAACGCCCACAAAGCGGCTTCAAGCGATTTAACCACATAGCCCGACCCCTGAATAAAAGGCGGCTGCTGATTTTTATACGATCCGAGAGCTACGGTTTCTGTCTCTTTAACTAATTTATTTTCAATCCAAAAATCTTTTATAGGGCAAAAAAGTGGTTGCAACAACTCCTCTTTAGTCGCTCCGTTTAATGCTCCAATAATAAGCCCGGAGTAATATTTACAAGCATCAGCACATAATTGTGATTCGTGAGTTACTCTAGAACTTAATTCTGCATATTTAATCGCTTCAAAAACATTGTCTCTAAAATACAGTGGGATTGGGGCTATGCGCATCAAGCTACCATTACCATCAGAATTTCTAGAAGAAGTAGTTACATAAGGATTTTCTCCGTTGTAAGCTACTAGAGCCCTTAAAACTGTCTGGCCAACGCCGAATGATCTGCCAGTGCTAGAGCAATAACCGGTTTCAAGCCATTTTTTATATTTATCAGCTTGATCCTTGGGGTCAAAACCCATACTCTCAATTAAACTATTAGCGAGACACAAAGCCATCGCTGTATCATCAGACCAACACCCCGATGGGAGGCGATTAGAATCTTCAAAATCATTAACGGGTTTAAAACTTCCTATAGATTTGAATTCTACTGGGACTCCAAGAGCATCGCCTATTGCCAAGCCAATCAATGATCCGCGATATTTTTTCAACAATTCACTATTCATTATTCGATAAATTATTTATTTCTTAACATCAAGTCCATAAAATAATCCGGCAGCCTTATCGCCAAATTTTTCGTAAGCAATATCATCGAGCCCGCTCCTTAGCCCTCCAAATGACTCCTCAACGGTCCGCCACCTCTTTAATAGTTCGGTTTTGGGTAATTTAGAGCTCAAATATGTAAATAGTTCATTAAGGCTTCTTCTGGTATCTTTTGCCTTAGAACCAATTTCCCTGCAATCTTGTAAAGTAAAAATGTCGTTCATAGATTTAATAGTTAATATTTATAGATTATGGGCCATTTTGCTGAGTCCATCTCTATATATTTTAACTGAAAAATCATCGATTAGCCAGAGCAATTTATGGTTTGTTTATTTTCGATTCAACCTTATCTAAAGGGTTCTGCCCAACAGCTAATTTAACTAAATTAACCAGATTTAAACCTTTTTCAATGGCCTCGGATTTACTTATTTTCTTATGAAATCTTTTCTCATAAAGCGCCTGAAACTCTAATATTTCCTCATCGGTAAAATACATATTTATAGATTATTAAACATTTTGTCCAAACCATCCTTCAAAACCATCGTCGCTTTGCAATCGTCTTCATTGTAAATCTTAATTCTCTCCAATGTCTTTTCGTCTCCGGTTTCTAAATAATCGTTATACCACTGAATCGATAATGCTCCTGATGGGGTCTCATCTCGCCACTTAAACCCTAAATAAACAGCCAGCTCTTTTATGGAATAACTTGGTAGCGGCCAGTCTGTGTGCTTTAAAACTACCTGATATAAATCAACTGTATTTTCCTGTTCAAAAAATTGTAATACTTCCTCGGCCGAAATGACATCCGGGTATTGTTTCTGCAATTTTTTATAGGTAGTTTTTTCGTGAGGTGAATAGTAATAAACCGAATAATCATTCTCAGGCAAAGTTTTAATATACTTCCAAAAATTGGCCCAAGCTTCTTTTTCTCCGTCCGGCGTATTATCTTTAGCCGTAAAATCTATAAAACGTTCACCCTTAGGGCTGCGCTCATAAACTCCGTGCAGATAAACAAATTCCTGAGTCGGGTCATCTTCAATGTCAAAAAATAATTCATAATTAGTTTTAGGTAATTTAATTTTTTTATAAGCTACTGGGGCTTTAATATTTAATAGGACATTTGCTCTCTTAATAATTTTAATTAGAGTATCAGGCCCAACTCCTTTTAAAAATTTCTTATCCTTCTTTTTTTTCTCAGTAATATATTCTAAATCAATTCCTAATATATCCTCAATTTTATAAATTCCCAATTCTTGGTTGATGATATCCCTCTTGCTACGACCAACATAAAACAATCCAGTTAAATCATTGTTTTCAAAAACCCATTTTTTGCAACTACTATACCAGGGGCAGAGTTTACATTGACCAAAATAAGCGGGTAAATTCTGAGCCTTATTTTGTAAAAGTAAATCAACATTATTTTTTACTGTCTTATAATAATCCCAGACAGTTGTTTTTTCCCTTTGATTTAATAATTCATTTAAGTTATAAACCGCTTCCTCTTTATGGACGTCTAAAATAATCCCTTTATTTTTATGCTCAAATCCCAATATCTCCAGAAGTTCAACATAAAAAGCCAATTGGACGGCATAATGCTTTTTCATTTTCCCGCCCTCTCCACTTTCCTCATCGACTCCAGCAAAGCCCATACCAGATTTTATCTCTATCGGGATATAAGTTCCATCAGGCTCCAATCTTAATAAATCAGGAATCCCTAAAAGATTCTCATACTGCAAAACCCCTTGATAAATCAAAGGGGTTTTATTATTTAAAGCTTCTAAGGTTTTTTTCGCTCGTTCTTCGTAGTTACCGTCACTTAAATCTAAAGTATTGCCAAGACCTTTCACCACATCTTTTTCAAACTGAACTCCTCGGTCCCAAAGCATCTGCACAAAAGGATTGATCTCTTTTATTTTTTCTTCCTGCGGACCATAAGCGTCTCGCCACACACGGTGCGGACATTGAGTATAATCATAAAGCTTTGATCCGGTAATTTTCATAAATATTAATCAAACTTTTTCATAAAAATATTTATTGCGTCAGCGATAGCCTTTCTTCTATAGACAAGGAAGTCTATATATTTATCTAATTCCCACAAATCCTTATTTGTCGGTATTAATTGCGAAGTTAATGCATCTTCACCACGTTTTTCAACAACCTCTTTCTCGAGATATTTTATAGGCTCTTTATTAGTAATCTGTCTATTAGTTTTACCACCAATAAAAGCCATATTAGATATCTCATTGACTTCTTTTTGATCATACATAGCCTTAATTAAAGACTTTGGAAAAATATGGTGATATTGAATAGTGTGCGCCCTTCCAACGTGACTATCGGCCAATTTTAAACCAGTCCACCAATCCTTAGCCTCATTCTGTCGCAAAACAAAATATAGCATTGAAAATAAAGGACTTCTGATTCCTTTAAATGCTAAGTCGTCTGAATCAACAACAAATTTTTTAACGTGCAAATGTAATTGATTAATTAATTCATCTAATCCCTTCTCTTTAAACAGAATAGATAAGTCAGCATCCAATATAGACTCAGATGAACCCATACTGTAGTGTCCTCTCATATGAGCCAAATAAAACCACTTTAACATTTTCTTCTCATCCTCTGGGCTTAATTTATAATCATTTAGAGCTGAATAAAGTGCGATTGGCACTAATAAAAATGGAGAGGAAAGAAATCTAAGACTATCAATGCCGGCATTATTTCTGATAAAATTTATAGCAAATTCTAAGCTACCAGTTGCGGTCTTCCACGATTCTTCCAATTTTTGTTTACTTAACTTCCCAACAGTTTTAAATTTACTTTGATGAGTCGCAAATATTGTTAACATACGAACTGGCAAACCAGTTTCAACAATATAATCCTCATCGCCATCAAACTGACCGGCAAAATTTTCTATAAGATCCATAAAACCCTTCCACTTAGAAGTGATTTGGGCTAAGGCCAAATCAGAGCCTCTTAATTTAATGCCCAAGGAGTTAACTCTAACGAAAATTTCGGTAACCTCTTCATATGACATTCTTTTTTCTAAAACCTGCATAACATATTGATAGTCTGATATTTTTTTAACTTTTTGTAATCTTTCGGAATATTTATCCCACTTCTCATCATCTGAATTTATACCAATAGATTTTAATATCTGGTTTTCGGTTTTCTTAAAAATATCAGAAACCAAAACCCAAACTGGATCGTTTTGCAAGGAGCGGCTCGCTACTACGAATGTTCTCTTTTTCATATCCTGTTGAATATCCCTCTCTGCGCTCTCTTCATCCTCAACTTCCTCAATATCTGCATTAAAATCGCTCTCATCATCAACTAAAAGTTCTACTGGTGGGCCATCTGGATGTTCTAAGTTAAAAAGAATATCAATCGGTCTTCTGCGTCCCCTAACCTTAACTGGTTCTCCAGTTAAAATAGCTGATAATGAAGTAACTCTTTGTTGTCCATCTAATAATAAGAGCTTCTGTGACGTCGTAGGACTTTTAGTAGCTTCAACCGCCAAACCTCTATCTTGGATATCTTCATCTGTCTCCCAAACCAAAATTGTTCCAGATGGATATCCTCGATACAGAGAATCTAATAAATCGCGGACTCTAGTAGCTGGCCATACATAGCGACGCTGCATTTCCGGCAACGTTAATTCATTTCTTAAAACCTTGTCGACTAATTCACGGACTGTTATATCTGTTTTTGGCATATAATATTTAAATTAATAATTATTTAATTAAATAAGCTATAAAAATAAAAATAGAAAAAATAATAAACCAAATAATAACTTTGCTAATTTTTTTAGCTATTCCATCTTTTACGTGCCCACCGACTGACTTCCAAAAATTTTTTGAAGAAATTATAGAGATGCCCCATATTACAAGTAAAACTATTACGATTGAAATTAATATTTGTTTTAACATAATTTTTAATTATTGTCTTTCTTACCAAAATTTAAAGTGGTAATATTTAAATATTGATATAAAAAATCTTCAGTCTTCTCAAGTATTTCATTGGTCGCCCCTTCAATTTGTGGAAAGTTTCTAGTTGAAGTTTCAATCCAAAATATCTTACCTTTTTCGAAAGACTCGTCCCGCTGCTTTTCAAAAGAATCTATTGCATATTGTGTTAATTGGCCCCTGATTGGATTGGTCTCCAACAGCATAGTCTCCGCCATCTCCATATTAATAACGTTAGTATCCACAAATCTATCATTCCCGTGCCTATGAGTCCCACGGTGGGTGGACACACCCTTAAAAACTTTGAATATTTGATCGTTTACAAATTTTAATGCTTTAGAAACTTCTTCTTTATTTTTTGCAATCCGTTTTAAGTCATTCTTAAGACAGCCAATATAATTGGTGAGTTTATTTTTTAATGTCTCAACATCTTCAAGGTATGCGTGAATATGATGCTCTAATGCCTCACGATTTTTTATATTTTTCGATAAGGGATAAAACTCTAAAAAATATACTTCATATCTAGATATTTTATTAAGAAACCATTTTATGGAGCTAATTATTCTAAAATATTTATCAACCGAATCTTTCTCAAAATCTTTACTAAATATAATTTTATTTTTATAGTCGGCCTCAAAAAATTCTGGATGAGAATAACTGAGCAAGTCGTTTAAAATTTTATCAATCTCTTTATTACCCATAACTATTTATTACAAAACTTATTAATTACCTTTCTCATTTTCGACAGTCTATTCTTCTCTTAACGCCAGAACCTTATCAACTACAAATCGCAACATTTTCTTTTCAATATATTCGTTTAACTCTTTATTGTTTGCGAGAGTTTCGTAAAGTTTTTTATCGGTATCATATTTATCAAAAACTTTATTTTCAAACGGTTTATGAAACCATCTACCGACCGCCTGCATAGAACTGTTGTTATAAACAACGTTTTGAGCTTCTTCATCACTCACCAACTCTTCGCCAATAGAATTAAGGGTTTTTTGTTGATCCTCTCCAAAATCTAAACCCCAGTGCTTATTAACATCACCAATTATCTGTGAAATAAGATCCTCTGTTTCTTCAAAAGGAACCCCGGGAACTATCTCGTCCTGGTGGACATCGCCAGTTTCCGGTGAAAGAGTAATACTTGATTGAAGTTTGCGAACTACACGCACCGAATCCATATCAACATATTTTAAAATTTCGATAAGCGGCTTCTTAGGATCCTTAGGCATTTTTTTCAGAAGATATTTCAATAAAAGATATAGCTTCTCGTGAGAGACCTCTGAATAGCCAACAACCTGAGCGAGATATGGATAGCGCTTTGTGTAAACATTGCCAATCGAAAGGAATTCTCCATACTTATCCTCAACTATTACATCGCCATTACTTTTGTGAGGTAACTCGGCAATAATTTGTTTGGCAATTTTATCCAAAAAGGCGTTAGCATTTTGATGTATCTCTTCAGCATTTGGATCAATCAAGGCAACAAAACCATCAAGCACTTCATCACTAAAATTATAAACAGCGAAAAGCGCTTGCCGCAAATCATTAAGCGCATTTATATCCGTCCCCTCAGAAATTATTGTGCTGGTATAATAAGGTTCAAATGCTTGTTTAATATCATCCACCTCATTTACAAAATCAAGAACATATACCTGGTCTTTATCTCGTGCGGTCCGATTTAGACGAGAAAGGGTTTGAACTGCCTGCACGCCAGACAAATGCTTATCTACATACATCGCACATAAAAATGGTTCATCGAATCCAGTTTGATATTTTTCGGCTACGATTAAAAAACGATACTCAGCTTTTTTAAATTCTTTGGCAGTATTATCTTCAGGAATTCCTTCGTTAATAGAGGTTTCAGTATATGACACGCCATCTATCTCGATTGAATCAGTAAATGCCGCCAATGTTTTATGAGTATAATTATGCTCGCGCAAATAATGATCTAAAGCTAACTTATATCTAACAGCAGCTTCTCGTGACGAGGTCACAATCATTGCTTTAGATTCTCCCCGCAATAAGTCCTTAACCGTCTTCTCAAAATGTGCCATAATTACTTCTATTTTCTGGTTTAAAGTAGTTTCGTGAAAATTGACGTGCCGCAAGATAGCAGACAATGCCCGTGCGCGCGGAACAGTCGGATCTTCGGCTGCTTTTTTCAAAAGTTTAAAATAAGTTTTATAGGTAGTATAATTTGATAGGACATCAAGAATAAATTTCTCTTCAGTCGCCTGCTTCATAGAATATAAACTGAAAGGTTGGAAGGAACCATCTGGTTGTTTTTCGCCAAATCGTTCTAAGGTTTCGTGCCTAGGTGTTGCTGTAAAAGCAAAATAACTTATATTACTTGGCTGTTGACGACTTTCTACTTGTTGGACAAGCCAATTTTCAACATCTTCTACGCCAAGTCGATCCTGCACTGCTCGCGTAAGTTCACCTGACTGAGAAGAGTGTGCTTCATCTACAATGAGTGCAAACTTTTTTGCAGAGAGTTTATTAACCAACCCATTTACAAACGGAAATTTATGAATGGTGGAAGTAATTATCTGCGCATCACCCTCAAGTGCATCTTTTAAACGCACGCCGTCTTCGCCGGCCGGGACAAATATTCCCGACACCGGTGATAATGCTCGAATAATTTCTCGCAACATTTTATCTAATACACGACGATCAGTTAAAACAATTACTGCGTCATACACTCTTTCATTTTTTTCATCAAAAAGATTAATTAAGCGATGCGCTAACCAGGCGATAGTTAAACTTTTACCACTGCCAGCGCTATGTTGAATAAGATAGTTCTTCCCAGCATTATGTTCTTGCGAAGCTAAAAGTAAATCTAAGACAGTCCGCCATTGCTGGTAACGTGGGAAGAGTTGAATTGGTTGTTTATATTCCCTGCCTAAACGATCCTCACGAACTTCATCATAGGCGTGAACAAAAAACTGCAATAAATCAGCTAATGAATCTGGCGCCCAAAGATTTTCCCAAATATAGTGGGTTTTGTGCTTACCTTCTATGGGCGGATTACCAGCGCCTAATTCAAATCCTTTGTTGAATGGCAAGAAAAAAGTGCGCTCGTTTTTTAACTCAGTAGTAACAAAAGCCTCGCTTGTATCCATAGCAAAATGCGCCACGCAACGCTTGAATGCAAAAAGTTTTTCACGGGGATCACGATCATTTTGATATTGGCGAATGGCGTGATAAACGTTTTGACCGGTTAACTCATTCTTCAATTCGGCAGTAATAACTGGGATACCATTTATAAAAAGCACAGCATCGATAGATTGCTCCGTTGTTTGTGAAAATTTTACTTGGCGAGTAATAGAAAAAATATTTTCATTATACACTCGCTCAACATCTTGATTTTCAGCATTTACAGGACGGAAATAAATAAGATCAAATTTAACAGGCCCATCTTCAACCCCCTTGCGCAAGCAATCTATAATTCCACGTCTACCAATTTCCTCATCAATCCGACGAACTAATCGTGACTCAAAATCATCGCCAGATATTTTTTGAAGCTTAGAAAGTTTTTCACCCTGAGTGGCACTCAAAAATTCAAAGAGAAGTTCTGCATCAAAAGTAGTTATCTTATCATAGTCCTTCTCGGCATTTCGCTTACGAAAACCGTGCAGGCGGGCAAGCTCTTTTTCAATATGTTTTTCAAATTCAATCTCTTTCAAATTTTGATGAATGTTTGGCATAATTTTATATTTTAATTTTACCCGTCACCGCAGAATAGATAAGCGACGAGCGATATTCTTTTAGTTGATTAGTCTGTGAATTAATAAGTATAATGGCTTTATCTATTTTATCCGTCTCTACATCTAAATAGCCTGAAATCAATTCTTGCTCCTGTATGCCTGGAACTTGCACAGAGAGAGAAAGTAGATCCCACTGATTAAGAGTTGATCGCACGCCCATTCCCAAAAAATTAAAAATACCCTGTAAATATAACGAATAGTATGCCCAATAAAAATATTTGGATATTAACTTTGAATTAGGAACTATACGCAAATAAGCTGAACTCATAATTCCTTTTTCAGGCACTATGCCGACACGACTTGTTTGACGATTTTCAAGATCTATTAATTTAAACACTAAATCATCTTTATAAAAAATTTGATAACTTGCATAATCGGCTGGGACTAAACTTCTAGCCTCGTAGTCCTCCTTATTAATAACACCCCTGAGAGTTAAAGCTAAAATATGATCGCATTGATATTTATCATTAAGTTCTTTTTTATATCTAAATATAAATTTTCCTCGACGCATCTCCCATTTACTAGGAATACCGCCCACCCAATCAACATTAGAAGATTTCATTTCAACTTTTGAATCGAGACCCCTGGTAACAGCACTAATAATAATCGCGGCACGTTTTTCACGCAATAAATCAACCATTTTTTCTTTCTTTGCAATCAACTCGTCAATAATTCTTGTTTTCTTATCTAGAAAATCAGCGATTTGCTGTTGGCTCTCAATGGGAGGGACAAGAATCGGAAAATTTAAAAGAATCTCGTCTTTTAATACCCAACGATGGTCAACTGAAACACCTTGGCCAAAAGGAAAAAATATCTCATTTAAATAATGCCATTGAAAAAAATATTTATAGTATTTTAAAAATAAAACTGCCTTTTCTTTTTTACGAATCGTAGTATACGCCAAACTAATAACACCATCAAAAATAGAGAGATCTACCGCTCCAGTGCGAAGATCCATAGGATTAAAAACTATATCGTCTTTTCTGATACGAGTATAACTTTCATAAGTCTCTGCTATTTGACCTTCATTATTAGATATATCTCTAATTTTAATCCCCTTTTGAGTCAAGGAGAGCACTGGAAGATCTTCGCCTGAATTTTTTTCTTTAGATATTTCAAATAAATTTTTAATACGAAGCAGCTCCCAATTTTTAGGAGTATTGTTTAACCAACTAATTTTAGATAAATTTACAATATCTTTCATAATTTTTTAAGATTAGAAAGAATTTCTTCCTCTATTTTTTTAATATCTATCTCTATTTCATCGAATTTACGCGGTTCTCGGTATTCATAGAAAAATCTCGTGAAAGGAATTTCATAACCAATAACACCAACACCTTGGTCTTTTCCGTCACAAACACTTTCATCTACCCAAGCATCTGGTGCATAAGGTTTTACTTCTTTTTCAAAGTATTTGTTTATATCCATCCCCCACGGCACACGTTCATAATCCTTAAGCTCGTTATCGGCCTCTTGTTTTCCATTCTCATCCAAACAAATCTCGCCCTCTTCATCGCGCTCACCAATTTGCTGCCAAACAATTTTAGCAATTCTTTTAGTAGTTTTAAGATTTCTTTTTTTGAGTTCACTTTCTAATTTTTCTAAAAAATCAACCCGTGAAATAATTATTTCCCCTTGTATGCTTTCCAGTATTTCATAAATAGCGGCGCGAAGCTCCTGCCATAATTTATTTTCCTCATCGCCTTTTTCACCTTTTTTCTTACTCGGCACGTCATTTAAGAAATCCTTATGATTTTTCAACCGTTCTAAAGTTTTACTATTGATTTCAAATTTAAGACGAAGCGGGCGCTGAATCGTAATCTGCCGATAAGCAAAATCGGTTGTGTTAAATATTTTTACCTGTTCAGTATTTTTATTTTCAATATAATGCTCTAAAATTTCCTGCGCATTTTCATCAGTTATTTCATAGCGCTTCTCTCCAAGATTTTTTCGCAGCTGTGTGCGAATATTACGTGCATCAACTAGCATCACTTTGTTTTTTCGATCAACAGGTTTTTGTGTTGAAAATATCCAAATATACGTAGAGATTCCGGTATTAAAAAATAATTTTTCAGGAAGAGCAACAATCGCATCTAATAAATCATTTTCTAAAATCCAGCGACGTATTTCACTCTCACCACTGCCGGCATCACCGGTAAAGAGTGGTGAACCATTAAAAATAACAGCTGCTTCACCTCCACCTTCTTCTTTTGTTTTTAATTTAGAAATAATATGTTGCATAAACAAAAACTGCGCATCGGAAATCCTAGGTAACCCAGCGCCAAATCTGCCAGAGAATCCTCGTTCTGCCTCACTCGCAACTGCAGTTTTATCCTTTTCCCAACTCACCCCAAAAGGAGGATTGGAAAGAACGTAGTCAAACCTCTGCCCTTGATGTTGATCGTTAGACAGCGTGCTTGCCTTGGTGTGCTCCTTGTCACCGCCCTTAATTGAGTCAATATCCTCGCCCTTAAGCAGCATATCTGCCTTACAGACCGCGTAAGTAGTTGAATTAAGCTCTTGGCCATAAAGAAAAATCTTAGCATCCTTGTTAAAGTGAGTCTGAATATAGTCCTTACTTACGGTGAGCATTCCACCAGTGCCGCAAGCTGGATCATAAATCTCTTTAATCGCGCCCGGTTTAGCTAACTCCTTCTCTTTACCAGTAAAAAGCAAGGATGTCATAAGACGCACCACGTCGCGTGGAGTATAGTGCTCTCCGGCTGTTTCATTAGATTGTTCAGCAAAGCGACGAATAAGATCTTCAAAGGCAAGGCCGATAATATGGTTTTCTACTTGGTCAGGATGAAGATTTATTTTATTAAACTCTTTTAGCGCAAGATAAAGCAATTCTGACTCGTGCAATTTATCTAAAATCCTATCAAATTCAAATTTAGCAAAAATTTCTTTAACATTATCGGAAAAACCATCGATATATTTGCGTAAATTAGGCGCGGCTTGCGTCGGCGCTTCTAAAAGCTTTTTGAAAGTATAGGGTGAAGTATTATAAAAATTATATCCGGTTGTGCGATAAAGAATGTTGAGATTTTTAACGCGACCATCGAGCTCATTAAACCGCTCCAGGGTTTTTTGTTTTGTTGGTTCAAGGGCGTCGTCCAATCTCTTAAGGACAGTCAGGGGCAAAATAACATCCTGATAATCTTGAGCCTTAAAAGTGCCTTGCAGATGGTTCGCAATATTCCAAATCGTATTAGATATTTCTCGATAATTTGTTAACATTTTTTTATTTCATTAAATAATTATAAATAATAGTCGAATAATCCATAAAACTACTAAAAAACTAAAAAATAAGGTAGTTTTTCTACATAAATGCTTGATTTTTTAGCTATTCCAGGCTAACATCAGTATATAATATTAGTATTAAAATTACAATTAATATCCAATTATATGGCGAATTTTGATCTTCAAGAGAAGATCCGGTCAGTGATTGACCTTATTAGACTAAAATTAGCTAACCTAGACGAGAATGATCTTAATAAAGACGAGATTTTCTTAGGTTTTGCCGCCGGAGATTTAACTGATTGTGGTCTTAGCCAATCTAATTTATATAAAGTCTTAAATTACTTAAAGAAAGCTGAAATTATAAAAAATATTGAAGTTAACGACACGGAAAAAATTGAAGCCCCGAACAATGATAATCCAGAACACTGGCGCCAATTATATAAAAAACTGTACCCCGCCATATATTATATAAAAATAGACAAGAATTTTAATGAGCTCTCCAAAATATATCTTAATAATCCAAAAAAATTGCTGTTAAACAATCCGGAATTAAAAACTAGTATAAACAGTCTAACAATTGTTGCACCCAAACCCATCTCCCAATATTGTAGTTTTAAATTAATTATAAATTCAAATTATAATAAACCCATAAAAGTTAGCCGAAAAACAAAATCTTGGAATTTTCTTTTTAACGTGGCAGAAAAAAAGCCGATGGAATCTGAGGCAAATAAAAGCTATTCCGATTATATAAACGGTAGCAGAAACTTAATAGTGCAAAAAGGATATCAACAAACCAAAATATTGGCGACTGAGAGTCGGTATGTTGTGCCGAATATTGAGATAAAAATAATAACTGAAAAAGCTTACAAGATTCATCTTAATAAACAAGGCAAAGCTTAAAAAAACTTAAAAAGTTGATAAGTATAATTAACCGCTAAATTAGCGGTTTTTTTATATGGAATTAATAAATTTTCAGCATTATTACAACTAGCATTCCTTGCAATAATAAAATGAGAAATTTCTTAAGGCCAATGCATTGGTAATCTAAAAAATTAAATTAAAATTTATGATTATCAACAAATTCGAAACAAACCGAGACGAAAATCGGACAGAGCTTTTTATTACTCAAGATTTAAATTTAGCCACCTGTCTAATATCACTAGACTACGAACTGCGAAGTATAGACAAAACTAACCCGCAAAAAAATCAATTTTTATTTCAACGCTACCCAGGCCTTGAAATAGCTATTGAACATTATTGGAACGACAACTTAAAAATTAATGCCCGAACCCTTTTTGATAACCAGCGATTATTAAAAAACCGGATCTATGCGGCTGAATAATATGATCAGCGAAGAGGAATTAATTAAGTTTCAAGAGTTGTATAAAAACCGCTTTAATAAAGAAATATCTCGCAACAAGGCTTTAGAGTCTGGACTAAAACTTATTAGTTTGCTCCAAGCAATTCTAAAACCAATTAATAAAAATAAAAATTAAATCATATGAACCAAGACTTAATTAGTATTAAAGATTACTTAAATCAAAAAGGTATAAAATATACTGAGGCCAATGGTGAATTAATTACCGACTGTGTTTTCTGTGAAAAACCAAAGCACTTATACTTTAATGTTTCTACTAGCCAATACGACTGCAAGGTCTGTGGCCAACAAGGCAATATCATAACTTTAGCCAAACACTTTGGTGATGAAATAAAGAGTCTAAAGTCAGGATATCAAAACAAACCTGTAGTAAAAAAAGGGAGGGTTAAAATTGATTCTAGCTCAGTTGAAAGATATCACAATCAATTACCAGACCGAATCAGGAATTATCTTAACCAGAGAGGCATAACAGATGATCTTATAAGCCAATACAAGCTCGGCTATGGCAAGTTTTATGGTAAACCCTGGATAATTATACCCATAAAAGATGAGTATGGAGAATATTCCTTCCTAAAATTAAGGAAAGACCCCTCGGATGAAACCAGTCCTGACAAATATAAATTCTATCCGATCGGAAGCGAGGCAGAACTATTTAATCAAGAAGCGCTCGATAGTAATGATATGATTGTTATCTGCGAAGGAGAATTTGATTGTTTAATACTACAATCCTATGGCATCCCCGCAATTACTTCCACGGCCGGAGCTAACACTTTTAAAAAAGAATGGTTTGAAATTTTAAAACCGATCAAAAAAATATATATATGTTTTGACAGGGACGACGCCGGCGAAAGGGGGTCTCTAAAGTTAGTTGGGATGTTAGAAGAAAATATGATCGGTGAAGATGTCTATAAAATTGATTTGCCGAACAGAATGCTTGATGGCAAAGATATAACAGATTATTTTACTAAACACGATGGTAATGTTGATGAATTTTTTAATTCAGCTGAGAGAGTTGGGGGCAGAGTTAAAATCGATACTTCAAAATTTTCTCCACTATCATCAACCGATCTCACAGAGATTCTTGGCCTGACAATTAAAAAGGACGAGGAGAATAAATTAGTTACCTTCCTGTGCGAACTATGTGCCTATACTGAAAACTCTCAGTTTAATATTAGCTTCAATGCCCCATCTTCAACTGGTAAAAGTTATATCCCGACTGAAATAGCGAGGCTATTCCCAGAAATTGACGTGAAGGAGATTGGCTACTGCTCCCCTACTGCATTTTTTCACGATGTTGGGGTCATAAATAAAGATAGGGGCGGATATGAAGTGGATTTATCGAGAAAAATAATGATATTTTTAGACCAACCACATATGATGCTTTTAGAAAGACTGAGGCCCCTTTTATCACACGATAAAAAAGAAATGACAATAAAAATAACCGACAAAGCTCAAAAGGGTGGACTCAAAACTAAGACTATTTTTCTTAAAGGTTTCCCGGCAGTTATCTTTTGCAGCGCTGGATTAGTAATTGACGAACAAGAAGGAACTAGATTTCTACTTCTTTCTCCTGAGACCAATCAAGAAAAAATTCACGGCGGTATTTCAGAAAAAATTAATAAAGAGTGTGATAATCAAAAATACAAGGAGTGGCTAGAGGGAAACCCCGGGCGAATACTTTTACGTGAAAGAATACTGGCAATCAGGAATGAAATGGTTGACGATATTAAAATAAGTTCACCAGAAAGCATTAAAAAAATATTCTTGGACAATAAAACACTCCTTAAGCCACGACATCAGCGAGATATCGGTCGATTAATATCAATAATAAAGGCCTTTGCCCTTCTTAATCTATGGTTTAGGGACCGAGAAGGCAACAATATAATAGCCAACGAAGATGATATAAAAGAGGCTATGAAAATATGGGGAAAAATTTCTGAAAGCCAAGAATATAATTTACCACCATACGTCTATGATCTCTACAAAGAGGTAATTCTTCCTGCCTATCGAAATAAAAACACGGACGAACACGGGTTCCCAAATGGATTCGAGGAAGGGTTAACTAAACAAGATATATTTAATTGGCACTTTAAGGTCTACGGTCGAAACCTGGAAGATTTTAAATTAAGGATGCACATAATTCCTATGCTGGAAACGGCCGGCCTGATATCTCAAGAACCAGATCAAAAAGATAAAAGAAGAATACTGACTTTTCCCACTGCCCCGCTCATCGCAGAGAGCCTGGATAATATAGTGAATGATACTGGGGAGGAAAATAACAACTCTCAAGTCCAAAAAACTAGCTAATTATTTCGGTAGTTTTAAAGCAAAAATATATGATTAAAATGATTAAAACGATCAAAGAAGACTGTAAAGATTTCAGCGTCTACGACCTTAAACGTTGGGGACTTATACAATATGGATATTGCCGCGGGTCAATTCTGTGGCCCAAAGGCCAAAACCTCGAAGGAGACAAGGTAAACTATGTCCTTGATCTAAAAAACCAATATTTAAAATTAAGCTATAAAGTCAAAAAAGAATTTTCAAGGGAATGGAAAATGATTGAATATACGATTCCCCTAATCAAGACTGCTTGTCACTATGGCGATGAAAGATGGTGGTTCGCGTGCCCATTAAGTAGAAATGGCCAATATCGCACGCACAGAGTGGCTAAGTTATATTTACCTCCCAATTCTGACTATTTTGCTTGTCGCCATTGTCTAAATTTATCCTACAAAAGCAGAAACGAGAATTATAAAGGCAGATTTGGACATCTAAGAAGGTTTTTTGACCTTGAGAGGCGGGTTGAGAAACTTCGAAAAAGGGCAAAGATAAAATTCAGGGCCGGAAAGCCAACCCAAAAATACCGCAAACTTCTAAATAAAAGCCGTTTACTGCGATATTCGGAGATTATTAACGGTGAACCCTGAAGAGAAAACTGAGCCAAAACACTTGAAAAAACTAGCAGATCTGATAATATATTAGTGCTTACCCAACTAAATAGTTAATACTCGAATTTTTTTAATATTTGCTCCTGAAAGGGATGGTTCTACCAGCAAATATAGCTTTCGAGTTATATTTAGTTGGGTAAGCTAGGACCATCCCTTTTAGTTACTAAAAATTAAATTATATGAACAAAAATGAACAAAAAATTGAGTATTTTATTTACGCTCGCAAGTCTTCGGAGAGCGAAGAGCGGCAAGTCCAATCGATAGATGACCAAGTAAACAGACTTAAACAACTGGCCAGTAGCTCTGGTCTAAAAATTAAAAAGATTTATACGGAGTCAAAAACAGCCAAGCAACCCGGCATTCGTCCTATCTTTGAAGAGATGATGAAAAAAATTGAAGCCGGAGAGGCTAATGGTATTTTATGTTGGCAAATAAATCGGCTTTCTCGTAATCCAATCGATAGCGCCAGAATTCAATGGCTCTTGCAACAAGGAAAAATTAAAAATATTCAAACGTTTGATAGAACTTATTTGCCAGACGACAACACTCTTTTATACAGCGTTGAAACCGGTATGGCCAATCAATTTATTTTAGATCTGAGCAAAAATGTTAAGAGAGGCGTTCAGAGTAAATTAGAAAAAGGTTGGCGACCAGGAAATGCTCCCGCTGGTTATAAAAATGAACTTTATGATCACACGATTGAGACTGACGCAGAGAGATTTAATCTGATCAAAAAAGCCTGGAGCTTACTACTGACCAATGAATATACGGTGCCGAAAATATTGGATAAATTAAATAATGATTGGGGTTTTAGAAGTTTGAAAAAAAGAAAAAGCGGTAACAAACCATTATCAACCAGTGGTTTATATAGAGTGTTCACTAATGTTTTTTATGCTGGAATTATTGAACATAAAGGCCAGCAATACCCCGGTAAACATAAGCCAATGATAACACTTGAGGAGTATGATAAAGCCCAGATACTACTAGGTCGAGCCGGAAAGCCTCGTTCTACAAAACATCAATTCGCCTATACTGGATTAATAAAATGCGGTCACTGTGATTGCTTGATCACCGCAGAAACTAAAAACAAGATTATTAAAAGCACTAATGAAACCAGAAAATATACTTATTACCGCTGCACGAGAAAAAAAACCGACATCAAGTGCAAACAACAACCAATAAGTCTGGGAGAACTAGAGCCGCAAATTATTAAGGAGTTAAATGAGCTAACGATTCTCCCAGAGTTTAGAGACTGGGCGCTAAATAATATTAAAGCATCTAATGATGCTGAAATTGAGGATCGAACAAAAATTTATGAAATGCAGCATCGCAGTATTGCTGAAAAACAAACCCAGTTAGATAACTTAACCAAAATGCGTTATCGCGGATTAATTAATGACGATGAATTTCTGAAAGAAAAATCTGAATTACAAAATGAGATTATAAGATTAAGAGATAATCTTCGAGGCACAGAACAAAGAACTGACACCTGGATCGAGCTAACAGAAAGAGCCTTTAAGTTTGCTGCGACCGCCAAAGAAGCCTTCGAAAATGGTAGTCTGGAAACAAAAAGAGAAATAGTTAGAACTCTGGGGTCAAAGTTCACTTTATTGGATAAAAAGCTTTATTTTGAGCCAGAATGCTGGATTCAGAAGATGAAAGATGCTGCCAAAGAAATAAACACTGATTCCACAAGGTTAGAACTACAGAAAATCCTTGCAAACAAAGGAAAAACAGGCGATTTCTCGCCTGCTCTTCCACGATTGCACAGGCGAAGGGATTCGAACTAATTTAACCCAATAAAAATGGACTGTTTGCTAAAAATATAAAATTATAGCCAAAATTTCCGAACCGGTAATTTTTGGCTCATATTACAGAAAAGCAGACACTTTCGCGACTGCTTATCCTGATTTGCTCGGGGACAAGGATTCGAACCTCGATTAACAGGGCCAGAACCTGTTGTCCTGCCATTAGACGATCCCCGAATATGTAATTATATTAACAGAATAAAGATAATTGTCAAAAACTATTCTGATTTCGGTTTCATGAGCGGAAATATCTGACATTCTCTAGCTGGCTTGTTCATCAAAAAGCTAAAGACTCTCTCACTCATACCGAAACCACAGGTTGGAGGCATGCCATATTCCAAAGCTTCAACAAAATCATGGTCGTGCATCTGAGCTTCTTCATCGCCAGCCTCTCTTAATTTTTGTTGTTCCAAGAAACGCTTCTCTTGATCCACTGGATCATTGAGCTCGCTATAGCCATTGCCCAATTCGGAGCCAGCGATGATCACCTGGAATCTTTGGGCTAATTCTGGATTTTTAGTATCTCTTTTGGCTAGCGGTGAAACGGTAATTGGTACGCCCACCAGAAACCCCGGACCAGCGATTTGTTTGCGACAATATTTCCAGAGATTATCGATCGCTCGGGTAATATTGAATCCGTTTTCATCATATTTGACTCCTAGTTCATCTAATTTAACCTTAATCTCATCAATATTGGCTTCTAAAATATCAACTCCGGTATACTTTTTCACTGTCTGGCGATAGTCATATATTTCCCATTTCTGGCCAAGGTCAACGGAAAAATCTTTGATTTGGAACTGGAGAGTACCAAAAGCTTCCTGAGCAATATATTTGTACAGCTCCTCCACCAGTTTCATACCATCTTGATAGTCGGCATAGGCCCAATAGAATTCCATTTGGGTGTAATCCTGCAAATGTTCGGCATCCATGCCTTCGTTACGGAATTGGCGGCCAATCTCAAAGGTTTTAGGAAAACCAGCTACCATCAATTTCTTCTGCCACAATTCTCCCATTGAAATTCGCAAATAGACACCCATATCTAGGGCGTTATGGAAAGTGACGAAAGGTTTGGCATCAGCTCCGCCGGTAGTAGTTTCTAAAACCGGGGTCTCGACTTCTAAAAAGCCGCGATTCAACAAAAAACTACGAGTGGCGTTCCAAAAACGGGAGCGCTTCTCAATCATTTCATAGACCTCGGGGTTAAACATGATGTCCAAATATCTTTTGCGCAATCTTTCTTCTTCATCGGTTAAGCCATGCCATTTTTCCGGCAAGGGACGCAAGGACTTGGAAAGCAATTGCCAATCCTCAACCATTAGGCTTGGCTCACCTTTGTGGGTATTGAAGCAATGGGCCTTGATGGCGATAAAATCCCCCGTATCAGCTAGTTTGACAAAGCGTTTATACAAATCATCACCAATGTCTTTCTTGGATAGGGCTATCTGAAATAAATCTTTGCCATCTTGCAAGTGAGCGAAGGTCAAATTGCCGTGGGATCTAACATTCCGCAATCGGCCGGCAACATAGATTACCTGGCCGCTTTCTAAGAGTTTAGCAAAATCCTCAGTTACTTCTGCCAATGACAAATCCCTCCGACTTTCTGCCGGATAGGGGTCAAGGGCTAGATCTTTGATAGCGGCTAATTTCTTCAGTCGCTCTTCCCTTTCACTGATTGGATTTGATACTTGGTCGCTCATATTATTTGACTGCCACAATTTTATACTTCATTTCACCTTTGGGGGTAGAGACTTTAACTTCATCACCTTTGGATTTGCCTAAAAAAGCCATGCCCAAGGGGGATTCATTGGAAATCTTCCCTTCTCCTGGATTAGCTTCGTTGAAGCTGACAATGGTGTACTCTTTTTCGACATCACCACTTTTAACCACGACTGTCGAGCCCATAGCCACCGAACTGCTGCTGGCCTGGACGTTTTCCACTACCGTGACATTTTTGAGAATAGCCATCAATTCAGCAATCCGACCATCGTTTAACGCCTGGGCGTCCTTAGCCTCACTATATTCAGCGTTTTCACTTAAATCTCCCAATTCCTTGGCCTTTTCAATGCGATCAGCTATTTCCCGACGTTTGACAGTGCTTAAATGATCCAACTCTTCTTTTAGCTTGCTATACCCCTCACGGGAAATAATTTGTTGTTCAGGCATAATTTTAATTAGTTATAAATAGCGATATTAATATTAGCTCATCTTTTGCTTGGTGACAATAGCCAAAGCCCCCAGAAGCAGCAAGCCGATACCTAGAGGATGATTGACATAAGGGCTAAAAATGTTGATTATCCCTAAGGCTAGCAAAGCGATAGCCACCCCGTTGAGCAAATAATCTTTAGATTTCAGTCCAGTATAGATATTTAGACCGAAAATATATAGATAGGCCAGCAATCCAAAAATACCTAGCTTTAGCCAGACATCTAGCCAGCCCCATTCAAAGGCATAGGTGGTGTATAAACCATTGATTCTGGGATCACGACTAACATAGCTAATGGTAGCTCCATATCCCTGTCCGATTATTGGATCCTGCTTAATCTCCGTATTAATCTTCGCCAAAAGCGCCCAGCGAGAAGCCGCCGCCGGTTCGTTTTTGTCCATGCTAGCCCGAACTAAAAAGTTTTGCGGCGCAGTCCAAGCCAAAAGCGACACCAAGCCAATGGCCGCCAAAGAAGAAACAAAGACGAACCAAATAGCCTGCCAAAAGATTTTTTGTTTAGCTCTGACAAGTAACAAAACGAAAGCCGCTAAGAAGGCCACCCCCAAACCCAGCCAGAAACTGCGAGACAAGCTAATGATAATGACCGTGGAAAAAATAATAAAATTGAAATGATAGAGGCTTAGACGAGCCAAGGCTATCTTCTTTTCGGTTAAAGCTCGGATATAGAAAAAGAAATCCAAGATCAAAGCGACGACGATAAAAATCTGCGATTGGAAGAAGGTGCGATAGAAATTAGTATCTGTGACCGTCACTTCCCCGACGCCGGTAGTCCTGACCCAACGATAGAGGTCTAAAGCAAAGTCACTTTGACCATATTTTAGAATTAAGAAGACTACAATAGTTTTTAAGCACAGGAAATACATGGCGGCATAAAACAGAGACTTTAGTCCGCGCCAATTGTCTTTGCCTTCGGCCACCAAAATTTCATAAAGCGGAAAGATTAAAGTGAAATAGATCCAGCCGTTTAAATCAAAAAACCAGTATTTTATCTCATGGCCGTGCAACCATCCGTTGATAGCGGCAATGACTACAAAAATTAAGAGTAATAAATAGGGTCGCAAAAATTCTTTCTGTTCAGTGGTAACTAGATCTCGTTTGTCAATCAGATAGCGCCTGACAGCTTTTAGCGCCCAGACCGTCATCACCACTGCCCAGAGAGCGATTCGCCAAGAAACTTGGTCACCGGCCAAATCAAAATGGAACAGATAGCCTTTTGATCCCAAAAATAATTCCGCTAAAAGTACAAAAACACCAAAAGACAAATCCTCCAGAGAAGCCACGACTACTAAGGACAGAATAATAAAGAAAGCGGCCTGATTGAATTGGGGAAAATAATAACCAAACAAGGAGAAAAGTTCCACTGCTAAAATCAAAGCGAAAACCAACCAGGGCTTGATAATTAATTTTCTCATAGAAGTTGATGTTTTTGTTTTATAATTTTGACAGCGGCCTTATATTTCTTGACGCTGCTTAAAAATGGTAAAAAACGATAGGCGGCTCGAGGTAACCAGGTACTGATATGTCCTCCGGGTTTGACCGTGAATAAAACTTGATCAATCCATACTCCAGTCCGGCCGTTCTCTAAAAGCGTCAGCCATAGGTCCCAATCTTGTAGTTTTTTAATGCTCTCATCCCAACCTCCAGGCGGAAAAGCCTCGCGCCGCAGAAGTGACATTGTATGAATATATGGGGCTTGGCGTAATCTATCGGCGTCAAAGGACCATAACTTAAATAGTTTTCTCCCCCACTTGAAAGAAGAATAGGCATAGGCCGCATTCTGGTTCTGGGTCAAGGTCTGGAGCATGATTTCCAGGGCCTGGGGGTGAAAAACCGCATCAGCATCGCAAAACAGCAGGTATTCGCCTCTAGCCTCCTTAAAACCGCGATTCCGGGCCGCTGGAGCGCCCTGATTGCTTTGATGAATGATAAAGAAGCGTTGCGGAGCCGAACTAGTGGCGAAATAAGCTTCCAGCACTTTGTCTAAACCATCACGCGAACCGTCATTGACGATAATCACTTCAAAGTCTTGATAGCTTTGCTTCACTAAACTATTTAAAGTAGCAGTGATCAATTTAGCCTGATTGTAGACGGGGATGATAATGGAAATCATAGGGATAATATTTGCTGAATCCGATTAACTTGTCTAGATAAAGAAAATTCAATTTCAGCTCGCTTCTTTCCTTGCTGACCCAGTTTCTCACAAAACTTGGTATCAGCCATCAATGAATCTAGAGCTTGGTCAATTTCTTTTTGCTTTTGGCCGTCGACTAAAATACCGGTACGCTGATCTAGGACGGCGTCTGAAACCCCACCGGCTCTGCCGGCTAAAACCGCCTTGCCCATTAAAGCTGCCTCTAGATAGACAATGCCAAAACCTTCATAGTCTCCTTCAATATCTCGAGAAACTAGAGCAAAAAAATCACAAATCTTTAACCAAGCCCATTTCTCTGTCTCTGATATTCGTCCGCGGAAAATAATATTTTTCTTGCCACGAGCTAATTGCTTTAAGCGACTCTCATCAGGTCCAGTACCGGCGATAACTAGGATTTTGTCAGAATAATCTGGACGGCTGAAGGACTTAATTAGACTATCAAAACCTTTTCTGGCTACCAAGCGCCCTAAACTAAAAACTACTTTGGAAGAATCGGGTATCAAGTCTTTCTTTAGCTGACCAGCCATTCGATCGATCTCGGATAAATTATCCGGAGCGCTGGCCCCAGGGTTTACTACATAAATCTTGTCCGTGCCCGTTTTCAAAAAAACAGCGACTTGTTTTTGGGTATAGGAATTAGCGCAAATGATGCTACCCGCTTTAGCTAAAATTTTTCTGGTTAACACTCGGCGGCAAAGACTTTGGGTGGCGCGACTAAAATCTAATCCATGGAGAATCACAGCATAGTTGAGGCGATGAAATCGAGAATAAAGGTACAGAGCCGTGCCCAGGGGAAAAATATGGCCAACAATAAAACGAGACTTGCCTCTTCCCTTTTGTCGATTAATTTGTCTAAAATAACCAAAATATTTCCCCATCCCTGGCCTAGTACTGGCAGTGATCACCTCAAAGTCTTCAACCGGACGCCAAAATTTAGCCAAGGCTCCATAGTATTCTGCTATTCCCCCAATTTGCGGCGGGAACTCTAAAGTGAATAAAACGGTTTTCATAAATTATTCTAAATTTTCATTATTCACCGGCGACGGCGTTTTCTTAAATGATTTTAAAATATATTGCAAATCGGCCCGGTGAAAACTACCCAAGGCGAAAGAAGAGGCGAAATAAATAACCATCGCCAGAAGAATCAACAAGATAATATTCCAAGATGGTAAATAATAATTGATAAAGGCGGCCATGAAAGCGCTGGCTAAAATTGACTTCCCTAACACCGTAGCATTATTCTTCAGCTGGTATTTGATAATCTTAGGCACCAAGACCATGCCCAAAACAAACATTAAGGCATTAGTCAAAAGGACTGTCAAAGCGGCTCCATCGGCCTGCCACAAAGGAATTAAGGCTAAATTAATACCAACGCTGACAATCATCACTATCAGCATATTAATCGTATTACGCCGTTGCCGATCACAGGCATTTAGCAAGGATCCGATGGGAAAATTGACAAAGATGAAAAAAGCGGCGGCCATGGTTAAGCGCAAAGGCAAAATAGCTTCTTGATATCCGGATTTAAATAAACTAATAATTTGGGGCGCTAAAATAATACTGCCGACAGTAATCGGAACAGAGATGATGATTAGATAGTTCATGGCTCTTTCAAAAGCAACCTTCAGTTGTTCACGATTAGATAACCAATAAGTACTCATGGCTGGATAAAGCGAAGCGGTAAAAGCCATGGGCAAAAACTGCAAGGCAAAAATGATCTTGAAAGACACTTGATAAATACCAACATAGTAGTCACCGGCAAATAGTGACAGCAACACTGAATCTAGATAAGTATAGACTCGTTGGAAGATGGCAAACAAGGCAAAGGGCAAGCTAATTTGGAAAATAGAACTGACTATCCCTGGATCATAAAGCAGCCGTAGCTTTAATTTCATTTTCCTCTTTAGTACCCAAAAGGAATAAATAAAATTATAAGTGCTAGCGATAATTAAAGAGGCCATAATTAAGCGCAGACTATAGTTTAGGTATAAGGCCAAAAGACCAAAAATCAAAACCACCAATTGGAAAATGACCGAAGTCAGACTCTCGTATTTGAGATTGTGGAATCCTCGCAAGACGGCAAAGAAAGTAGTGGTGAAGGAATCAAGGATCATGCAGATAATGGACAAATAGACCAAATCTTTAGTTAGCGGATCATGGGGAGTAAAATTAATAAAAACTACCACCAAAATGGCAGTAATCATGGCTAAGAGAATTTTGACACTCAAAACGTTACCCAGTAAAACGTTGGCTCGATCCCGATGCTTGGCTATCTCCCTAGTCAAAAAATTCATGAAACCCAAATCGATCAAGATAGCGAAAATGGTAGTAAAGGAAATGGCGAAATAATACTTGCCCAAATCAGCCGGGCCGAGATTGCGGGCCAGGATAGTAAAATAAGAAAAAGAGATTATCTTTTGCAGAATCAAGGCCACCGTTAAATAGGAGGTGTTTTTAGCGATATTTCCCACTTTATTCATGAATGCATTATAGCACAATTTATTGGTTTTTGTTAAGTTAAATTTGACAATTAACTAATATTATTTTAAGTCACTTTTCTTTAGGAAAATTTTATCTCCTTTATGCTATCATATAATTATAAAAATTTAGGATAAACTCTATGCGTCTATTAATCATTGAAGACGAAAAGGACTTAGCCGAATTTCTCAAAGATAGCTTCCGAGCTGAATTCTTCACAGTGGATTTAGCCTTTGACGGCGAACGCGGCTCTTTCTTGGCCCGCACCAACGACTATGACCTAATCATCGTCGATTACGTTTTGCCCGGCTATGACGGCGTGGCCGTTATCAAAGACATCAAAAAGGACAACAAGAACACGCCGATAATCATGTTAACGGTCAAAAGCGAATTAGCTGATAAGTTAGACGTCTTTAGTTTGGGTATTGATGATTATTTGACCAAACCTTTTATCTTCGAAGAGCTCCTAGCCAGAGTACGGGCGGTCTTACGTCGTCCACCAATAACTAAACCTAAAATATTTAAAATCGATGATTTAATCTTAAATGTCGATTGTCATACTGTTCGTCGCGGTGGCCGTTACATTCATCTAACTCGCAAGGAATTATCCCTATTAGAATATTTTCTGCAAAATCGCGGACGAGTTTTGTCTCGAGCCATGATACTAGAGCATGTCTGGGATATGAATGCTGATCCTTTCTCTAATACTATCGAATCGCATTTGGTTAATTTGCGACGGAAAATAAACTTACCTGGTAGCCGAGAACTTATTCAAACCATACCCGGTCGAGGATATAAACTGGAATTGCCACAGAAATAAAAAAGGGGCTGATAGCCCCTTTTTATTATTGATCATTATTCCCTATTTTAACTTGTAACTGACGTTTACTTCAATAATGATTTCCTGACTGCCGCTGGGAACATAGGCGGTAGCGCCACCCACTCCCATGCCACCTTTATCTCCGTAATAATAATTATTACTGCTGTAAGGAATCTGAATGATGTTTTCCCACCAACCGACCACTTCACCTAATTCTACAGTAGCCGCTTCAGCTAAAACTCCAGCTTTGCTACGAGCATCAGCAATGGCCAATAAACGAGCTTGTTGTTTTAATTCTTCAGAATTAGACAAATCATAGTTGATGCCTAAAATCTGATTAGCTCCAGCCTTAGAAGCCTCTTCGACCACTCTAGCGACGCTATTAGGATTGGTCTTGATATCTTTGATCCTGACTATCAACTGCTCGTTGGCGTTGTAACCTGATAAATTGCTGACATTTTCAATATAATCGTATTGCGGCAATAAACTATAGTTCTGGGTTTTTAAATCTTCCTCTTTTATGCCTAACGCTTTGATAGCGGCGCTAATTTGATCCATTTTAGTGTTCAATTGCTTTAAGGCATCCTCAGCCTTAGCCACCTTGTCAATTTGAACCCCGATAATCACATTAGCGATATCGGGCTGATAGCTAACCTTACCTTGGCCAGTCACTGAAACCTGGTATTGAGGTTGATTAACTATCCGATCACGCAAAATGGCCGCCAAAATCACCACCGCTAAAAGGACAACGGCAATAATGGCAAAAATCCATTTACCACGGCGACTGCCATGACAGCAGACGTGTTCATGAGAATTGTTCATTTCCATAGAGTTATAATTATTTTTTATACTACCAATATAGCACAAAAATTAAAAAGAGTTAAGTTCGAAACTTAACTCTTCTAGCTGGCCACATTTGGCCTAAAGCAACTCGGAAGCGAGTTTGACCTTCTTCTTGATCAATTGCTTCCTTTTCTTTTTTTTGGTCTCAACCCGACAAACCTTTAAGCTCCCGTTTTCGCCCCGTCGGCTCAACACAACAATATCCAGTCCCAAAGCGGCCTGAGACTTGATGACTTTGTCAATCATCACCTGGCTGACGCGATAGGCCTGATACTCTTTGCCGTCAGAAGCGGTCAGGTTTTCCGGAATCAGATGTTTGCCGCTTTGCAATATATGCTTAGCGATCACCTCATTGGAATGGGCGTCCTGAACGGCCAAAAACTTCTGAATTGGCAACAAGGGTTTTCTCTTTTTCTTTTCTTTTACTTTTCTCATGACTTAGTTTTTAAAAAACGTTAATACTGATATCTATCTTTTCCTTTTTTGCTTATACAAAGACTTGGATTTTTCGGTAACTGCTAATATGGTCAAAACGGCTACATAGGCGGAAATAACAGCGTTGGGCAGATGATAAGGGCGATCTAAGATGAAGTCTAGTAATAAGACGCCAGCCACCAACATAGTCCAGAGGAAGACAAACCATTCGCCCGGATGATGACCCCGATGACTATTATACCAACGGGTAAACTCCTTGCGGCCGACATAGACTGCCAGGACGCCGATATAAATGAAAGCGATAATATCCAAGACTGAAGCCAGAGCGTTTTCACAAACAAAATCCCAAAGGATAGCCGCTACGAAGAGGGCTGTCCAGAAATTACTCAAATAACGCCAGGAGTCAAATTTTTTTCCGATGATTTTTAGTATATAAAGGGCTTCAGACTATTGTATTATAGCTTCTTCAATAAAGCAAGTTGACAATTTTAGCACCAAAAACCCGCCTCAATAGCTCGAAGCGGGTCTGACAAAAACAGATTATCGCAAATCAACTGGCAAAGCAAAAGCCGCTTCATTAGCTAATAAACCGGAAGGATTATCTTTTTCAAAGATAAGTATAGCCTTAGTGCTAGTAGTAGCGCCATAAGTCAAATTAACATTGAAATTAACAAAATTTTCAGTCATCCAATCACCTTCAGCTTGGGCGGTGCCAGTGGCTAATTGTTCCCCGCTTTCAGAAATCAGCTTCACCGGAAAAGAACCCTCAAAGAACCAGGTACCTCGAGCTTGGCCGGTAATCTTGATCGGACTGGAAACAGCTTGATTTGGTTCAATGTTGGTAATTTTAATGCTGTCAGTGATGCTCGGGGTCTGGATCTCTTTATCCTTACTAACCGAGCCTTTAAACAAATCCTCCTCCTGATTAAAAGTATTTAGCTGCTGGTCATAGGTCTTTTGACTGAAATTAAAACTGATTAAGAAAAGAATCAAAAGCAGAGCGATGACTGCGATAATCACACCGAAGAAAATCGATAATTTGGAACGACGGTTAATCATCGATAAACCTAAAATTACGATGATCAAAGGCCAGATCTGTCCCCAGCTCAAATTAATATCCCAGGGCAACAAGCCGGTATTCTTGGCTAGATAGACTAAACCGATTAAAACCAAAACTAATCCCAATAGCCAGCGACCGAACCCTTTGCCGCAACGGCAATCAGTGCCGCAACATTCGACGGTCTCAACTTTAGGAGTTTCCACTATTGGCGTTTCCGGCATAATATTTTTAGTTGCCGTTTTTTTAGACGCGCCGACCGTCTTCTTAACTGTTTTTTTCATAGTTGTTTATGAGGTACTATTTAATATTTAAATTATTTTTTATCTGACTTGATAATTAGACCTAATCCGATTAGAACAATGACGATGGAGAAAAATAATGACCAATTAATCCAGAGACGCAAATAGTGAGTGACAAAAATCAAGACGCCAATAGAGATAATTACCAATCCGAACAAATTGCGCATTTCCAAACGACTATTCTGCCACCGGTCATTCATCTTCTGAGCACTATCCCTTAATTCGGCCTTCAAATGATTGGCCCGAATCTGAGAATGACTTTTGGGATCACTGCCTTCCAAAGGGGTGATCAAAGCCAGGATGAGATAAATTAAAATCCCACTGCCGCCGCTAACCGCCAAGATGATAAAAACCAATCTAACTAGAATGGGGTCGACTTGAAAATAATCGGCTAGACCGCCGCAAACCCCGAAGATGATCCGCTCTTTTCGAGAACGATATAGTTTTCTGGTTTGAGTCATAGAGAATAAAAAATTAGATAAAAATATTATACCAGATTTCGCAGAAGCTGACAAATATTATTTCACTCTTCTGGCTCGCCGCCCGGCTTGATTGGCAAAACGATGGGCCTCATCACGAACCTGCAACAAAACATCTTTCATTTTTTTGATCATCTCTTTCTGTTTTAAATCTAAACCGGGAGGAAACACCAAGCGGTCATTATCATATTTGGAAATTCCGACAATCGGAATCTCTAAACCATACTCCCGCAAGAAACGACTGACAAAACTAATTTGCGGCCGACCGCCATCAATCAAAATTAATTCTGGCCGTTCCCATTCAGGGTGGGCCAAGCGACGCGACAAAACCTCGGTCAAGGATTGCAAATCATCACCGGGAGCACTGGAACGTAATTTGAATAAACGATAAGCGTCTTTGTCAGCTTGGCCATCGCGAAAAACCACCATTGACCCATAACTTTCCTTGCCGGTCAAATGAGAAATGTCATAGCCTTCCAAGCGACCGATGATTTGAGAATTTAAATTATTTTCTCTAACTAATAATGATACCTCTTGCAAATGTTTTAAAGCTTGGGCCTGGCGCGGGTTAGCTTTAATTAACCTGGCTAATAGCTGTCGCCTCTGACCGCGCAAGAGCAAAACAATATTGCTTAAATTACGTTGATAGTCGCGGCGATTAATTTGGTCAATGCAAGCTCCCGGACAAAGTCCAATTTGATAATCAAAACAAGCTCGACCGCTATGAGGCTGGCAAGTGCTATAGGGAAAGACACGGCGAATTAAGCGCAAGGCATTGTTAATCAAAGTAGCTGATTGATAGGGCCCAAAAATCTTAGCTCGAGCCTGAGCCACTTTATCCAATTCCCTAGCCCGAACTACTAAGGGGCGAGGATATTCTCCGGGGTTAATGACCACATAGGAGAAAGAACGATTATCCTTGTCTTTGACATTATACTTGGGCCAATATTTTTTAATATTGTTAGCTTCGAGAATAATCGCCTCCAGTAGACTATCTAAAACTTGAAAATCCAAACTTCGAGCCTGAGAGACCATTTCCGCGATCCGCGGATCTAAATTATTTTGAAAATATTGACCAAGACGTTGCCGCAAATTAACCGCTCGACCAATATAGAGCGGCTTCCCTTTCTGGTCCCGCCAGAAATAGATACCAGGGCTATCCGGTATGTTTTGCGGTTTGTCAGCTTTGGTCATTTATTTTTTAAGATATTTTTTAAGATATTTGCCGGTCAAACTTTTTTCCAAACGGACAACGTCTTCAGGGGCTCCTTGAGCTAAAAGCTGACCGCCCCGAATACCACCCTCCGGACCTAAGTCGATAATATAATCCATGGATTTAAGCATTTGCATATTATGCTCAATAACTAGTACAGTATTTCCTTTCTCCACCAATTTATTCAACACTTGAATTAGCATCTCAATATCTTGGTAATGTAAGCCGGTTGTTGGCTCGTCTAAGAGATATAGAGTCCTTTGGCCTAAAGTGTGGGTTAACTCTTTAGCGATTTTCACTCGCTGAGCCTCACCGCCAGAAAGAGTGGTGGCACTTTGACCAATTTTTAGATAACCTAACCCCACCGATTGCAATACTCGCAATTTGTCGCTGATATAATAGTTCTCTCCGAATAAATCAACAGCTTCATCAATGGTTAAATTTAAAATGTCAGCGATACTATGCCCTTCATACTCCACCTGCAAAGTCTCCCGATTGAACCGTTGGCCATGACAAATTTCACACTCCACCAATACAGCTGGCAAAAAATGCATTTCAATCAAATTAAAGCCGGCACCCTCACAAGCTTCACAACGACCGCCGGGACGATTAAAAGAAAAACGAGAAATGCCATAGCCTCTTTCTCTGGACTCTGGCAAAGAAGCAAAAAAATCACGGATAGGGGTAAAGATACCGGTATAAGTTGCCGGGTTAGATCGGGGCGTCCGACCAATGGGCGATTGATCGATAACCACCACCTTATTAATCTGTTCCACTCCCTTTATTTCCCGCACCTCGTCTAAGGGGATCTTTTTTCCGGGTCGGTTCTTTAGCTTGATAACGTTACGATAGATAACATCATAGAGCAAAGATGATTTGCCTGATCCGGATACACCACTGATCCCCACTAAATTGCCCAAGGGAATATCAACATTAATATTTTTAAGATTATTAGCCCGAGCTCCGAGAATTTTCAAAAATCCATGATTAGCCTCTCGCCGCTTAGTCGGCAGAGGAATTTTCTTATCCCCGCGCAAATAGTCTAGGGTCAATGATTTTTTTTTGCTTTTTTCGCCCAATAATTCCTTGGTGACTCCGGCGGCGACCACTTGGCCACCATAGACTCCGGCCAGAGGCCCCATATCTACCAAGTAATCCGAGGATAATATAGTTCTCTCATCATGCTCAACTATCACCAGGGTATTATTCTTGTCCCGCAAGGCTTGCAAGGTCTCAATTAACCTCTCCGTATCTTTCTCGTGCAAACCAATAGTGGGTTCATCTAAAACATATAAGGTGCGGGATAATTGGGAGCCAATTTGAGATGACAAGCGAATGCGTTGAGCCTCGCCTCCAGATAAGGTTTCAGCTTCTCGATCCAATGATAAATAATTCAATCCTACCCGCTGCAAGAAATCTAACCGAGAAACTATCTGCCCCATCACACTTTCAGCAATAGTCAATTGTCTTTTAGTCATCTGTGAATACTGCTTATAGAAGAAATCATGAGCCTGATCAATGGATAAATTAGAAGCTTCGGCTAAATTAAGCCCACCAACTTTAACCGCTAAAGACTCGGGCCGCAGTCTTTGGCCGTGACATTTGGGACATTTTTCATCGGCAAAAAAACCAATCTTGCCCAGACCGTTGCAGGAAGAACAAGCGCCATGGGGTGAGTTAAAAGAAAACAATCGTGGCTCCACCTCTGGAAAAGCAAAGTTGTCATGAGGGCAAGTCCAATTAGAAGAAAGCAAAAATTCTTTTTCAGCCATTTGAACAGTAACCAATCCTTGGCTATAGGCCAAAGCATTTTCTACGGCTTCGAACAATCGGGTTTCATCTTTAGCCAACACTCGATCAACCACTATCTCGATCTGGTGTTTTTTCCCAGGAGCTAGTTCAACCTTCTCTCGCAATGATCTAAGTCTTCCATCAATCCGCGCCTCGGTGTATCCCAGAGAAAGATAATCATAGAGTAGTTGATAATATTCACCCTTGCGATCCAAGACCACCGGCGCCAAGATGCTGACCGTTTCCGCCTTGAATTCTTTAGCTCGAGAAATAATAATATCAATCATTTCTTCTAAGGAAAGTTTTTCGATCTTGTGTCCGCAATTAGGGCAAAAAACTTCACCGATTCGGGCATAGAGTACGCGAAGATAATCATGGATTTCAGTTAAGGTGCCCACTGTCGATCGGGGATTATGCGACAAAGCTTTCTGATCAATGGAAATAGCCGGAGCCAGACCAATAATCTCATCGACATCGGCCGGTTTTTTCTGCCCCAAGAACTGACGCATATACGGCGACAAGGATTCCACATATTGCCTCTGCCCTTCAGCGAAAATAGTATCAAAAGCCAAGGACGATTTGCCTGATCCGGACACACCGGTAATAACCGTCAATTGATTATGCGGTATCTCTAAATTGACATTCTTTAAATTATGGGTGCGGGCTCCACGAATGATTATTTTTTCTTCCATATAGTTATGGTTATAGCTCCAAAAAATCTTCAATTTTTTTAGAAACACTTTGCGGAGAGATCTTGTGTTTAAGATTATAAGCCAATTGCTTGAGGCGACGACGTTCGACTTCATCAATGGCCGCTTTCATTGATTGGGTAATATTATCAGCATAGAGAATGATACGACCCCGAACATTGCGAGCCGCTCGACCCATGGTCTGAATGAGCGAAGTCTGGCTGCGCAAAAATCCTTCCCGATCAGCATCTAAAATAGCCACGAGAGTTACCTCCGGTAAATCCAAACCTTCTCGAAGTAAATTGACACCTATCAAAGCATCGAACTTCCCTTCTCGAAAATTCTTCAAAATTTCTGTCCGCTCGAAAGTCTTAATATCAGAGTGGAGATAATTACTGCGCAGTCCCTTCTGAGACAAAAAAGCATGCAAATCTTCAGCTTGCTTCTTGGTTAAGGTGTTAACGATAATCCTTTCTTGGCGCGCTGATAGTTCCTGGATCTCAATGATAATATCATCAATTTGACTATAGTTTTTTGCCCGATCAAACACCGGCCTGACTTCTATTTCCGGATCTACCAAGCCAGTGGGACGAATTACTTGTTCTACCGTCTGACGCGAATGCTCTTGTTCGTAATCGCCGGGGGTGGCAGTGGTAAAAATCACCGAACCAATCCTTTGTTCAAATTCCTTAAATTTCAGAGGACGATTATCCAAAGCCGAGGGCAAACGCCAGCCATATTGAACTAAAGTCTCCTTGCGACTCCGATCGCCAAAATACATACCTCGAATCTGCGGAACCGTAATATGGCTCTCGTCAATGATAGTTAAAAAATCGGGTCGACCGTCTTTCCAGGGGAAATAAGCTAAAAGCGAATCTGGCGCTTCGCCAGCCAACTTACCGCTTAAATGACGAGAATAATTCTCGATGCCATGACAGTATCCCAAGGTCTTTAACATTTCCAGATCATAACGAGTGCGTCGTTCCAATCTCTCAGCCTCCAGATACAATTCTTGACTGCGGAAATAAGCTAAGCGCTCTTGTAATTCCTGATTGATGCTTAAGAGAGCTTGGTTGATTTGCGGCTTAGTGGAAATAAAATGCTTGGGAGGAAAAATAACCATCTCTTTCAGATCGTTTAATATTTTTTTAGTCAGCTGATCACTGATAGCTAAATCAGAAATTTTTTGGTCCTTGATTTCTACCCGGTAGACAATATTTTCAGCCATTGGCCTTAACTCAAAAACATCGCCTCTAACCCGAAATTGCCCGCGCTTGATTTCACCGTTAGTTCTCTCAAATTGAATTTTGACTAATTGCGAAATCAAGTCTCCCCGAACCAAGCTCTGGCCCATTTCTAAATGAATGGCTGATTCCAAATAATTGACCGGAACCCCTAGATTATAAATACAGGAAACTGAGGCGACGATGATAACGTCGCGGCGGCTTAAAAGAGCCGAGGTCGCCGCATGACGCAAACGATCAATCTCTTCATTAATCATCGCCTCCTTCTCAATATAAGTATCAGAATTAGGCAAATAAGCTTCCGGCTGATAATAGTCATAGTAGGAGACAAAATAATGAACAGCGTTTTGCGGAAAGAAATTCTTGTATTCTCGATAAAGTTGAGCGGCCAAAGACTTATTAGGGGCAATAACTAGAACCGGCTTTTCTCCAGACTCAATTAAATTAGCCATGGTAAAAGTTTTTCCTGATCCAGTGACGCCTAACAGTGTCTGGAAATTATCCCCATTCTCTAGCCCTTGGCGCAATTTTAAAATCGCCTGGGGTTGATCCCCGGCTGGAGAGAAATCAGATTGTAATTTAAATAAAGCGGCCATAAATCAATAATGATAATCCTTGCCTCGCATAATGGTCGTGGCTCGATATAATTGCTCCAATAATATTACTCGAGCTAGTTCATGAGGAAAGGTTAATGGCGACAAAGACCAGGCTGGGTATTGCTGTTTAAGCTCTGAGTTAAACCCCAGAGATCCGCCGATAACCAGCAATATCGGGCGGTTAATCTTAGCCAATTTTTTAGAGAAAGTCAAAGAATCCATAGATACCCCTGACTCAGACAACAGAATTACCTGTCGATCACTTTGTTTGGCCAAAAAGGCTTGCAAACTATCAGCCTCCTGTTTCATGCTTTGCGCCTTGTTCTTCGTCGAAAAGGAAACAGCCCCCAGCTCCACCACTTTAATTTTGGCAAAGGGTCGTAAGCGACGCAAATATTCCTCAGCCATTTGCTGATAGGCTCCGGTCTTCAAACGACCAAAAACGACTAAGATTATATCGAGCATAATTATTTATTGAATTTTATTTTCCCAATTGGCTTCTTCAATAATTCCGCCGGCAGGTACTCCTGTTGAGAACTGTCTTCCTTAGGAGTATATTTATAGTCCTGGCCATAGCCCAAGTCTTTCATTAATTTAGTCGGGGCGTTACGCAAATGAATCGGCACTGGCAAAGCACCACTTTGTTGCACTTCTGCTTGGGCGATTAAATAGGCGTCATAGGCGGCAACGCTTTTCTGCGAGTTAGCTAAATACATAGCCGTATGAGCCAAATTGACTCCGCATTCTGGCATACCGATATTCTTGCAAGATTCATAGGCGGCATTAGCTAACATTAAAGCACTGTTATTGGCCAGACCCACATCCTCACTGGCAAAGCGAATTAAACGACGGGCGATATATAAGGGATCCTCACCGGCGCTCAACATCCTGACCAACCAATAGACGGCCGCGCCAGGTTCGCCTCCACGCATTGACTTATGCAAAGCGGAAATAATATTATAATGCTCATCACCGTTTTTGTCGTATAGCAAATTAGGGCGATGAATAACTTCTTTGACCAATTTTAAATCGATTTCCTTGCCCTGCTTTAAACAATTTTCCAAAATATTAATAGCAGTCCGAGCATCACCCCGAGATTGTCCGGCGATGAACTTAACAACCTCTTGGCTTAATTTAATCTTTTCTTGTTTAGCGGCCCGAGCAATTATTTTAGTCAGATCGGCGGCAGTTAAAGATTCCAAAACCACGGTCCGACAACGAGACAACAAAGCTGAAGTAACTGCAAAACTAGGATTTTCAGTAGTAGCCCCGATTAAAATAACCTTGCCGTTTTCGATTTCCGGCAACAGCGCATCCTGTTGAGCTTTATTCCAACGATGAATCTCGTCAATAAACAAAATAGTTTTCTGATTAAAACGATGATTAATTTCTGCTTGATCCAAAATGACTCGCAAATCCTTAACTCCACTGTTAACCGCCGACAATTGCTTAAAATCAGCCTTAGTTTCCTTAGCAATAATCAACGCTAAAGTAGTCTTGCCACTTCCGGGCGGTCCCCAAAATATTAAAGACGGCACATTATCGTCTATAATGGCCTGATACAAAAAACTTTGGGTTCCGATAATCTGCTCCTGCCCCACAAAGTCTTCCAGTTTCTGCGGGCGTAATTTCGTCGCTAAAGGAATCATATGATAGATTATAGCACAAGCCTCATTACACAAAAACCCCCTAAAAAAGGGGGTTTATTGCTAAAAATCTTTATTTAAACAAAGGTAAGGTGAAATAAAAGGTGCTACCCTGATGGACCCGACTATCGACTCCGATTTGGCCGCCATAAGCTTCAATAATCAACCGACAAATATATAAGCCCAAACCAATCCCTTCCTGGCTTCGAGTCATGGTGGTCTCCATCTGACTGAATTTATTAAATAGACTAATGGCCTTATCCTGGCTGATACCATCGCCATGATCTTTGATTTCCACTCGAACCCTATTCCCTTCCTTAAAAACAACCATTTCCACGTCGTTATTATCGCCACCGTATTTCATGGCGTTGTCTACTAAATTATAGATAACTTCTAAGATTTTGTCGGCATTAGCCTTAACCATAGCCTTTGGCAACTTAATCTCTTTGGTGAAATTTGATTTTTTAGTAACCGCCAAAGCCTGAAGAGTGGGCAAAAAATTATTAATAGCCGCAATCAAATCAAAAGGCTCGTCTTTAGCCATCGGCCGTTTATTCTCAAAACGAGTGATCGTCAAAATCTGATCGACTATTTTTTTTAAACGGTTAGCTTCATTAAAGATGACATCCAATTGCTCCTTGGTTTCCGGGTTCTTCTTGAAAGCTGGGTTCTGTAGCAAAATTTCGCTCATCACCAAAATTGAAGTTAGAGGAGTTTTCAGTTCATGGGCGGCGATATTAAGAAAATCATCCTTGGTTTTATCTAAATTAGTCAATTGCTCAACGGTTTCTTTAAAGTGCTGAACCTCGGTTAAGTCGATCAAAATACTTCGAATTCCAACAATCTCATTGCGCTCATTACTAATTGGAGCTGAGTATAAAGCCGCCGGAAAGCGAGAACCGTCTTTGCGAGTGCATAGATATTCGCTAACTGTGGTTTGTCGAGATTTAATAATCCTTTCTTTTTCTTTAATTATTTTCTCCCGCTCAGAGGCATCAAAAATGTCTAAGTAATTTAACTGCTTAGCTTCGTGCTCACTGTAGCCCAATAACTTCAAACCAAAATTATTAATAAATACCACCTTGCCAGAGTCTTCATTTTTGTATTCATAGACCATCTGGGGCAATAAATCGATAACTCCGGAAAATCGTTTTTTACTCAGCGACAGTTCCAAGTCTTTACGTATCAACTTAGCCTTCAGCTCGGTCGAATTGCGATGTAGCAGCAGGGCCAGGCTAGTGGGAAAATTAGTGACAAAAAAGAAAGCCAACAAATAATTAGTCTGAGGTTGGTAAGAGTAGCGGAAAATAAAGAAAATAACCGCCGCAAAATAAATAATCAGAAAAATGGTCAAAAATATTTTTCGAACACGAAAAAAATTAAGTTTGTTCATAAATTCAGCTTATTTTTTCAATACTTGAGCCACCTTGTCCAATAAATCAGAAACGCTAAAAGGCTTCTCTAGCAATCCCTTAATCACCGCCAGATTTTGAAAGTTGCCATTAGTCTCCTGGAAGACCTTAGAGGCAATTGGCAGGGCCGAGACTAAAATTACGGAAATGTCTTTTAGTTTTGAGTCAGCCACCATGGTTTTGCACAAATCAACCCCACTGATTTCTGGCATCATAAAGTCCAAAAGGACCAAATCGTAAGTTTGAGATCGCATCTTATCCAAGCCCTCCTTGGCGCTTAAAGCGATCTCGACTTCATAATTAGGATTCAACCCCAGAGCACTTTTCATAGTGGTGCCAATGCTGGTGTCGTTATCCACGATAAGAATCTTCATATAGTTATAATTAGTTGCTTCTATTTTATCACTTTTAACGATTCCCGTCCAATTTCATTTGGCAGAAAAGCTTAGTTTATGCTATAATAAGGCTATCATACAAAAAAATTCTTTATTTTATGGCCGACATGAAAAATACCACCGGGATCGCTAATGAAAAAGATTTTGGTGAAGATATTGAGCGCACTAAACAAATCTACGGCTCGTTGCAAGAAAAGGTAAAAATACTATTTGATGATTTAGTTCGAGATAAGCTCAACTTAGAGCTACAAATGATCGAATCTAAAAAGTTTCGTCTCGCTGTCGACAGCGCCTCCGATACTATCATCATCACCGATCCAGATGCGACTATTGTCTATGCCAATCGCGCTACTGAAATTGTAACCGGATATCAAATTCCAGAAATTTTAGGCAAAAAAGCTGGCGGCAAAGATCTTTGGGGCAATCATATGAGCCCGGAGTTCTATCAAAAAATGTGGGAGACTATTAAAATCAAAAAAGAACCTTTTCGAGGTGAGATCAATAACGTCCGCAAAAATGGTGAAAACTATACTGCCGAACTAAACATTGCCCCAGTATTAGACGAGAATGAATCTATCTTATTTTTTGTCGGTATTGAACGAGATATTACCAAAGAAAAAGAAATGGAAAAAATGAAGAACGAATTCATTTCTCTAGTATCCCATCAATTACGCACCCCCCTAACCGGCATTAGGTGGTTTACAGAATTAATCCTGCGCAACAAAGAAAATAATCTTAACCCGCAACAGATAGACTTCTTAAACCAAATCTCCGGCAGCAACCAAAGAATGATTAAGTTGGTTAATGACATCCTAGACATTTCCCACATTGAAACCGGTCGAAAATTCGAAGTGATCAAAGCTAATTTCCTGCTCTCACAGGTCATAGATGAAGTTTTAACCGAAAACGTTTCCTTGATAGAAACTAAGAAGTTGAAAATAATCAATCAAATACCGAAAACATTGTCAATTTTCGCTGATTATGTTAAAATAAAACAAGTATTACAGAATTTAATCAGTAACGCTACTAAATATACCCCCGAGGGTAAATCCATCACTATTGCCGTTTCTGAAAAAAACAATCAGGAGGCAGTTATCATGGTTAAAGACGAAGGAATTGGCATCCCGGCTTACCAGAAAGAACGTCTATTCGAAAAGTTCTTCCGGGCTGATAACGCTTCCTCCCAAGATCCCAACGGCAGTGGTTTGGGCTTATATATTGCTCGAGAGCTGGTTCGAGCCCATGGAGGCGAGATGTGGTTTGATACTGAGGAAAATAAAGGCACAACATTCTATTTTAAACTAGCTCTCAAAGGCGAAGAAGCCCCTAAAAATACTAACAAAGAAATAAAATAATATGCGTAAAAAAATATTGATAGTGGAAGACGACATTACTCTAGCTAAGGCTATCAGCTATGAATTCGAACAAGAAAACTTCGAAGTTTTCACCGCCTATGACGGCGAAGAAGGATTAAAGACGGCGGAGCAAAACCTGCCTGATTTGATTCTCTGCGACATTAATATGCCTAAAATGGACGGCTTAACCATGTTAAAGAACATGCGAACCACCGAGTGGGGTCGCAATATTCCGGTGATGATGCTTACCAACTTAAGCGACGAACAGAAAGTCATGGAGGCTTTATCCCAACAAGCCTTCTATTACCTAGTGAAAAGCGATTGGGATTTATCCCAGATAGTCGCTAAAGTTAAAGAGAAATTAGGCTAAATAATATGCCTCAAACCGTTCGCGACAACAACGAATTATCATCTTTTCTAGAAGCTGTTCGGGCTGACAATTTAGAGCTGGTTAAGAAAGAATTAGCCGGCGGCGTTGATATTAATCAAAACGACAACGAGGGTTTAACCGCCTTAATGATTGCTTGCCGCGATGGCTATTACGAACTAGCAAAATACCTAATCGAACAAGGGGCGGATATTAACCTCAAAAACTTTCACGGATTCAGCGCTTTGATGTACGCCGCTTGGAGTGGCCGCCAGGAAATAGTAGAACTATTGATTGATAAAGGTGTTATTTTGGGAGAAAACGGCCATCACGCTAATTTTTCATCCATCTTCGCCGCTCATAATGCCCTAGTCTTTGCCGCCCAGAACGGACATACCGCCATTGTTGAGCTGTTAGTTAAAAAAGGAGTTGATGTTAACGGTCGCGGTCGCAAAGGCACCACTCCGCTCATGGCTGCTGCTCGCAATGGCCACTTAGATACCGTAAAATCATTGATCGAGCTGGGGGCTGATATTAATACTGAATCCCAAAATGGATCCACGGCCCTGATTAAAGCCGTCCAGGACGGCAATTTGGAAATAGTTAAGCTATTAATCGAATCCGGAGCCGACGTTAATGCTCGCAATAACTACCGCACCACCGCCTTAAATATTGCCCGAACCAATAATTATCCAGAAATTGAAAAACTATTAATAGAGCATCAAGCCGTAGAATAATTACAGAACAAAGTCTATATCTAAAAACAACCACCGAAAGATGGTTGTTTTTAGATCAGCTAAGCCGATAATAAATTAATTGATTTCTTGTAGAACTTCAATCTTAGCGGTTTGCAGACCAAACTCAATAGCTTGATCGTAATCGCGCATCCAAACGTCAACTTTATTGGGAAAACGACGGTTCATTCGATCCCGAACCACGAAGACTCGATCACCAAAAAGTTCTGGAATCCTAACCTTAGTACCAAAAGGCAAAAAGTTAGCGGCAATAGTATCTTCATTGTTGCCCTCGCAGACATTATAGCCATTGGCGGTGATGCACGGAGAATCGTCAGTTTGAGCCGCATCAGAGGTATAAGCAGTAATATAATGTTTGGTGGTTCTAACCACTTGATATTGGGGCTCACTCAATTCGTGAAACTTAGGATCAACCACTACCGGCAAATACTCATCGGCCTGGGCCATTAGCACCGGATAAGGGCTAAAAACCAAAAAGAGAGTAAAGAAAGTGACAAATATTCTTTTTGTTAGCTTTAAAGCCATAAAATAAGGTTAGATAAAGGCTGAAAATAAAAAATCCTATCATATAATGACAGGAACCTTTAACCACCCATAGTATCACAAAATAATGTTAATGTCAATAGATAAACCAAAAAACCCCTATTTCTAAGGGTTTTTATGAGTATCAAGTCTTATTTTTGATTTTCTTGTCCCAAGAAATCACTAATGTCTCCGATTATTCTGTCTAGGCGATAATCAGCCTTAGTATAGTACTGATTAACCCCCAGACGGATGTAGGAGTTGACTTTATCCGGGCTGGCCGTATTAGAAACCACAAAAATTGGTATCTGGCGCCAATGAGAACCTTCGGCCTTCGTTCTGGCAACTAAATCCAGGCCGTTCCCTTCTCCGAGTAAATAATGGTCTAGCCAGATAGCATCTACGTGAATTTTGTCCTCCAAATAATTTAAAGCCTGACTAACGCTTCGGGCCGTCAAAACAGCAAAACCACTCTTTTCTAGTTTAATTTTGATGGCCTCGGCCAAAGGTCGTTCGTCCTCAACAACTAAAATGTTTTTTTGACTCATATAGATTAACTTAATTCTCGATTCCCGGTCTTAGGCTTCATGCCGGACAAGGGTAGTTTAATATTAAAAGTGGTGCCTTTGTTTTCAACCGATTCGAAACTAACTTGCCCCCCACCGGCTAAAACAATGGCTTTAACAATATAAAGACCTAAACCCGTACCATCAGTCTCCTTGTCCTTAATATTATCTGCTCGAAATAGTTTTTCAAATATTTTTGGCTGGTCGGCCAACGGGATGCCATAACCGTTGTCTTGGACTTTGATTAATAAATTTTTAGAATCCTTAGAGATGCTGACTTCTATTTTAGCTTTCTCCGGACTGTATTTTACCGCATTGGATAATAAATTATCAAACACGATACGAATCAGCTTGGGATCTAATTTAATGAGCGGCACCTGGCTATCATAATTCTCAACTATTTTTTGTTTTTTGGCTTTAATCTTCGGGGTTAAGTCTTTGACCACACTCTTAGCCAAGGAAGAAACGTCGATCAACTCTGGATCAATAGCGAAGGTTCCTAGATCTATTCGCGAAACATTGAGCAAGGCATTTATCAAATCTACCATTCGTTGATTGCCACGATAGACCTCCTCTAAGTATTGTTTCTGCTCATCATTAATTTTCCCGGCATCCCCAGCTAAAAGCATTTCCACATACCAATTGATGGCCGACAAAGGGGTGCGCAATTGGTGGGAGGCCAAAGAGACAAATTCTGTCTTAGCTTTGTCCACTTCTTTTTCTTTGGTAATATCCCGTTCAATACCGACGAAAAAGATAACCTCCCCCTGATTATTTAAAACCGGAGAAACGCTAACAGCGGCAATATATTTCTCACCATTGCGCCGACGGTTATTTATCTCTCCAGAGAAAACCTGCTTTTTAACCTTAATGACTTCCCACATTTTCTTATAGAACGCGGCATCCATTTGTCCGCCCCACAGATCAATGTTACCGGCTTTCTTGCCCAAAATATCTTCAAGGGCAAAACCGGTGATCTTGGCAACTGCTCGATTGGCATACAAAATCAATCCGTCAGCATCGGTAATAACAATATGATCAGAGGCATTTTCCACGGCCAGTTTAAACTTCTCCAAATCCGAAGCTAACCTCAATGATTTATCCTTTTCAAAATTAACATCTTCCAAGATATTAAAAATGGCCACTTGAGTATTTTGTAAAGATTTCTTCTGATTCTCAATAGTTAAAATATGTTGATTCAAGTCGGCAGTCTTGCGGCGCACCTGATCTTCTAAATTACCGTGCAATTCCTGCAAATTCTTGCTCATGGAATTGATCCCTTGAACCAGAGCGCCAATTTCATCTCGGCTAATATATTTAACCTTAGCAGAAAAATTGCCGTGGCTGATATCAGTCACTACTGCGCCAATACTTCTAATGGGGCTAAAAACTAAGTAAGCCAACAAGGTATAAATCAAGATACCAACAGCCAGCAAAAACATAATTAAAATTCCGACCAAAACTAGGGTTATTGATCGCGCCGAGGAAAAAACCGTAGCTTGCGGTTCTTCGGTAAATAAAATCCAGCCGCTACCGCGATAGTCATTGTCACCCTGTTGGCGAATTACAGAAATTAGGTAATCTTCGCCACTCATATTTTTTTTCCGTTCAGCTAAATACTTCCCCAGATCATCCGAATTCCTATAGATGAAATCCGCTTCTAGATATTTTTCGTTAAGGATATAACTCAAATCCTCTTCTTTGGTTTCTAAAATCTCCAATCCTTGGTTGTTTAAAAGATGAATCTTATGAATAACTGAAAATTGATCAAAAGACCTAACTATCTCTAGCCAATCCACATCAACTATCACTGCGCCAGTAATTTCTTCATTATCGCCTATGACCGACGCCATAAAACTAATCACTGGTCGAGATCGCTGATCATCTTTGAAATAAACGTCAGAATAAACTAGGCGACCGTCTGAAAGTTGATCAAATAACTTTTGTCTTTCCATAATAGCCTCACTACCAATAGTCTGGTCAGCAAAATTGCTAATAGAAATCTTTTCTTCCCCCCGACGATCAATCATAGTAATTGAGTCCCAGGTAGTATAAATGCTCAGATTGATTTCTAGGGACCGACTAAAATTACTTTCTTCGGCTGGGGTCATTTGTCCGTGTAAATAACTTTTAACCAAAATTTGACTAGCCAGAGAAGACACCGACCTTGATTCTTCACCCATGATATTGTCGATATTACTCATGATGGACCGAGCAGTCTCCAAGTGATTCTCATTAATATATTGGCTAAAGAAATTAATCGAATAATGATATGTTAAATAGCCGATCAAAACTATGACCGTCAAAAAAATAATCACTAGAAAAAGAATAATTTTGTTTCCCAGTTTCATAACCCGGGTTTAATTATATACTAAGAGCCATGAGTCTGAATTCATGGCCCCGGATATATCATCAAACTATCTGGTGACTGAAATAGTGACACTATCTTCGGCTTTAGGGGCGGTAATAGTGACACGACCATTAACCGATTTACTAATATTATAACCAGTGCCATTAGTGGAAGTACTAATAGGATCAATCGGAATAGAGGTCAAGAATTTTTCGTTAGCAGTTAACACTGATAAATCGATCAAGCCTGTACAAGTACTGCTAGTTTTGCAAATTTCAGTAGAAGTAGTGGTAATGGCCGCCGGAATAGTACCGTTGCTATCGATAGCATATTGATGGACAGCATTTAAAATAGTGTTAACATCGGCTCGACGTTGAGAATTACGAGCATTAGCTAATTGCTTGGATGGATTTAAGGCCAAAACAACGATTCCGGCCAAAATCGCAATAATCGCTACTACTAGCAAAACTTCCAACAGAGTAAACCCCTTCTTAACCTTTTTAACTTTTTTGGTATTTTTTTTATTTTTACAATTCATACTTTTTTTAAATTATGTAAATTAATTGATTATATTATAACATAGCCCCTAGAAACTGGCCACTTCCTGCCAATTAGAAACTGTTAGCTGCGGAGTCAAGCCACTTAAATCAATCAAGATTCTCTGCGTATGATTATTAACTAACCCCGAGGCTTTAATCTGCCGGGTGTTACCCCCAGTATTTATAACCGTATAAGAACAGGTGCCGGTCGGATAGCTCAGGTTGACGGTGCCTGTATAGCTTTTTTGAGCCCTAATCTGTTGCAGGCCTTCTTCGGCACAGGCATTGGCCAAATACCGAGCCATAGTTCCCTGTTCCAAACTAGAGCTAGAAAGGCCAGTAGAGATGCTTAAGAGCAACAAAGTCAAAGCAACCACCGAGCTCACCGCTCCGAGGATAATAACGCTAATTAGCAGGACATAGGCCGGCTTAGCGGGGACTGGCCGTGCCAATGAATGTCTGTTGATAATCATACGCTTGACGATTGCTATTATTGATATAACTAACGGAAAAGGAAACCCGAATTGATCCGGTGGTATTATTGCGACCATAATTGGCAAAGGATAAATTAGAGATAGTTACTTGATTATTGTCTAAAACTATAGGCGCGTTAGCTCCTAGGGTTAAACGAAGATCACCGCCAACTTCATCAATAACGATCGGATTATTAGGAGCCAAGGCAGCCAAATTAAGCGTCGAAGCATTATTAGTCGGCACCGGACTATTGATAGCTTCCGCCGCTCGAATTTGCCGCAAAATATTATCCATAATCTGTGCTCCCTGTTGTTCCACTTCACTGATAGTCCGACTCTTGGCCTGACTCTGCCAAATAATAAAGACAAAAGCGGAAACGGCTAAAATTATCACTCCGGATAAAGCCGAATAGATTAGAAGCTCTATTAAGGTAAAGGCAGATTGTTTCCTATCTAAAATCATATAGATTAAGGGGCAATGATAATTAATTCAGCACTGTCATTAATAGTGGTTAAGCAAGCTCGGTCATAATTGCTATCATAGGCTACATCGTTAGCCACGGAAGCGGCATTATAATCGCCCACCAAAACAGAAACAGCCGGATTGGAAATATCAAAGACTTGCAATTCAGCGGCGCCATTAGCCGAAGAAACAAATAAGTAGGTACCGTTATTACCCAAACTAACCCCAGTGGCACTGCCGCCGATGGCCACGCTGGAATATAAAGCAGGGCTAGAAGGGGTAGTAATATTTAATAAAGCTACACTGTTAGTGCTTAAAGCTAAAGACAGAACATTGCCAGATAATGCCACGTCATTACCAGTACCATTGCCAGCGGCGTTATAGGTGCCGACCAGGCTCATGCTGGCCGGATTGGCAATATTTACTACCTGCAATTCCTGAGCCGTATTACTGGAAGCTAAATAAGCATAGTTACCGGAAAGAGCGATTTCATTCACAGTTCCGGTCAATTGAATCGTTCCCAAAAGGCTGACAGAGGCCGGATTGCTAACATTTAAAGCTGAAAATTCGGGATCGCCGCCAGTAGCTCTTCCTAGATAAGCTACGGTGCCTAAAACGGCTACTGAATAGGCATCAGCTCCGCCAGAAGCATTGTAGCTACTAACCAAAGTCGGAGCGGCGGGATTGGAAATGTCATAAATCATCATCTCCCGGTTGCCATCGCTGCTAGCAACATAAGCGTAGTTGCCGGCAACAGCTACATCTCGAAGATTGCCAGGAATAGTAATATTACTCACTAAGGCAGGAGCGGCGGGATTGGAAATATCAATGACAGCAAAATTGGCCGTATTGGTAATTCGAACCACATAAGCATAGTTGCCCGAGACGGCTACCCGCCAACCATCATTATTGCCACTCAAATCAAGACTAGAATCTAAGGTATTAGGATTAGCCCAATTACCAATTGTCAAAGCTCGCCAATTAGTTAAAGTGGTGGACAGATTAACGGTATCGCTCCGTTGCGCATTCTCACTCCAACTGACACCAACGCTAACTGATTTTTTTTGAGAATCAATGTCGCTGATAACAATCTGCCGAGAAAAAATGCCGACAGCATCGCTTGATCCCAAGAAGCTCCAGCGACCAGAACTGGTAGCTAGACCATAAGTTCCAGCCGTTAAATTAGAAAAACTCTCAGCTTGAATGTTGCGTACCGCCTCCAATCCTTCTTCGGCCAAATAAACTGCCCGCGATCTTTTTCCGGCTAAAGCCATTCCCTCTTGGCCGTACAAAATAGCGGAGACTAGGGATAGAGATAAAATTAAAAATAAAGCACCGGCCAAAATAGCCTCCACCAAACTAAAGCCAATTTTAATAGTTTTGTTATTCATAGTTTATCCCTCCTTGTCCGTTAATTGATAATATTCGACTCTCATTAGTATTGGAATATAAAATCACTGTAGTGGAGGCGCTAGGCAGGCCCCAATATTTAGAGAAAACTATTTCCGAACTGGAAGCCGGCCAAACACTCTCAGGTAGATTAAAAATTTCGTCATAACTAGTGTCCCGAGAGGCATAAGAAGCGCCGGAAAAAAGAGTCACAGTGGAAGTGCTAAGCATTACCCCCCAAGATGAATCATTATTTCCAGAACGGGACAAGCTTTGGGCTCGACGCCAAGTCTGAGACAAAATACTGGCTTGGTTGTCTAAATTGGAACGGACTTGCATATTTTGATACAAAGGAGCGGTCACGGCTACTAATAATGACAACAGGGCTAAAACTAACAAGGCTTCGACTAAAGTGAAGCCCTTGCGGTTAATAAGTTGGCTTTTAACAAAAATCATAGTTAACCATTAAACGAACCGACTAAGCTATAAACAGGTAAGAAAATGGCAATGGCGACGGCTAACACTCCTAAGCCAACCAAAATCAACAGGATGGGCTCAATTAAAACTGCTAAATTCTTGCTAGTGCCTTCAACCTTGCTTTCATAAGCGGCACTGGTTTTAATTAAAATTCCGGGTAAGCTGCCTGAAGTTTCGGCGGCCATAATTAACTGTTTAATGGCCGGCGACCAAAAACGATTGGAATTATGCTGCTTGGAAAAAATTTCCTTGAAAGATTTTCCCTCCTCTAATCCAGCTCTGAGTTTCTCATAAAAATGGCGGTAGGCCACTACTTCGGAAGATTGAATCAAAGAATCCATTGCTTCTACTATTGGCAACCCTGATTCCAACAATGTTCCTAGAATATAGGTTCCCCGAGCTACTTCGGCCTGTTTGATAATCTTATTTATCCCCGGTACTCGTAATAATATAGCTTGACCCAAAAACTTAGTGCGCTTGAATAAAAACAAAAAGAAAAAAGAGAAAACCATCACTATTAAAACTATCGGTACAAATATCCGTCCATAACTTGACATAAAATTTCCAAACTTGATTAGCAACAAAGTAACTATGGGCAAATCAACTTTTAAAGAATCAAATACTTGGGAAATTTTAGGTAAAACAAACCATGAGGTTCCTAGGGCCACGATTATCGCTAGGCCCAGCACAAACGAAGGATAGATCATGGCTGATCGAATTTTGCCATAGAACTCTCGTTCTTTTTGTCTTTGAGCTACTAAAACTTTAAGGTTCTCCGTTAAGTGTCCGGATTTTTCCCCGTTTCTAATCAACGATACTGCCTGCATTGAAAACATGCCCGTGCGACTAATGGCCTGCCAAAGCGGTACGCCGTTATCTATTTCTGAAATTAAAAAGTCAACCAATTGGTTGGCTAAAGAAGAACGGCTTTCGGCTTTAATAGCTTTCAGGGCGCCATAAATATCCAATCCGGCCGACAAAAGCATGGCCAAATTTTCCAAAAAATTTTCCTTTAATTCTTTGCCAAAACCAAGACGAAATAAAGTGAAGGCAAAGGCTTGATTATTTTTTGCCATAAATATTGGAATTATCCGACGGTGCTTCAGCTACGCGCAAAACCTCTTCAATGGTAGTAATGCCATTTTTTACTTTATCCAAGCCATCCTCAAAGAGTGAGTGTGATCCCTGTTTTAAGGCTAATTGCCAAACCTCTTTAGAGGCCGGCCGGCGCAAAATCAAATCTTCAATCTCAGGAGTTACCTTAATTACTTCAAAGATGGCAATTCGATCTTTGTAACCGCTGTGATTGCAAGCCGGACAACCCTTGCCTGAGTATAAAGTTATGCTGGTGCCAGAAATATAAGACTTAAGGAAGGGGTAGCGAGCCAATAATTCCTTGGTTGGCACTTGACTGCTGACACGGCAGGATTCACAGACTTTGCGCACCAATCTCTGAGCAATAATTAACTCCAAAGTTGAAGCTAGAAGAAAAGGTTCAATCCCCATATCTAAAAGTCGCGGTATGGTAGTAGCGGCATCATTGGCATGAAAAGTAGATAGTAGCAAATGGCCAGTCAAGGCGGCGTTTACTCCGATTTCCGCGGTTTCTTGATCCCGAATTTCGCCCACCAAGATAATATCCGGGTCTTGGCGGACAATTGACTTCAGGCCTTTAGCAAAGGTCAGGTTAGTTTGAGGATTGACCTGGATTTGGTTGATGCCTAAAACCTTGTACTCTACTGGGTCTTCAATGGTAGTGATATTAACCTCGGGACGATTGAGCCGTCTTAGCAAAGAATAGAGGGTAGTGGTTTTACCTGATCCAGTGGGCCCAACCACCAAGATCATACCGAAAGGCATCTCTGATGATTTAGCCAACAATTCCTGATCAGCGTCGCTTAGCCCTAAATCACTCAAGTTAAAACCGCGAATATATTGGGCCAGGATGCGGATAACTATTTTTTCCCCGGTAACAGTCGGAACAATTGATACCCGTAGATCGATTATCTGATCACCATGAGTATAGCGAATGGATCCATCTTGAGCACTGTAATGTTCATCGGTTCGCAAACGACTTTGAACCTTTATCCGGTTTAAAATATTATCAAAAAACTCTAGGGGAATCCGACCGGCCTCCTGCAAAACGCCATCGATACGAAAACGGACCAAGACCTCATTGATTTCTGGTTCAAAATGAATATCAGAAGTACGATAGTTAATGGCATCGACTAAAATTTCATCAATAATCTCCGGGGCGACTCGTTTACCGCTTTTGATAATATCAGCGAAGCGGGTATTTAAGGCCTGACGATAATGTCCCAAAGCGGATTCAATATCTTCCGACAAAGAATAAAGCAAACGAAGCTCCTTACCCTTAAACAAAGGGGCTAATGCGGGTTTAATCTCCTGGTTTTGCGGTTGGTCCGTGGTAATAAACACTTGCTTTTCATTTTCGCCAAAAAATACAACGCGCAATTCCTTGCCTAAATTTTCCGGAATTTTTTTAACCTGCTCCGGACTGGGTATATTAGAGTTTAAATCAGCATAAGGAACCTGATAATACTCAGCCACAGCTTGGCCGAGAAGATCATTACTTAAAATCTCTTCACTTAGCAAATAATCAATGAGATTCAATCGATTTTTTTGAGCATAAGTTTCAGCGCGCTTCATATCGCCGACCGAAACATAACTCTCTTCAATAAGAATCTTCTTGATCAAATTAATATCCAAGGACATGGGATTTGATATTTTATGATTTATTTAATAATTTTTTGAACCCGAGCGACGATTTCGCTGATAGGGGTATTGGATTTAATGATGTAATCAGTTGCCCCTAGGGCCGTAGCCCGCTTAATATCCTCAGCTTGGCCCAAGTTAGACGAAACCAAAACCGGGGTAGTTATCCTCTGCTCCTTCATTCTTTCTAGAACGCCAAAACCATCCAAGCGAGGCATAATTAAATCTAAAAGCAATAAATCAAACGGCTCTTCAGTCATTTTCTTGACTGCCTCCTCACCATTGATGGCGATATTCACTTGATAACCCAATTTGGTTAATTTTAGCTCTAAGGCTCGCGCGATAGAATTTTCATCTTCGGCGATTAATATCCTTTTTCCGGTACCGGCCATAGTATATTTTAAAATATATTAGATAAGTATATTATAGCATGATTTGCCAAAATAGAAAAATAGTTCCCCCACCTTTACCTACCAAGAAAAACGTTCAAAATGGATCCGAGAACGAGGCACTCGTAAACTGACCAAATCTGCCCGAACGGATTGAGACATCGCCGGCGGACCGCAGAGATAGAAATCGCGTTCCAAGTAATCGGGGACGAGTTTTTTTAACTTGTCGACATTTAGCCGACCATCAGTAGCGCTAAAAATGTAATGCCAAGGATGTTTGCTGCCGACCAAAAGCTCGGTGATCTCCTTCCGGAAGACCGCCTCAGTCTCATTGTGAAAACAACTAATACCCACCAAATCAATTCGCTGTTTTAAAGCCTCATCCAGCAAAGCCCTAATGGGAGTAACCCCAACTCCGCCAGCTACCAAAGCAATTTTGTTAGTCCTGGCGTTTTCTAAAGTGAAACGACCATAGGGCCCTTCGAGAATTAAATAATCACCAACTTTAATTTTATCCTTAAGATCAAAAGTGAAATCCCCTAAAGCCTTAATAGTCAGGCGTAGATTCTGGCCATCATAGCTTTTCGAAAAAGAAAAAGGATGGGCCTGAAAAGCAAAACGATTCAAAAAACGGACTACGACAAATTGCCCGGCCTTGAACTTATAGGCCGACAAAAGTCGACCAGAAATATACACGGAGACTACTTGGTCATTTTCCAAAACTATGCGCTCCACTCGAAAACGATGAGAATAAAAAAGCCACAATGGTTTCAATAGTCTAAAAATTAAAAGCGGCAAGATAAAAATAACATAAAGCCCTAAAAAGTAGGCGGCAAACCATCGGTTCTGCAAATTGTAGCCCACCTCAAATTGATGCGCGTAGGCCAAAATCACGGCCGCATAAACCAAGAGATGAACGAAATACCACTTTTCATAACGCACTTTGCCCTTAGCGAAAGCTAGTGATAAAATAACCACCAAAATAAAAATGATCGTCGCCAAGAAAGCGGCCGGCAAATCTTCGGAGGTCAGAAATCTAAGTAGTTGCCCCACTATCCCCCGTCCGCTAAAAGCGGAGTAGGAAATTAAAAGAAAAAGCGGGTGAAGTAAAATAAAAATTAATGATAAAAAACCGTTGAGATGGTGAATAAAAAATAATCGATCAAGACCGAAAACTCTTTCCAATAAACCAAAACGAGAAATGAACAATAATTGCCACAGCACAAAATAAACAGCCAAGAGGCCACATAGTCTTCCCCAAGCTAAAAAAGAAAAATCACTCGGATTATTAATAATCCAAAAATAGACTATTACCGCCAAGTTTAAAACAAAAAAAATAATAAAGGCAATTTTTTTAATCATACGATCATAATTTTATCTAGAAACCACTCATAAGTCAAAGCCCCCGAAAAATCGAGGGCTTTGAGACGGTCTATATTGTAACCTTATTCGCTTTTCTTCTCCTGACAACCGCATTGACAATCCTCAGAGCATTCACAGCAATAAACACAGAAATCGTTATTGCAGGAACATTGGTTATTATCATTCAAGGGCAAACCGCACTTACTGCAAGTTTTTTCCATAAAATTATACTTAATTTTAATACCAGCATTATAGGATAAAAATAACTATTTGGCAATAGCGCAAATTACCCCTTGATCTGCCTCTTGGCCTCAACTAAAGCCTTTTTTAATTCCACCATTTTCAATTCACGACCGACCATTAATTCGTTAATTTTCTCAATATCTCGCTTTTGTTTTAATAACTCCGCATCTCGTTGCCGCCGCGAAGAGATATCTCGACCACTACCCACCAACCCAACTATTTCTCCCTGAGCGTCTTTGAGCAAGGAGTTATTAAGCTCGCAAGGAATGACTTTTTTATTCTTAGCAACCAAATCAATCTCCATAGAACAAAAGCCATCGCGGTAGACCTTTTCCACCACTCCACTCCAGAGACGGTGATCAGCGGCCCTAAATAATTTGTAGTAATCGAAGGACATGAGCTCCTCGGTATTATAGCCCAAAACCTGGCTTAAAGATTTATTTCCCAAAATACACTTACCTTCACGATTAAAAACATAGAAAAAATCCGGCAAAGAATCGATCATGTTCTTGGTCAGTCTTTCGCTATCCTCTACTTTTTGCCTTCCAACCGATCGACTACGATAATAGAGAAAAACTATCAAAACAAAAATATAAACTACGGCCACTCCGGCTACCGCATAAACCCTCAATAGCCAAAGATTGCTCAAGAAAAAGCTATAATCAATATCTGCCCCGATCACTCCGACTAATTGGTTGTCACTAAAACTTCTAATTGGCTTGAAATAAGACAAGAAGGTGCCATATTCGTCAGTATAGGGCCCGACCACTATCGGTCGCCCGAAATTAAACACATCATAAATTTCCTGAGGAGGTTCGAGATAGGTAGTTCCCGGTGGGCTATAGCGCTGGTGATCAACGGGCAACGAATCAACCAAAAATATAATCTGATTACCCTCTTTGGACATGATATAAATCGAATCCAACCCCATATCCCCAAACAAAGATCCAATTTTTAGCAGCTGCTCCTTTAATCGCAAATAATCAACCGAATCATCCACAGAATAATCCTGTGCTTGATTTTTCACTCTCTCCGGATTGATGGCCGCCAAAGAGATGTCCATGGCATGAGAGAGGTCATTTTGGAAACTACGATTTTTAAACCGATTGACTGCCATGACCGCTACTACGGCTAATAATAAAAACAGCAAAGAGAGTAATAATAATTGTCGGATAAAAATGCGTCGAGAAATCATTGGCGTAAAAATTAATTATACTAGAAATAGTATACTATTTTTTATCTATTTAGTCTAACTCAAAAATTAAAAAGGATCACTTAAAGCGATCCTTTCTGCAAAAATTCAATAGCCCTTCTAAACGCCTGGCCCCGATGGTTAATGGCCATTAATTCTTTAGGGTCATGCTCGGCATTAGTGCTCTGATAATCAAAATCAGCCGCTAAAAATATTGGCGCATAGCCGAAACTTTTATCCCCACAGGGCTTCAGGGCTATTTTCCCCTCCCAAGCTCCAAAAACTGTTTCCATCACCTTAGTTCGGGGATCATAGATAGCCACTGCGCAAACATAACGAGCATTACGTTCCTCGAGCGGCACCCCTTCAAGTTCGTTTAACAATTTGGAAATATTATCACGATCATTACCCGTGCCGGCATATCGAGCAGAATAGACTCCGGGTTGACCATCCAAAGCTCCAACCTCTAATCCGCTATCATCTCCTAAAGATAACAAACCGAAATGATCTCCGGCGATCCTTGCTTTAAGCTGGGCGTTACCGGCAAAAGTATCGGCATCTTCAATGATTTCCAAAACTTCATCGAACTCAAACAAAAATCGAGGATTAAAGTCAGATCCCTGAAATATCTCCTCAATTTCCCTGGCCTTACCGCGATTATAAGTGGCGATTAATATATCTTTCATATACTTAAATATACCGGTTCATTACTCGTTGGTCAAATTAAAAAGAGAGCCTTGCTCTCTTCTTTTTTATTTTTGGCAGCCATAAACTACCAGATCTTTTAATGACAAATGATCAAATAACTTCTCGGCGCGATGATACGAATAATGTCTGAATAGAAAATCAGACACCGATTTTGCTTTAAATCTCTTTAATGGATCGCTCCGGGAAAGGCCAGCGTCATCATTCTCGAAAAAATAGTTGTACATCGGCCGCAAGATTGAATAAAGGGCATCTTCTTTGGATTCGCTATAATCAATTGATTCCGATTTCTTCCACTGATGCCCGCAATCAGAGCAATGGTTGACCCCGCTAGTACCCGTTTTGCCAGAGACAGAACCAAAACCGAGGGAAAAACTACCACTGACGCTGCCGGAAACATCGGCAATCTTATCAACTATTTTCTTTCTGTGACACAAGGGGCAACTAGAATTACGTTCATTAACTTCATTGCGACTCTTCTCCCTAATTTGCCTGCTTAAATTATCAACCATCTTTTCCAATTCAGCTGCTTCTCGTAGTAACCATTCTGGCTCTTTTGCTTTTGGCAATTTAATCCCCAGGTAATAGCAACAAATCAAAACACCGATCAAGATAACCAGAGACAGAAAACTGATAGCTGCCCAGTGGAGAAAATTAACTCCTAAAATGAACATACAGCCAACCGTTGTTATTATGACGGCTACAGATACAAAAATGGCAATACGGATTTTTTGTTTTCTCTGTTTTTTTTCAACGTAACTCATGATAAACTCATTTTAATTAATACAATTGGTACTCAAAATCCCCAAACCTCAAGAAACATTCCTCCTTCTCATAGGGGTCGCCGGTAATGATTACATCTTCAAACACCAGTAAGTAAGCGACGCCGGACATAATGAGTAATTGTAGTACGCCCGCGCGATCATTGAGCTTATCTGAATCTTTGATGACGGCCCGACTCATGGGTTTGCGGTCTTTTGGCAAAACCGTGTAGGAAACATGAACTTCGGTGCCGATGACTTTGGCCGCGAACACTTCATCAATACCGAGCTTCGGCTTGAGAAACTTGTTTAGCTCCTCAAAGCATTTTTTCAGGCTGGCCCCCAAATCAGGGATACTGCCCAAACTATTCAAGATACTCTTGTCGATCATTGTATGGTTTTTAAAGGTTAGTATAGATTAATTACCCAGCCACCAAATTTGGCTCAGAAACTAGGTAATTAACCTAATTAACCTTTGTTTTTTAAAGAACCGAAATGATAGAAGAATATAACATCTATACTATTTTTTGTCAAATAAGGTCAAGATGGTTGACTAGCCTTAATTTCGTGATAAGATAAAAGTAGTTGTTTAAAAACCCCCAAAAAAATATACAAGCGATGAAAGAAAAGATCCAAAAAGATTTCATTTTTTTTGCCGGCAACGGTAATTTAGGCCTAGCCAATTCAGTGATCCGTAAACTGGGAGAATTTATCGGCCAAGCCAAACTGCAACCGATCGAATTCGGCACTTTCTCCGACGATGAGTCTAGCACTGAACTGCCGGACAATGATAGGTTCGCCGGGAAAAAAGCCGTGTTCCTTTCCAGTTTGCACAAACTGGAATTTCGGGAAGAGGCCCTAGAAATAATCTGGGCCCTGAAGAACCAGTATGAAGTGTCCTATGTTATCGGCGTCTTCTTCTTCCTTGGTTTCCGCTGTCAGGACCATCCAGAAAAAAAGAGCGAAATCTATCGTCTGAAGATGACGATTTCCCGGCTCAAGAACGCCGGAGTTGATGAAATGATAGTGGTCACTCCTCACTCGGAAAAGATGGCTGAGCTTTGCATGGAATTTGGTATCAAGTTCCGGGCAGTTGACCCCAGCCACATCTTCGCTGAAACCATCAGCACCTACATTGCCCCGGATGAAAGAAGCCTAATTCGGGTCTATGCCCCGGACAAAGGCTCGGTCCCCAGGGCCATTGCCTTGGCCAAAGAATTGGGTTCTGAGGTGATGTATACCTCGAAACTAAGAAGGCAGGATAACAAGGTGGCCATTGTTCAGGAAAGCGAGGAAAGGATTGAGCAGATGACCGCTGAATTTCGGGAGAAATATGATTTCTCTAAAATCCACTATGCTCACCCTCGGGATATTGAAGGAAAAATCATCATTATGGTGGAGGACGAGGTCCGAACCGGAGAAACTGCCAGAAAAACTGCCGATCTCCTAAAAGAGTACCAGGCCAAAAGCGTTCTCTTCCTCGCTACCCACGCCGTCCTGACTCCAGGTTGGAGAAAAGAATTATTCTCCGGAGATTATCCCTTTGATGCCTTTATTCTGGGAAATACCATCCCCCGTGGCTATGGCAAATCAACCGGCGGCAAAATCCATGATATTTCCGTCGGATCATTGGTGGCCAACACTGCCTATCAGGCCCTCAGGGATCTCTCACAATCTTAAGTCCGCAAAGGACAAATAAAAAAAGCTACGCAATGTAGCTTTTTTAATTGGCCGTAGCAACGGTCAAAGCTGTTTTTCAATAGCTTTTTGATAATCCCGGGTTCCCTGGACTCCGATAAAACGCTGTTTTTCCACTCCGCCCTTGAGAATCACGACCGAAGGAATGGACCTGATTCCCTGTTGGGTTGTGAGTTCTTTTTCGGCGTCAACATTGACGTGGAAGAAATGGACTTTGTCCTTAAATTTCTCCAACACCGGAATCATGTTCTTATGGGCGATTTTGCAAGGTCCGCACCATTCGGCCCCAAAGACCAAGACTATCAAGGCCTCCGGAGACAGTTTTCCGAATTCTTCCTGATTGTATTCTTTCATTACTCCTCTAATTTAAAGGTTCAAATTACATTAACATGGCCGTATATCTATGTCAATATCTATTTTTACTCTAAAAGCATTTTCTGCAATTCTCCAATCGCCGCCAACCCAGACAAGTACTTTTCATAAATTGGTCCGTTACCAGATTTTATCGAACCGCGAGAATATAAATACCAATCAGTCAGATATGGCTGATTGGTGCGAGAATCAATCATCACTGTCATCCCGGCCGGATTATTATGAATATATCCCTTTTCGGCGGCGGCGGTATAAACCGCTTTTAGCTGTTCTAAAATTTTGATCACTTGAGAGTAGCCAACCTTCTTATTTCCAGAAACTAAATCCCACAAATCATAGCCATCGACAAATTCCTCTAAAATAGAGCCAACCTGTCCCTCGTCAACCGCTCCGGCGAATTTAGGCACACCGACCGTGCCATTTAAATCTTTCAAAGCCAAGGATTCATTATAGAGGTAATCAATCACCAGGGAACCCTCAGAATGACTTTTTTTGTCCAAAACCTTATACCGCGGCTCAGAGTCAACAACGTTTAATTCGCCAACCGGCACCACTGAATACCGCCGACTAATACCGCGATTACGAACGAAGCTACGCTCAACGATATATTTCTCTTCCCCGCTTTTTATATCTTTCACTTTCAACCGAAAAATCCTACCGAAGGCCCCACCACTTAAAATCTCCCGTTCCTCTAAAAGCTCCAGTCCTTGCTCGGCTAAAGTTTCACGAACCTTAGAAAGGTCGGGATACTCGATGACTGCTTCTTTTTCTGGACTGGCTGTTTTTTCCTCCCAGGTCTTAATCAGCTCAGCCGATTTCCTGGCCTCCACCTCCTGCTCATTCTCATCTAAAACTAAAATATCTTCGCTGTCAGGGGATTTTTTATTAAGCATAAAAATTAATATAAATAATTATACTTCCATTCTATCTTTCTCCCTTTCCCGCTGTCAATGGTTGACTAAAATGAAACATCGTGATAGGATAATAAATCCAAACAGTATATTAACGAACCTTTAAAAATCAATAGAAATGCCTGACAATAAGCAAAAAATGGAGATCCAGATTATCAGTCAGTTCTTCTATATCCCCGTAGCGGATATTGAAGCTGTACTGCAGGGCAAAGCTCCTCCGTCTCAGACGAAACTAAAGCCCAAACCGAAACCCAAGCCCAAACCGGCACCGCCAATCGTAACAACGACAGAGGCCCCATCGCCAACTTTAGACTTCGCAGGATTTGATGATGACTACATCAATGCCACCGACCAACTGGGAGAAATTGAAGTAATCAAAAAATTCCTGCCAGCATGCACGGAAACCAAGCAGACCAAACAACTCTATCAGCTCTGTCCGGAGACCGAAATCAAGCTTCGGGAAAAAATTCTGTATCAATGGGTGGTGTTGTCTAACAACTTTGCGGATATTCGCGAAGTAAAGCCTCTAACTAAATCCGACAGCGAAGCTGGCAAACTAGCTTATCAGAAATACCTTAAATTCTTTTAGCCATGAAAGACGAAGACATTAAAAAAATAAGTCAGGCTTTCAAGATTACCGAAGAAGCTATCAGGGAAGCTTTGGCTAGGGGACTCAAGGAGAAGCCCAAAAAGGATGATAAGTCCCACTTCCTGTTCTTGCCCGAAGACATTGAGGCCTTGGAAAAAAGAATTGAAGATTTACACAACGAAATTCTTCGCCTCGGTACTGCCATCGGATTGAGTTGCGATGTTTCCGGCGAAACGTTCCATGATAATTTCGATTACGAGGAATGCTCCAGGCAACAAAGCATGTGGTCCGCCGAAATCAAGAAACTAACCGACCTGAGAGGCAGGGCCAAGATCATTAACCCGGCCGACATCGACAAAAAGAAGGTTGGCATCGGCACGGTAGTAAAAATGGACAGGGATGGCCACCCCTTGAAAATCAGGGTGGGAAGCTATATGACCTTTTCTCACAAATCAGCTTCCTATGAATCACCGATAGTAAAGTTAATCCTGGGCGCCAAGGTTGGCGAAACCAGAGAAGGAGTGATCGGTGACAAAAAAACGAAAATTCGAATCATCTCGATCGAATAATGACGTCCTCCCCGCACTCCAAAAGCTACCCTAACAGGTAGCTTTTTCCATAC
>CAZFEF010000002.1:0-64031 GCA_964517555.1 uncultured Gammaproteobacteria bacterium
CGGAACTTTCCATGAGAAAGCGGCTTTGGCAAAAGTGTTTTTGACACTTGTTTTTTGCCAATTGATATCGAGGATCGGCGCCCCGTTTTGAGCTGAATTAAAGACACCTTATTATCGATGCCTGTCATCCCCTAACTGCCTGCTTTTTTAAATGACTGATCTCGCGATCTATTTCTCGTCTCTTAATAACTTCCCGCTTGTCATACTTCTTGCGACCCTGCCCTAAACCGAATTCCAATTTGACAAAGCTGTTCTTAGTATATATTTTTATCGGCACCAGTGTCAAGCCAGAACTTTGTTTTTTCCCAGCAATTTGCGCTATTTCCGCTTTGCGCAACAAAAGCTGTCGCGGGTGAGTCGGATCATAGTCAGCCTTTAAGCCAGCCGCCGGTTTATACAAAGAAATATGGGCCTTCAGCAGGTATAAATTGCCACTACGAAAATCAATATAACTTTCTTTTAATGAAATATTGCCCTGTTTAACCGACTTTACCTCATGACCGCGCAAAACTAAGCCAGCCTCATAAGTGGCCAGAATGTCATAGTCAAATACCGCTCTTTTGTTCTGGGCTAATATATTCATACTCTTTAATATTGACTTATTTTACAATTTATGTCAATACAAGACCAAGAAGAAACGGGCTTTAGGGGCCCGTTTTTTCTATTTTATCAACAAAATAAAGGAAAATTAAACAATATTCCACTCACGTAATTTCTTAATCACTTTCTGATTAGCTAAGATATTACCAATATAAGCTCGATAGCCCTTCTCAGCGGTCATTTTTTGAACTTCAGGGTTAGCACCATATTGTTCTTTGACCTCTTTAATCTTAGCTTCAATCTCCTCGGTGCTGATCTTTAAATCTTCCTTAAGCGCTACCTCGCGCAACACCAAAGCGCTCTTGACTCTCTTAACGGCCATTGGCAGCATTTCCATTACTAGATCGTCCTTACTCTTTTTAATGCTAGTTAAATAGTCTTCAAACTTACCGCCGTACTGAGAGACCTGCTGTTCTAATTCCCCGAGCATCATCTGTGATTCGTTCTGTACCAACAATTCCGGCAAGTCACTAAACTTAGAGCCGTCAATAATCTTATCCAACATAGCGATCTCATTCTTCTGCTCATTCTTATGCTTTTGGATATGTTCTAAGTTTTTGCGAGCAGCCGTCTCTAATTCGGCTAGAGTCGAAAATCCCAAGCCCTTAGCAAACTCGTCATCAATCTTAGGCATTTCTCTCTGATACACTTCCTTAATCTTCACTTTAAAATCAACTATCTTGCCAGCTAAATGCTGCAAATGATGATCAGCTGGATAAGGTAAAGAAAAATTCAGTTCATCGTTTTTCTTGTGCCCCAAAAGTTGTTTGTCAAAACCAGGTACAAAATAATCCTTGCCCATCATTACTGTAATATCTTGAGCTTGCCCACCTTCGGCCGGAACTTTATCTAAGAATAATTCAACATTAACAATCACCTTGTCATTATTAGTTATTTCTTTATCAGAAATACTTTCCTTAACTTTCATCTCGGCCAAATCATTAACGGATTTTTTTACTTCTTCATCTTTGACGACAATTTTTTCTTCTTTAATTTGCAACTCTTTATATTTTCCCAGGGTCACTTCCGGTAAAACCGCAATAGTTATTTTATACTCCAAGGGGTTTTCTGGGGCCAACTTAGTCACTTCTACTTGCGGGTTGCCAATAGGGTTTTTATCAGCTAAATGTTTTTCTATAACCTCATCAATGGTTTTGTGAATAGCCAAATGAGCAGCCTCCTCTAAAATAGCCATCTCGCCAACCTTGGCCTTTAAGTGGTCATAAGGGACCTTGCCGGGACGGAACCCTTCGATTTTCATATTTTTAGAAAGAGCTTCAGCCCCCTTTTCAATATAAGGAGCAAACTCTTCAGCGGACAAAGAAATCAAAGCTTCTAATTGAGACTGCGGCAAACTATTGATGGTAACTTGCATAATTTTAGGGTCGATAAATTCGACAATTATTTATATTAGATTATTATTTTAACATTTAAATACTAAAAGGCAAACTATATTCGATTTCTTTTTCGAAGCTCGAAGAAACAATCATGGCAAGCCAAGGTGTCAGATAAAGCAGAATGAGCGTTGGCAAAATCTCGACCAAACAACTCTAAATGGAGATCAGAAAGCTTGGGGTACTTACCCAAAAAACGACTTTGGCTAGTCATCGTACAAAAATGCGGCCGCTCAAAAAATGAAGCATCAATCTTTAGTCGCACCAATTCTGCGCCTAAAATATTTTTGTCAAAATGAAAATTGTGACCGACAAAAATTATTTCTTCGTCCAAAGCCAATTCCAAAAAATGACCGATAGCTTTCTCGATCTCTACTCCTTCGCGTTGAGCTAGCAAATTATCAATACCATGAATTTTGATGACTTTCTCGGGGATAGTAAAACCGCGAGGCTTGATAATATAGCTGGCTTGCTCTAATACCTCCCCATCTTGGGACAAAACAAAGGCCAGCTGCACCAATCGGGGCCAATTATCGACCTCGTTATACGAAAGATTATAATTCCGAGGCAATCCCGTAGTTTCAGTATCAAAAAATAGATATTTCATATCTTCCAGGCTAACAGGGAAAAACCTGCTAGTCAAATAAATAGGCCTAGTATTGACAAATATAATATATTGTGGTATAATATAGTCAGTTAAAACCATTAAAAATGCGCGACTCTAGCAGAAGTGAAACCGGAGAACGCGGTTCTCTGGCCCCGATATTTGTATTCCTGTTTGCGATAGCTGTAATTATCTACTCTATTGTAGATTACGGCAAAAAATCGAAAGAAGAAACCGCCACCACTGCCACCACGGAGACTGTGGTCACGGCTCAAAAATAATCGGCAAAACGCCAAAAAAAGAGACCCCCAAAAGGAGGCCTCTGTTTTTTTATCTCTCAGAATAATTAGACCAATAATCCGATAATCAACAAAGCCACAATGTTTAAGATCTTGATCATCGGGTTGATAGCCGGACCAGCAGTATCCTTGTAAGGGTCGCCGACAGTGTCGCCGGTAACCGCCGCTTTGTGAGCGTCAGAACCTTTGCCGCCAAAATGACCAGACTCAATATATTTTTTAGCATTGTCCCAAGCTCCACCGCCAGAAGTCATAGAGATGGCGACGAAGATACCAGTGATAATAGAACCGACTAACAACCCGCCCAGAGCTTGAACGCCTAAAAACAAACCAACCAATATCGGGACCACCACTGGAATCAGAGCCGGCAAAATCATTTCCTTGATAGCGGCCTTGGTAACAATATCAACGGTGCGACTATAATCAGGTTTTTCAGTATTCTGCATGATGCCCGGTTTTTCTTTAAACTGCGCGCGAACATCATCAACCACTGAGCCAGCGGCTTTACCGACAGCCTGCATAGATAGAGCGCCAAAATAATACGGCAGCAAGCCACCAATAAACAAACCGACTAAGACATAAGGATCGCTGATCAAGAAATAGAACGATTGACCCAAGGCATCCAGGCTATGAGTAAAATCAGCGAATAGCACTAAGGCGGCCAAAGCGGCACTGCCGATAGCGTACCCCTTGGTTACTGCCTTAGTAGTATTACCAACTGCATCCAAAGGATCAGTAATATTTCTAACATCCTCTCCTAACTCGGCCATCTCGGCAATACCGCCGGCGTTGTCGGTTATCGGTCCATAAGCGTCAATGGTAACAATGATGCCAGCCATAGATAACATAGCCATGGCAGAAATGGCGATACCGTACAAACCAGCCAAACTGTAAGCTCCCAAAATAGCTAGACAAATAACAATGATCGGCCAAGCGGTAGATTTCATAGAAACTGCCAAGCCGGCAATGATGTTAGTGCCATGGCCAGTGCGAGAAGCTTCGGCGATATCTTTAACCGGTTTAAATTTGGTAGAAGTAAAATATTCAGTAATAAAAACAAGCAAACCAGTGACGGCCAAACCGATAAGTGAAGCTAAGTATAAATTCATGACACCGTAAGCGCCATTGTCTTTCATTAACCAATTAGTAATTGGATAAAAAGCAATAGCTCCCAAGACACCGGCAGCAATCAATCCTTTATACAAAGCCTGCATGATGTTCTGTTTCTTGCCCAAACGAATAAAGAAGATACCGACGATAGAAGCTAAAATGGAAGCGGCGCCTAAAACTAGGGGGAAGATAATTGCTTGTGGCAATTCCTTGAAGAACAATCCGCCCAAGATCATGGCCGCGATAGAGGTCACAGCATAGGTTTCAAATAAATCAGCAGCCATACCAGCACAATCACCAACATTGTCACCGACATTGTCAGCAATAACCGCCGGATTGCGAGGGTCGTCTTCCGGAATGCTTGATTCAACTTTACCCACCAAATCAGCTCCGACATCAGCGGCCTTAGTATAAATACCGCCGCCCAAACGAGCAAAAATGGAAATTAATGAACCACCAAAACCAAAACCAATTAGAGCAGATAGATCTTTAGTAATCAGATAAAAACCAGCAGTTCCTAGAAGGGCTAAGCCGACTACTAACATACCAGTGATACTACCACCTTTAACAGCTACATTTAGCGCTTTGGCTAAACCGCCGCGAGCGGCTTCAGTAGTTTTGACGTTAGCTCGCACCGAAATATTCATGCCGATATAACCAGTCAAAGCGGAAAGACCGGCACCTAAAACAAAAGCGAGGCCGGTTTTGAGATTCAACACTAATGAGATCAAAACAAACAACACCGCGGCGACAATAGCGACAGCGCGATATTGCCGATTCAAGAAAGCCTTAGCACCAATTTGAATGGCGCGAGCGATTTCTTGCATCCGCTCATTTCCGGACGGAAGTTTTAAGATGGCCTTGATAGAAATCAGACCATAGACGATAGCGGCCACAGCGCTACCGATGATAAATAAGGTCGTAATCATAAATTAAGTCTCCCTCGATTAAAAACAAAGTTTAGAAATCGAGTCGGAGTATAAATTATTTTTCTTCTTTTTTAGTTTTTTTAGTAGTTGTCTTCTTTGTCTTGGTTTTTTTCTCAACCGGCGCTGCTTCAACTTTTGCTTCTTCCGCTGGAGCAACCTCAGCCTCAATCTCAACTTCGGCGGCCGGGGCTTCAGCTTCGTCAGAGATAATATCAATTTTCCAGCCGGTCAATTTAGCGGCCAAGCGAACATTCTGGCCACTTTTGCCAATCGCTAACGACAACTTGTCAGGGCTAACCTTAACCACGGCGCGACGTTCCTTGTCGTCTAAAGTAATACTAGTAACCTTAGCTGGAGATAAAGCGTTAGAAATAAATTTAATCGGGTCCTCATCGTATTCAATAATATCAACCTTCTCGCCCCCCAATTCATTGATAATAGTCTGAATGCGGGCGCCACGTTGACCGACGCAAGATCCAACCGGATCAATATTTTCCGAGTCGGTAGAAATCGCCACCTTGGAGCGTGAACCAGCCTCTCGAGCGACACTCTCAATCTTAACTAAGCCATTAGAGATTTCCGGAATTTCTAAATAAAAAACTTTTTTAAGAATCTCTTCACTGCGTCGAGACAAAATTATTTCTGCCCCCTTCTGACCGGAACGAACCTCTTTGACATAAACCTTTAAGCGGGCATTTAAGGCATAGTTTTCACCTGGAATCTGCTCTTCCATCGGTAAAATGCCAATCGCCTTACCTAAATCCACAAACACTAAACGACCTTCTTGGCGCTGAACCACACCGGACACCACCTCATGTTCTTTATCCTTGAATTCATTAAAAACCATGTCTCGTTCCACTTCACGAAGTTTTTGGATAATCACTTGCTTGGCGGTTTGAGCGGCCATACGACCGTAATCTGTCGGTTCCGGTAATTCCATAATAATTTCATCACCGATCTGAGCATCGTTTTTAATCAACAAAGCATCCTTAATCTGAATCTCAGTTTTAGGATTAAATCTTTTTTTCACCTCGCCATTCTCATCTAACACTTCTGGCAATGGCACATACTCTTCACTCTCTAGGGCAGCCAGCTCTTCTTCGGGCAGATCTTCGACTACAGTTTTGATGTCGTAGATTTGAGAATGAGCAGTTTCCGGGTTGAATTTCACTTTGATGTTTTGGTTCTTCTGACCAAAATCTTTGCGATAGGCAGCGGCTAAAGCCAGCTCAATAGTAGCGAGCACTGCCTCATAATCTAATTTCTTTTCCTCGCAAATTTGCTTGATAGCACTAGATATTTCGGACATATCATTAGGGGTTATTTATAAAAATAGACTGATTATAATATCAGTCTAATTCCAGTATAGGACATTTCGCCTTCATCGTCAATAATGCAAAAATAAAAGGAAGCGCAGCTTCCTCTTTTTGCCAGCAGATATTGGGTACTATTATTCCCCTCACTTTGTTTGGTCTTTTCCGGAAAATCAGGGACTAGAACATCCAGATCTCTTGTTCAAAGCTAGGAAAAAATTTCACTAGGATCTGAAAATAATCATCAAAGCAAAGACACGACAGGTCTTCTTTTTCAGGGCCGCGAAGAATGAAAGCCACGCCCCGCCTACCATTATGCCACAACTCCAGACGCTCATTAATATCCGGCCAATGGGGATGATCAAGCCAGATATTATAGGCAATTTGGTATTCAGTGCAGCATCTCAGCTCCAGCCATTTCATTTCGCATAGATATTCCCAGCTTTCTGCTAGTTCGCAAGAAAAATTGTTCTGTTCCTGTTTCCGATTATACTTTCTCATGTGATGAAGTTTTGGTTAAGACCAAAAACTACCACAGAGAATCAAATTTCTTTTTCATGATGTACGTTAATTGATAAGCATCATAATATCAGAATAAACTATAATTGTCAATAAATAACCCTGCCGCCAATTGACAAGTCTAATAAATAATGATATTATTAATTATCATCCTTTATCAAACCTTAAAAACACCTTAACAAATGAGAACGAAAGAAAAAATTGAAGCCACCATTGGAATATTGGTTATCTTTACCGCTTTATTCCTAATAGTTGTAAATACCGGATCAGTGGTCGGATTAATAAAAGGGGCTGGAATCCCGGTGGAAAAAATAGACAAAATCGCTATAACGCTTTCGACAAACGTCATGTGCGCGTTCGCTATAGCCATATTTCTAATAATAACCATCCGGGTTATAGTGACAAAAAAACCAAAACTGAACATCAAAGAAAGATACATGCTGCTGAGCATCGGCTACCTTGATAAGACCTTCTATACCATGGCCACGCTCAACAAAAAAGGCAAAGTGGTGGCTATAAAAGTCTATGAAAAACTAGACTTCAGCGAAAGCCCCACGGTAAACAGCCAATACGTCCCCCGACAAACTTCCGAGACCACCGCCAAGGGGACCGTCACCAAAGTCGAATTGGTGCCGTTCGTCATTGAATGAGCAAAGTTCAAAAAAATAAAAAAATGTCGCCCACTCAAGCGACATTTTTAATTTTCTCCAATAAACTGCAAAATAGCAGCTACGGCCTTTTCATCTGGGAAATCTCTAATTTCCACTTCCAGGCAATCCAAACGACTACGATGTAAATAGCGACGATATAGTCTTTGCTGTTTGATATAGAATTCGGGGTCTTTAGCAATTCGGTCATAATGAGGATAGAGATGTAAACGGTCCTCTAATCTTTTGGCCAACAATTCTTCCTCCTCGGGAAAAGTCAGAAAAATAATTTTGTAATCTAATTTTTCCAACTTTTTTTCCAAGCGGCGATAACCGACACGACGATGGCGATAGAGCTTGCTATAGACGCGATCAGTAATGTGAAATTTTTCTAAAATAACATTAGACTCGGTCAAATCTTTTAAAATACGGTAATAGTTTTTTATCACCCTCTTGCCTGAAGATGAACCAAAGAGACCAACATCACAGTTAAACCAATAACAACCGTCCAGACGGTTAGGGTCGGAGTGGTATTTCTCTTCCAAAAAATCATAGACCTGAGACATGATGAAACTTTTTCCGGATAATTCTGCGCCTTCAAATATTAAATGCGGCATATTATATTCCTAAAAGATTACTTAATTTTTGAATACGATGATCGATTCTTTTCAATTTGTTTTCATCTCTTTTCACCGTATTGCTCAATAACTGGTAGGTAGTGGTACGAATCATAGTCCAACGAGAATAGTTTTCAATCCTGGCTTGCAGATCTTCATCGAGCTTAAAAATCGAATGGGCAAAATAATTATCTCGAAAAATATTTTCCAATGACTGCAAGTACTCCGGATCAAACCCCTCTTTCTGTCCCATGTATCGCAACTGTTCAAAAAAACAGCCCAAATCTCTGGCTGGGTCACCCAACGACAAATCATTTAAATCGATTAAAGCCACCTGGCCGGTATGCACCCAAATAATATTGTCCGGATGGGCATCGCCATGCAACAAACAGCGATAATTATGTTTTTTCCTAAATTCTATCTCCCGATCAGTAAAAAGTTTATACGCCTTCTGATAAAAACTTAAATATTGCGGATAACGCTCAGCGATATACCCTAAAGTTTTTTCCATACCCGGAACAACGTTCGGGATAAAACCCTCGGGGAAGCTAGCGTCAACCGTATCTACCGGCAAAGAGTGTAGGCGGGCGAACCATTGGGCCGCCAAAGCCACTATTTCCTCAATCTTTGGCTTGTCCTGAAGATAGAGGTAATGATGCAAATTATACCCTTCAACACCGCGATAAAAAACACCGTTAAGATAAGAAGAGAAAAATAGAGGGTGCGGAATAGACAAGTGCCCGCCAGCAAAACCATGACGCCAAAGGAAATCTAACCCTAAGAAAAAATTCTCCCGGTTTTCACTACTATGAGCTGCGCAAAAAATTGGCAAAACGATAGTCTCTCCTTGATCATTAGCTAGAGTGGTTAAATATTCAACCACGACATGATAAGTAGTGGTCCAAATATTTTTCTTGTGACTGATAATTTCCACGCTTTGAACTCGGGGAAAATCTGGGTAGTGCGACGGCAATTTACGGCGCAACAAAGCGAGGATATAAACTTCGTCAAATAATTTATAGGCTCGGTTCATAGAAATTAAAAATAAGAGCGCCAATGCTTTTCCCAAATCAAACGCTTGATTTTAATCTGCATTTTTTCGGCTTTGATTTTAACTGATCGACTGGTCTTATCATGGAGGGACCTAATCGACCTCACCAGCTCATTAACTCCTCGTTCGATTTCATCTGGACTCCAAGCTGGAGCACTAAAATTGTGGCTCAAATCCCGACCGCTGGCCCACCAAAAAGTGCAGCTGGCCAATCCCCTAACTAAATGCCACCTAGCCCAATGATAGTTACTGTCATGCTTATACTGAGCAATGACATGTTGAGCCATGTCAGCCAGTTCCCATAAAGAGCGATGGATTTTGTTTTTCTGATCCTGCCACAAAGCAAATGCCTGGCCACGATTAACTTCAGTGCGAGTTGATTCCCAAGACCCAGCTTGAATTTTTATTTTCTTGGTCTGATAAACTCCGCCTAGATATCCAGAGACAGTTTTAGTACACAAACTTTTCCGCTTTAACAAAGTCTTCAATTCGGATTGATTTTCATGCCGCAGACCATAAAGCTCGCCATCGGTGGCCGTAATCAAGGTTGATTCTATTTTTTTCTCCTTCACTGACAAAGCTAAAACCGTTTTCGGAACATAGGTGTTAGACAACTCGCGGGAACGGAAGACCACCCGCAGCAAACTATCTTGATCAACATATAATATCTCATTATCAATTTTCTCGTCAGTTAATACCGGATCCAAAATCAACCATTCATAACCCAACGATTTAACCAGCTTAGCCACTCGAGGGCTATAGGCCATTTCCGGCAGGAAGAATCCTCGCAAACGGGTAACTCCTAAAAATCTTTTCAATATCTCTTCCTGCTCTCTAATTTGCAATATAGTTTCCGCTTCAGAAATCAGAGGCAAGAGAGCGTGGTAGGCGGCGCTACCGACTATTTCAATCTGGCCACTTTTAACCAATCTTTTTAGACGCTTAATCCACTCCAATTCTCGCAACTCTTCTAAGCGCAGCAATAAACAACCAGAGATATTGATAGTGCAATGATAATCCGGATGCTTCTCCCAAAAATTTAACAAGGGGCGATAGCATTTATCTAAAGCCTCGCTGATGTTATAAGGATCAGAGTTAGCAGGTTGATATAGATGTAAAAAATTTATCCAAGTCATAGTGATTCACGTAAAGCCTTGCGGTAAAGCTTAATATATTTTTTAGCCGGAATTTCCCAACTAGAAGAAGCCTGCATGACTTTAGCCGCTAATAAACTCCAGTTTTTGCGATCTTTGTAATTTTCCAGAGCTCGGATAATCGCTCCATAAAAGGAATAGGGATCTTCGCCGCGAAAGGTAAACCCGGTGCCTTGATTAGTTCCCGGATTATAATTCGATACTGTGTCATACAATCCTCCCACCTCACGGACTATCGGCAGACAGCCATAACGCATAGCGATCAACTGGTTGATGCCGCAAGGCTCATAAACTGAAGGCAAAAGAAAAAAGTCAGAACCAGCATAAACTAAAGTCTCATACTTTTGATTAGCTTCATGCGAAGGAACCACTACTAAACGCTTAGGATAATCACGGGCAATTTTTTTCAATTCCTTGATATAACGCTGATCACCGGAGCCGATAATCAAAAGCTGCAAATCTAACTTCATCAGCGCTGGCAAAATCTTAATGATTAGTTCAAAGCCCTTCTGAAAAGTCACCCGGGAAGTAACGCAAAGCAAGGGCACATTAGGCTCAGACGCTAGACCTAGCTTTTTCTGAATAGCTTTTTTATTTTCGCTCTTTAATGATATTTTTTTGAAATTGTAGTTTTTAACCAAGCCCTGATCCTTCTCCGGGTTATAGGCATTATGCTCAATGCCATTGACGATACCGAATAGTCTCTCTTCGCGATTTTTTAATATCCGATGTAAGTCTTGGCCAAAATGCCGGGTCATAATCTCTTGGCGATACTTTTCGCTGACGGTGTTGATAATATCCGCCGAAAGAATCGCTCGTTTGGCAAAATTGATGTTTTCTATTTCCGGATTAGCTAAGTGCGGAATCCGTCTTTTGCCATCATCTCTTTTCTCAACTGGCACATCCCACCAAGCATGCCCCAGCTGAAAGGCTAAATTATGAATAGTATAAACAGTCTTAGCCTTGGTTAAAGTTTTAGAATAGCGAAAGTCAGTTTTGAGATAATACGGAATCAGTCCGGCGTGCCAATCATGACAGTGAATGATGTCGGCTTTAAATTTTAACAGTGATAGCAATTTTAAAGCGGCCACGTCAAACACTAAAAAACGAGCATTCTCATGGCTAGAGCCATATAAATTTTTCTTGCTAGAAAAATATTTTTTATTTTCGATAAAATAGATAGGAAGATCATCCATTAAATACCCCTGCCAATAATTAACTTCGACTGTTTCCTCGGAATTAAGATAAACTTTAACGTTAGAAATAATCAGTTTCAAATGATTCTTTTTAGGGTCGATAATCTGGCCATAAAAGGGAGTAATAGCAATTACTTCATGGCCTAAGCGCTTAATAGATTTGGGTAAACTGCGAGCTACATCGCCTAAACCCCCGGTCTTAGAATACGGAGCAATCTCAGAAGCAATGTGCACGACTTTTAATTTTTTAGCCATAAATTTGTCGCGCTTAAAGCCAAAGCTAAAGCTAGGGCATCAGCAGCGTCGTCGGGCCGAGGTAGTTCTTTCAAATTAAGTAGCATCTTAACCATGCGTTGCACCTGACATTTATCCGCTCGACCATAACAAGAAACTGCCTGCTTAACCTGTCCTGGGGTAAACTCATAAATCGGTAAATTATTTTGCTTGAGGGTAAGTAACGCCACACCTCGAGCTTGCCCCACAATCAAAGCCGTCTTAGTATTTTTGTTGAAAAACAATTGTTCAATAGCGGCGGCCGATGGTTTATACTTCTTAATCACCGCTTCTAATTTCTGCTGTAATTCAAAAAGTCGTGTCGGTAAATCTAACCGCAGGCTAGTCTGGATCGATCCATAAGCCAAGCATTGCGGATTTTTTCCAGGTTCAATTTTAACCAGGCCGTATCCGGTATCGGCAATTCCAGGATCAATTCCTAATAGAATTTGATGAGACATAATTAAGCTAGGTTGCTGTAATAATCGCTAACATCCTCATTGTCATCTAGCTCCTCTAAAAGCTTGTCGATAGTATTTAAACTGGCATCATCTAAATTAATCTTTTCTTTGGCTACATATTCAATATTGGCCGATTCAATTTTCAACCCTTTTTTTTCTAAATGGTTCTTAATGTTCTGCAGGCTATCAATGGCGCAGTAAATAATTAGACCTTCGTCTTCTGATTTCAAATCATTGAGGCCTAAATCAATCAACTCTAATTCTAGTTCCTCAATATTTATCTGTTTAGCGGCAATTTCAGTTTTATCAACCATAATTACTCCCTGTTGTTCAAAATTCCATAAAACACTACCCAGGGCGGCATTATATTTTGATAAAGTGTGACGCACCGTAGAAGCGCTACGATTTTTGTTGTCAGTGATACACTTAATCACTAGTTGTAAACCGCCAGAACCGACAGCCTCATAATACAATTCGCTAACTTGTTCGCCCCCCAACTCACCAGTTCCCTTTTTTATAGCCCTCTCAATATTATCCTTGGGCATGCTAACACTCCGGGCACGATCAACGGCGGCCCGCAAAGAAGGGTTGGATTCAGGATCCCCGCCGGAACGAGCGGCGATAGTAATAATGTTGGCCATCTTAGTAAAAACAGCGCCGCGTTTAGCGTCGACTATGGCTTTCTGGCGATGAGTGGTGGCCCACTTAGAATGTCCGGACATAAAAACAAAAATTAGCTTTATTAATTTCAGCTTAGCCTAAATTGCTAAAAAAATCAATCTAAATTATAATAAGATTATAAGCAATAAATTAGATAATATGACATTAATTAATTTAGATCAAGCCGTCTTAAACGCCCTCAAATTCTTTATTTCGACTCCGGCCCCTAAACTCAAATTACCGGCCTTCAAAATGCCGCTGGTTATCGGATCAGGCAACGCCTACACCACTGGAGCTATCTTATTCTCCCAGACACCAGCTATCATGGCCAGCGAGACTAATCTGAAAATGATCGTAAAAAAATACTCCCCCTGGATCAAGAACAAAACTATTGACGGCGCAATCGTTATTTCCGCCTCCGGCGGTAAAGATTCGGTTTGGGAAATAGCCTTAGCTAAAAAAATGGGACTTAAAACTCATCTTCTAACTTGCAACGCTGAATCAATGGGCGCCAAAACTGCCGATTCCTTTACTCTCTATCGTCGCCTAAGCGAACCCTATACTTTTAACGTTTCTACTTATCTGGGCATGATTTTATCACAGACCAAAGAAAATCCTCACAAAATATTAGACTTCATCCAAAAGCTAAAAGCCCCAAAAAATATTGGCAAATACCAAGCCTATTCCTTTGTCATCGCCGATCAGTTCGAAGAAGTACTCACGGCAATCAACATCAAAACCCGAGAAATGTTCGGTTCCTTTATTAGCTTCGTCTCCTATACCGCCGGAGCAGCTCGACACGCCCGCTATGTTAGCCGCAACCCTAAAGAGCTGGTTATTTCCTTGGGAGTGGATAATAAATATTTCGGTGATCCTAAGGGCCGCTGGAATATTAAATTGCCCTCCGGAAGTGATGCCGCTTTAATCTTTTGTCTCTCATATTATATTATCGGTTTAATTCAAAAACAGAAACCGCCATATTTTAAAAAAAATATTAGCCGCTTCTGCTCCGACTACGGCCCCAAGGCCTTTGGTAAAAAAGAAAAATTTGATCTCATTGTCCCTGGGAACTAAAAATACAAAACAGCCGCTGATAGAGCGACTGTTTTGATATATACCCGTACTCTTTATTTTTTTCGCCCTTGATTCTTAACGGCATCAATAGCTGCCTGCACTTTTTTCGGATCACCGAGGTAATAGTGTCGAATCGGTTTTAGTTTGGAGTCTAATTCATAGACCAACGGGATGCCGGTGGGCAAATTCAATTGAACGATCGCTTTCGGCGGCACCTTGTCTAAGTATTTAATGATAGCCCGCAGGGCATTGCCATGACCAGCAATAATAATCTTTTGGCCCTGTTTAATTTTGGGAACAATCTGTTTCTTCCAATAAGGCAAAACTCGTTTAACCACATCAGCCAAACATTCAGTTGCCGGAATTTTGATGCCAGCTAAATTAGGATTATTTTTAATGCTCTTTTTAAAACGATTACGGTCACTAATCGGCGGTGGCGGAGTGTTATAGCCACGACGCCATTTCATAAATTTCTCCTCGCCGAACCGTTTCAAGGTCTGCGCTTTGTTCTTTCCGGTTAAATCACCATAATGTCTTTCCAAAAGTTGCCAAGGATTCTCGATGGGAATCTTTGATAATTTCATCTGCCGCAAAATTTCTTTTAGGGTATCAGACGCTCGACGCAGTGGCGAAGCCAAAGCGTGATCAAATGAGTATTTCTCCTTTTTGAGCAACCGGCCAGCGGCCATAGAGTCTCGCCTCCCCTTCACAGACAAGGGGGCGTCATACCAGCCACAAAAAATATCTTTTTTGTTCCATTCGCTCTCGCCGTGACGAACAAAGACAATTTTATACATATTCAGTCGATATTTTAGTTATATACCGGTATTATATAAAATTTTCACTGATTTGACTACCGCAATTCAAAAATGATACCATTAAAATACTATAATTCCATGTCAAAAGCCTCGAGTTTGACCAAACAAATACTAATAAACACCCTGATACCGCTACTTAAGATCCTGCTGTTTATCAAAAAAGTAATCACTACTTTTTTTCTTTTGTTGGTCTTTAGGCCCTTAAAATGGTTGGCTTCCATTTTCTTCTATCGTCCGATGATCAAGTTATACGGACTTTATCTCCTAAATCTCAAGCGCTTCCGAGAAATTGGATTAAGACACAATCCTAAAATATTTTTGTTAAAAAGATTTTCCGTTCCCATAGTTATCTCTTTAATATTCTTGGCGGTAACCATCAATAGCTTGATAGCCGCCCCAAACTTTGGCGAGTTGTCTAACAAGATGCATAAATCAGTGGCGGCATCATTGGTTAAAAACGAATTCGATACTGGCGCCCCCGAAGAATTAATCACCGAGGAAATGAATTTAGAGGCACTCTGCACTAGCACCCCGACCAACTATCAAAGCAATCATGACGTTATCAAATCACAGCCGAAAATCACCACCAACACTATTCCGACCGACAACGAACAAGAACAATTCTGCTTAGTGAGAAATGGCGACTCTTTGATCCGCACCGATATTCTCACCACCGGCTCTGGCGCAGTCATCGCTCCTGAGAGACGCAGCATCGTCGAATATACAGTTAAGGCCGGCGATACTATCAGCACCATCGCTCGTCAATTCGGTGTCAGCGTTAATACTATCCTTTGGGCTAATAACCTTTCAGCTACCAGCACTATTCGTCAGGGAGATAAATTAAGTATCCCGCCGGTGACCGGAGTGATTCATAAGGTGGCTAAGGGAGAAACCATTAAGGCTATCTCGATTAAATATGGCGTCTCTGCTGATACTATTATCGCCACTAACGGCCTAAGCGATTCCGGACTGCTGAGCGTCGGCCAAAGCTTAATTATTCCTGGTGGTCAGAAAACTACCAGCAGAACCAGCTCAACCAATACCAGCTACCGCGCCGTCGACATTGTTAAAGACTTAGTCAAACCAGAAAGCGCTAAACCGCAAGGCAACAAGATGCAGTGGCCGACTGTCGGCTATCGCATCACTCAATACTATTCTTGGCGCCACACCGGCTTAGATATCGCCAACAAGACCGGCACCCCGCTCTATGCAGCTGATGCCGGCGTGGTCGAATTCTCCGGTTGGAGTAACGGCTATGGTAATAACATTGTTATCAATCATGGCGGAGGCAAAAAAACCAGATACGCTCATGCCTCTAAGCTTTACGTCAAAAAAGGTGACGAAGTTTCGAAAGGTGAGGCAATCGCCGCCATGGGCTCAACCGGCCGTTCTACCGGGCCGCACATCCATTTTGAGGTAATCGTCAATGGTCAACGTCTCAATCCCTTAAATTATATTAAATAAAAATCATATGAACATTTTTCTGGGTTTACTCTTGTTAGTCGGTGGATTATTCTTCGTTATCAAAACCGAATGGTTTCTCTCAAACTTCGGCCGCATTTCCTGGTTTGAAGCTAAACTGGGAGCCGAAGGTGGATCACGTTTGGGATACAAGATAATCGGCATGGTGTTAATCTTTTTTGGATTATTAGTCATGACCGGATTAATCGGCGGCTTCTTAAACTGGGTCTTGTCGCCACTATTGAAATATAATAAATAATTGGCTAGAGTATATAAGTCTTAGGGCCTTTAGCTCAGCTGGCTAGAGCACCTGCTTTGCAAGCAGGGGGTCAAGGGTTCGAATCCCTTAAGGTCCACAATATGTCAAAAAGAGTATTCATTGTTCACGGCTGGGACGGCTATCCTGAAGAAGGATGGTTCCCCCTGGTTAAAAACGGAATTAGAAAACCGCGGTTTTGTTGTTTCTGTCCCGCAACTACCAAAAGCCGACGAACCAAGGATTAATAACTGGGTACCAGCACTCAAAGAAGCTGTTGAAACTGCCGACGATCAAACTTATTTCGTTGGACATAGTATGGGTTGCCAAACTATCGCCAGATATCTAGAAAGCCTGCCAGAGAATATAAAAATTGGGGGTGCAGTGTTTGTCGCTGGTTTTTTCAAAAGACTTTCTAATTTAGAAGATAACGATATCGTCAAAAATGTAGCTGAAGAGTGGCTAAAAACTCCATTAGACTTGAGCAAGGTTAAATTACACCTCGATAAAAGCGTGGCAATCTTTTCCGATGACGACCCGTATGTACCGGTTGATAACCAAGAAGATTACCAGAATAAATTAAACTCAAAAGTTATCATAGAGCACCAGCGAGGACATTTCTCTGAGAATACCGGAACCACCTCTCTGCAGTCAGCTTTAGGCGCTGTACTGGAAATAAGCCAATAATTTATATCACCGTATCTAGGATAACTTAAACCAACAACAGGCCCGGCCTGTTTTGTCTATCAAAAACCCAATAAATTAAGTCTTTATTGACAAAATTAACCAAAAATGATATAATGTTTTGAACATTAAAAACCGCAGAAATGACCGAAACCGATAAAGATTGCTTAGCGGCTAATTGTATAGAAGTATATTACGCCGTCCTAGCTAAGACCAAGATGTACGCTGAATACGGTGATCATCGATCAGTCAATCGCCAACAAGCCAACGAGCGCGCAATCGAGCTTGAAGGATCCCCTGTCTTCGATTCCTTGTTCGCCAATAAACTCTGGCTTGAAAGCATATTGCCAGCCGCTAAGGTATAATAAAAAAAGGACCAAACCAGGGCCTCTTTTTACTTACAAAAATTAATTGCTAGCCGAGATACATACATTATCCACCCAAGCGAAAGCATCAGGAACCCATCCCGGATAAAACGTAGCCTTTAATGTCCCGTCTGGCGATGGGGGAATGTCTTCAATTGAATATTCTTGGAAACTATCAGTTAGATAAAAAGATGCGGCCAGATAATTATGATTAGACTCCCAGACCAAGGAAGAGGGGTTGTAATAATAAGAATGGTCTGACGTCCTAACCCAGACGTCTATTTGTTTAATCGGCGAAAGGTCTGAAGACATAGCAAAAAAACTAATAAATGACATTTTTACATCCACTAAAATAAAAGGTATAATAGAAATATGAAAAAAATCATTCATTACATTCCCCGAATCTTGTCAATAATAATAGTGGGCTTTCTAGCGGTTTTTATCTTAGAAGCTTTCGACTCTAATTTCGGTTGGCAAGCAGGACTAACGCATTTAATAGTGGCCTTAGTGGCCTTAATTATTACTATCATCGCCTGGGCAAAACCGAAATTGGGCGGTTGGCTGTTTATTGTTGTCGGCTTGATCTACTTATTATCGGCTATTCAACAAAAAATGTGGGGCAGTCTTTTATGGGGCATAATTCCCTTAATTACCGGAATATTATTTTTAGTGGGCAAAAACCAAACTACTCAAACAGATGAGTTGGACTAATCTAATTCTAATAGCGCTAGCCCTGGCCATGGATTGTTTCGCGGTCTCTTTGTCAGCCGGTGCCAACAGCCAGAAAATAAAAATAGGCTGGATTTTCAAAATCGCCGGATTTTTTGGCGGATTCCAAGGAGGAATGTTGCTTTTGGGTTGGCTAGCCGGATCCGGTTTTCAATTCTTGATTGAAGACTTTGATCATTGGTTGGCCTTGATCCTGTTAGTGCTAATTGGTGGTCGGATGCTGTTTGAAGCCAGGAAAAAGAAAGATAAAAAAAGGATTAACTTTAGTAGCAACAAAATTATCATCTTGTTGGCCATAGCTACCAGCATTGACGCTTTAGCTGTAGGTATCAGCTTGGCCTTCTTAGCCATTCCCCTAATCTGGTCCGTGGTCATCGTAGCTATAACGTCGTTTCTACTCACTGTTGTCGGTGCTACTACCGGAAAAAAAATTGGCAGTTTCTTGGGAAATAAAGCCGAGATAATCGGTGGCCTAATTTTAATCTTTATCGGTCTCAAAATATTTATTGAACACTCAAACCTCTTGGGAAAATAGAAAAGCCGCTGTTGGTCAGCGACTTTTTTAGTATCTATCGGTAATCCCGAATGATTTGGGCAGCTTTGTCTACCTCGTTGGTCCAGATTTTTTCCTTAAACCCAGGGACCAAAGAACAAGCTTGGCGCATATCCGGCAATTGATTAGAGATGACCTCTTTAGCCATCCCAAAATTTTGGCGAAGAATATATTGCTCAGTAGCATACATTATATACTCCAAGCGTTCAACAACCGAAAATCTCAACGCCTCACTATTTTTCTCATCAGCCAGCTGCGCTATAATTTTCCGAACTGGTTCCGGAAACGTCCCCCAGGATTTCAAAGGAGGCTTTTCGGAAATCGCCCTTCCATTTAAGGGGTAAACGAATTGGAGAACAAAAGCCTTCTGACAGAGATCAAAAATTTCCGGAGGAAGATTTTTGAAACTGTGATAAAAGGCATTATACTCTTCCAATTCATGAATCAGCTTTTTCTCGGTAAAAGGATGGTCGTTCCTGGTAATGCCTTCCCCCCAATCATGGAGAGAAAGGGCCAAAGAAAAAAGCTGATAGTCAAAACGATAGCCATTGGGCAAGAAAGGATCAAGCAGGGTGCCCATCATAGTGCCCAGAACCGGCATGGCCAAAGAATGTTCGGCTACTGTTTGCGGCCTAAATTTTAAATGGTTATATTCGTTCTGAGCGGGGAATTTCCACCCTTCCGGCCAAAAACGTTTCCAGCGATATACGTCTCGCAAAATTACCTGAAGCGTTTTGTTGACGCTAAACAACCGATTGAGATGATCCCAAATAGTGGAAGCAGCTCCATAGAAGTCTTGTTCCATTATGCTCTGAATTTATTATTACGTGAATTTTAAAAAACAATTTTAACCCCTTAGGATACAACTGATTCAATATTTTGTCAACTAAAAAACAGGCCTAAGCCTGTTTTAAAAGATAGACAACAAATAGTTATTCCAAACAACAATTAACCGCCTTTTTAACCAACTCTCCCATTTTTCCTAAGAAACCGGATTTCTTTTGATCATGCTTATTGAGAGCCGCTTCGTCAATTTTTTTAATGTCAGCACTGTTAATTAACTTCATATTCATTCCCCAGAAAAGAGAATAAAGGTTATAGGCTTTTTCAAAAAAATCATAAGCCTCTACCTGATTGCCCCGTCCTAAAGCTTTAGTGCCAACCTCCATCAATCTCATGGAGGCCGCCAAAAGGTGTTTAGAAATACACCAAGCTTCACCTTCATAATCCTTAATCAATTTCTTCATCAAATCTTTTCGCATCTCCCGAGCCTCATTGATCATGTTATAAAACTCCTGATTGCCAGTTTTAGCGCCGGAGAAAAAGAAGTGTTCTTCGATACTAACCAAATTCATCACCGCGATACTTAAGTCTTGATCCGAAGACAAATCTAACTTATTATCCTTCTTGAGATTGTCCATCTTATCTATAAACTGCTGCAATTCTTTTTGGTCAATAGCCATATAATTAACGAGTTAAAAAATAAAAGAATAAACTGAAAATAACGAGAGTGGACACTGGCATCACCACTTTCTGCATGGGGAAATAAGGGCGGCCGCCATTCTTCTTCTTTAAGAATTGGTACCACCAACCAGCAAGAAAAAACATTACGCTACCTACAATAACTCCCAAGATTAATTTATCCATTCCCCAAAGACGGTTGAACGGATGCCCAACCATTTCTGTATAATACATCGGGATAATAACGATGCCGTAATAAGCTAAAAAAACCACCAAAGACCACCAAGGCGAATGAACCTTTTTCTTCTTTAACCAATCGACTGTCCAAAAAGAAATCGAAACCAATAATCCCCCCACCCAAAGACCAGTAATCGTATCATCAATTCCTAGATAACGAGAAAGTCCGACGCCCGCACCAACCGCCACGGTACACACCGGGCAAAAAGCCGAAGCTGTTTTGGCGGAAAAAAGGAACATTAAAACAAAAAAAATTATTTTTTTCATAGGCCGAGTTTTTCTTTGAAATGATTGATAATCAAGACATCTCCCATATAACACTGTCCGGATTCATACAATAACGGTACACCGAACTCGCCCTTATCCAATCCACATTCAGCCACCACCTCTAAAAACAGCTTGGCTGCCTCACGGTCAGTTTTGGTATTTTTTTCATATAAAGGATAATTGTCGCGCACTTGATTCTCAGTCATAAATTCTTCTACCTTTTGGCAATGTGGGCAGGAATCACTATAGAAAAAAGTGGGCTTAGTTTGGTCGATCGGAACCCGACTACAAGCAGACAGAATTAATACTAGAGCCAAAAAGACTCCGGAAACTATAAATTTATTCATAAAATATAATTAATTACTAAAATTAATATACCATATTGGTGAGAAAATAAAAGAGTAAGCGCTCTTAATATTGACAAAAAAATATCAACATTGTGTCTTAGTTCCACTTTAATGGCTTCAGTTTTAGCCTTTAAAATGCTATAATATAACCATGTCTAAATCTAAACCACGACTGATAATCATCGATGGCAACGCTATTATCCATCGCAGTTTCCATGCTTTGCCGCCAACCATGACCACTAAATCTGGCCAGGTGGTTAACGCCGTTTATGGTTTTTCCCTATTTATTCTCAAGGCTCTTAAAGAATTCAAACCGGAATATGCAGCCGTAACCTTCGATCGCCGCGAACCAACCTTCAGACACCAAGAATATAAAGAGTATAAAGCGACTAGAGTAAAAGCCCCGGATGAATTATACGAACAAATTCCGCTAGTGAAGCAAGTAGTGGAGTCTTTAGGAATACCCATCTTTGAATTGGCCGGCTATGAAGCTGACGATTTAATCGGAACTATTGCCAATCGAGTTGATGGAAAAACAGAAAAAATAATCATCACTGGCGATATGGACACCTTGCAGCTCATAACTCCCCACACCAAAGTTTATACCATGAGCCGAGGTCTATCTGATAGTGTTTTGTATAACGCGGAGCTGGTAGAAGAAAGATATGGCATCACTCCGTCCCAAATGATTGACTATAAAGCTCTTCGGGGCGATGTTAGCGATAATATCCCCGGAGTGAAAGGTATCGGTGAAAAAACCGCCAGTGAATTACTGCAAAAATTTAAAACTCTGGACGGCGTCTACCAAGCCCTAGAAAAAAAGGGGGCAAACATCAAAGACCGAACCAAGGAGCTGCTGGCGACTCATCGGGCCGATGCTTACTTAAGTCAGAAGCTGGCCGCGATTGACTGCAAAGCTCCCTTAAAATTTGATCTGGAAAAATGTCATCTGCAATCACCAGATAAAAATAAAATTTTCCAGCTGTTTAGCGAACTAGAGTTTAAATCACTAATCCCTCGCCTGGAAGAATTAAACTTCTCTGCGACCACCTCAGATGCTAAAAACCAAACTGATAAATTCACCCGCAACGCCAAACAGTTTAAATATCATTTAATCAGAACTGACAAAGAACTAAAAACCTTAATCGCCAAGCTCCAAACCCAGAAGATGATCGTTCTGGATACGGAAACCACCTCGCTTGATCCATTAAGTGCCGAATTATTAGGTATTTCCTTGTGTTATAACGAGGGGGAGGCCTATTACTTACCTCTATATCAAAAACAGGGACAAAGCGCTCAAATATTAGCCCCCAACCTATTTAATCAGGGACAAAGACGACACGCTTCAGCTGATCATCCTTGGCTAAAAATGTTGGCTCCTATTCTGGCTGACCCGCAAATAAAAAAAGGTGGGCACAATCTCAAATTTGATTTACGCGTCTTAAAAAACCAAGGGCTGGAGATTAAGGGGGTATATTTTGACTCCATGATCGCTTCCTATCTACTCAATCCGGAAAACCATCAGCACGGCCTAGATGCTCTTTCCTTTGGTGAATTGGGTTGGGAAAAGATAAATCATCGCGATCTTTTCGGTGAGAAAAATAAAGAGCGCGACTTCTCTTCCTTGCCGCTGGAAAAATTATATATCTATGCCTGCGAAGACGCTGACTTCGCCTGGCGCCTAATTAAAAAATTAGAACCTCGGCTAAAAAAAGAAAAACTGTTTAAATTATTTCAGACAATCGAGATGCCGCTTATCGAAGTTTTGGCAAACATGGAGGATGCTGGCATTTTAATCGATCCTCAGACACTAGAAAAAATGGCCAAAAACCTAAACCAAAAATTAACTACACTAGAAAAAGAAATTCATCGTCTCGCCGGCGAAAAGTTCAACATCAACTCGCCCAAACAATTAAAAGAAATACTATTTTCCAAGCTACAGCTAGAGGCGCGAGGCATCAAAAAAACTAAAACCGGACTATCAACGGCCGCTGATGAACTAGAAAAACTAAAAGAGGCTCATCCAATCATTCCGTTAATTCAAGAGCAAAGAGAATTGAGTAAACTGCTAAATACTTATATTGAAGCTTTGCCAAAACTGATAAATCCCAAAACCAAAAGAGTCCACACTAGCTTCAACCAAACCATCGCCGCCACCGGTCGGCTATCTTCAACTGAGCCTAATTTACAAAACATCCCGACTCGCACCGAATTAGGCCAAAAGATTCGCACCGCTTTTATAGCGCCAAAAGGTTATAAACTACTGAGCCTAGATTACTCGCAAATAGAGCTGCGCTTAGCGGCGGCCATGTCCCAAGATAAAAAAATGATCCAAGCTTTTAAAAACAATGTTGACATTCATACTACCACAGCGGCCGCTATTCTGAATTTGCCACTTGAAAAAATAACTCCAGCCTTAAGGCGCGAGGCTAAAGCAGTAAATTTTGGCATCATCTACGGCCAAGGGCCACATGGACTAAGCCAAAGCGCAGAAATCCCCTACCAGCAAGCCCGGGATTTCATCGCTCGCTATTTTAATGTCTATAGCGGGGTAAAAAAATTCCTCGACCAGACCATCGCCCAAGCTAAAAAAGATGGCTTTGTAGAAACTCTCTTCGGCCGCCGCCGCTACCTGCCAGAAATAAACTCTAGCATAGTTAACCTGCAAAAGGCCGCTGAGAGAATGGCAGTCAACACCCCTTTCCAAGGCACGGCCGCCGACATGATTAAATTGGCGATGATTGAAATTCAAAAATTAATCAAAGGCCAGGAAGATATTAAAATGATATTGCAAGTTCATGATGAACTTTTGTTTGAAATAAAAACCGAGTCAGTAGAAAAATATCTGGAGCCGCTAAAAAAATTGATGTCCGGAGTAATAGAATTGTCGATACCAATTGGAGTGGAAGCCAAACTAGGAGATAATTGGGGAGAAATGGAAAAATAAAAAGGGGGTTATTCAACCCCCCATAGATCGGATGATCCATTTAAACCTCTTCTCTACAAACCTGAGCCTAATCCGCATCTTCTTCCAAATCGGCGACCAAGTGCAGTCCTTTTCTTCGATTCCGAAGAAGCGACAACATAGCCAGTCAACCAGCCGCAGCAATGAAATCGACAACAAATTGACCGACAGGCCATACAACGCTCCGGAAAAATAGTGAGCGACATAAACCCCAAAAGCGGCGGAAGCGATAATGAAAAAGATCTCAAATTTCAACCTCCGATAGAACTTCAAAAAAATAAGATTGACGAAACTCCAAACCCAAATAATGAGAATATCCCACCAATGGGAGAAGCAGAAGTCGGCTGGTAAGGGCAAGCGAACCAGCTCTGACAGATCGCCAGGCGTCATGCAGGGCATGACTAAGTCATTTTTAATGAAGTTTACCAGTACGATGAAAACCGCTAAGGGTAATATGTAGAGAAGCGAAAGCGTTAGAAGGGGCCTGATCTTGCGATTGTCCTCTTCTAACTGAACCCTGATTTTCCCCTTAACCCATCCGAATTTAACGGCCAGGGGAAGAAACAGGGTCACGAGCAAAAGAGAAATCGAGAAAAGCATGTTAAACCCTCCTAAAAATTTATACTAGCTTGTTATTTTTCAAGAACTATTTTAAATTATAAGACTAGAGAGACCTATATGTCAAACCAATATCAGAACCAAAGGATTGCTCTATTGGGGCTAGGGGTAGAAAACCAAGCTCTATTGCCTTTTTTGTTAAAAACTCCGGGGATTTCCATCACCATCTGTGATCGCCGTTCGCCCAAAGAATTAGGAGAAAGATATCAATCATTGGCCAAAAATCCAAAAGTTGCCTGGCGTTTAGGTAAAAAATTCAACCAGCGCCTTTCCGAATTTAATTTGCTTTTTCGTTCTCCTGGCTGGCCCCTCTTCTGCCCCGGTATTCAAGAGGCGGCAAAAAAAGGCAGCGAGATCACAAGCGCCATGAATTTATTTTTAGCTCTTTGCCCGAGTCGTAATATTATCGGCGTTACCGGCACCAAGGGCAAAGGCACGACCGCCAGTTTGATCTATCACATCATCAAGCAATCAGGGAAAAAAGTTTTTTTGGGCGGTAATATAGGAGTAGCTCCATTTTCATTTATTGATAAAATAAAAAAAGGTGATTGGGTAGTGTTGGAGCTTTCCAGTTTCCAATTAGAAGATCTAAATTACAGTCCCCGCTTGGCGGTAATTACCAATATCTATAAAGAGCACTTAGCTCCGGCTGACCCATTAAACCCCAACTATCATCGAAGTTACCAGGAGTACATTTTAGCTAAATTACGCATTGCTCAAAATCGAACCCAGCTAGACAAACTATTCTTCAATATTCATGATCAGAAAATAATGAAGAAATATCTGCTCCCTAACAGCCAAAAAGTCTTAATCCCCTTTTTAGCCTCTTCTCTGCCCAGCCAACTGATGGGAAAATATAACCAAGAAAATGTAGGTGCCGCCGTGGCGGTGGCCAAATATATTAAAATCAAGAAGGAGGTTGTTGCTAGGGCCATAAAAACGTTCAAGGGATTGGAGCACCGCCTGGAATTAGTTGGCAACATAAACGGCATCAGGTATTATGATAATAGTTTTGCCACTAATCCCGAGAGTACGATTATGGATCTCGATAGTTTTCAAGAACCGATAGTGCTTCTGGCTGGTGGGGCTGACAAAGGAGCTAACTTCAGGCCTCTGGCTAAAAAAATAAAACAAAGGGTAAAGGCCGTGGTACTTTTAGCTGGCGAGGCAACTCCGCGAATCAAGAAAGAACTACTAGCAGCTAAATACCCTCTTAAAAAAATCTCTTTAGCCCAAAGCATGGCCGAAGCAATAAGGTTAGCCAGAAAATCAGCTAGCAGCGGTGACATCATCCTATTATCAACCGCTTGTGCCAGTTTCGGCTTATTTAAAAACTACAAAGAGCGCGGCAACTTATTTAAACTATATGCTCAAAAAAAATAACATTATCGGCGTCTTTGATTCTGGACTAGGCGGGCTAACCGTTCTAAACGAATTACTGAAAATCCTGCCCGGTTACCACTACTTATACCTCGGCGACAACGCCCGAGTTCCTTATGGCAATAAATCTTCGGAGCTAATCTATAATTACACCAAACAAGCGATTAATTTTCTTTTTAGTCGCGGCGCTAATTTGATAATCATCGCCTGCAACACTGCTTCGGCTGAAGCTCTACGGAGCATCCAACAAAATTACTTACCCAAAAACTGGCCGGACAGAAGAGTGTTAGGTGTCATTCGTCCAGTAGCTGAATTTGCCGCCCATAGCCAAGGGCTTCATAGAATAGGCGTAATCGGCACCAGGGCGACAGTTAACTCCGTCGCCTATCCCACCGAAATTCATAAATTGAATAAAAAAACCAAGGTCTATCAAGTCAGTGCCCCTCTGTTGGTACCGATAGTTGAAGAGGGTTGGGAAAAACAACAGGAGGCTAAGCAAATATTAAAGAAATACCTCAAGCCATTAAAAGAAAAAAAAGTGGAGGCCTTGATTTTGGGCTGTACTCATTACCCATTCTTAATCAACGAGGCTAAAAGAATCATGGGCGCCAACTGCCTAGTCCCCCATCCGGGAAATATTGTGGCCCAAAGTCTCAAAGATTATCTTCAACGTCATCCGGAATTGAAAATAGTGCCGACTAAAAAATCGAGCCTGACTTTCTATACCACCGACCAACCGCAACAATTTAAAAAGCTGGGAGAAAAATTTTTAAAGCAAAAAATAAAAGACATCCAGCGGGTCAATTTGATATGATTATCTTTTTCTACGGACAAAATGATTTTAAGATGCGCCAGAAGATCAAAGAGCTGAAAGATAAATTTTACCGCGAAGTAAAAAACAGCGACCACAGCTTAAATATTATCGACGGCGCCAATTGCGATCTAGCCACCTTAACCGCCAATCTTAGCAGCGGTTCTTTGTTCACCGAAAAAAGGATGACGATTATTGACAATCTTTTCGCCACTCACAAGCCCACTCTCTATCCTGAGGTCTTGAATTACTTACAAGAAAACCGCCTAGCAGATTCAGCAGATATTGTCCTCTTTTATGACCCCCTACTCTTCTCTGACAAGGGCCAGACATTGAAACAGGTGGGAGATAATCCTCGAGCTTTAAATAACAATGAAAAGCTATTGTTTGAATTTCTCAGTCACCAAAAATTCGTGCAAGAATACAAACCTCTAGGCGGCAACGAATTAATTAATTGGCTAAAAACTGAAGCAAAAAATAACCACAGCGAAATTGATAGTGCCGCTGCTCAAAATTTAGTTTCCCTAGTCGGTGCTGACCTCTGGTTATTGTATCACGAAATAACCAAGCTCTCTCATTATCAGAAAAACCAAAAAATCAGCGTTGCTGATGTCAAAAAATTCGTCTCCGGAAACTTAATCGACGAAAATATATTTGCCTTAACCGACGCCATCAGCCAAAAAAATAAAAGTGCAGCGGTAAAAATATTAGAAGAGCAGGCTCGCGCCGGCGTCCCTCTAGAATACATGCTCGTAATGATCAGAAGGCAAATCAGGATATTAAAACAATTAAAACAAGCAGACTTGGCTGGAAATACAGCCGCCGAGATAACAACCACTTTCAAACTCCATCCGTTTGTAGTAAAAAAAGGCTTAGAGCAAGCTCGCCGTTTTCCCGAGGCCGATCTAGAAAAATTGATGCAAAAACTAATGGACATTGATCGTGCTAATAAAATTGGTCAAGGAGACCCCTGGACATTAATCGACTTGCTAATTGCTGAGATTTAACCCCCTAAAACCCCCTTGCTTTTTTACTGGCTTTATTATATATTTGAAAAAGCATAAGTATTACTTAGCTTTTTTATTTACAGGGCAATTAGCTCAGTTGGTTAGAGCGCAACACTGATAATGTTGAGGTCGGAGGTTCGAATCCTCCATTGCCCACTTTCCATTATAGCGGGGTAGAGCAGTGGCAGCTCGCCGGGCCCATAACCCGGAGGTCGCCGGTTCGAATCCGGCCCCCGCAACAATAATTTAAGCCTCGGTAGCTCAGTGGTAGAGCAAACGACTGAAAATCGTTGTGTCGTCAGTTCGATTCTGACCCGGGGCACAACGACCATTAAACCCATTCAGATGGGTTTAATGTTATCCATTCGGGGTGTAGCCCAGCGGCTAAGGCGCTTGCTTTGGGAGCAAGAGATCGTGGGTTCGATTCCCACCACCCCGACAGAACCCCTTAACAACAATAGTTATGGAAGTTGTGTTTGTTTCTTACGTCCCTCCGCGAGGCAAAAACGCGGAAACATGCCAGGCAAAAGTGCCCGGTTGTAATAATCCTTGCACTAGGACGGCTGTCTTAGGCATCCACAAAGTTTCTTGTTGCGACAACGAACGCTGTCAAACAGAATCTGAGTCACTATTGAAAGAGATCGATAGAATCAGCCGGAAATAGCCAGTTTGGCTAAAAAAGAAAAATCATGCTCAGAAATGAACATGATTTTTAATTAGCTAAAACTCTTGATTTTTATTTAATCTCGTGTTATTCTTTTAATGCTTTTATAATTTTAACCACTAATATGCCTAATAAAAAATCGGCTAAAAAAGAATTGCGCAAAACCGTAAAACGGAGCAAACAAAACGAAGAAATGGCTAAAGCCATGAAAAACCTAGTAAAAGATAGCCAGAAAGCTATTAATCTCGGTAAAAAGGAAATTAAGAAAGACATCACTAAAACCATCAAGGCTATTGACAAATTAGTTAAAAAAGGGATATTAAAGAAGAACACTGCTTCCCGCAAAAAATCTAAACTCCAGAAAAAAGTAAATAAGATAAAATAAATTTAATATAATTAACTGCCTCTTCTTGGTTAGGGCCAAAACCCTATCTCGGAAGCTGGAAAGACAAGCTTATGTTAGACAAAAAAGCTAAGGAAAAAATCATTAAAAAATTCCGCACCCATGAAAGCGACACTGGTTCGCCTCAAGTGCAAATTGCGATTCTATCAGCCGAAATCGACGAGTTAGTGGAGCATTTAAAAGCCCACAAACACGACTACTCTTCTCGCCGTGGTTTGCTAAAAAAAGTAGCTGAAAGACGCCGCCTATTAAAGTACTTACAGAAAGAAAGCGCTGAGGCCTTCAAGGAATTGGCTATTAAGTTAAAACTGAAGATCGCGACCAAGATGCAGGAAGAAGAAGAAGAAAAAAAGATGAAAGAGAAGAAATACGAAGAGATGGAAGAAGAGATTGAAGCGGAAGAAGTAGAAAAATAAGAAAGGAGCTAAAAACAAGATATGAGCAAAAACAAGAGCAAGATGATTAAGCATCCGGAACAAAGGGTCGGCGTTTTGGTGGATGTTTCCAACATGTATCACAGCGCCAAGAATGTTTACAAGAAACGGGTCAACTTTAAGGAAATTCTGACTCAAGCGGTAGCTGGCCGCAAATTGATCCGCGCCACTGCCTATGTAGTGAGGGCGGAAAACGGCGACGAAGAAGCCTTCTTCGACGCCCTAAGTAAGCAAGGATTTGAAGTCAAAATCAAAGACTTGCAGGTATTCGCTGGCGGAGCCAAAAAAGGAGATTGGGATGTTGGCATTACAATTGATGCCATCAAGCTAGCTGAGAAGCTGGATGTTATCGTCCTGGTTTCTGGCGATGGCGATTATTTACCGGTAGTGTCATATCTGCAAAACAACAAAGGTTGTTTAGTGGAAATTATGGCCTTCCCCCGCACTGCTTCAACAAAATTGGTCGAAGCTGCGGATGATTTTATCGACCTAAGCTCCAGCAACAAGTTTCTTATTTAAATTTTAAAAAATTCACCCATTTTTGAAAGAAAAACCTCTCCGGAGGTTTTTTTATTGGTCTATAAAAAAACAGCCTGATGTTCGGGCTGTTTTTTGTTACGCGATTCATTAAAAACAACGGAGATAATAGAAACCTTGGAAAAAACTGACGGCGGCATACAAAAAAGCCAAGCAAGCCGCCAAAACTATCAAAGAACTGTTTTCTAGAACCACCAATAGGCTTATTCCGCCGCCGAGCGCAACTAATCCGGCGAAAAGGTTGAACCAACCTAGAAATTTGGCTTGAAACCTGGTTAAGTAAGTTGTCATTATTTAGCGATTATAGCCTATTATTATCACCAAAAACGATAAAAAGCAATGGCTTTACAAAATCTAATTAATGTTATACACTAGAACCAAGAAAATCACTAGAATTTTCGTTAAAATTAACTAATTTAGCTCTGACCCGCAGATAAGGAGAGCTGTAAGATCCGTCTTATAGTCTTTAATCTGTCGGCCAGAGCCCAACCTTATGGAAAAAACATTCCAAGGAGAGTGGCTGGGCCGCCCTCTATCCATTCGAACCGGAAAGCTAGCCAAACAGGCTGATGCTTCGGTTTTGGTCCAATACGGCGACACTGTAGTCATGGCGACTGTCGTGGAAGCCAAACAAGAACGCGACGGCGTCGACTTCTTCCCCTTGATGGTGGAGTTTGAAGAAAAACTATACGCCGCCGGTATTATTAAAGGCTCGCGCTGGGTTAAACGAGAAGGCCGTCCTACTGATCAATCCATTTTAACCGGTCGGATGATCGATCGCTCTATTCGTCCCCTATTTGACGATGAATCAAAAAAAGACGTGCAAGTGATCATCACTGTCTTGTCGGTAGATGGAGAAAATGATCATGATATCGTTTCCCTAATTGCTGCTTCAGCCGTTTTATCTATTTCCGGATTAAAATGGCAAGGGCCAATTGGCGGAATTCGAGTTGGTTTAATCGAAGGTCAATTTGTTTTTAATCCAACCTATGAACAGCAAGCCTTAAGCTCACTAGATTTAATCGTCGCCGGAACCTCGGAAAAAGTCATCATGCTGGAAGCCGGAGCTCAAGAAGTTTCCGAAGATATTATCCTTTCCGCTATTATGGCCGGACAAAAAGAAATGCAGCCGGCTATTGCTTTGATCAAGGAACTTCAAGCTGGAGTAGAGATCAAAGAAAAGATTGAGAAGAAAAAATTAATCACCACCGAAGAAGAAAAACAAAAAGAGGAAAAAGAAAAACTTTTGACCTTAGGCCGAGCCTGGCTAAATGACAACATCAAAAATTTCTTATTCGACAAAACTTATTACACCAAAGGCGAAAGAAAAGCCGCGGTATCGGCAATCAAAGAAAATCTTAACCAACACTTATTCGACCAAGGAATTGAAAAGCCTCAGAGAGATTTCGTAGTTAAAAAATTGGCTGAAGATATGATTGAAGCTGAAGTAACCCGCGCTATTCTAGACGAAAAGCGTCGAGTCGATGGACGGGCTTTAACCGAAATCAGAGAGTTAAACGGAGAAGTTGGCATCTTGCTTCGCAACCACGGCGCCGGATTATTCTCTCGTGGCGAAACTCAAGTCTTGTCCATTGTCACCCTTGGAGCTCCTGGACTAGAACAGTCCTTAGAAGGAATTGAAGGAGCCAGCAAAAAAAGATACATGCATCATTATAATTTCCCACCTTATTCCGTCGGGGAGGCTTCACCGCTCCGCGGCACTGGCCGCCGCGAAATCGGCCACGGCGCTCTAGCTGAAAAAGCTTTGATGCCAGTAGTACCGAACAAAGAAGATTTTGCCTATACTATCCGAGTCGTTAGCGAAACCTTGGGTTCCAATGGTTCATCCTCGATGGCCTCGACCTGCGGTTCGACTCTCGCCCTAATGGATGCCGGCGTACCGATTAAAAAACACGTGGCGGGTATTGCCATGGGCTTAGCCTCTAACGATGACATGTCTCGTTGGGAGGTCCTAACCGATATCCAAGACCTAGAAGATGGCAAGGGTGGTATGGATTTCAAAATCACCGGAACCGACACTGGCCTTACTGCTATTCAACTAGACACCAAGACCACCGGACTAACTGAAGAAATAATTAAGAAAACCTTAGAGCAAGGCCGAGCCGCCCTCAACGAAGTACTAGGGGTACTACAAGCCGCCTTACCGGCCCCGCGACCAGAGCTATCAAAATATGCCCCGCGGATGATTACTCTTCGCATCAACCCAGAAAAGATTGGAGCAGTTATTGGTTCTGGCGGAAAAGTCATCAACAAAATGATCGATGAATACGACGTTAGTATTGATATTGAAGATGATGGCTTGGTAAACATCTGCGGTACTAATGCCGCTAACTGCGAAAAAGTGGAAGAATTAATTAAAGGAATCACCAAGGAATTCGTGGCTGGAGAAATTGTTCAGGGCAAAGTAGTGCGGATGTTGGAGTTCGGAGCTTTTGTGGAATTAAATGCCGGCAATGACGGCATGGTCCACGTCAGCGAACTCGCTCCTTATCACATCAACAAACCCAGCGATTTCTTGAGCATCGGCGACATAGTAACCGTTAAAATCAAGGAAATCGACGATCAAGGACGAATCAACCTAACCATGAAAGGCCTGCCGGAGAATGAACCACTATGGCAAAGTCAGAAAGGAAAATCCGAACCACGACCTAGTGGCTTTAACGGCGGCGCTGGCCGATTTAATGGTCCTCGACCACCCCGTCGGGATAACTTCCGTCAATAAAAACCCAACTTGACTTTTAGGCATTGTTGGGATAATATCTAAAAAGCTAAAAAATTAACCACATTGATTATGCTAACAATCAGACTCTCTAAGGTTGGTAAGAGAAACAAAAAAATGTTCCGCTTGGTGGTATCCGAGAAGACCAAAGATCCCTTTGCTGATTCTTTGGAGATCTTGGGATCATATAACCCGCATAGCAAGGAGCTACAAGTTAAAGCCGACCGAATTAAACATTGGATTAAGTCCGGAGCTGGTATGTCCGATACCATTAATAACTTATTAGTGGAACACAAAATAATTGAGGGCAAAAAACTAGCTATTACCAAAATCAGCAATAAGCGCCAAGAGAAAATGGGTAAGAAAGCTGCTGAGGCCAAAAAAGCTGAAGAAGACGCTAAGGCCAAAGCTGAAGCTGCAGCCGCTGCACCAGAGGTCCCAGCCGAAGCTGCCCCGACTGAAGCTACCCCGGAAGAACCAAAAACCGAAGAAAACCCCAGTTAACTTGACAAAAACAGTTATTCTGTTATAATTAAACTACAATTCCCTGCTTTCAGGGCATGTATAATTAACAAAAGTTGACAAAGGCTGAACTGCCGGACCACCCGGAAATTCAATCCATTTGCCCAACTTTTATTCCCTCAGTATGAAGGATAAAGAATTCTTAGAAATGGTAGTCAGGGCCATCGTGTCCAATCCGGAGGCTGTTTCTGTAGACAGAACAGTGGACGAGATGGGCGTTCTTTTGACCTTAAAAATCGATCCGGCTGACATGGGTTATGTTATCGGTCGTCGCGGTCAGACCGCTCAGGCCATTCGCACCCTATTAAAGATCGTTGGTGCTAAGAATAACTCCCGTGTAAATTTAAAGATTTACGATCCTAACGCTGGTTCTCGCCCGCGTCGTCAAGACCGTCCGGAAGTGGTAGACACCTCTGCGGTTGATGATTTAAAGATTTAATTCTGACAGTCAAACATAATCAAAAAGCCACAGCTATTTTTTCTGTGGCTTTTTGATTAATTAAACTATATGAACTTCAAACTTCTAGGGATCTTCCCTAAAATCTTCGACTCTTACCTCGAAGAAAGTATAATTAAGCGGGCTCAAAAAAAGAAAATAATTACCATTTCTAGTTATGACCTGCGCGACTTCACTACCGATCGTCACCGCACCACCGACGATACCCCTTATGGTGGTGGCGCTGGTATGATAATGAAGATCGAACCGATCTATCGAGCTTTAAAAAAAATTGCACCACGACGTCAGTCTAAAAGAAAAATCATTCTGCTCTCAGCCCAAGGAAAAAAGTGGAATCAGGCTTTAGCCCAAAAATACAGCCGCTTAGATGAGTTGATTTTAATATCTGGCCGCTATGAAGGAGTGGATGATAGGGTAAAAAAATTAATTGATGAAGAAATATCTATTGGCGATTACGTTCTAACCGGAGGCGAGTTAGGCGCCCTAGTAATCATCGACTCTATCACCAGGCTCCTGCCCGGAGCTCTGTTAAACACTGAAAGCATCAAAGATGAATCTCATTCTCGTTCCGGGGTATTAGAATATCCTCAATATACTAAACCGGCGGCTATAAAGTTGGGCCAAAAAAAATACAGCGTTCCCGCTGTCTTGCTTTCCGGAGATCATAGAAAAATTAAAGAATGGCGCGAACAGAACCGTCCGCATCTAGAATAATTTTGCCCGGAAGCAGAAAACCGCTTGCCTGAGGATGGCCACCACCACCAAAGATCTGAGCCAAATGATTCATATTAACCGACTGGTCGCTGCTTCGCCAATTCCCTTTTAACCCTTCGGCTGTGTCCCGTAATAATAGCACTCCCTTTACCCCACCTAAATTGCTCAAAGCTCCAGCTACATCTCCAAAAACATCGTGGCCGACTAATTCAACGTTGTCTTGATCAATAATTTCTATTAATTCTTTTTGGCTTAAAACGGTAACCCCAAGATTATAACGCTCATTAATGCGTAAGTTTCTCAAGGCTAGCCCCCAGATTTTCAGTGACAGCAAGTCTTGCCGTCGACTGGTGTTTTGTAATATTTTAGGCAGCTGGGCGCCTTTCTCCAATAATTCCGAAGAGATTTTAATAGCTCCGTCGCTGGTAACCGGATAAAGAAAGTTGCCGGTGTCGGTTAAGATGCCCGCCAAAAGCAAGTTGGCTAAATTTTTATTAATTTTAACACCATTCTCTTTTAAAAAGTAATACAAAAGCTCAGCTGTAGAGCCTAGATGAGGGATGCGGATTTCTAAATCAGCGAATGACTCGGTGCGGGGGTGATGGTCAAACTCAATAATATAAATATTTTCTCTTAACCCCTGGTCTTTAAATTCTTGTAAGTGCTGGCTGATCCCGGTACGCTTGGGTGAGCCACAATCTAAAACTAATAACAAATCATAGTTTTTCAAACTAAAATCTTCTGGTAATTTTGAAGCTACCTTCTCCTCGTGAGGAAGAAAGTTAAAAGTCAGTTCTTCCTTCTCTGAAGCATAAGCAAAATATTTTTTTCCTTGACTCTCAGCTATTTCGATCATCACGCCAATAGCTGACAAAGCATCCGGATCCGGATGCCAATGAGAAACTATTAATATATTTTTAGCCTTGGTAATTCGCTGATATGCTTGAACTAACAAAGGCTTAATCTCTTGATCCATATTTAACCTAAAATTCGCCTGATTTCCGCTTCGTCTTGATCAATTACAGCCTCAACCTCAGCTGCTTTTTCTTCAGTGCTATCGATCGCCCAAGTAATCTGGGGGAAACGGCGAATCTTAACTCTCTTTTTTGCCTCTCGCAAAATAGTACTAGTTTTTTTACGCAACTCCTTAAGGGCGGTGCCGGCTAAATTAAAAGGCAAAACCGAAACCCCCACCTTAGCGTAGTGTTCATCAGCCGAAGAGATAACATAAGTAACGGTAATCAGGGCTTCTGGCAAATCTACTTCTTTTAAAATAGCGGCCGCCAATTCGTGCCGCAATAATTCATTGACCTGATCAACTTTAGACATAAAAATTAAATTTTAGAGACCACTTCTTCTTCAGCATAAACACTCAAAATATCGCCCACTTGAATAAGCGGTTGTCCTTCGTACTTCAAACCACACTCCTGATTAATTTCTACCCGGTTAACGTCTTGTTTGCCAGACTGAAGACGGGTTAGTTTGCCCTTAGTGACGATTTCTTTGTCGCGAGTAACCTCTATTAAAGTGTTTCCTTCTAGATAGCCATCTAAAACTTTGCCGCCCACCACCTGTTGATTGTTTTCACTGCGGAAAATAGCTAGAACCTTTAAGCGGCCCAAATCACGACGAACAATATCTGGCTTAACCAAAGACTGCATTTCGCCTTTAACATATTTAATCAGGTCGTAAATGATGTTATATAGGTTAACCTTAACGCCGCTTTCACGAAGCAACAATTCGGCATTCGGCTGGAGACGCACGTTGAATCCTAAAATCTGAGCGCTAGAGTCTTCGGCTCGCTTAATATCACCCTCATTAACATTACCCAAACCGCGAGCAATAATTTTAACCTTAATCTTCTCGGTATTGAGCTTCATTAATGATTCCTCAATAGCCTCAGCTGAACCCAAAACATCACTTTTAATAATAACATTAAACTTCGGGATGGAGTCGTCACCTTCTTCGGATTCAGCCGCTGATTTAAATACTGCCGTAGCGGCCGAAATCACTTTTTTAGTCCGAATTCTCTCGCCCTCTCCAACCACCAACATATCCCCGACCTCGGGTAATAACTTTAATCCTAAAATCCTGGCTGGGAAAGATGGACCAGCTGATTCAATCACCTCTCCGCGATAACTTTTCAAAGCCTTGACCTTACCATAGACAGAGCCATTAAAACAAAGTTGGTCACCGACTTTTAGGGTTCCGTTTTGCACTAAGATCGTAGCGACAGGCCCAGCTCCCTTATCAACCTTGGCTTCAATAATAGTTCCCACTGCCGATGCCTCCGGATTAGCTCTTAAGTTATTATTCTCGGTCTCAGCTAATAGCACCAACATATCCAAAAGGTCTTCAATCCCCTTCCCGTCTTTAGCGGAAACTGGCACAGCGATAGCTTTCCCGCCCCAATCTTCGGTGATGATATTTAATTGAGTAGACAATTCTTGTTTGGTTCGGTTAATGTCCGCTTCGGACTTATCAATCTTATTAATCGCTACCACGTAAGGGATCTTAGCGGCTTCAATAATGCGAAAAGCTTCTACGGTTTGCGGCTTGACGCCATCGTCAGCTGCTACCACCAAAACAGCAATATCGGCCACCTTAGCACCACGACTACGCATAGCCGTGAAAGCTTCGTGGCCAGGAGTGTCAATAAAAGTAATCAGTTGATCTTTGCGTTTTACTTGATAGGCACCAATATGCTGAGTAATGCCTCCGGCCTCTCCGGCGACTACGTTAGTCTGACGGATAGCGTCTAATAATTTAGTCTTGCCATGATCAACATGACCCATAACTACAATCACTGGCGGTCGTGACAGCATTTTGGTTTGGTCTTCATTAGCCAAAACCTCAGTGAGTTTTTTTTCTTCAAAATCATCCTCTAAAACACCATCCTTTTCTTCCAGTTTTATATCCAACCCTAAATCTTCACCAATAATGGAGGCGGTATCAAAATCAATCTTTTCATTCATGGAAACAAAGATGCCGTTTTTCATCAATTCAGCCAAGACCTTGTTGACCGGCAACCCAGCCAAGGAGGCTAGATCTCGAACGGCGATCAACCTAGGAATGCTAACTTCCTTTTTTTCAATTTCTGGGGCAGCCTCGCCCAAACGCTCTCGAGCTTCTTTTTCCTCGGCCATCTTCTTAGCTTGAATACGACGATAGAATTCAGACCACTCTCTAATAATTCGTCGAGCAGTAACATTATCAACTTTAATCGCCTTTTGGCCAATATTAAAACCCATCTGCGGCAACAGATCTTTAAGTTCTTGAGGACTAACTCGAAGAATTCTAGCTAATTCAGTGATATTCATAATTTTTTAAACTTAAGTCCACTATTTCCTGCCCTTTAGATATTAACACCTTTTGCACAAATGATTTTTGGCTAACATTGGCTATTTAGAAAAGATTAGTCCACAGATTAGTGGACTTATCTCCGAGCGCCTGATGAGTCGATAAACTAATAATTCTGTGGACCTGACGAGACTTGAACTCGTGACCTCTTGCATGCCATGCAAGCGCTCTAGCCAACTGAGCTACAGGCCCTATTTATTAAAATAACATTCCCATTATATACTAGAGTTCAAAAATTTTCAATACTTTGTGCCCCCACTACGAATCGAACGTAGATCTAGGACTTAGGAGATCCCTATTTTATCCATTAAACTATGGGGGCAATCTGCTAGCATTATATCGGCTTTTATTTTTTTTGACAAATAGCTTTAATTAGCCTAAAATGAGAGTGAGAAAATTAATAAAACCTAAATAATAAGCCTTAATTTTATGTTTAAAAAAGACAACCACCCCGAGAGCTTTAAAGACGTAGAAACAATTATCGGCGAATCAATCAAGGTAAAAGGAAATTTCAACGGCAATGGCAACATTGTGATTGATGGTATTCTCGAGGGCTCCCTGAGCACTAAGGGAAATGTGTTTATCGGCGAAAAGTCAAAGATCAGCGGTAATGTTAACGCTCAGGAAGTAATTATCAATGGCGAGATCAGCGGCAATTTAAACGTCAAAGAAACCCTTTCTGTTGGTGCTACTGCTAAAATTTATGGCGACATCGAATGTACTAATATGTCCATAGAACACGGGGCCGTTTTTAATGGCCGTTGCGGTATGGGAAAGAAAGTAGCTAATATTAGCGAAAAAGAAGAAAAGATTCAAGCTTAACCCTTACTTCTCTTTCTACAAAGACTATGAATCTTTTTATTTATGATGACTTTTTGAAGCAGCACACTAAAAAAATCAATCAAATTGAGGCGAGTTTGCATAACCTAAACTTAAGCGGGAAAATAATCTACTTAGGTGGTATTAAAAAAATTGATGAAATCGTAAAAACAGAAATAAACAATGGCGCTAAAAATATTATCGCCGTTGGAAATAATCAGACAATCAGTAAAATCTTAAACATCATTATGACCCTAGACGTTAAGACCCTTAACTCCCTCAGTCTAGGTATAATCCCGGTTGGTAGCAACAATTCCATTGCTTCCTCTTGGGGGGTTGATAGCGACAAAAACGCCGCCCACATTATCCTGGCCCGTCGAGTGGAGAAAGTGGATGTGGCCTACGCTAACGATGACTGTTTTATCTACGGGGCGATTATCAAAGCCAAAGGAAGCACTATTAAAATTAAAGACTTTGCCATAGATCCTATAAAAAACGGAGAAATTAGGGTATTAAATATCACCCCGACAAAATGTTCCTCAAGGAACATTATGGCAAACCCCCAAGACGGTCTTTTAGATATCTATATTGATACTGGCAACAAAAAAACCAGCTTTTTTTCAGCTAAGGAGTTAGAAATAGATAATCAAAACAAAGAAAAACTAGTATTAGATGAATCTATTGTCACTTCCCTGCCTGCTAAAATTGGCATAGTCGGGCATAAACTGAACATCATCGTCGGCCGAGACAGAACTTTTAATCTCGATTAAAATTGTTCCTCAAGGAACATTATATCAAAAAACCCCTATTTTACAGGGGTTTTTTGATATTCTGTAATAATTTTATTTTACAATTTCAGCGTCAATCACCTTTTCAGCCTTAATTTCTGGATCTTTTGACTTATTCTTTCTAAAAACAATTAATTGCTGGACTCCGGTCAAAACAGTAACGATTAACCAGTAAAAAGTTAGACCTCCTGGCAAGGAAATACCGATAAAAATCGTTAAAATTGGCATCATATAAACCATCTGCTTGTTCATAATACTGGTCATGTCCTCGTCTTTAGATCCTGAAGTTTTAATCGCTGGTCTTCTAGCTAGCATCATCTTAGTCTGCCAGAATTGGGCTAAGCCAGCTAAAATTGCCAAATAAATGTTTGGCTTGGACATTTCCAAAAAACCAAAGGCCATAGTATTAATAGATTCTGGGGTGGCAATAAAGGAATAGACCAAATCAAGCTTGTTTTGTAGGCCATCTCTAAAAACCTGAAAAACCGCCCACAAGAAGGGAAGTTGTAGTAATATTGGAAAACAAGAAGACATGGGGTTAATCTTGTGTTCTTTATAAAGAGCCATCATCGCTAAGCTCATTTGCTGTTTATTATCCTTGTATTTAGCCTTAAGCTCATTAATTTTGGGTTGTAGCTCCTGTAAAGCCTTCTGAGCGCGAATTGACTTCTGGGATAGGGGCCAAAGAACCGCTTTGATAACTATGGTTAGTAAAATAATAGCAATTCCTAGATCATGGAAAGAAACTGTATTATACAAAAAAACCAACAAGTTTAAAATTGGTTGATAAAAAATAACTTGAAAAATGTGTCCCATATTTTATATTAATTATTATTTAACCGGATCATACCCGCCCTTGTTCCAGGGATTACAACGAACTATTCGCCAAGAGGTCATAAGTCCTCCCTTGATTACCCCATATTTTAAAATAGCTTCCGCGCCATACTGCGAACAAGAAGGCGTGAAGCGACAAAAGCCATGAGGGAACATTCCCTTCATTGGGCCGTGATCGAAAGAAAAAGTTTTTTGATATAGCTTTATTAACCAGACCAGCGCTTGCCGTGGCCAATACCAAAAATATGGTTTATTCATAGGCCTTAACTTTTTTAAGCAGGGAAGTAACTATAGCTTTTATTTCCTCATAATTTTTGGCTAATATTAGAGGAAAAGATATAAAAACAAAGTCATACCCAACCAGCATTTTAGTTTCTTCCGACCGGACGATGGCTCGCAAACGACGCTTTAATTGATTTCGACGAACCGCCTTAGGACTTACCTTGGTGCTAACAATAAAACCATAACGGTTTAAGGATAAATTGTTCGGCGCCATCTTTAAACCTAGAGACGGCAGATAAGCCGATTTGCCGGTTTTAAAAACTCGATCAAAATCGTTATTCTTGCGCAGGCTATTATCCTTTTTTATCATGTAATTATTTGGTCAGCTTGGCTCGACCCCGATCACGGCGACGTTTTATTACCTGGCGGCCATCCAGAGTCTGCATTCGTTTCAAAAAACCATGTTTTTTCTTGGCTCTTTTGGCATTAGGCTGATAAGTTCTCTTAGTCGACATATTCTTGAAGAGTTAAATATAGTATCTAAGCAAATACCAGGTTAACATTTTTAGTATCAAAGGTCAACCAAGGAAAGGAGTAAACTTTATACACAACTTATAAACATATTGTTACGCTTGTGAGATTCTTGGTTATTTAATATAATGATGAAGATTGTTTTATAAAATCTACTGTCTGACTATGAACAAAGATCAAATCTGGCAAGCCGTCTTAGGGGAAATAGAAATAGGCCTATCCAAGGCAAATTTTATTACCTGGTTCAAGGATACTTTTATTTCAGAAATGGATAACGGCCAGGTGGTAATCGGTGTCCCGAGCGAATTTGTTCGGCGCTGGCTGGAAAATAAATTTTATAAAATTATCAAATCATCTTTAGAAAAAATAACTGGACAAAAAATTACTGAGGTTCGCTATCGTGTTGAATTGCGTCGCAAAGACGAAGCCAAGCCAGCAGCCCCAAAGGGCAGGGAAGAGGATGAAGAAGTTGAACCAACCAACACCCCACCAACTACCGAAATGCCGGCCATTAACCGTTTCGGCTTGAATGGCAAATATATTTTTGATAGCTTCATTGTCGGTCGAGGAAATGAGTTAGCTCATGCCGCTTGTCGGGCTGTAGTTAAAAACCCAGGAAAAGTTTACAACCCCCTATTTATCTATGGCGGCGTTGGCTTAGGTAAAACCCATCTTTTACAAGCTATCGGCAATGAACTAGCTAAAAGCAACACGAAAATCCTGTATACCACCAGCGAAAACTTTACCAACAATTATGTCCAGGCGGTGAAAACCGGAAAAGCTAAAGACTTTAAAAGCATGTACCGTAATGTCGACTTGTTAATGGTCGATGATGTTCAGTTTATGGGCGGCAAAGACGGAACCCAGGAAGAATTTTTTCATACTTTCAACGAACTCCACCAAGGAAACAAACAAATAGTCCTAACCTCTGATCGACCACCAAAATCAATCCCGGCCATTGAGGATCGCCTGATTTCTCGTTTCGAATGTGGAATGGTGGTTGACGTCGGACGACCCGATATAGAAACCAAATTAGCTATTTTAGAGAAAAAGGCAACAGAGAAAAACTATCTAATGGATAGGGAGGTTTTGTCTTACGTCGCCAGCAATATTCAGAACAATATTCGTGAGCTAGAAGGAGCATTAAACAAAATTATTGCCTATCATGAATTTAACAATACCGCCCCCAGTATTAAATCGGTCAAGGACTTGTTGAGCGACCTAACACTTGAAACCAGGACCAAGTCCCTATCCCCTCGTGACGTGATTGATATTGTGGCCAAATATTACAACATCAGTTCCAAGGAATTAATGAGTGGCAGTCGTAAAAAAGAGTTAGTAAACCCTCGTCAAATCGCTATTTATCTGATTCGCGAAGAACTAAACACCTCTTATCCCACCATCGGCCAAGAATTAGGAGGAAGAGATCACACCACCGCTATGCATGCTTATAATAAAATAGTAAAGGAGGTAGAAAGCAACGAAAAACTAAGCCAAGAAATAAATTCAATCAAACAACTGTTTTATAGCCTCTAGGTTGTGTGTTGTCTGTTTATATCCCCGTCTTACCCAGTGGAAAATGTTGTGGAAAAAATTTAATACTTTGAGGATAAATCCCCCACCTCAACACTTACCCCCAAATTGTTATTTTTTATCCACCCACCAACCAACAAGATATAAACAAGGAAAATCAAACGAAAGCCCAATAAAAGTTCACAAAAAACCACAAACACCAAACTTATCCCCTCGCTTATTACTATTATTGTTTATATAAATATATAATATAAAATACTAATACTAGATGCCTATGAAATTCATCGGCTTGCAAGATAACTTGAAGAACGCCTTGGCGATAGTCAGCCATGTAGTGAGTAAGAATATTAACTTACCGATCTTAAATAATATTCTGTTTAAAGTTGAGCAAGGCCAAATTGAATTGTCGGCGACTAATTTGGAAATCGGTATAACCCATCGGATGCGGGGCAAGATAGAAACCGAGGGGGTTTTCACGGTAGATTCTAGGGTGATTACTGAGTATGTTAACTTATTGCCTGGAGAAAAGGTTGAGTTTGAGCAAAAAGAGAATGAGGTAAGAGTTAAATGTGAAAGCTATAAAACCAAAATTAAAACTCAACCAGCTCAGGATTTTCCTCTGCTGCCAGTAGTTGGCAAGGAGAAGCATCACTTGGTTGGGGTTGATGACCTGCGCGTGGCGCTAGGACAGGTTTTGTTTGCGGTATCAAACAACGAAACCAGGGTTGAGTTGTCTGGGGTGTTGTTTTGGTTATTTAAAGACAAGATTATTTTAGTTGGAACTGATAGTTATCGACTGGCTGAAAGAGAGATAAAAGCTAAGACCAACTACGATCCGGGTGATGCCCGGGTGGTAATTCCGGCTCGAACACTACAGGAACTGGTTAGAATTTTATCTTCAATAAAGAGCGACGATCAATTAGAGAGTGGGTCGGAGTTGAAAATTTGTTTTTCCGAAAACCAAGTCTCCTTTTCCTTGGGACAAACTGAATTAGTTTCTCGGGTTATCAATGGGAACTACCCGGACTATAAACAAATAATTCCCACCAAATTTCCTAGTAGCGTTGTCTTGTCCCGTGATGAGTTGTTGCGAGCGGTTAAGGCTTCAGCTATTTTTGCTAAAGCTGGAGTTAACGATATTAATTTAGTTTTAAAATCCAAAGAGCATCGCTTGGTGGTCTCTTCGGCCTCAGCTCAGGTTGGCGAGAATTCGGCTGAGATTGATGGTGATTTTCAAGGCGAGGACAATGAGATAATCATCAACTATCGTTATTTGATTGACGGACTAAATAGCCTTAATGGCCCAAGGGTGGAATTAAAATTAATTAATGGGCAAACCCCTTGTTTGATTAAGGAAGAGAATAATAAAAACCATCTTTACATTGTCATGCCCATCCGGCAATAGTAATTTTTGTAGTACCAAAAACATAATAATGACCAGAGAAGATTTATTTAAGTACCAGGTTGATGTTTCCGATGTTGATGTTTTTGTTAAGCTGATGACTAGCCTATATAACAAAAACATTGAGTTTAAAAGAATCGGCCTTCATCGGTGCGGTGGTGTCATTGCTACCATCCCCTTACGTCAATATGAGGCGTTAAAAAACATCTGCGACTCGCTGTCTCTATCGATGGAAAAGCTTCCAGAACAGAGTCTGGCGGAAAAATAATAAAAGAGGCTAAAAGCCTCTTTTAAATTTTATCAATGTCTAATTATTTTTCGAAATTGATTGATTTAGTGGCGCAATTAAAATTATCACAAACTTTAACACTTAATTCGTGAGGACCGCTCTCAATATTGTCCAGTTCGTATTCTAGGTTGTATGGAGTAGTGGCTATTTTAGCAACGCTTTTCCCGTCCAACAAATATTCAACCTCTATCTCGCCAATGGATTTCAGTAAAACGATTGAGCTGTTCAGTTTATTTCCTTCTATTCGTTCTCCTGGTTGCGGCTGGTTGATGGTAAAATCTGGCTTGTTTTCTGGGTTATTAATGATTGCTCCTAGTCGCTCATCTTGAACATAGAAGTTATTTTTTTTGGCCCAAGCAATAACACGATTTTCCCAGAGGTTGAATTGGGGATCGTTCTCGGGGTGGGCTGGAACCGGGCCTAAGGGATCGCTGGTGTTTACATAATAAAGGATGCAGTGTGGTTCGCTGTATGAAATTTCTTCAATCAGTTCCGCCGGGGTATTGTTGTCTGCTAATAATCCGGTAGACTTGTCTATCTTAATTACTTGGTTAACTGTTAAGCGACCGTCGATAATAGCTTTGCCGGTTATCAAATCTCCGGGGTCGTTAAAACTTTCGACCGGGGTACCGCTTAGGGCTCGGCTCATGTAATCATGCCAAATAGGAGCGGCAATTACGCTGCCATCGGCCCCGCGATTCATTTCTTTGCTATCATTGTTTCCCACCCAAACTCCAGCAACTAGTGATGGGGTATAGCCGATTGTCCAAGCGTCTTTGTAGTCGTTAGTGGTTCCGGTTTTGGCAGCCACTGGTCTGTCAGCTAGAGTTAGGTGGTTTTGTCCACCAAAGATAAAAGCTCGGGCGTTATTATCAGATAAAATACTATTAATCATTTGAGCCGTCTTGGAAGGTAAAGCATTTTTACTATTATCTTTGTACTCTTCTAAAACCTTACCGTCTTTGTCTTCCACTTTTAGTATGGCTGCAATTTGATGAATTTCTCCATCTCGAGCAAAAGCCCCGAAAGCGTTGGCATGCTCTAACAGCTTAACTTCGCCTCCACCTAAAACCAAAGATAATCCATAGCGATCAGGGTCATTTAAGGAGCTGTAGCCTAGTTCTTTAGATAAGTCAGAAACGGTTTTAACCCCAGCCAAGTATAGAGCTTTTACGGCCGGGACATTTAACGATCCGGCCAGAGCTTGCCTGACGGACACTGGACCGTATTCTTTGAGGTTATAGTTATGCGGCTCATAAGGAGTGCCGCCACTGGAAAAGTTAGTTACTACATCATAGAGAATGGTGTTGGGAGTATAGCCTTTATTGAATAAGGCAGCGTAGACCAGGGGCTTGATTGATGATCCTGGTTGACGCAAGGAGGTGGTGACATTCACTTGACCATCGATATCGTCATTGAAATAGTCTCGAGAGCCGACCATGGCTAAGATTTGACCGGTTTTAGGATCAAGTGAAACTAAGGCGGCATTACTGGCATTATATTTTTCTTGGTAGTTGGTCGTTTTTTCTTTGATCACCTCTTCGGCTATTTTTTGTTTTTCAAAATCTAGAGTGGTGTATATCTTCAGCCCGCCCTGCTCTATCATTTTTTCCCCATATTTTTCCGACAAAATAGCTTTGACGTACATTACAAAATGCGGAGCCAGGAAACTGCTATCCGGAGTGACAAATTTCAAGGCATAATTTTTAGCCTCATCTTTTTGGGTTTCAGAAATGTATCCCTGCTCTTGCATCAAGTCTAAAACATACTGCTGTCTCTTTATTAGGGTTTCTTTGTTGGGCCCATAGGGGGAATAACGACTCGGGGCTTGCGTGATAGCCGCCAAGACAGCTGCTTCTGCCAGGTTGATATCTTTTACGTGCTTCCCGAAATACTTTTGGCTAGCGGCTTCTACGCCATAAGCATTAGAGCCATAAGGAATTTCATTGAGGTACATTTGCAGAATTTCGTCTTTGCTAAATTTCTTTTCTAATCTTTGGGCCATGACTATTTCTTTGACCTTCCGGGTGATGGTTTTTTCCGGTGAGAGGACGGCGTTTTTGATAAATTGTTGGGTCAAGGTTGAACCGCCGGCGCTGCGATGATAGATAACATTGGTAATGGCGGTGCGAACCATCGCCCACAAACTGACGCCGCCGTGTTTATAGAAATTCTTGTCTTCAATGGCAATTGTTGCTTGTTTGACGTATTCTGGTATCTCGTTTAAGGTCACTAAAGTTCGTCGCTGTTCGCCGCTGACTTCGTAGAGCAGGTTTTCTCCGGTACGATCATAGATCTTAGTGCTTTGAGCGATTTCTCTTTCGATCAAGTGATTGGGGTCTGGTAATTGTCTGGTAACTATGAAAACATAAACAGCAAAAAGCAAAATTAAAGCTAGGCCTAGTTTGAAGCCTAATTTAATAATACGCTTAACATTCCAGCCCTGGGGCAATTTGACCCTTTGTCTCAGGGGTTGAGAAAGCACTCTTTTTTTGGCCACTACCAATCGGCGCCTAATATTTCTTTTAGTCGCATAATACTTGGCAGATTTGCCGTTTTTAGGTTTGATGTATGAAATTGGCATATGTCGGGCTGCCCGGAATCGGACCGGGGCTACATGCACCCCATGCACGCGTACTACCATTATACTACAGCCCGGATTTGTCTTTTGACTATAATTATATTACAATAAAAACATAATAAAAACAAATAAAATTAAGCTATATGGCCGTAAAACCAACTATTTTTTCTGGAGTCCAGCCGTCAGGCAATCTGCATTTAGGTAATTACTTAGGGGCTATCAGCCAATGGGTGGAAATGCAAGCCGATTATAACTGTTTTTTTTCGATTGTCAATTATCACAGCATTACTGTTCCTCAAGATGCTAAGGAGCTAGCGCAGAAAACTATTGAAGTCGCTAAGATTTATTTAGCTAGTGGCCTTGATCCTAAGAAGGTGATTATTTTCAAGCAATCTGATGTTTTAGAACACACTGAGTTAGCGTGGTTATTGAGTTGCACTAGCGCTCGTGTGGCCGACTTAAAGAAGATGACTCAGTTTAAGGATAAGTCTCAGAAGGAGGGCAGTGAAAATGTTAGTGTCGGCCTTTTGAGCTACCCAATCTTGATGACCGCTGATATCTTGCTCTATGACACTAATTTAGTACCGGTAGGGGACGATCAGCTGCAACATGTAGAGCTAGCCAGAACTTTAGCGCGACGTTTCAATCAGCAGTATGGCGATATTTTTGTTGTTCCCGAGGCTAAGATAAAGAAGGCCGGATCGAGAATAATGGGCTTAGATGACCCTACTAAAAAGATGAGCAAGTCAGCCTCTAGTCCGGCTAACTATATCGCCTTAACCGACTCAGCTGAGGTGATTACTAAAAAAATTATGAGAGCCGTGACTGACTCTGATGGGCAGGTAGTCTATAATGAAGCCAAGAAGCCGGCGATTGCCAATCTTTTAACCATCTATCATTTAGTCTCCGGATTAAGCATCAAAGAGTTAGAGAAGAAATATGAGGGCCGTGGCTACGGCGACTTTAAAAAAGATTTAGCTGTCGCCGTGGTTAGCTTTTTGGATGATTTTCAGAAGAAGTATAATGACTTGAACGATAAAGAGGTACTGGATATATTGGCCTCTGGAGCCGAAAAGGCGAGAAGTGTAGCGGTAGCTACTATGAAAAAAGTTAGAGCGGCAGTGGGTATTATTTAAACGGTTTTAACACTACTATTTCACGCCACACTTTTTGGCCAGGACGGCCATAGATTAAGGTGTGGCGTTTTGTTATCGTGTTTTCCCTGTCAGTGGGAACTATTTTCCATCCTAATAGGCTGGGGTCGATTTTCCCGGCTGGCCTAGATTTGATAAATATAGGCCAGAGCATGACCACTGTTCCGCTGGGCTTAATTATTTTTCTGATTTCTTGAAGTGATTGAGAATATAGATGATTTAAATCGGAAATTGTTCTTTTGAGATTATTTTGACTACCGGCTGGTCCTAGATATGGTTCGGTGATTATCGCGTCAACGCTGTGGGGTGGCAGCCATTTGGAAACCTCGGTGGCGCTGATTTTTTTTAAGTCTAGTTTTTGCGGTCCTAGATTTAATTGTTTTTCGAGCCATTGCCAGTTTTCTCGACTGTCCGCTATAGCGCGATCCGAAATGTCACTACCATATATTCGGCTTTGTCCCATTAGCCGGGCCTCAACTAAAACTGTGCCCGAACCACAGAAAGGATCTAGGATGGTTCCGTTAGGCTTCAGCCCAGCTAAATTGATCATCATTTGGGCTAGCTTGGGCGGCAACATACCGGAGCGATCATCTCGGCCGGGCCGTCCATAGTCACGGAAGGATAATTCTTTAAATAATTGAACGGCCAGAGTCCGGCCGACTAATGTTTTATTTTCTTGATTGATTAAAACTATCTCCGCGCCCTTGTCCAGCAGATGATTCTGTTCCACCACCACGCTGGAGAGAGTGGCTTCACGGCTGATTACCCAGCGGGCGCTTACCTCTATGGTTTTTAATTCCTTTTTAGTTTCCATGCCTAGGGTTTTGATGTTCCATCTCTTGGGACCATATTCAGAAAAACCAAACGGCAATTTGCCCTCAGTCGCCTCGGCTTTGCTTTTTATTTCTTGAGCCACTACATCTAAAACGCTGTTGGTGTTTGGGGAGGGGAGTTCGGCCACCACTAGACCAAACTTAATAGTACCGCCTAGGCGTTTGATGGTTTCGCGGGGATTTAGGGGTTCATGGCTGTCGAGTAACAGGGTGTAGTCTGTTAATTTAGAAACGGTAGCCTTGGGGAAAACCGCCTTAATCTCTGCTTGAGAGATTTCTGGGTGAGAACCTAAAACAAAAAAGTATTTCATATAGTATTACTCTAGCGTTTTTAAAGGGTTTTAGCAAACATTGTTGACATGAAGTCTATTATATGGTATACTTTATGGTTCATAATGTTCATTAAATCCCAAAAAGATGAAAATAATTGAATTTTCTTACCGGGCTCAGGGCGCAGTTTTGGCCCTATTCTTGCTATTTTGGATCATTGCCGCTATTTCCATCATGTTCAGTGAAGCGGCTATTTGGTCCCATCGTTTCTTGTTCGGTGGCGGCAGCGCCTTCAATATCGGTGTTTTTTATGCCACCGCCTTAACAGTCACCGTTTATTATTACTTCCGGCTGTGGTTGGCGGCTCTCTGGGACCATTGCCTGTCTTTTAAGCTTTATGGGGCCCTGGCCTTAGCACCGGCGCTTGGTATTGTTTTGGTGCTGTTTATCGTTGCCCCCAGCCTAAGCATCTTCCAGTCTTTTGGGCTGATGCTGACGCTCTGGTCTATATCTTTGGCAATTTACCGGCTTAGCCGCTATATCGCTTTAGTGAACCCGGAACCGGAATAATGGCAGATATAACGCATAAAAAGATCTCCTCAAAAAGGGGATTTTTTATTTTGCCGGCCCTATTGATTTTTTTCTCTACCCTTGCTATATTGTCAATACAATTTGACCTTTCCCATGCCAGGGGCTTGACCTTTGGCAGTCTCACAAACATGATGAGACTAAAGGTAATTCCGAAATCCCGTTATTTTTGGAATGCCGGGGTTTTTATTTTATTAATTTTATTTAACCAGAGCGATAATCAATTTGTCCGTCTTTAGGGAAAATTCATCATCGGTCTGCTAATATCCTTATGTCAAAATCCAAACCGTCAGGCGCCGCCCATTACGAGATGTTATTTATTATCTCCAATCGCTTCACTGAAGATGAAGCCAAGAAATGCGTGGCTAAAGTTGAAAACATTATTTCTCAAAGTGAGGGGAAGATTACTCTTAATGAATTCTGGGGCAAGAAACGTCTGGCATATCCTATCAAGCACGAAACTTATGGCTACTACAACTTGATGGAGTTTGACCTAGAAAGGACTGCCTTGGCTAAGCTAGAGGAAAAGTTACGCCTAGATCATGAGGTTTTGCGCCATTTGATTGTAATCAAAAAGGTCAAGACCGATGAACAGCTGCAGAAAGAGAAAAAGATCAGCGAGAAGATTAGCACCAAAAAAGCAGCGATCCTCAAGGAGCAAAAGAGCCAGGAAGAAAAATCTGTCAGTAAGGCTAAAACTAAAGACAAGGATCAGGACAAGGCTGATATCGAGAGTTTGGATGAAAAATTAGAAGGCATTTTGAATGCTAATGATTTGTTATAATTAATAAACTAATTCAACTATATGAGCTTAAACAAAGCGATGTTAATCGGTAACCTGACTCGGGACCCGGAAATGCGCAATACTCCCAGTGGTCAGGTAGTAGCTTCTTTCTCAGTGGCTACTAACATGAACTGGACCGACGCTAGTGGTAATAAGCAGAGCAAGCCCGAGTTTCATAATATTGTTGCCTGGAGAAAATTAGCTGAAATTTGTGGTCAGTATTTGCATAAAGGCACCAAGGTCTATATCGAAGGTCGAATTCAGACTCGCGATTGGGTGGGTCAGGATGGTCAGAAAAAGTATCGCACCGAGATTGTAGCTGATACCATGGAAATTCTCAGCAGTCGCGGTGGCGAGCGTCAGGAGAGCGTCGGAGAAGAGCTGGCGACCATCGAAGTTAGCGATGAAAGCAACGAAGAAATTAAGATTGAGAATATCCCCTTTTAATATTTATTTCCGTATCCAACGGATTATTAAGCTATATGAATCACAATAACAACAACAATCAATTCAAGAAGGTTAAGGAATGTTATTTCTGTGTGAACAATTTAGATCCGGACTACAAAGACGTGAAGTCCTTGAAGCGTTTCATTAATTATTATCAAAAGATTTTATCCGCTTCTCGTACTGGTACTTGCGCTTGGCATCAACGGAAGTTAACCGTGGCTATTAAGCGAGCTCGTTTCTTGTCCTTGGTTTCTTTCACTCATAAATAATTTTAATCCTTTTGTATGTTAGGAATCAGCGAAATTAAAATTGGCCGAGTTTTGGTAATTAATGGCGAGCCTTATGTCGTTACTCGTACTGATCATCACAAGATGGGTCGCGGCGGTGCCGTGCTCAAGATCAAGTTGCGTAATTTAATTAGCGCCAATATCTTGGAACGGACCGTCCAAGGGAGTGAAAAAGTGGAAGAGGCTCAAACTCAAACTCAGAAAGCCAACTTCCTTTATCAAGATGCCAATGAGGCTCATTTTATGAACAATAATAGCTTCGAACAATTTAGTTTGTCTCTGGAGGATTTAGGCGACAAGGTTCAGTATTTAAAAGAGGGTGTTGATGTCGACGTTTTGTATTTTAATGATAAACCGGTAGCTATCAGCTTGCCAATTAAAATGGATTTCAAAGTGGTTTCGGCTCCGCCGGCGATTAAAGGGAATTCAGTCGGTAGTGTTACTAAAATAGCTGAAATCGAAACTGGAGCTAAGGTCAATGTCCCGGTTTTCATCTCTGAGGGCGAGATGATTAGAATTAATACCGATACCGGCGAATACGTTGAAAGAGCTTAATAATCATAGGAAAATAGGGGCTTTTTGCCCCTGTTTTTTTTATCCTTCAATGCTATAATCTAAGTATGACTAGTTTTCTTATCTTCGTTTTTGCTATCTTCTATTTGCTTTTGAGCCTGAAGCGCCTAGATTGGGCTTTGGCTCTTTTGGTATTGGGACTTCCTAGCTATTTGCTGCGTTTTAATATTGGCTCTTTTCCTTCCACGGTCTTAGAGCTCATGATTTTAATTGCTTTTGGCGCTTGGCTTTATGGCATTGTTCGTCGTCATGGTTTCAAGTTGGGACAATATTGGCGCCATCGTCTTTTGCGACAACCTTATCCTTTCCGCTACGCCATTGCCCTGATTTTAGTTATTTCTTTTGTGTCAGTGGCGATAGCCGGATTTTCTCTGCGGTCGTTAGGGCTATGGCGGGCCTATTTTTTCGAACCGATCATGGTCTTTATTTTGTTTATAAACGCTTTCAAGCGGCAGAAAGGATTAGAAAAAGTATTTGTTGCCGCCGTTCTTTCGCTTCTAGCCGTTTCGGTCTTAGCTATTTTCCAGTATAGCACAGGAAAGTTGATCGCTAATCCTTTCTGGGCTGACGCTGAAAGCCGTCGGGCTGTTTCTTTCTTCGGCTATCCCAATGCTGTGGGTTTGTATATTGCCCCGCTATTCTTTTTAGTTTTAGGGTTAGCTATCAAACGATTTAAATATCGGGCCACCTTTCCGCAGTTTATCTATTCCATCTCCTTGTGGCTGGTTTTGGCTCTGTCTTTGTTGGCGGTTTATACAGCTAAGTCCGAAGGAGCTTTGCTGGCTATGGTTTTCGGTCTTTGGTTATATGGTTTGTTGTATAATCGCCGCAGTCGTATCTGGTCGTTGTCTATAGCTTCGGCGGTACTCGTTGCTTTGTTTGTTTTTCGTCCCTTCAGCGCCTATGTATTAGAAAAAGCCCAGTTGCACGATTTATCCGGTCAAATTAGAAAACAGCAATGGAGCGAAACGATTGTGATGCTCAAAGACAATCATTGGTTTTGGGGGAGCGGCTTGAGTAATTACCAAGAAGCTGTGGCCCCTTATCACCAAGCCGGTATCGATGTCTATGACTACCGTCGCCAAACTACTTTCTGGCAACCAGTGGAAATTTATCTCTATCCTCACAATCTATTTTTGAATTTTTGGACAGAGCTTGGAGTCTTGGGCATGATTGCTTTTATCTGGTTGATTGCCAAGTATCTTTTTTTGGCTGGCAACAGTTTTAACTATCAACGGCGGAACAACAAACGCAATCAAGCGATTGTTTTGGGCCTGGCGGTTTCTATGGTCGCCATTGTCGTTCAAGGATTAGTGGATGTGCCTTATTTCAAAAATGATTTGGCGGTGATGTTTTGGATATTGACCGCTTTGGTTTCCCTTTTTAGTCTCTATCGCCATCGCCGCTATGAATGACGTCTTGCAAAAAGTTATTGCCTCCAGAAGTCCGTATTCTCGTCGCCAAGCCGAGAAGCTTATTCGCCAAGGACTAGTGATGCTTTCCGGAAAGATTGCTAAGCTAGGAGATCGGGCTAGTGATGAGGATAAAATTGTAGTTTGCGGCCGAGAATTAACAAAAATACCACCCAAAGTCTATATCATGCTCAACAAGCCAGCGGGATATACCTGTACTAACCGTACCTTCAAGGGAGAGAAAAACATTTTTGTTTTAGTCCAGCATCCAGAAAAACTATTTGTAGTTGGCCGTCTAGACAAGGACAGCCATGGCCTGGTATTATTGACCAATGACGGCGATTTAGCCCAGAAACTAGCCCATCCCCGTTATGAGGTTTCCAAAGAGTATGAGGTGATGATTGATCAAGATATTGATTTGTCGTCGCGGCTGCTTAATGGGGTAGACATTGGTGAGGATGATGGCATCGCTCGAGCCAACCAAGTTATATATCTAGGACACCGAAAATATCGACTAATCCTCTCTCAAGGGAAGAAGCGGCAGATAAAAAGAATGTTCCGGGTTCTCGGGGCTAACGTGTTAGATCTCAAGCGAGTCCGTCTGTCCAATCTTAATCTAGGTACCTTGCCCTTAGGACAGTGGCGTTATTTAGAGGCCGGGGAAATAAAGAAACTAGCTAGGTAGTATTAGGGAGAAGTCGCATAGTTGGTCTAGTGCGCCGCACTCGAAATGCGGTTGCCGGGAAACCGGCTCGTGGGTTCGAATCCCACCTTCTCCGCCAAGACAATTTTTTATCGTGCAGACCCGAGTAACCGTGATTTAGTTGCGACTCGACTGCCTAAAAGATTGCTAACAAAAAACAACGATTTTGATCGTTGTTTTTTGTTTAATTTAATCTTCTATCAAAGTCAGTTTTTTATCTTTATACATTATTTTTGATCTCAGATTGGCTAGTAGCTCTCGCTTTTCAGATACCGCCCCTTCCTTTAATAAATATTTGGCATAATTTCTGATATCCATTTCTTTATCAGTTTTAAGTTTTTCTGTCGCACCAAGTACCGATCTTTGAAAGATGTCAAATCGAGCTATTTCATCCTCTAGTTTTTGCCTCATTCCTAACTCGTTAATATTTACTTTATCTAATATTTTAAGTAATTCAGTAATAAGTTCTTCTTCTCTGATGTATTTATTTTTACAGTTTCTGTCTCTGGCTCTTGAACATGAATAGTAAATATATCTGGCATGCGTGCCATCTTTTAGTTGTTTATATTTTTCTTCTGCCGATATGCCCGATCCGCAATGACCACAGGTAAATAGTTTGGTAAAGGCAAATTCTCTATTTTCTCTAACAATTTTATCTCTTTTTAACTGTGCCTGAGCTTTTTCAAATAAGTCTTTATTTATTATCGGCTTATGTTTTCCCTGATACCAGTTACCACTACCAACTGGTCTTTCAAATACCCCATAATAAAAAGGGTTATCTAGTATTCGATATACCCCGGCCAGTGTTAATGGCTTATTGCCTCGGGTATAGAAGTTTAACTCGTGTTTAAGGTAATTATATAATTTCCGACCGCTATATTTTTCGTAAGCTACTTTTTCAAACATTTTCTTAATAGCAGGCGCTCTTAATGGATCAATTATCACTTGGCATTTTTTGTCCATTCGTTTTTGGTTCAAATATCCCAGTGGAGCAAGTCCAACCCATAAACCCATTTCAGCTCTAGTTCTTAATCCTCGTCTGACATTAATTCCTCGATTATCATTTTCTAACTTGGCTTGTGATCCTAAAATCATAAGCAGAAATTTCTCGTTTGGATTATTAGAGAATTTCTGACCATATGTCCTAATCTCTAGCAGGGCGCCGCTATCCATTAAATCCACTATTTTCCCTAAGTCCCCAGCATTGCGAGATATGCGGTCGGGAGCCCAAGTCAAAATGGCGTTAAATTTACCCTCTTTGATTTCGTCCACAATCTCATTAAAGACTGGTCTTTGACCTGTTTCTTTGGCGCTGTGCGATTCTCGCTTTAATTCGACCACATCTAGGCCTTCTCGCTCGGCCAGCTCAAGCATCTCCTTTATTTGGCTATCTATTGACAAAACCTGCCTTTCCTCGCTTTCGGTCGATTTTCTTGCATAAAGGCAGTATTTTGCCTTAATTTGAGGCTCTATTTTGCCCTGAGTCCCAATGGGCATTAATGTTGTATTCATATTACCAACATTAATGACGCAACAATTCGAAGGAGTCTAGAGCGCCTCGAGTAGATAAACTGTAGGTAACTTTTATTGAATAATTGCTAAAAAATACATGTCATGTAGCTTTATTACAGTATCATCATTGTGTGCCTATTGACTTTTATTTTATTTATGCTATACTATCTATGTATGCAGAAACAAACAAACAAACAACTTAAAGAGATTGCCGAAGTTATTCTGGGCTACACCTTTCGCTCTAAACTTGAAAAACAAGCAGACGGAGATGTTTTGGTGCTTCAAGCCAGGAATATTATCGAGGATCTTTTAATTAAAGAAGATGATTTATTGCGGGTTGACCTCGGCAACAACAGAACTAACGCCTTTGCTAAAAATGATGATGTTGCATTGTCTTCACGTGGCAGCTTTAAGGCTGCTGTTATGAAAACTGATTCGGATTCAGTTATTGCGTCATCTTCTGTTTATTTATTAAGACTTAAAACAGACAAAGTATTGCCGGAGTATTTAGCAATATATTTAAATTCAGATTTTTCTCAAAAACAAATTAAAGAAAAAATAACCGGAGTTGTCATTAATGCTTTATTAAAAAGAAACGTTGAAGAACTAGAAATAGTTATACCAAACGTAAAAGCTCAGAAAAAAGTTATATCGATTTACTATAATAATCTGCTTTATCAAAAATTATTAACAAAAAAGCAGTTACTTAATAGTCAAATTAATAAAGAACTTATCAATAAATTAATAAATTCTTAAAAATATGTCTACGAACAAAATTACCCAGCAAGATCTTAATAAAATTCTTTGGGCTGCCGCTGACTCCTCTCGTATTCAGGTTGACGGCGGTATTTATAAGGACTACGTCTTAGCGATGTTGTTTTATAAATATTTAAGTGACTTATCAAGAAAGCAGCATGAAAAATATCGTGAACGCTTTGGTAGTGATGAGGCTCGTATTGCTGAGAAGATGAAAATTGACCGTTTTTATTTGCCACCAAAGACTTCTTTTGATTATATTTTTTCCTTAAGAGAGAAAGATAATATCGGTGAAGAAGTTAATAAGGCTCTGCAAGCTATTGAAGATACTAATCGCAGCAAATTAGAAGGTGTTTTTAGTATTGATTTTAATTCGGAATCTGTTCTTGGAAAACTAGAAGAACGTAATCGAATGTTGCGCCATTTGATTGATGATTTTTCTAAAATTGATTTAAGTGAAATTGATGACGAGATTATTGGTAATTCCTACATGTACATGATTGAGAAGTTTGGAGCGGATGCTGGCAAAAAAGCGGGGGAATTTTTTAGTCCAACCCCAATCGCAACTTTACTTGCTCGTCTCGCCCAACCAAAAGATGGCAATAGAATAGCTGATCCGGCTTGTGGTTCTGGTGGATTACTATTATTAGCTGGTCGCGAGGTGGAAAAGCAAGGTTCAAAGAATTATGCCTTGTATGGCCAAGAAAGCACCGGTTCCACCTATCAATTAGCCCGAATGAATATGTTTCTTCATGGTAAGGATTCGGCTCGTCTGGAGTGGGGTGATACTTTAAATAACCCATTATTAGTTGAAGATGATAAGTTGATGAAATTTGATACGGTTATAGCAAATCCCCCGTTTTCGCTTAAAAAATGGGGTGCTGAAAATGCTGAGGCTGATAAATACAAGCGATTCTGGCGCGGAGTGCCCCCTAAAGATAAAGGTGATTTTGCTTTTATTACTCACATGGTGGAAACAGCTAAGCCAAAGACTGGTCGAGTAGCTGTTATTGTCCCTCACGGTGTCTTATTTCGCGGCGGCACAGAAGGCAAAATTCGCGAAGCATTACTCAGAGAAAACATTATCGATGCTGTTATTGGTTTGCCGTCTGGCTTATTTCAAACAACAGGCATCCCAGTTGCTATTTTAATTATTGATCGTTCTCGCGAACATGGTGGTGAGAATGAAAATAAAAAAGATGTTTTGTTCATTGAAGCTTCAAAAGAATTTAAACCAGGCAAGGCACAAAATACCTTAGCTGAAGAAAATATTGAGAAAATCTACAGCACTTATGCTAAACGTAAGGATATTGAGAAATTTTCTAGGAAGGTTGATTTTAAAGAAATCGAGGAGAATGATTTTAATTTAAATATTACTAGATACGTTGATACTTTTGTGGAAGAGGAGCCCGTTGATATAAAAGCTAATTTAAAAGAATTGGAGGAACTTGAACCAGAATTACAAAAATTAGAGAAACAGATGGCTGAGTATTTAAAAGAACTTGGAATAAAATCATGAAATTATGAAGGATATAACTCTACTAACAGTAAAAAAAACCAAATCTAAGGAATCTTTTAACCTATCTTTAAAAGGAAAAGACACGGGTTTTTTAGTTTTAGAAAAATTTACTAACGGCAATATAACCAGATATCCATTTTATAATTCATTTGGAACCATAAAAAATAGGTATGCTTCTATAAAAAGGATCACCACAACCGGAGGTAAAAAGCCCGCTTCTGGTATATCTGTAAATATTTCAGGTGGGTTTGGTTTTACCAAACCAAAAGGGGTTCAAGATTTGTTCTATTTTTTTCAAGAAAAATTTCCGGACATTGAAGAGGTTGTATTTATTGAGAAAGGAAAAACGGAAATCAAGAACAAAAAACTTTATATTCTCTTGTCAGATTTTCATAAAATTGAATATAGTGCTCAGAAAAATAAAGAAAAACAGAATAAGGAATTACGTCAAACTCATCAGAATATTTTTAATTCTATATTACCAGCAAAGTTTAACGTAGCCCCTAAAATTCAATACACGGAGAATGATTTGTCTAACTTTTTTAATAAATACGACATTGATCAGATGAAGTTGTCTGTGGATGACTCAAGTATTATAAAAACTTTTATTGATAATAAAATTTTAAGCAAAGAAATACTATTATCATCAAAAAATCAGATAGACACGCTTTATGTTGAGGATATCTTATTGCAATATAAAATTTTGATGAGCAAAAACACTAAGGAAGAAGATTGGCAAGAATTTTTTAATAAGAATAATTGGATTTTTAGTAATGTATTTTATTTTCCCGTTTCATTTACAAAGGATAAGTTTAATGTTGGCGGTAATAACATTAATGAAACAAATAATGATAAAATTGTAGATTTTTTATATAAAAACCATTTAACTGACAACTTAGCTTTTATAGAGATAAAAACAAACAAAACACCTCTTGTAATGAAAACACAATACAGAAAGGGAATATTCCCAATCAGTAAAGACATTTCAGGGTCTATAATCCAAGTTCAAGATCAAAAGAATGAATTACTTAAAAATTTTCATTCAAAGCTGGGTCAATCAGGTTTGCAAATTTCCAATTCTCAATGTGTAGTTATTGCCGGCAGCTTAGATAAATTAACTCAAAAACAAAAGAGTAGCTTTGATTTATTTCGATTATCAAACAAAGAAGTGTTGATTATAACTTTTGATGAATTGTTGAAAAAGATTGAAACCACATTAGGACTTTTTAAAAAGAAGTCAAAATTGAAATAATATGAAAAGTGACCAGAAACAAAAAAATATCCCAAATGATTGGGCGGAAGTCGGACTTGCTGATATCGGTAGTTTTTCGAAAGGAGCAGGTATTTCAAAGGATCAGTTAGTTAATAATGGGAATAACGCTGTTCGATATGGCGAGCTTTATACTACGCATAATTTCCAAATAAAAAAAATTTATTCTTTTATACCAGATAAAATCATTCCCGAAACTAAAAAAATAAAATATGGGGATATATTATTTGCTGGATCTGGCGAAACTATAGATGAGATTGGCAAATCGGCGGCATATTTATTAAAAGAAGATTGTTATGCTGGTGGCGATTTAATTATTTTTAGCCCAAAAGATGCAAATAGTTTATTTTTGTCATATTTTTTAAACGTTGGAGAGGCTAGAAAAAAATTACGCGAGCTCGGTCAGGGACAGTCAATAGTACATATTTATAAGAGCGATATAGAAAAATTAAGGGTTCATTTGCCATCTCTTTCCGAGCAAAATCGCATTGTTTCAGTTCTTGGAACGTGGGATAAGGCTATCGAAAAAATGGCGAAGAAGATTGAGTATAAAAAAAATATTAAAAAAGGTCTAATGCAACGATTGATGGCTGGTGAACTTCGGCTGGTTGGATTCAGTAATCCATGGCAAACATTAAAATTGGGGCAAGTAATAGAAAATTCCGGTGCTCGAAATAAAAAATTAAAATACAAAAGAGTGTTGAGTGTTACTAATAAGCACGGTTTTGTCTTACCGGAAAATCAATTTGCTAGAGTTATTGCTAGTGAAGACCTTTCAAATTACAAAATTGTATTCAATGGTGAGTTTGCTTACAACCCGTCCCGTATTAATGTTGGATCAATTTCTAGGTTAGATAAATTTGAAAATGGTATTCTAAGTCCAATGTATATCGTATTCAAAACAAAGCCTGAAGTTAGCTCAGACTATATTTTTCATTGGATTCATTCCTCGGAAGCAAGAGGCAGAATAAAAAGTTGCGTCAGTGGATCCGTTAGAGAAAGTGTTGATTTTAAAAGTTTGGCCTCAATAAAGATTAAACTACCCTCTTTTGCGGAACAAGAAGGTATTGCGGCTATATTAAATAAGGCTGATAAAGAAATAGTATTACTAAATAAAAAACTAAAACAACTTAAAGCGCAAAAGAATTATCTACTTAATAATCTGATTACTGGCGCCGTTAGAACGCCTGAAATGATGAAAATAAAATCACAATAATATGATCGAAGCAAATTTTGACGAAGCCAGACAATCACAATTAACATTTATTGAATTGCTGCTGGCAATGGGTTATAAATACATCTCAACAGAAGATGTTTTTAAGGAACGCCGGGGCGATTTGTCTAAGTTCATTTTGCGAGATATTGCTTTTGAAAACCTTAGCCGTATTAATAGCTATGAATATAACGGAGAGCAACAAGCTTTTAGCGACAAAGATGTCTGGGAAGCTATAGATGAGCTTGAAAATATGCAATTAGAAGGGCTGATAGACACTTCAAGAAAAGTCTATAACATGATTATGCCAACTTCTGGAGGGAAAACTATTAAAGTGCTTCATGGCGGCAAAAGCGGTTCTTACAATTTTCGCTTTATTGATTTTGAACACCCAGAAAATAACACTTTTCATGTAGCGGCCGAATTTGTAGCTAGTGGGAAAGGTAATATTCGTCCTGATATCGTTTGCTTTATTAATGGCATTCCTTTTGTCGTTATTGAAAACAAAAAGTCCGGCGTAGACGTTAAGGAGGCATTGTCTCAATTAAATCGCAATCAAGGTATTGAATATTGTCCTAAACTATTTATCTATCCGCAGTTACTTATTGGTACTAATGGTAAAGATATTCGTTATGGCACAACAGGTACTCCTAATAAGTTTTATGCCACTTGGAAAGAAAAGGAAATTAATGAGGTTGAATTTAATCAGAAAGTGAAAAATTTAATTGCCACCCCCGTTAATGTCGAAGTGTATAAGAAAATTTTAGAAGATTTAAATGGTGCCGCTTCTAATCATAAACAAAAGATTGATCGTTTAGTAACTGAGCAGGATTTAGGCGTAGTATCTCTGCTTGAACCGGATCGCCTTTTAGATTTAACAAAAAACTATATTATTTATGACGCTGGAATTAAAAAAATAATGCGCTATCAGCAATATTATGCAGTCCACAAGATATTAAAACGAATTGAAGAAATGGAAAATGGTACAAACCGCCAAAAAAGGAAAGGCGGTTTGGTATGGGCAACTCAAGGAAGTGGAAAATCTTTAACAATGGTGATGTTTATTAAAGCTTTAATTGAACATCCTCACATCATTAATCCGCGCGTTTTAATAGTAACTGACCGTGTAGATTTAGATAAACAGATTTCCGAAACATTTAGTAACTGTGGCCTCAAGAAAAAAGTTACCCGGGCTACTAGTGGTGGTCATTTATTAAAATTAGTTCAAGAAAAGAATCTCGATGTAATAACTACATTAGTTCATAAATTTGAATCAATTAGTAAAAAAAGAGCTGGTTTTATTGACGAATCAGAAAACATTTTCGTTTTGGTTGATGAAGCTCATCGCACTCAAAATGGTATTGCTAACTTAGAGATGAATAGAATTATTCCTAACGCTTGTTATATTGGTTTTACGGGCACACCTTTAATGAAGAAAGAAAAAGCTAGTTGGCTTAAGTTTGGTAGCTACATTGACAAATATACTATTGATGACGCCTTAGCTGATAAAATTATTTTACCTCTCATTTATGAAGGACGTTATGTTCCGATGACTCAAAATAAAGAACAAATTGATCGTCATGTTGAGAGAATATCAGAAGGTTTGAGCGATAACGCCAAGAAGAATTTACAAAGAGAAGTTAAAGCCAAAATTATTAAAAACAATCCTCAGGGTATTGAAGAAATAGCTTATGATATTGAGAAGCATTATATAGAGCAGTTTCAAGGAACTGGCCTAAAGGCACAGATAGTCGCCCCATCAAAATACGCCGCTGTTTTATTTCAAAACTATTTTAAAAATAAAGACACCATTAAGACTGCTTTGGTTATTTCTGACGAATCAGGAAATAGTGAAGAGGATGATATCCATAAGAAAGATGTTGAAATGTATTTATTAATGCTAAAAAATAAATATCAAAATATCAAATCTTACGAAAATGCAGTTATTGATAGTTTTAAGTATGATGATGAAGGTGTTGAAATATTAATAGTGGTCGATAAACTTCTCACTGGTTTCGATGCCCCTTGCGATACAGTTTTGTATTTAGCTAAGGACTTGCGTGATCATAACTTACTTCAAGCTATCGCCCGTGTTAATCGTTTATTTGAAAATAAGAAGCTCCCAAAGACTGCGGGCTATATTATCGATTATTCAGAGAATGCTAAGAACTTAGATACAGCGATGAAACTTTTCGGCAACTACGATGAAGATGATGTTAAAGGCACATTAATTGACGTCAAAGAAAAGATTGATGAGTTGGAAAAGAGTTTTTCTGTCGTTCATGACTTATTTAAAGACGTCAAAGATCAAAAAGATGATGAGGAATATTTGAATCGTCTGCAAGATAAACCAGATAGGGATGTTTTCTATAAGGCACTCAATGAGTTTATTAAAAATTTTAATGAGTGCTTAGTTTTGCAGGATTTTGTTCATGAATTTAAACATGTTGATGTTTATAAAAATCAGCTTAAGAAGTTTTTGGAGCTAAGAAGCTCGGCAAGTTTGAAATACGCCGATAAAGAAGACTTATCTGAATATAAATTAGCGTTGGTTAAAATTTTAGATAAATATATCGACGCTGAAAAAGTTGAATTATTAACAAAACAAATTAATATTCATGATGCAGATAGCTTCAATCAGGTAATTGAAGAATTGGGTTCTAATAAATCTAAGGCTGAAGCCATTGCTACCCAGACGCAAAGAACAATTACTGAAAAAATGGATACCGATCCAGAATTCTACCATCGTTTTTCTGAGAAGGTTGATTCAATACTTAGAAAATTAAGAGAAGGAAAACTAGCTGATTTAGAGGCGCTTCAGCAAATGAAGTTAATTAGCGACCAAGTTATTAATAAAAAAGATACTGAGGTTCCAGAAGAAATTCAAGCTAAAAAAGGGGCTGATGTTTTTTATCGCAACCTTCATTCGATGTTTGGAAAATATAATTTAACTGAATCACTGTATATTCAAATTATCGATGGCATCTGTGATATCTTAAATGCCGAAGCAATTGTTGATTGGTACAAAAATCCGGAAGTTAAACGTGTAATGCAAAATAAAATTGATGACTATCTTTATGATGTTGTTGGCCAAAACCTAGGTGTTAAGTTGTCTAATGAAGATTTGCAAAAAGCAGTCCAAGAAATAATGCAGCTGGCCGAATACAATTATGATATATTTGATTAAATAATTATCATGGAAACATTTATTTACGGGAAACATCAATATAACTACAAGCTATTGCGATTAGATCGTAAAACTTTGAGTTTGACCGTTTTGCCCGATCTATCTATCGTGGTGCGTTGCCCTATAAAAGCAAAGCGGGATCGTATTGATGCTTTCTTAAAAAAGAAATGGTTATGGTTAGAGGAGCAAATTAAGTACTTCAAAAAATATCAGCGTAAAAACACAAACAAAGAGTATGTTTCCGGAGAGAGCTTTTTATATCTAGGAAGACAATATAAGTTAAACATTAAAGCCTCCAGTGTTGACTCAGTGTCGCTTAATAAGGGCGTTATAGTTTGTAATACCACTGATTCTGCCAAAAATAATTCCAGTATTAGAAACTTGATTAATAAATGGTACTTAGAAAAGGCTAAATTGATATTTTCTGAACGTTATAATGAGGTGTTTGGGCGTTTTAATTATAACAATAAACCAAAGTTGTCTATTAAAAAGATGGATAAACGTTGGGGTAGTTTCGTTAGAGGAAAGAGCATAATTCTAAATCCATTGTTAATACAAACATCTAAGGACTGCATAGATTATGTCATTACTCATGAACTCTGCCACGTCAAATATCGTGATCACAGTAAGACTTTTTATAAGTTGTTGAGATCTAAGTGTCCGGGATGGGAAATTATTAAAGAGAAGTTGGAAACAAGATTAATAAAATAAATATATGAATCTAAAAAAATTTTGCAAATAAAAAGAACGTATAACCTTTAGCTAAGATGATACGTTCTGGAGGGTACCCCTTTTGTTAGACACATTGTCTATGGAGTTCGTGATATTGCCGA
>CAZFEF010000003.1:0-57306 GCA_964517555.1 uncultured Gammaproteobacteria bacterium
CCCGTATGAAAAAAGCTACCTTTCAGGGTAGCTTTTTGAGTGCGGGGAGGAGGTCATTTCGGCTTCGCGACGATCGCTCCACATGGCGTAGATAAAGAGTGCGGCCGTCCCGAAAACCATTAGTATTGGTATTAGCAATCCGATGGCTTCTTCGGTCGGGTTGGTGGGTGCAATTACTGCTCGGTTAACAGTGTCGGCTAACAGATAGCTAGCCACGGTGATTATACTATCGCCTCTTTGTTCTTGATGCCACAATCTTGGTCCTTTGACGATAACTTTTTGGCCCTGGTATTTAATTTCTCTCGTCTGATTTTCATGGCGAAATTCGGTCAGGGTTTTTAATTTTTGGCCCGGTTTAGCCAAGTAGAGGTTTTTAACCAAGAAGACGGTATCACTTCCGTCGATTGTTTGGTTTATTTCCTCGTTGATTTGGCTGAAGGCGGATAATCCGCAAAGCAGGAGAGCAATAGCTATTAAAGTTTTCATGGGATGATTTTAGTTAATGAACTGTATTTTAGATTATAACAATTTTATTTTTTTGTCAATTTAAAGGATTTGCTATTTTAAATCTTTTACGCTAAGATATAGGTGTTTATTATTATTTTTTCTATGTTTATCAAGCGAATTGGCATTGACCTAGGCACCACTTATACTTTAGTTTACCTACCGAAAAGGGGAGTGGTGATTAATGAACCTTCAGTAGTGGCGGTCTCAGTTGAGGATCGTAAGGTTTTGGCTGTGGGCAATGAAGCCAAGGATATGTTAGGCCGGACTCCGGATACTATTGTGGCTTTAAGGCCGTTGAAGGATGGAGTAATTGCTGACTACAAGACCACTGAGGCCATGATTCGTTATTTTATTAATAAAACTTTAGGAGGTGTTCGTTTCTTTCGTCCGGAAGTGATGGTGGCTGTACCGGCTGGTATTTCTTCTACTGAACGTCGAGCAGTCATTGAAGCTACTTTAGCCGCTGGGGCTAAGGCGGCTTATATTATTAAAGAACCGGTAGCGGCTGCTATCGGCGCCGATATTCCAATTAGCTCAGCCACCGGTCATATGATTATCGATATCGGTGGCGGCACAGCAGAAATGGCCGTGATTTCTTTGGGCGGAGTTGTGGCTTCCACCTCGGTGAAAGTGGGCGGAAATCGTTTTGATGCCGCTATCTTGGAATATGTTCGCAAAAAACATAACTTGATTATTGGCGAGAGAACAGCGGAAGAGATAAAGATCAAGGTTGGATCGGCGCTTTATTTACCGGAAGATGAGAAATTGAAAATGGAAATAAACGGTCGTGACGCTATCTCTGGTTTACCTCGCACTATGATTATCACTAGCGACGATGTCACTGCCGCCATTCAGAACGAATTGGAGGAGATATTAACTGCCACCAAGAGAATTTTACAAAAGACTCCGCCGGAATTAGTGGCTGATATTATCGATAAAGGTATTGTGATTTCCGGTGGCAGCGCTTTATTGCGCAATATTGATCAATTATTTTCTCGAGCTATCGGCGTTTCCGCCTATATTGCCGATGATCCCTTGCTGTGCGTAGCTAAGGGAACCGGAATCGCTTTGGATAATTTGGACTCCTATAAACGCAGCATCTTGGCGACTAAATAAAATAATATGACTATCGGGATCGACGCTTCGCGAGCTAATCGCGAATTTAAAACCGGTACAGAATGGTATTCTTACCATGTCATTAATAATTTGGCTGAATTGGATCATCGTAATAACTATTTGCTCTATGGCCTTGATCCTTGGCGACCGGAATTAAAGCAAATTATTAAGGAACATCGAAATGTTCGAGGGAAAATATTATTTTGGCCCTTTACTTATTTTTGGACCTTGGGACGCTTGAGCTGGGAAATGCTTTGGCGACGTCCCCGAATATTGTTTGTCCCGGCCCATACTTTGCCATTGATTCATCCTCGTCGAAGTATAGTAACTATCCATGACATTGCCTTCAAAAAAGAGAAACAAGTCTATGAAGAGCAGTTTGTAGAGCGAGGTGGTCGCCCTCTTAAGCGAGCGATAATTTTCTTGCTTAAACATTTTTCTTTTCTAATTGGCTCGGGATTTAAATATGAACCCACTACATACCTAGATTGGTCTACTAAGTTTGCCTTGCGTCACGCCAAGAAAATAATTACCGTTTCCCAGTTTACTAAGAATGAATTGATCAACGCTTATCGTGTGACGCCGGAAAAGATTACAGTGGTGCATAATGGCTATGATCATAACTATTACCGGGTCATCAAGGATCAGGAGAAAGCTATTCAAGTCGCCAATGGTTATGGCTTAGATTTTCCATATCTTTTATATGTCGGTCGTTTGGAAAAAAAGAAAAATATTCCTTTCTTGGTAGAGGCCTTCGCTTTGCTCAAAGAAAGACATCCTGAGATTAAGGAGAAATTAGTGTTGATCGGCCAGGCTAGTTTCGGTTATGATGAAATCAAATATATTATCGAAGAATATGACTTGGACCAGGAAGTGGTAATGCCGGGATGGATTAGTGAAGCCGATTTGCCTTATTTATATAACCGCGCTCAGGCTTTTGTTTTTCCTTCACGTCATGAAGGATTTGGAATTCCGGTTATTCAAGCCTTGGCTTGTGGTTTGCCCACCGCTGTTTCTGATTTGCCGGTAATGCGCGAAGTGGCCGGCGAGGCGGTAATTTATTTTGACAAGGATAATAAAGAAGAAATGGCTGAAAAATTGTTTCAACTATTATCTGATCAAGAATTACGGGATAAGCTACGTCTGGCAGGGCTGGAACAGGCCCAGCAATTTAGCTGGGAAAAATGTGCCGCTGAAACTTTAAAAGTATTGCAGACTGTGATAGAATAACTAATTATGAAACAGATTTTTATCCTCATATTTTCTATTTTTTTATTTTTGCCGCTAGTCTCAGTGCAAGCGGCCTTTTTTCCTAATGATACTTATTATCGCCAGCAATGGTACTTAGAGAAAATTAAGGCTTATGAAGCCTGGGACAAGGTTAATTCCAGCCCCAGTGCTGTTATCGCGGTCATTGACTCGGGCATCCAGATCAATCATCCGGAACTACGGAGCAATATTTGGGTTAACACTCGAGAAATACCAGGCAACAATATTGATGATGATCATAACGGTTTTATTGATGATTTAAACGGTTGGGACTTTGTGGCCAACGTTCCTGATCCAAATCCTAAGTTTGGAGAAAAGTATACTGATTCTGGAATTTCTCATGGTACCATGATCGCTGGTATTATCGCCGCTAATGGCAATAATAGTTATGGCGTCGCTGGTATTACCTGGAGGGCCCAAATTATGGCTTTACGAGTGTTAAGCGATTCTGGCGAGGGGAGAATGGCGGATGTTATCAAGGCTATTGATTATGCTGTCAATAATGGTGCCGATATCATTAATCTTAGTTTTTCTAGTCCTAGCTATAGTGAGGCGCTGAAAGAAGCTTTAGAGAGAGCTTATCGGGCCGGAGTTATTGTTGTGGCCGCTTCTGGCAACGAACAACCCGGTGGCCAAGGCTACAATTTAAATCGCAACCCACTTTATCCCGTTTGTTATCAGGGTGATAATGGCGAAAATTTAGTAATCGGCGTGGGGGCCACTGATACTTTAGACGCTAAGCCGACCTTTGCCAGTTACGGAGCTCAATGTATTGATATCTCCGCTCCGGGTGTTAGCTTTTTTAATATCGTGACTTATAATCCGGCGGCTTACCAGGGTCAATTTGATAAATATTTTGACGGTTATTGGTCTGGTACTTCTATGGCGGCGCCTTTAGTTTCTGGAACCTTAGCTCTAATTCGAGAAGTTAATCCTAACTTAAGCCGTGATGAGATTATAAACATCTTATTACGCAGTGCTGATAATATTAATGTTTTTAATCCAGAATATATTGGCCAGACTGGCACTGGTCGTTTAAACGTTGGTGCCGCTATCAGGTGGGCTACGGAAAGATTGGGCGACCAAGCCGGATCGATCATTGTCTCACCTTATTGGTCTCGTTTCAGTTCTTACTCCTATCGTTTTGATAGCCATTTGAATAAAATAGATTGGCGCTTAGATGATGGTCAGATCGAGAAAGAAATTAATTGGGGTGATAAATCTCGGACTGGAGTTAATTTGACTACTGGAGATTTGACTGGTGACGGCCAGAGCGAAATTATTTTAGGATCTGGTTACAGCGCTGAGCCGTATGTAACTGTTTTGGACCAAAGCGGAAAAGTTTTAACTAAATTTTTGGCTTATAGCCGCACTATGCGCGGTGGTATTAATGCCGCGGTGGGCGATGTTAACGGCGATGGGAAGCTAGAGATTATTACCGCCCCTAATTATGCCGCCTATCCGCAGGTTAAAGTCTTTAATTCTCGCGGTCAATTGTTAAAAGATTTTTTGGCTTATGATCGGCGTTTCACCGGCGGAGTTAATGTGGCCAGTGGCGATGTTAATGGTGATGGCCTAGACGAAATAGTTACCGCTCCCAGTTCTTCTGGCGGTCCACATATTCGAGTTTTTGATTATCAGGGGCGAGTCTTGAACCAATTTATGGCCTATGACAAAAATTTTCGCGGAGGGGTCAATGTAATAGTGAGCAATATTGATGGTCGCTTGGAGCGGAGTCGGGCCGAGATTATCGTTGCGCCCCTTAAAGATAGCGAACCTCGAGTTAAAGTTTTTTCCAATGACGGGCGCTTGAAATTAAATTTTCTGGCTTATGACGCTAAATTCCGCAATGGAGTTAGTTTGGCTAGCGGTGATATTGACGCTGACGGCCAGGTAGATATCATAACCGGCGCTGGTCCGGGCGGATCTCCTCATGTCAGGGCTTGGAGCAATCGGGGCGAGCTTTTGAGTTCGTTTTATGCTTATCCGGAAAACTTTGACAAAGGGGTCAATGTTGGCTTTATCTTATCAGCCAAATAGGGTATAATTAGCTTAGTTATTATTTTTATCAATCTATATGCCTCAAGTAATTTTTGACAAAAAAAACATATTGATTATCGGTGGTGCCGGATTCATCGGCTCGCATTTATGTGAAGAATTGGTCAAGGAGGCCAAGATTATTTGTGTAGATAATTTTAGCAGCAGCTCAGAGTCAAATATTGAGCATTTATTGCCTAATCCTGATTTTGTTTTTATAAACCATGATATTTCCTTGCCGCTTGATTTAGAATCGAGACCGGAATTAAAAAAATTTAAAGTTGCCTTTCAGGGGATTCAGGAGATTTATTATCTAGCTTGTCCGACCTCGCCCAAGCACTTTATTGAAAATCGTTTAGGAATGCTACTGTCCAATTCGCTGGGAATAAAGAATGCTTTGGATTTAGCCTTAAAATATCAATCCAAACTTTTACATTTTTCCTCCTCAGTGGTTTACGGTCCCAGGCCCTTGGGTACCAGTATCAAGATTAAGGAAGATTTCCAGGGAATCGTCAATCATTTGTCCGATCGCAGCGCCTATGATGAAGGCAAGCGTTTTGCGGAGACGATGGTCAAAAATTATCGCGATATTTATAATTTAGACACTAAAATTATTCGCGTCTTTAGAACCTACGGTCCGCGAATGAACTTGCATGATGATCAGATGTTGCCGGATTTTATTCTTAGCGCCATGAATAATGAAAACTTGGTTATTTTCGGTGATGAGAATTTTTCCTCTTCATTCTGTTATGTAACCGATATTGTTGATGCGGCTATCAAGATGATGTCTTCCAATTTTTCCGGTCCGATTAATGTCGGTTCTGATGAAGACGTAAAACTATCTTCCATTGCTCAAATGATAGTTACCGAACTGGGATCTAGCTCCTCGATAATTTACAGCGAAAAGAAAATGTTTATGAGCGAATTACCATTACCGGATATTACCATTGCCAAGAATGAGTTAAGTTGGATGCCAGTGGTCACTCTTAGTAACGGCTTAAAGAAAACTATTTTTGACTTGCAGGCCAAAAAACAACTAAAAGGTTTTTCTTCTTAATTATTATTTATCACTTCGATTATTCGGGCGGTGTAGCTAGCTACTTCGCCCTTTTTGATATAGAGAGGGTTTTTGAGATGATTGTTTATGGCCGCTATCAATTCGGTTTCGTTTTGCGGCTCGAAAGTGGTCCCGCCAAGACGGGTGATTAATTCGGGAATACCACCAATATGACTAGCGATAGTCGGAGTGCCCTGAGAGGCGGCTTCGATGATAACATTAGGTGAGTTTTCATAAGTCAGGGAGGGTAGAATGAGGGCGCTGCTTTCAGCCAATAAACTAAATATTTTATTACTTTCAAGCCGCCCCAGGAATCTTATATTTTCTCTCTTGGTATTTTCTTTCAGATTGTCTAATTGTGTTCCGTCGCCGACGATGTTTAACTTCAAGTTTTTAGGTAATTTCTTCCAAAGGGCTACTAGCCAAGGAATACCTTTAGATTTTTCTATTTGGCCAATAGTGATAAATTGGTTCGGATCGCGTTTGGTTTTTTGGTGCTCAGCGATCATCACTGGGTTTAATCCAACATATGTCTCTGATTTGGGAAAGAATAAACGTTTTTGATGAAGTTCTAGCAACCATTTCGAGGGAGAAATAACTAGATCTGGTGATCCCATTAATTTTCTGGTTTGCTTCTGATAATAGCGGGCCATGATTGAATCTAGTTTTTTTTCTTCTTTCCAGAGAATAATGCCCGAGGGGTGGAGCAGTTGCAAATCGTGGAGAATATGGATATGTCGTAATTTGTTCTTTTTTATCAGGCGGGGGATTAATAGTCCTAAGCCCATTAAATTATTAGTGATGACCATCTCTGGTTTTTCAGTTTGCCAGATTTTTTTGGTTTGGTGATAGCGACGATAGTCATATAAGTTGTTCGTCTGCCAGAGGCAACGATAGAGCCAGTTTTTTTCTTTTAGTTTTGAATAATTGGATTTTAAGTAATAGTTATTATGGGAACGATATGATTTGGCGGCCGTAGAGATGGTAAAAACTTGGTGTCCTGCTTGGGTTAATTCCCGACTCAAATTAGCGGCTATTTTTTCAGCGCCGCCACGTTCATGGGGATAGTAAAGGTTGTTGAGGATGGCAATTTTCATTTTTGTCCCTTTTTGGTTATAATGGAAGATATGAAGTCTTTATTCCAATATCTAAGAAATGATTATCATCTGGTCTTGACCCTGCTTTTGGGTTTAGTGTCTTTTTGGGGAGCTATCGTCTATTTACTTTATCAGCTTAATAGTTTGGGTGTGTTTTTGGCTTTAATTTTGGTGCTTTTATCAGGCTTTTTTATTATACGTTATTTGCGCTTGGCTAGGCAAGAGAAGAATATTTCCGAGCCAAAACGCTTTTACCCCTGGCTGACCATCGGCTATATTTCGGTGGCGGTTATATTTTTAATTCTAGTGATTGAGAGTCGAACCGGGAGGAGCCTGGTTTCGCCCTTTGAAGTTTTGCCAATTTATTCTTTGGGTTTATATTTAGTGTTGACTCTGGTAGCTATAATTTTAGTTTATCGTGGTGCTAGATATAGTACTTTAGTATTAATCGGTCATTTTCTTTTATCTTTTTCCGTTTTGCCTTTGGTTTATAGCGCCGGCTATGGCTATGATCCGTTTTTGCATCGGGCGGCCCTGAAAGCGATTGATGTTGGCGGGGTAATATATCCCAAAACTTTTTATTATTCCGGCCAATATAGTTTAGAGGTAATCATTCATCGCTTGAGCGCGATTGATTGGCGCTGGATTGATAATTTTCTAGTTCCAGTCTTGGCTGCTTTTTTCTTACCCTTAGTTTCTTTAAAAGTCGGGCAGGGCAGGGGGAAATATTTTGCCGTACTGTTGCTTTTATTGTGGCCTTTTTCTTTTTTAACTTACACTGTCCCTCAGAATTTGGCTTATTTATTTTTACTCTTAGTTATTTTGCTATCTCTCGAGCGCCGGAAAGGAAATTTGCCGGGCGGCAATTTATTAGTCATGTTGATTTTGTCCTTGGCGGCAGTCTTGACCCAGCCCTTAGCGGGTTTACCGGCCCTGTTTCTAACCTTAGCTTTATTCCTAGGAATTAAATATCGCTTCGCTTATTGGGGGCTCTGGGTGCAGGCTGTTTTTTGGCCGTTATTTTTTTGGCTATTTCTGCCGACAAAATTAGCCTGGCCTCATTTGAGTTCTGGCCGTTGGCTAGAAAATGTTGGTAGTTGGTGGGAAAATATTATCTATTCCTGGGAAGATATTCGTTGGCTGGTTTTATTAGCTGTGGCTTTGTTTTCTTTTTGGTTGGCTAATAAAAGAAAGCATTTATATCCTTATGTTTTTTCGGCCAGTAGTTTATTTCTAGCTTATGGCCTTTGTCTGTTTTGGCCTTCTGATAATTTGGCTTTAACCGAAAAATATGATTATGCCAACCGTCTTTTAACCGCCGGAGCATTGTTCTTGTTGCCGCTGTTATTGGCTGGCGGTGAGTTTATCGGGGAAAGGTTGGGTCGAGAGAAGCTTCCTGGCCGAATGATAATTATTTTTTTCTTGGGGGTTTTTATAACCGCCTCGTTCTATCTGGCTTATCCGCGTCAAGACGCTCATTTTTCCGCTAAGGGCTATTCGGTCTCGGCTAGCGACTTACGGGCAGTGGATTATGTTGATTCAGTCGGCGGTGATCGTAATTATATCGTTTTAGCTAATCAACAAGTGGGGGCCGCCGCTATTTCCAGTTTTGGGTTTAAGCGTTATTTTGGACCGTATTTTTATTACTCCACTCAAAGTGGCGGTGAATTACAAGAATATTTTACTACTTTAATGGCTGACCCTCGTCGTGAAACGGTTATTGGCGCCATGGATTTAGTCGGAGTGAATGAGGTCTATGTAGTGGTGAATAATTATTGGTGGGATTTTGAACGGGTGGTGCGATTGATGAAATTTATTTCCGATGATTGGCAAAAAATTGATAATGGTGAGGTTTTTGTATTTTGGTTTAAGCGTTAGGATGGTTAACTAAAAAAGAGGCGCTCTAGGCCTCTTTTATCATATCTTGAATTTTTCTCTTTATACTCTCTGTGCTATATTTAGTTTCAGCTAATTGTCTGGCGGCTAGTTGATAGTGATGGAGTTTTTCCGGATTGGCAAATATTTCTTCTATTTTTCTAGTCAAATCAGCAATGTCGTTTGGCCTGACCTTTAAGCCTTCTTGTTCATCGGTAAAGACACTACGAACGCCGGGTAGGTCAGAGGCGATTACTGCTAAACCGCAGGCCATAGCTTCAATTAAGACGATGCCGAAAGCTTCATGGCGGTTGATAGAGGGCAAGATTAATACGTCGTGGTCTTGATAGGCGGCGACTAATTTTTGATCGTCTAGTTTCCCCAAAAAATTGACCCGCTTTTCTATACCTAGTTCTTGTGTTAGATGTTGATAATGTTTTTCCAGATTACCACTACCGGCAATGCTTAATTGCCAATTGTTTAACTGACTCTTGGCTAAGGCTTGAAGCAAATTGTCGACTCCTTTGAAGTAATGGGCTTGGTCTAGGCCGCCGACAAAGATAATTTTCTTTTTTTCCTGATGATCGATTTTTTTGGGGAAAAACTTTTGGGTATCAACAGCAAAGGGTATGGCCACAAATTTAGTTTGGTTTTTTTGGTAATACTTCTTCCAGGGACCGGTGGCGATATAGTCTAGACTAGAGACAACAATTTTTTCGGCGCGGTCAAAGAGCCAGCGGCTGGTAATTTTTTCTGGCCAGGAAAGTATTCTTTTCCAGCCTTTTAAATCGGTAGTGTCCATGTGGTATTGGACGATCAATCTAGGGCGATTGTGGCGAACAAGAGCTAGCCACAGAAGTAGGCCAACGCCGAAGAAGGGATAATGGAAATAAATCAAATCGTAGGCTTTGATTTTAGCCCAGAGATTTTTAGGCAAGGCGCCATGCCCCAGACGAATTAGGGGATTTAGATAGGTAACGCCATCAAGCGAGGGTGGGGTTATCCCGGGAGGGGCCAGGGTAATGGTCGGCCAATTAAAATAGCGCCGCAAATTAGCGGCACTAGTACCGATACCGCCGGCATATGGAGGATAGGCGCAGACTAATTGAATAATTTTCATATAACTATTCTTTCAAGGCTTCTTGACGAACAATTTTTGTGATATCTTTTTCGATTTTCACTATCTTTAATCTAGTTTTAAAGAGGAGATAAAAGAGGACTAAGACGGCGATATAGAGCAAGTAGTTGATGCCGGCCCCAGATAGCCCCAGTTTAATTACTAATTGATCGATTAATTTCAAACTGGATATTGCTCCGGCGGCGATGATCCAAAAGATTAGCCAGAAACGGAATTCGTTCCGGTTTATTTTTTGTTTTTTCTTCTGGATGATCAAGCGGTAGACGAAGAAGATGATTATTAAGAGAGCGATGATTTGTTGCCACATATTATTTGATGATATTTTTATAAATTAAATCTTTGATGATTCTTAGGCCACCACCGAAGTTTTGTCCGAAGCGATGGTAGATGACTTTGATTGGTACTTCGGTTATCCGGTATTTATTTCGATGAGCTTTAATAATTATTTCGCTACAATGCGCCATGCCGTCGTTTTCGACAACCAACTCTTGTGCTACTTGGCGATTGAAAGCCCGGAATCCACTTTGGGGATCGCTTAATTTTATTCCCCATAGCCAGCGGCTCAAGCAGCGAGCCATTGGCATAATAATCTTTCTTTTGCTCCAAGGTAATTTATTTTCGGCCGTTAGGAAGCGGGAGCCAAAAACTATATCGGCTTGATCAGCTAAAAGTGGGGCGCAAACTCCTGGGACGTCAGTAGCTAAGAATTGGCCGTCAGCATCAAAATGAACGATGATATCTGCTCCCAAATCCTTGGCTTTGCGGTTGCCGGTTTCTAAAGCGGCCCCTTGACCGCGGTTAGTTTTATGCCTGACCACTAAAGCCCCGGCTTTCTTAGCTAGTTCGCTGGTGTTATCCCCAGAACCGTCGTCGACTACGATAACCCACTCAGCCAAAGGTTTGACTGAGCCAACTACGGTAGAGATAGACCTGGCTTCATTTAGAGCGGGAATAATGATCGCAATCCTTGCCATAATATTATAAATATGGTGTTTTAGTGCTGGGATAGGTTAATTATATCACTATTTTATATTATTTTAAAATGTATTATAATGAAAGGAGAAATTATTTATTTAACCTTTATTTTATGCTTTTGACTGGGAAGTTTGCCCATTATTTGTCAGTGAGTCGAACTAATTTTAAAATTGCGGTGAAGGCGGTTTGGGGGTTTGGCTATATTCGTCTTTACTTGCTTATTGCCGCGGTAGTTAACTTACTGGATTGGATCGGTTCCTGGTTGCTTTATCGAGCTATTGGGCCCAATTTAACTGTTTTGCATTATAATGTTGATTTTGGTATTGATTTGGTGGGTCAAAGGCAAAAATTATTTCTTAATCCCACCATTGGCCTGACATTTATCATTCTAGATTTTCTTTTTCTCTTGCTTTGGACCAAACAGAAAAATTTAGGTTTTGTCGCTAACGTTTTATTGGTTTCGGCTATTTTGGTTAATGCTTTATTGCTATTAGCTCTTTTGGCTGTTTATCTGATTAATTTTCGCTAGTCTCTATGGATTTTTATATTATAAAAATTATTTTATTGTCTACAGCTGCTTTTGTTTTTACTATCCTTTGGACACCGCTTCTGACTAATTTCTTGTATAAATACAAGATGGGCAAGCGGATTAGGAATAATGGGAGTACGCCGATATTCAGCCAACTACATGCTCATAAGGCCGGAACGCCGACTATGGGAGGATTATTGGTGTGGGTGACTCTCTTGTTTTTTATTTTAATCTTATATTTAGCCAACCGCTTTGTTGATTGTCCGATCTTGTGTCAGATGAATTTTTTGACCAAAAAAGAAACTTTATTACCGCTGATCGCCTTGGTGGCTTCGGCTATTATTGGCTTGTTTGATGATTGGTTAGATGTCCGTGGTCGGGGTGAGAAGGGCGGTGGCGGACTGAGAATGAAACATCGTTTGTTGATTTATACTATCATTGCCATTATCGGCGCCCTGTGGTTTTATTTGAAATTAGATTGGACAGTATTGCACATTCCTTTCTTGGGTAATTTTGAAATCGGTTGGTGGTATATTCCAATTTTTATTTTAGTGATTGTGTCCACTTCTTTTTCAGTTAATGAAACTGATGGATTGGATGGTCTGGCCGGCGGTACGCTCTTGATGTCTTATGCGGCTTATGGCATCATCGCTTTTTCCATGGGGCGTTATGATCTGGCCGCTTTTTGCGGAGTGATTATCGGCGCCTTGATCGCTTTTTTATGGTTTAATATTGCTCCGGCCCGGTTTTATCTGGGGGATACTGGCTCTATGAGTTTGGGCGTTACCTTGGGGGTGATTGCGATGTTAACCAACAACATGTTCATTCTGCCGATTATCGGCTTAGTGTTTGTAATCGAGTCAGCTTCGGTTATCATTCAGATAATTTCTAAAAAAGTCAGGCACAAGAAAGTTTTTCTCTCCAGCCCCTTGCATAATCATTTGCAAGCTGTCGGTTGGCCAGAGACTAAGATAGTGATGCGCTTGTGGTTGATTGCCGCGGTTTGCGCCGCTGTTGGCTTAATGATTTTCTTATTGGATAAACATCTTTAATTTATGGTCTGGCAAGGCAAGGCGATGGTTCATGCCAAAATCAAACAGTCAGTCGACAAGAAGCTCGTTATCACCATAATTGGGCTTCTTGTTTTCGGTTTTATCATGTTGTTTAGCGCTTCTTCAGTGGCCGGCTATATCAAGGGTGGGAGTAGCCTTTATTTCTTAAAACATCAGTTATTGGGTTTAATCGCCGGAGGCATTGCTTTTGCCATTCTGTTTCGAATCGATTATCATCGTTTTAAGTCTCTAGCTATTTATGCCTTGATCGCTTCCTTTTTATTATTGCTCCTGGTTTTTATTCCTGGCTTAGGAGCAGGGTATAATAAGGCTAATAACTGGATCAATCTTTTTGGCTTTTCTTTCCAACCCTCGGAATTGGTTAAGCTAACTTTTCTGGTGTATTTAGCTGCTTGGCTAGAGGTTAAGGCGGATAGGATAAACAGTTTTTCGGAAAGTATCGGTCCGATGTTGATTATCATCGCGGGCATTGCTTTCTTGATGTTGAAACAACCAGATCTAGGGACTTTATCTATTATTTTAGGCAGTTCTTTTGTGGTTTATTTTGTGGCTGGAATTAAATGGCGTTATGTAGTAATAGTAGCGGCTGTTTGTTTAGTGGGGCTATTGGTGTTGCTCAATCTAAAGAGCAATAAGATGGAGAGAATCGAGTGTTTCAAAAATCCAGAAATTAATTCTGGCGGGCAATGTTATCAGATCAATCAATCATTGATCGCTATCGGTTCCGGTGGTTTTTGGGGGCGAGGATTAGGGGAGAGTCGGCAGAAGTTTATGTATTTACCCGAGGTTTGGAGTGATTCCATTTTTGCCGCTATTGCCGAGGAAGTTGGTTTCTTGTTTAGTTTGGGACTCATTGCCGCTTATTTTTTTCTCGCCTATCGGGGATTGATGATTGCTTCGCAGGCTCCAGATTTATTTGGTCGTTATTTAGCTACGGGAATTTCCGCTTGGGTGATTATTCAAGCTATATTAAATATCGGCGGAGCTATTAATTTTATTCCTATGACTGGTGTCCCTTTGCCTTTTGTTAGTTCTGGCGGATCAGCTTTAATTGCTCTTTTAGCGGCCATGGGAGTCTTGGCTAATATCAGTCGGCAAGTAGTAAAACATTAATTATGAAAAACAATTCACCTAAACTAATCATTCTTTCTGGCGGCGGGACCGGGGGTTCGGTGACTCCGCTTCTAGCTTTAGCCGAATATTTGCGTCGAGAGGATCAATCTTGTCGTTTTCTATTCTTAGGCACTCACCGAGGCCCAGAAAGGGGTTTGGTGGTGGCTGAGGGTTTGGAGTTTAGATCTATGTTGAGCGGCAAGTGGCGCCGTTACTTTTCCTGGTTGAACTTTTTAGATATTTTTTTAATCTTTTTAGCTTTCTGGCAATCATTCTATTGGCTTATCCGCTATCGACCAGCGCTCATAATTTCGGCCGGTTCCTTTGTTAGCGTTCCCTTGGTCTGGGCCGGGAGAATTATGGGGATTAAATCAGTTATTCATCAGCAAGATTGGCGAGCTGGGTTGGCAAACAAGTTAATGGCCAAGGCCGCTGCCAAAATCACAGTTACTTTTGAAAAGTCTCTAGCTGATTATGGTCCGGTCGCGGTTTGGATTGGCAATCCGATTAAAGAAGTTGATGCGCCGACTTTACGCTCGTGGCAAAAGGAAGTAATGGAAAAGTATCATTTGACCGATACTAGCCAACTAATTTTAATTATCGGTGGTGGTACTGGTTCACTTTTTCTAAATCGCCTGGGGGCTTCTAGTCAGAGAGGGTTGGCGGCCCTGGGTCAAATAATTCACGTTTCCGGTCAAGACAAGGAATTAAAAGCGGTTGCTAATTATCAGGTTTTTCCTATTCTACCTCATCGAGAACTGCTAGCCTTGGAATCTTTGGCTAAAGTGATTGTTTCTCGTTGCGGCCTAGGAGCCTTAACTGAAATATGTTATTTTAGAAAACCAGCTATTTTAGTGCCGATGCCGCAGTCTCATCAAGAGGATAATGCTCGCTATTTTGCTGCTCAGTCGGCGGCCTTGGTTTTGTCAGAAGCGAATTTAACGCCAGCTGTTTTTGTTGACAGTGTCAAGAAAATGTTAGAGGAGGGGAATAAGTATGCGGCTAACCTGGGAAAAATCATGAAGCCCGGGGCCGTATCCCGATTGGCCCAAATTGTTAAAGAATTATTATGAAGAAAAATATAGATTTTAAATCAGCTTATTTTATCGGCATCAAAGGGGTGGGCATGACTATGTTGGCTCAATTTTTGGCTAGCCGAGGAGTTAAGATTAGTGGTTCTGATGTTTTAGAAACCTTCATGACTGATCAAGTTTTGAAAAAAAATAAAATTAAGGTTTCTTCTCCTTTTTCTCTGGCTAATTTACCAAATCAAGTTGATCTATTTGTCCATTCCTCGGCTTATACTGCAGAAAACAATATTGAAGTCAAAGAGCTTAAGTCACGCGGAGCCAAGCTGTATTCCTATGCTGAAGCTCTAGGGCAAATTTTTAATTTATACCAAGGAATAGCTGTTTGCGGCAGTCATGGCAAGACCACTACCTCGGCCTGGTTGGGGTATGTATTGCAAGCGGCTAAAAAAAGCCCCAATGTTCTAGTGGGGGCTAGGGTGCCTCAGTTTCAGGGCAATGCCTTGATTGGAAAGTCGTCATTAATGATTGCCGAGGTTGATGAATATCAAAACAAGCTACAATATTTTCAACCCCAAGGAGTGCTATTGAGCAATATTGATTATGACCATCCTGATTTTTTCAAAACAGAAGCGGCCTATCAGCTGGTGTTTGCTGAATTTATCAAGAAGATTCCTCGTGCCGGTTTTCTAGTAGCCAACTATGACGATCCTTTAGTCAAAAAAATGGTTAAGGATAATCGAGGGCAGACTATTAGTTACAGCTTGAAGGATAAGCGAGCCGATTATTATGCTACTGATTTAAAGATTGAACGAGGGCGACAAGTTTTTTCAGTTTTTTATCGCGGCCGTTTATTCGGTCAGGTCAAAACTGTTTTAGCCGGAGAGCATAATGTCTATAACGCTTTGGCTACCATGGCCGCCGCTTTGAAATTGGGAGTAAAAAAATCGGAGGTATTAAGAGCGATTGGTAAATTTAAGGGAGCGGCTCGAAGATTAGAGGTTTTAGGGAAATATCGAGGAGTGGAAATTATTGATGATTATGGCCACCATCCCACCGAAGTTCAGGCGACTCTTTCGGCCCTGAAAAATCTTTATCCCAAGCGACGCCTAGTAGTTCTGTTTCATCCTCACACTTTTACCCGTACTAAAGCTTTGTTCTCGGCTTTTAGTTCCAGTTTTTTTCAGGCTGATTCAGTCTTGTTGTTGGATATCTACGGCTCGGCCAGGGAAAAGCAGGGCGGGGTATCAGCTGTTAAGCTGGCCAAGGCCATTGGTAGCCGAAGCCGAGTGGAGACTAAATATATTGGTAGCTTAATAGCGGCGGAAAAATATTTACGGCAAAATTTAAAGCCGAATGATTTATTGTTACTCCTGGGGGCCGGCGATGTTTTTCGGGTCGGACAGTCATTGATTTATGGAAAAAGAAAATAATAAGTTAAGTAATTCTCAATATTGGCGCAATCTTTGGCGCCTGATCACCCCGATTCGCGGTCGTCTGTCGGGTATCTTGATATTGGTAATTTTGAGTACTTTGCTGGGAGCTTTGAAGCCCTATACTTTGAAATTGATTATCGATCAATTGGCAGAAATGGGAATTCAGGATTGGAATTGGCTGCTTCTGTGGGTAATGTTATTCTGGGGAGCCGATGTTCTTCGCACTACTCTGCAATATTTTCAAAGAAGATCATTGCTTAAAGTATTGGTGGAATTGGAGTATTTTTTGCCGATTAAAGCTCATGAAAAGTTATTACAGCTTAATTTGGCTTATCACGAACGAGAAAATACCGGCAACAAGATTATTAAGATTGAGAAAGGTGTCTACAAAATATCAGATTTGCTGGGCAACACTTTTTATGAAGTTTTGCCAACTGTCATTCAGTTGATTATTACGACGATAATTTTGGCAGTGGTGGATTATCGTTTCGCTCTCGGTTTTCTGATCTTTTCCGTTCCGTTTGTAATTATCACCTATATTTTTAATGCTCAATTATATCCTGTCCGCCGGGCGCGCTACCGTCTTTATGAAAAGGCTTCCGGCAAAATTGCCCAGGCTGTCATGAATATTAATGCTGTCCAGTCCTTTGTGCAGGAACGACGAGAGCTGAAAGATTTAGGAACGATTAAGACTGATATCAGGAAAAAAGAGGATCGGGAATGGCTAACGGTCAACCGTTTGAATTTGGGGCGCAATTCTTTAATTGACATCGGTCGCGCCGTAGTTTTATTATTGGGAGCATATTTGGTTTTTGGTGGCGATATTACTTTGGGTACTTTGGTATTTGTTATGAGTTTAAGTGAAAGTGCTTATAGCTCATTGTATCGCTTGAGCCATTTCTATGATTTAATCGCCGAAGGCCGGGAAGGTGTTTCGCGCTTGCAAGAATTAATTGATCAAGAACCGGAAATTAAGAATCCAGAATTTGGCAAGAAGCCGCGGAGTATAAGCGGTGCTGTGGAATTCAAGAGGGTCGGTTTTAATTACCAGGAGAATAGTTCGGCGGTCTTGAGGAATGTTAATTTAAAGATTGCCGCCGGCGCCGTGACCGCCTTGGTTGGTCCTTCTGGATCCGGAAAAACGACCATCGCTCGTTTAATTTATCGTCACTATGACCCCACCACTGGGCAGGTTTTAATCGACGGACAAGATTTAAAGAACCTAGATCTGTATAATTATCGCCGTTTCTTGGCCATTGTCCCGCAAGAGGTGGAGATTTTTGATTTAAGTATTAAGGATAATATTGCCTATGCCAATCCTCGGGCTAACTTGAAAGCAATTAAGGCGGCTGCTAAGATGGCCAATGCCGAAGAGTTCATCTTGAAGTTGGATGAAGGGTATAACACTATGGTGGGGGAGAGGGGGGTAAAATTATCCGGCGGTCAAAGACAGCGGCTGGGTATTGCCCGAGCTATTTTAGCTAATCCCCAGATATTGATTTTCGATGAAGCTACTTCTAGTTTAGACAGTTATAGCGAAATGTTAATTCAAGAAGCTATTGAACGGGTAAGACAACGACGCACCATGATTATTATCGCTCACCGGCTTTCAACTATCAGGCGGGCCGACAAGATTGTGGTGTTAGAGAACGGCAGGATTGCGGAAGAGGGTAATCACTTAGAATTGTCGCGCCGAGGGGGCTTATATCGAAAATTGTTAGATCTTCAAGCTTCGGGCGAGATAGTTAATAAATAAATATGGAGAATATCAAAGAAAATATTAATTTAAGTGAGTATACTACTTTGCGAATCGGCGGACCGGCACGATATTTTGTAATTATCAGTGATTTAGATGAATTGCGCCAGGCGATTTCTTTCGCCAGAGAGCGATCCTTACCGTTTCTGATATTGGGCCGGGGAGCTAATATGTTAATTAGCGATGCCGGTTTTCCCGGCTTAGTGATTAAAAATGAGATCAAGGGACGAAAAATAATTTCCCAAGACGAAAGCCGAGTAGTTTTAGAAGTTGCTGGCGGTGAAGATTGGCCAGATTTAGTTAGCTATACTGTGAGCCAGAAGTGGTATGGGTTGGAAAATTTAGCTTCTATTCCTGGTACGGTCGGTGCGGCGCCGGTTCAGAATATTGGCGCCTATGGCGTGGAGCTCAAAGACCATTGTTTGTCAGTGACCTATATTGATCTGAGCGACCCAGAGTTAGCAGTGTCTGCTAAGACGACGGCTGATTGTTGCTTTGCTTATCGCGATAGTTTTTTTAAACAAGCCGGCCAAGGCCGTTATTTTATCTTGGGGGTTACCCTTTCTCTGGATCGATATTTTAGTCCGAAGATAGAATATGGGGCTATTAAGGATTTTTTACTTGGAAAAGAAATAACCGCAGAGAATGTTTATCAAGCCGTAGTTTCTATTCGCTCTACTAAACTGCCTGATCCGGCAGTTCTAGCTAGTGCTGGTTCTTTTTTTAAAAACATTGAATTATCCCCAGCAGAATTTGCTCCGATCTTAGAGAAATATCCGGAAATAAAGTATTTTGATAATAATGGCCAGATTAAGATACCTACTGCCTGGCTCATTGAGCAATGTGGCTTCAAAGGGTTTAGGGAGGGCAACGTTGGCGTTCATATTAATCAGCCGCTAGTGTTAGTTAATTATGGTGGCGCTACTCAGGCTGAGCTTTGGTCGCTAGTACAACGAATTGTTAATAAAGTCAAGGAAGAGTTTGGTCTAATATTGGAGCCGGAGGTTAATTTGATAAAATAGCCGCAAATCATATTTTTCCCCTTGACAAGAATAGGGCGCTTGGCTATAATGAAGGCATTATTAGAAATTTGTATAAAAAGATTTATTTTTTAGATATTTGATAAGGCTACGGGCATAGTTAGCCTATGCTTTTTAAGTCTTTATCAATTTTTTTTGCTTTAATGTCTAAAGCTGACAATCAAAACATTGATTCCAAGAATTTTATCGAAACCGAAGGTGAGGTTTTGGAATTGATGCCGGCCGCTACTTTTAAGGTATCCCTGGATAGCGGTCATGAAATTTTAGCCCATTTATCTGGCAAGATGCGGATGAATAAGATCAAGTTATTGCCCGGAGATCGGGTCAGAGTCGAAATGAGCCCTTATGACTTAACTAAGGGGCGAGTAACCTATCGTCTTTAAACTTTAATTTATTATCTATGAAAGTTAGAGCTAGTGCCAAGAAAATCTGCAAAGATTGTAAAGTCGTCCGCCGTAGCGGTCGTGTTTATGTTATCTGCAAGAATCCTAAGCACAAGCAAAGACAGGGTTAATAATTTTAATTTTCATTTAATCTTATGGCAGTTAGAATCGCCGGTGTTAATATTCCTAACGAAAAGAGAGTTGAAGCCGCTTTGACTTATATTTATGGTATTGGTCCGGCCAAAAGCCAATTAATACTGGAAAAGCTTAAGGTGGATCCGAATACTCGCGTTAAAGATTTAAAAGAAGAAGACGCTAACCGTATTCGGGAATTGATTGAAAAAAGTCATATAGTTGAAGGTGATTTGCGCCGCGAAGTCGCTGGCAACGTTAAACGTCTTAAAGAAATCAATACTTTCCGTGGTCAACGTCATAATCGTCATTTGCCGGTTCGAGGACAAAGAACTAAAACTAATAGTCGTACCGTTCGTGGCAACAAGCGGGTTACCATGGGTTCTGGTCGCGCTAAGGCCGCTCAGAAGACTTAATTTCATTAATTTATCCTTTTTATATGGCAGAAGAAAAGAAAATTGAACAAGAGAAGGCTGAGTCCCAAGCTGAAGCTTTAATGGATGAGGCTTTAGATACTCCAGAAGTTGCGGTTGATAATTTTGACGATCAAGAAGAAACGACTATCAGCAGTTTAATGTCTGAAAGCGAAGAATTGCCGGCTGAAATCAAGGAAAAATTAGAAAAAAACAAACAAGCTAGAGCCAAGAAGAAGATTATTAAGAAAAAGAAGCGTAAAGTGGCTAAAACCGTTAAATCTGGCAAGGCTTATATCAATGCTACCTACAACAACACTATTATGACCTTGACTGATAATAATGGCGATGTGATATCTTGGGCCAGTGCTGGTATGGCTGGTTTTAAGGGGGCAAAGAAGGCCACTCCTTATGCCGCTCAAATTATTACCAAAATTGCTGTCCAGAAAGCCCGAGAAGAGTTTGGCTTGGAAGAGGTTAAGGTTTTTGTGGCTGGCGTTGGCACTGGTCGCGAAGCCGCTATTAGGGCTTTAAATGCTAATGGGCTTAATGTGGCCGCGATCAAGGATATTACTCCGATTCCGCATAATGGTTGCCGGCCAAAGAAGCCGAGAAGGGTATAATTTAATCTAATTATTTTGTTTATATGGGAAGAAATTTGTCTCCGAAATGCAAACAATGCCGCCGCTTGGGCGAAAAGTTACTCTTAAAAGGTGAACGTTGTTTTACCGCTAAGTGTGCTATGGTCAAACGCAACTACGTTCCTGGCATCCATGGCCCTAAAGGCAAGAAGAGAACTAGCGATTATGGTTTGCAGTTATCCGAAAAACAGAAAGCCAAAAAGATGTATCATTTACTAGAAAGCCAATTTCGGTTAACTTTTGACAAGGCTAAAAAACAATCCGGAGATACTGGTCATAATTTTTTCAAATTGTTGGAAATGCGTTTGGATAATGCTATCTATCGCTTAGGTTGGGGTACTTCCCACGCTCAAGCTAGACAATTAGTTAATCACGGTCATTTTACCGTTAATGGTCGTAAGGCTGATATCCCTTCTTTTAATCTGAAGACCGGTGATGTTATTAAAATCAAAAAAACCAGCGCCAAGAGCAAGTTCTTCCGTGATTTAAACGAACGTTTGAAGAATGTTAATTTGCCTAGTTGGATAAATTTCAACGCCGAAGATCTAAGCGCTAAGGTTCTGCATGAACCTAAAAAAGAAGATATGCCTCAGCATATCAACGTGCAAATGATCATCGAATTTTACTCAAAATAAAGTTCTCATAATAACTCTCATTTTAAAACTATGGAAAAAATTGCTCTGCCAAAAAAAATTGAATTCCAAGCTGGCACTGAATTAAACGAGGGCAATATTGTCATTGAACCTCTTTTCCCCGGCTATGGTATGACTTTGGGCAATTCTTTGCGACGGGTTTTGTTGTCCTCGCTTCCGGGGGCGGCAGTCACCGGCGTTAAAATCAAGGGCGCTAGCCATGAGTTTATGGCCCTGGAAAACATCAAAGAAGATGTTTTGGAAATGATTTTGAATCTAAAGCAATTACGTTTAAAAATTCACGGCGAAGAAGAAGTTAAATTGGATTTGTCGGTTTCCGGTAAAAAGACTGTAACCGCCAATGATATCGCCAAGAACAGCCAAGTGGAAATTGTTAATCCGGACTTGGTTTTAGCTCACATCACTGATCCGGCTGGTAATTTGGAAATGGAAATTTATGCCAAGCCTGGCCGTGGTTATCAATTATCTGATACCAGCGAAAAGGGGAAGGGCGAATTAGGTTTTATCGAAGTTGATGCTATTTTTTCACCGATCCTTTCTGTCTCTATTCAGAATGAAAATGTCCGTGTTGGCAAAATGACTAACTGGGATAAATTGATTTTGAAGGTTAAAACCGATGGAACCTTGAGTTTTGAGGAGGCTTTCAATGAATCAGTCAAGGTTTTGATTGACCAGTTTAGCTCTTTGCTTCCGGGGGCCTTGGCGGTTGAAGTTTCCGAAGAAGAACCGGCAGAAGTAGTAGCTGAGCCAGAAGTGGTGGAAGTTGCCGAGGAGGAAGTGGTGGAAGAAAAACCTAAAACCAAGAAGAAAAAATAAGTTATAATAAATTATTCATATGAGACACAGCAATAAAGGCAAAATTCTAGATCGCGACAAGCAATCCCGTGAATTGATGATTCGGAATTTAGCTTCCAGCGTGATTTTATACGAAAAAGTAAAAACCACCGAAGCTAAGGCCAAGGTTGTTAAGCCGGTAGTGGAAAGATTAATCACTATTGCTAAAACCGGAGACCTTAATTCCCGTCGCCGCTTAATTCAGGTGCTCTTGCAAAAGAATGCCGTTAAGAAATCCATGGAAGTCTTAGGAGCGCGTTATCAAGACCGTTCCGGGGGCTATACTCGGATAGTTAAATTAGGCTCTCGCCAGGGCGATGGCGCTAAGATGGTTCAAATCGAATTAGTTTAAATAATATGGCTGAAAAAAAAGCACAAGCAATCAAGCGCGATATTCATCATTTAGATGCCAGCGATCAAGCTGTCGGCCGTTTGGCCACCCAGGTTGCTACTTTATTACGTGGAAAGAATAAGGCTAGCTATTTGCCGCACATCGATGCTGGTGATATTGTGGAGGTTAAAAATATCAAGAATTTGAAATTTACTGGCAAGAAGTTGGAGCAGAAAGAATACAAGAGCTATTCCGGTTATTTAGGCGGATTAAAAACTAAGAAAATGTCTCAGGTCATGAAGAGTAACCCTGGCGATGTTTTAGTCCGAGCCGTGAAACAGATGTTGCCGAATACCAAGCTTCGACCGGCGATGATGAAGCGTTTAATTATTAAATAAAGCTTTTAATTATATGGTAGAAAAAGCGAAGAAAACTGTTAAGGCCAAGGTAGCTCCCAAGAAGCCGGCTAAAGAAAAAGAACCAAAGAAGGAGGTTAAGGAGGCTGGAGAATTTTCCGGTAAGTACATTGCCGCTATCGGTCGTCGGAAAACCGCTGCCGCTCGCGTTCGTCTTTATTTGTCCGGCAAGGGCAGTGTGATAGTCAATAATGAGAAGCCAAACAAATATTTTTCCGAAGATCAAGCTAATTTAATTACTCAACCTTTGCGCCTTACCGGTCAAAATCGCAATGTCAGTGTTTCTGTCGTTGTTCATGGTGGTGGTAAGAGCGGTCAAGCCGAGGCTATTCGCCTGGGTGTCGCTCGAGCTCTGCTTAAGACTGATGAAAATTTGAAACCAGCATTGAAAGCCGCTGGCTGCCTAACTCGTGACCCGCGCCAGGTAGAAAGAAAGAAGCCGGGTTTGCGCAAGGCCCGCCGCGCTCCGCAATGGTCCAAACGTTAATTATCTCTTTTTATACTCTCAAAACCCGCAATTAATAGCGGGTTTTGTGTTTAAGTCAAACTTTGCTATCATGATTATATGGAGAATTTGATCAAGAAAATAGAAGAATTACGAGAGAAAATTATCCGGGCTGGGGCGCTTTTAGATTTGCCTAAACTAGAAACTGAGTCGCGAGAATTAAAGCGGCAAATGAGTCAAGCTGATTTCTGGCAAGATCAAAGACGGGCCACTGATATTTCTCGCCGCGCCGAAGGAATCGAGAAAGAATTAGACAGATGGCAGACTTTGGCTAGGGAGATTAGGGAATTAGAAGAGTTAGCAACCCTAGCTGACAAGGAAGGAGTCTCCGGATTAAAGGATGAAGTTGAATTTCGATATCAGGAAATTCTCGACCGTTTTTCTGCCGCTGAATTTCGATTGCTTTTCTCGGAAAAATATGACAGCCAAGACGCTATTATCTCTATTCATGCCGGCGTCGGCGGCGTCGACGCTCAGGATTGGGCCCAGATCCTAGAAAGGATGTATTATCGTTATGCTGAAAAATTAGGATTTAAAGCGGAGATTATTGATCGTTTAGAGGGTCAAGAAGCTGGCATCAAAAGTGTTTCATTTCGGGTGAGCGGTAGTTTTGCCTATGGCTATTTCAAAAGCGAGAATGGGGTTCATCGATTGGTCCGTATTTCTCCTTTCGATGCCGAGTCCATGCGCCATACTTCTTTCGCCTTAGTGGAAGTTATTCCTGACATTCCCGAAGAAGAAGCCCCGCCCTTAAGGGAGGAAGACTTGAAGTGGGAATTCTATCATTCTTCTGGTCCGGGCGGACAAAATGTCAACAAAACCGCTTCTGCTGTTCGCTTAGTGCATTTGCCGACTAAAATTTCAGTTACTTGTCAGAGCGAGAGGTCACAACTGCAAAATCGGGAAATCGCTTTGCGGGTTTTGCGTTCTAAGTTAAAACATCAAGAAGAAGAGAAACGCTCTCGAGAAGAGAAACAATTAAAAGGTGACGTCAAGGTGGCTGAGTGGGGAAAGCAGATCAGGTCTTACGTGATGCAACCTTATCAACTAGTCAAGGATCACCGCAGTCAACATGAAGAAACCGATATCAATTCGGTGCTTGATGGGAGCCTGGAAAGGTTTAGTGAAGCTTATTTACGTTTTATTAAATAGAGTATTAGGGAAATATAAAAACTACCATGGGGTAGTTTTTAGTTTAAATAAAAGCACAACGAAACTCCTCCTTGCATTTTTTGCAAGATAATTTCGCAGATGATCTTGGCTGCCGCGATAACACTGCTTAGCATTTCGCAGAGCAATAGGTGTTCGTTAAGATCTCGTTTTAGCAAGATGCTCTCCTCGGCCGCCTCGATATCCTCGAGAATTTCATTGGTAGTATGGAGTATCAGGTAGCTGACTTCGAAAGCCTCTTCGATTTTATCCAGCAAGATATAGTCGCATTGGGTATAGGCTTCATCCCAGAGGTCTCTCAGCGGCATCCTGACCTTCTCGGCCCAAGTAAAGGCCTTTTTGGCGTACTCCAGCAGAGCCGGTGTCAGTTCCGGAAATAGTTCCGGTAATTGACTGATTTCTTGATTGGCTAGAGACAATTGGTCTAGCCTGTCGTCTCTTTCGGCCATGGGTTTAAATTTAAGGTGCTAATATTATTTTTGCTCAATATTCGGCTTTTGTCAATTTTTCATCTGTTTTTAATCAGATCCGGAGTATATTATCGGGATGCGTCTTTTATTATTTGGAAACTACAAGTTGAAGCTAATTCTGGGGAGCTTTATTTTGGGCCTGTCTTCGCTTTTAATTTTTGGCTATTACTGGTCTTTTTTAATTTTATCATTATCCGCGATAGCCATTTCGGTTAAGAAGAAGGTTTGGTTCTGGTTGATAATCCCGGCCTATATTTTAGGTATGCTTCGGGTGGCCTGGTTACCGGAGACCATACCTTTTTTTCCGGGAAGATATAATTTGCCGACTAAGGTTTGCGTTGAACCGGATTTAAGGATGGAACAGCAAAAATTAGTCCTTTGTTCTCAATTGGGTAAAATTTTAGCCACTGTTAGTCGCTATCCCGAGTTCTTTTATGGCGATCATTTAATTTTTAAAGGGCGGATAGAGCGTCCGGGAGAGATCGATGGCTTTCGCTATGACCGTTATTTGGCGCTCCAGGGAGTTTATCTAGTTTCTTATCAACCAACGCTAGAAAAGTTTGGTGATAGCCATGGAGGGTTGTATGGGCGGTTATTAAATTTCAAGAATCGTTTGCGTGACCAATTGACGGCTGGGATGAAAGAACCGGAAGCCGGATTGGGCAATGCTTTAATTTTGGGCTATCGCCATACATTGGATACGGAATATATGGATCGGTTTTCGCTGATCGGGATTAGTCATATGATTGCTATTTCCGGAACGCACATCACTTTGCTAGCAGTTATCTGGCAAAGAGTAGCTCGTATTTTTTGGCGCCGACCTAAATTGATATTGACGGCTGGATTTTTGGTTACTTATGTAGTGTTAACCGGCTCTTCGGCTTCGGCTTTGAGGTCGCTACTGATGGGACTAATGTCTCTAATGATCGTCTCTCGTGAAGGGAAGCAAGATGCTGGCTGGCTTCTGCTTTCTTCGGCCGCTTTGATGTTGAGTTTTAATCCTTTATTTTTAATAGCTGATCTCGGCTTCCAGTTATCTTATCTAGCTATGATCGCCCTGATCTATTTCTATCCGACTTTTAATTTCTACTTAGCTCGGATTAGGATGGGGAAGAGATGGCGGGCGGTGTGGGAGTTATTGTTGCTGACGATATTATCCCAGCTTTTAACCGCTCCGATTATCGCTGTTAACTTTGGCATAATTTCTTTGATAGCTCCAGTGGCCAATTTAGCTCTTCTTTGGATTTTCCCTTTTCTAATGGCTACGCTTTTGGGGGGATTGTCTTTGGCTTTATTTTTTCCGGTCTTTAGTCGTTGGTTTTTCTTTCCGGCTTATCTGGGCCTGGCCTATGTTTTTTTGGTTAGCCAAATATTATCACGGATTCCTTTGGCCAGTATCGATTGGCGCTGGAGTTGGGGCGGAGCGGTCGTTTATTATTTTGGCTTATTCTTAGTTTACTATCTTATCCGTCGTCAACAAAAAGACCGGATTTGATCCGGTCTTTTTGAATAGTCTGAAAATTATTTTTTTTCTTTTTTCATACTGCGCAGACAAGAGGTGCAGAGCTTGACTTTGATACCGCCGATATTTTTGACTTGCAGATTGATATTTTGGCGTTTCAAGGTTTTTCTTTTGGAGTGGGAGCGGGAAGCACCTCGAGTAGATCCCCGGCCGCACAGGTCACATTTCTTAGCCATATTTTTCTTTACTTATTTTAGCAACTTCACCTATCATATCATCCTTTGATAAAAATATCAAGGTGTGTTAAAATTGGGATTATGATTCAATTATTTCAAATCATTGTTTTGATTTTTTCGGCAATAATCCATGAATATATGCATGGATTTGCCGCTTATCGCTTGGGAGATAATACGGCCAAGAATCTGGGTCGATTGACTCTTAATCCCTTGCCCCACATCGATCTTTTTGGTTCGATTATTTTGCCGTTACTGATGATTATTTCCAACACCGGAGTAGTTTTCGGCTGGGCCAAGCCAGTGCCTTTTAATCCCTATGCTTTAAAGGATCAAAGATGGGGAGCGGCTAAAGTAGCCGCCGCCGGTCCTTTGGGGAATCTGATTTTAGCTTTGTTGTTTGGCTTGGTGATTAGATTTGTTCCGTTTTTGAGCGAGATGATGGTGGCCTTCTTGGGACTAGTCGTCTATATCAATTTATTGCTTTTAGTGTTTAATTTAGTACCAATTCCGCCGCTTGATGGATCAAAGATACTGGCATCTTTTCTGCCACCGTTTTGGCAGGAAAAATTTTTGAGCTTAGAGCGTTATGGTTTGTTTTTGGTATTGATTTTCGTTTTTATGGGTTATCAATTAATCGTGCCGATAATTGACGGATTATTCTCCATAATTACCGGTTACAAACTATTTTAATATGTATTCTACTGCGCATTTAGCTGCCGGTTTGATTATTGGCAAATTGACCGGAGATTATCCTACTGCCATTATCAGTTCAGTGGCGATTGATTTGGATCACCTCATCCCCTATGCCAAGCAGGGAGCACTGGGAAGTTTCAAAAAGTTCATGACCCAGACGAAAGCTGTCCATGGTAGCGGTCGCAGTTATCTTCATAGTTTTATCGCTTTAGGATTAATCAGTTTAGTTCTGTCGTTTATTAATTTGAAAGTGGGGTTAGTTTTCGCATTAGGCTATTTAGGGCACTTTCTTTTAGATGCTTTAGATACTTCCGACTTCTATCCCTTGTTTCCTTTAAAGAAATGGAACACCAAGGGATTCATCGGTTATTATTCCCGAGCAGAACTTTTCTTTACCATTCTTCTTTTCCTGGTTTTTTTTCTAATATAGTTTCAAGAATATGAAAAAACCTTGCTGGGGGCAAGGTTTTTTTGTTTTTGGGAGGAAAGAACTTTAATAGATTTTTTTAGATCCACGACTTGAAAGGAATTTTTGTCTTTAATCTGTGTCTAATAAGGGGAACGGTGATTGTGACCGCCATTAAAAACATATAGACAGGCAATGAGTAATTCGCAATATTATGCTCTTTTACAGAAAATATAGCTAAGCCGTAACCGATAGCGAATACAAACCACATAAATGGTCTATCCTCTCCAGGATTTTTTAAAACCCAAATAGCAGTTGGTATCGCCGCAAAAGTATCAGCGATGATGGCTATGTATAAAGCATATTGTGAATAGTTCGGATTTCCCAACCAGCACCACCATAAGATCATGGAGGTGAGACTAAGAAAAACGCAAAAATACTCTATTGCGCTGAACCTTATCTTTTCTCCTTTTCTCCAAATAGCCAGTAGGGTAATAATCAAAGGATTTGTGAAGCCGAATATCGCCGGCCAGATATTATCTTCCGCCCCAACATTTCGGTAATTAAGCAAGAGGGATAAACCTATAAACGACCATAATGACCATCCGATTATATTGGGCTTTATTTTCCTTTGAAATACGCGCCAGGCATAAGGAACTGCACTTAGCAAAACCAGCATACCTGAAATTTTTCCAATAATTTCCGTAGCGTCCATTTCTATTTATTTTTTGTGAATGAATATTTAATTTTTAAAGAATAATAGTAGCGGCATAACTTAAATTATGCCTGTTTTAGGTTAATAATTATTTATAATATCACGATTATGTTAAAAAGTCAAGGTTTTTTAAAAAGAATAAAGCAGCCTTATGGTGGGGGCTGCTTTTTTATCCCGTAGGTGGAGGGGGAGATTTTTGGTGCCGCAAGTAATATGGTCTGGCTCTCATCCCTCCTGGGCCTTACTTAGTGATCAATTCTACCCGTTGATCGTTTTGCGATCGTCAGTCCTGACCCCCTGGGATTTCTACCTCGGCAACGCTCATTTTTTTTGTCTCTGCATGGACTGAGCGGTTACGGCAATGGTAGTTTATGACTGATATTATAACACATATTAAATATTTGTCAAGAGGGAAGAGGGGTTACGCTACCAGAGTTTAAAAATGCTTGACTTCATTGGGGGTTTTTGTTAAAGTAAGGGGCAGGTAAAACAACCTGATTTACAGGCAAAACTAATATATTTTTAATTAAAGCGAATTATAGCTGATTCGCCGTTTTAATTTCATTATGCCAACTATTAACCAATTGGTACGTAAAGGGCGAGGAGAAAAGAAAAAAAGAACCAAAACCTTAGTTTTACGCACTCGTTTTGATTCTTTGCATCGCCGCAAAAAAGTGGATAAAAAGGGCTCGCCGTTTAAACAGGGGGTCTGTTTGAAGGTTACTACCATGACTCCGAAAAAGCCGAACTCCGCTTTGCGCAAAATCGCCAGGGTGAAATTATCCAACGGCATGGAAGTTACCGCTTATATTCCTGGTATCGGCCATAATTTGCAGGAACACTCCATTGTCCTGCTGAAAGGTGGAAAAACCAAGGATCTACCGGGTTTACGCTACAAGGTCATCCGTGGTGTTTATGATACCCAGGGAGTGGAGTCTCGTCGCCAGGGCCGTAGCCGCTATGGCAACAAGCGTCCGAAAAAATAATTATAATTTTATTTAATTGCGATTTCAGTTGCTTATAGCTGAGTACCTGGAATCATATAATTTATGCGTGGAAAAGCCGCCCCTATCAGAAAAATTGAAGGGGATCTAAAATACAGTGATCCGAGTGTTGCCAAGCTCATCAATTATTTGATGAAGGATGGCAAGAAGGCTGTAGCTCAAAAAATCATCTATAGCGCTTTTAATATTATCAAAGACAAGACCAAGCAAGACCCGCGCCATATTTTCAATAAGGCGATCAAGCGGATTTCTCCTTTGGTGGAAGTTAGAAGCAAGCGTGTTGGTGGCGCTAACTATCAGGTTCCGGTTCAAGTTCGCGGTGAAAGACGTTATTACCTGGCTTGCTACTGGTTGATTAATGCCGCTCATGAACGTCGGGGCAAATCAATGGAAGAGAAGTTGGCAGCTGAAATTCTCGATGCTTCAAACGGCGAAGGCAACGCTATCAAGAAACGTGAAGCTGTTCATCGCATGGCTGAAGCCAACAAGGCTTTCGCTCATTTCTCTCGTTAATTATTCAATAATTTTTCTATAATTTTATGGCCCGAGATTTTTCTCTTGATAAGATTAGAAATATAGGTATCATGGCTCACATTGATGCTGGTAAAACTACTTTCACTGAAAGAGTTTTATTCTATACCGGCAAGAAGCATAAGATCGGTGAGGTGCATGAAGGTGCCGCCGAAATGGATTGGATGGAACAGGAAAAAGAGAGAGGAATCACCATTACCTCCGCCGCTACTACTTGCTTTTGGCGGGATAATAAGATCAATATCATTGATACCCCGGGTCACGTAGATTTTACCGTAGAAGTAGAACGCTCTTTGCGGGTTCTAGACGGCGCTATTGCTGTCTTTGATGGTCAGGCTGGTGTGGAACCGCAATCAGAAACTGTTTGGCGCCAAGCTGATAAATATCAGGTCCCAAGATTATGTTTCATCAACAAGATGGACAAAATGGGGGCTGATTTTTATATGAGCTTAAATTCTATTCAAACTCGCTTGAATTCTAAGGCTTTTGCTATTCAACTTCCGATTGGAGCTGAATCTAATTTGCGTGGCGTGGTGGATCTTTTGGAGATGAAAGCCTATCAATTTGAAGGTAATTTCGGCGAAAAGATTGTAGAAATTCCGATTCCGGAAGAAATGAAGGCCGATGTTGATAAATATCGAGCGGTAGCTGTCGAAAAGATCGTAGAGTTTAATGATTCCTTGACTGAAAAATATTTAAACGGCGAGGAGATTAGTTTAGAAGAATTGCGAGTAGCTTTGCGCAAGGGGGTGATTAGCAATGGTTGTTATCCAGTTTTATGCGGTACTGTCTTACAAAATATCGGCGTGCAAATGGCCCTAGACGCTGTTTGTGATTATTTGCCTTCACCTTTAGATATTGCTGAAATTGAAGCGACTGATACTCGTGATGAAGAAAAGAAATTCATTGTTAAAGCTGATGATAGTTCTTCTTTCGTTGGCTTGGCTTTTAAAATTGCTACCGATCCTTTTGTCGGCAAGCTTTGTTTCGTCCGCGTCTATCAAGGAGTTTTGCAATCCGGTTCTTATATTATCAACGCCTCCACTGGCAATAAAGAAAGAGTGGGACGCTTGGTGCGAATGCACGCTAATCATCGAGAAGAAATCAAAGAGATTTATTCCGGTGATATCGCCGCGGTTATCGGCTTGAAAGACACCACTACCGGCAATACTTTATGCGATGAAGCTAAGCCGATGCTTTTAGAATCTATCAAGTTTCCGGAACCGGTTATCAAAATTGCCGTGGAGCCTAAGACTAAAGCTGACCAAGAGAAAATGGGTGTGGCCTTGGCTCGTTTAGCTGAAGAAGATCCGACTTTCAGAGTAGAAACCGATGAAGAATCTGGTCAGACCTTGATCTCTGGTATGGGTGAACTGCACTTGGATATTATCGTTGATCGCATGAAAAGAGAGTTTGGTGTTGAAGCTAATATTGGCAAACCGCAAGTTTCATATCGAGAAACTATTCGTGATAAGGCTGAAGCTCAGGGAAAATATGTTAAGCAGTCAGGTGGTCGCGGTCAATATGGTGATTGCTGGCTCAGAGTTGAACCCCAGGAAGAAGGGAAGGGCTATGAATTCGTTGATGAGGTTAAAGGTGGCGTAGTGCCGCGAGAATATATTCCAGCAATTGAAAAAGGTGTTCGCGAAGCTATGACTTCCGGTGTTTTGGCTGGTTATCCAATGGTGGATGTCAGGGTGGCAGTTTTTGATGGCTCTTACCACGAAGTTGATTCTTCGGAAGCAGCCTTTAAAATGGCTGGTATTTTCGCTTTTAAAGATGCTTGCCAGAAAGCTAAACCGGTGATGTTAGAGCCGGTGATGAAAGTGGAAGTGACTACTCCGGAAGAATATATGGGTAACATTATTGGCGATCTAAATGCTAAACGTGGTCAAATTGATGAAATGAGCGATCGGGCCAATATCAAAGTAGTGAGAGCTAAGGTGCCGTTGGCTGAAATGTTTGGTTATGCTACTTCTTTGCGCTCTATGAGCCAAGGTCGAGCTAACTACAGCATGGAATTTTTACATTACAGTGAAGTGCCGCGCAATATTTTAGAGCAGATCAAGGAGAAGGGGGCTAAATAAAGTTAATTTTATTCGCTTATGTCGGATAGATTACAAAAAGTGCTAAAATTAGCCAAGAAGACTGGGGACAGGATAGTGGTTTTTGATAATTCAGTGCCTGATGCCAGTTTTGTGGTTATGCCCTTAGAGGAATATGAGGATTTGTTAGCTCCGGCAGTGGAAAACTCTTCCTTGACAGAGGTTAATATTGCTGATAAAATAGAGCAAGTGAATGAAAAACCCAGTAATAACGGGGTTAGTCAAGGTTTTCCCAAAGAAAACATTTATTCTAGTGCCCAAGTTTTAAAACACCGATTTAAAAGCAATAACTGGCAGATACCAAAAGAAGTGAAGGAAGTGGCCAGTGAAATTGAAGATGAAAATATTAATAAGAATTAAAAATAATTAACGATAACGACTGGTTGTCTTTATAGGCAAATAACTCTTTAGAAATTAAAGAGGTCGTTAATAAAAAACATGGCAGAAGTTTTTCAAAGAACTAAACCCCATGTCAACGTTGGTACTATTGGCCACGTTGATCATGGTAAAACTACCTTAACCGCCGCTATTTTAAGTGTGGCTGCTGCTCAAGGTATGAAAGCTACTAAGAAAGGCGTTGATGACATTGATAATGCTCCAGAAGAGAAGCAAAGAGGTATTACTATCGCTACTTCTCATCAGGAATATGAAACTGCTACTCGTCATTATGCTCACGTTGACTGTCCTGGACACGCTGATTATGTCAAGAACATGATCACCGGTGCCGCTCAAATGGACGGTGCTATTTTGGTAGTAGCTGCTACTGATGGTCCTATGCCTCAGACTCGCGAACACATTTTGTTGGCTCGTCAGGTAGGTGTGCCGTATATCGTTGTTTTCTTGAACAAGTGCGATATGGTTGAGGACAAAGAGTTGATCGACTTAGTAGAAGAAGAAATCCGCGACCTATTGAAGAAATGGGAATTCCCGGGTGACACTACTCCGATCATTCGCGGTTCTGCTCTAAAAGTTCTAGAGAACCCGGCCGGTCCTGATGCTCAACCGATTGTTGACCTATTGAAGGCCTTGGATGAATTTATCCCAGAGCCAAAACGTGAAATTGAAAAGCCATTCTTGATGCCGGTAGAAGATATCTTCTCTATCGAAGGCCGCGGTACCGTGGTCACTGGTAGAATCGAAAGAGGCCAGATCAAGGTGGGCGAAGAAGTCGAGATCGTTGGTTTAATGGATACCAAGAAAACCACTGTGATCGGCGTTGAAATGTTTAACAAGCAGTTAGAAAGCGGTATGGCTGGTGATAACGCTGGATTACTTATCCGCGGCACCAAGAAGGATGAAGTAGAACGCGGTCAGGTTTTAGCCAAGCCGGGTTCTGTTTCTCCTCATACTGATTTCGAAGCTGAAGTCTATATTTTGGGCAAGGATGAAGGCGGTCGTCATAAACCTTTCTTTAAGGGTTATAAGCCGCAATTCTATATCCGTACCACTGATGTTACCGGTGAGATCGAATTACCGGCTGGCACCGAGATGGTAATGCCTGGCGACACTGTTAATTTGACCATCAAATTGATCGCTCCGATCGCTTTGGAGGAAAAACAGAGATTCGCTATCCGCGAAGGCGGCCGCACTGTTGGTGCTGGTGTCGTCACTAAGATTATCAAGTAATCACTTAGGCTCGCTCTATATAGGGCGAGCTTGTAGTGTTTATTTAAAGCACATTATACTATGGCAGAGACTAAAAAAACCAAAGAAAAAGAAGGCGAAAAACAAAGAATCCGTATCAAGATCAAGGCTTTTGATCATAAGATTATCGATCAATCGACTAAGACTATTATGGAAACTGCCCAACGGACCGACGCTCAGATTTTCGGACCGATCCCGCTACCGACCGAGAAACGGAAATATACCGTTAATCGTTCCACTTTTGTCCACAAGGACGCTCGGGATCAATATGAAATGCGAGTGCACAAGCGTTTGATTGATATCGTTGACCCTAACCAGAAGACGATTGAAGATTTGACCAACTTGAGTCTGCCGGCCGGTGTTGACTTGGAGATTAAAATGCAGTAAATTGTATTCGTTGAAATTTTTTAGACTTTTTTGCTCGGTTAAAGTAATTCTCTTGGGAAAATGCTTTAAGCGAAATAAAAAGTTTTAGAGGAGGTAAACCTAAATTACTATAATCAAATAACATTAGCGCCGATCATTGTGCGACGGCCATTGTTTTGAGTAATTGTAATTTTAGCTGGTTTACTCGACCAGTTTTTATTTTTCAAATTTTCTGTTATGAAATTTATTTTAGGAAACAAATCAAATATGACCCAAGTTTGGGTAAACGACAAGGTGATCGGCGTTACTCCGATTCAAGCCGGTCCTTGCGTGATTACTCAGATTAAAACTAAGGATAACGATGGTTATCAAGCTTTGCAGTTGGGTTTTGGTTTCCGCAAGGAAAAGAATATCCGCAAACCGCAATTGGGCCATCTCCTGAAGAGTGCCGCTAAGAATGTTCGCCATTTGCGTGAATTTACCGTTGAATCTTTGCCAGAGGTTAAATTGGGCGACGTAGTCAAAGTTGATACCTTTGCTGTTGGTGATATTGTTGCAGTTACTGGAGTTTCTAAAGGAAAAGGTTTTCAGGGCGTAGTTAAACGTCATGGCTTCCATGGTTTTAGAAAGACTCATGGCAACAAGGATCAAGAGAGACATTCTGGTTCAGTGGGACCTAAGGGCCCGGCCCATGTTTTTAAAGGAACTCGAATGGGTGGTCATATGGGCGACGCTCAGGTGACTACCACTAATTTAGAAGTAATTTCCATCGATACTGACAACAATATTTTATATCTTAAAGGAGCCGTGCCGGGTAGCGTCAACTCTTTGATCATGATTAAAGGCGCCGGCGATTTAAAGATTGCTCAACCTGAAACCACTCCAGTGGTAGAAGTCAAGGAAGAGGTTGTTGTTACCGAAGCGGAAGCCCCAGTTGTTGAGGCCGAAGAACAGCCAACCGAGCCAGTAGCTAACCCTGAGGCCGAAGCTGAGACTGAAAATAAAACTGCTTAATTTTATGTCTATTAAGACCAATTTATACAATTTTCAAGCTGAAGCCGTGGGTAATATTGAATTATCCGACAAAGTTTTTGGCGTGACTTTCAATAATGATTTAGTGCACCAAGCCATGGTTTGCCAGTCGAACAACGAACGTCAGGTTTTGGCTCATACCAAAACTAAGTCCGAAGTCCGGGGTGGCGGCAAGAAGCCGTGGCGACAAAAGGGAACTGGACGAGCTCGTTCCGGGTCCAGCCGCTCTCCTTTATGGATTGGCGGTGGTATCACTTTTGGTCCGCGCAAAGATCGTAATTTTAAACAGAATATCAACCAGAAGATGAAGCAGAAGGCGCTACTAATGGTCCTATCCGACAAGGCTAAAAATAATAGTTTGGCAATTTTGGAGAATTTAGAGATGAAAGAATTTAAAACCAGGACTATTAACAGCCTGATTAAGGCTTTAGAAACTAAGGTCTGGCAGAATTCACGTCGCAGTGTTTTGTTGATTAATGATGACAGATCTGAGACTCTGAAATATTCTTCCCGCAATTTAGCCGATGTGGAAATTATCAATTTGGAAAATATCAATATTTTAGACTTGCTTCATTTCCGTAACTTAGTCATCAGTCAATCAGGCTTGAAAAAATTGGAGCAAATTTATTCTAAATAATCTTTATGGCATCAATATTTAATAAAAAAACTAAAGACGATTCTCAGGTTAAAAAAGTTCAGGCTGACAAGTCAGAATCGACCATGAAAGATTTATATTCTGCTGAAAAGAGCGCCAAGACTCCGGTAGCCAAGAAAAAATTGGGTACCAGAGCTGATCAGATTCTGTTGAAGCCGGTAGTAACCGAAAAGGCAACTAATCTAAGCTCTAGAAATCAATATGTTTTCTTGGTAGCCAAAGGAGCTAATAAGATTGAAGTCGCTAAAGCCATTACCGCTGTTTATGGTGTTAAACCTTTAAGTGTTAATATGGTTAATATTAAGGGCAAGAAAGTTTATCGCGGTCGAACTGTCGGAGTCAGAAAAGATATTCGCAAAGCGATTGTTACTTTAGCTAAAAATGATAGTATTCAAATTTACGAAGGCGTTTAATGAATTATTAATATGGGTATCAAAAAGGTAAAACCAACTACTCCTGGACGACGCGAAATCACTTTCGATGATTTTGCTGATGTCACTAAGAAGAAACCGGAGAAAGCTTTGGTAATTATCAAAAAGAAAAATAGTGGCCGCAACGCTCAAGGTAAGATCACCGTTCGTCATCGCGGCGGCGGTGTTAAGCGCTATATTCGTTTAGTTGATTATAAGCGAGATAAGTTTGGCGTGCCGGCAGTGGTTAAAGCAATTGAGCATGACCCTAATCGTGGCGCTCGTTTGGCCTTATTGCATTATGTTGATGGTGCTAAGAGTTATATCATCGCTCCAGTAGGATTGAAGGTGGGTGATACCATTTTAAGCTCTAAAGAATTGATTGAGATAAAGACTGGCAATGCTATGCCGGTAAAATATCTTCCGGCTGGCGTGGCTGTTTATAATATTGAATTGGAACCGGGCCAGGGCGGGAAAATTGCTCGGGGCGCTGGTAACGTTGTTTATGTCATGGGTGTGGAAGGAAAATATGCCCAATTAAAGATGCCTTCCGGAGAAATCCGTTTAGTTAAGAAAGATTGTTTATGTACCGTTGGTCAGGTTAGCAATCCCGACAAGATGCATATTGTTATCGGTTTTGCCGGGCGCAATCGTCGTCTCGGTATTCGCCCGACCGTTCGTGGTACTGCTATGAATCCTAAGGACCATCCTCATGGTGGTGGTGAAGGCAAGCAGTCAATCGGTTTGAAATATCCGAAAACTCTATGGGGTAAGCACGCCTTAGGGGTTAAGACCAGAAAACTAAAACGCTCTAATCGTTTGATTGTTAAGCGGCGTTCTAGAAATAAATAATATTTATTCATATGGCGAGAAGCTTAAAAAAAGGACCATACGTTAATGAAAGATTGATCAAGAAATTGCAGGCTTTGACTCCGGGCGATAAAACCGTGGTCAAGACTTGGGATAGATCTTGCACTGTCACTCCGGAAATGGTTAACTACACTATCGGCGTTCACAACGGCAAACAGCATGTGCCGGTATATATTGTCGAAAATATGATCGGTCATCGCTTGGGCGAATTCTCCCATACTCGGAAATTTGTTTCCCATGGCGGCAAGATGGCCAAAGAACAGAAAAAATAATCATATCATATGGAAATTAAGGCTAGATTAAACGATTTACGAATTTCTGACCGCAAGGCTCGCTTGGTGGTTGATTTAGTTCGCAATCTAAAAACCGATAAGGCTTTAGCTCAATTATCTTTTATCAACAAGAAGTCTACCGACCCGATTGCTAAACTGATCAAGTCCGCGATTGCTAACGCTGTCAATAATTATGAACTGGATGCTGATAATCTATATGTTAAAGCTATTCGGGTTGATCAAGGCAAGACTTTGAAGCGTTGGATGCCTCGCGCTCACGGTCGCGCCACCACTATTCGCAAGCGTTCCTGTCATATTGATTTGATTTTGGCTGAGATTAAAGATAGCGGCAAGAAAGAAGCTAAAAAAGCTAAGGCTGAAAAGCCGGTAAAGCTAGAAACACTGGTTAATGCTAAGGCCGCTCCGGCTCCGGAAAAAGTTAAAGTTAGCAAGAAACAAGTTAAAGATAGCGAGGAAGTAGTTAAGGAAGAGGATCCGAGAAATTCCGGCCGTCGAGGTCATGCCAAGATGGAGGGATCGGGCCGTGGTTTTGCCAGTCGCATGTTTAATCGTAAATCTGGTTAATTAATTATCATATATGGGTAAGAAAATAAATCCAAAAGCAATTCGCATCGGTGTCGTTAAGCCTTGGCCCTCACTTTGGTTTAGCCGGGGCGAGAAATATATTAGCCAGGTAAAGCAAGATGTGCAGATGCGCAAGTTCTTATTGAAGAATTATAAGGAAGCTGGTGTTGACCGAGTGGAGATTGCTCGCGGGGCTAATAAGATTAATGTTGATATCCATACTGCTAAGCCGGGAGTTTTGATCGGTCGCGGTGGTAACGGCATTGAAGAACTAAAGAAGAAACTACACCGTCAATTCTTATCTAACCCATCTGGCATTCGTCCTAGCGATGTTAATATCAACATTAAAGAAGTAACTCAGCCAGGTTTAAGCGCTCAAATAGCGGTTCAGCAAATGATCTTAGATATTGAAAAAAGAACTCCTTTCCGCAAGGTAATGAAGCAGACCATTTCTAAAATAGAAAGAGCCGGCGGTTTAGGTGTTAAAGTTTGTATTTCTGGCCGACTAAACGGAGCAGAGATTGCTCGTACCGAGAAGTTGACTGTAGGCAAATTGCCGTTGAGTACTATTCGGGCCGATATTGATTACGCTCGGGGTGTGGCTCATACCACTTATGGTGCTATCGGTGTTAAGGTTTGGGTCTATAAAGGTGAGATTTTTGATAAAAATAAAAAGTAAAGAATTCAAATATGTTAATGCCCAAGAAAACCAAATTTAGAAAAAGTCATAAGGGCCGCAAAGGCGGCAAGGCTAGCTCCAAGCTAAGTGTTAGCTTTGGTTCCTATGGCTTAAAAGCTTTGGGTAGTCACTGGATTACGGCTAGACAGATTGAAGCCGCTAGAAGGGTAATGACTAAATATACCAAGAAAAGTGGTAAGATTTGGATTCGAATTTTTCCGGACAAACCGGTAACCGATCACGGCAATGAATCAACTATGGGTGGCGGTAAAGGTGCTGTTGATTACTATGTAGTCGTTATTCATCCGGGTATGGTTTTGTTTGAAATGGATGGTGTGCCAGAGGAAATGGCCAAAGAAGCTTTAGAGGCCGCCGCTTATAAATTACCGATTAAGTGTCAATTTGTTAAACGTAGCTAGCTTATATGGAATATAAAGAACTAAAAACTAAGACTGAAAGCGAATTGAATAAGATGTTGGCCGAAGAGCGTTCTCGGCTAACTGAATTGCGCTTTAAGGATTCTAATCGGCAATTGAAAAATGTCCGGGCCTTAAGAGCCGCTAAAAAAATGATCGCCATGATTATTACCGCTTTAAATGATTTAAAAAAGAAAGCTGTTAAATAAATTATTATATGAAAGAAGTGCAATCCGCCGCCCCGGCGTTAATCCGAAAGAAGTTTAAAGGCGAAGTCGTTTCCGACAAGAACGACCAGACTATTATTGTTCGGGTAGAGCGGGTAAAAATTCACCCCAAATATCACAAACGTTATGTGGTCAGCCGCCGTTATAAGGTGCATGATCAAAAGAACGAGTTTAAAGTTGGAGATATCGTCAACTTCGTTGAGTGTCGGCCCCTAAGTCGAGACAAGCGATGGCGAGTAGTTAAGGCTTAAATATATGATTCAAGTTCAAACTATATTAAAAGTAGCTGATAATTCTGGAGCTCGCTCCGTCTTGTGTATTAAGGTTTTGGGTGGTTACAAAAGACGTTATGCTCGAGTTGGAGATATTATCGTGGGAGCTGTGAAGTCGGCCACTCCGCATGCCGCTGTTAAGAAGAGCGATGTAGTCTATGCCGTAGTGGTTCGAACCCATAAAGAGATTCGTCGTCCCGATGGTTCCTATTTGCGCTTTGATGATAATGCTTGTGTGATTATTGATAAGGAAAAGAAAGAGCCTAAAGGCAGTCGTATCTTTGGACCAGTAGCTCGCGAATTACGCCAGGCTGGTTACATGAAGATTATCTCTTTAGCTCCTGAAGTTTTGTAACTTAGTTTCATATTATTTTTATGAATATCAAGAAAGAAGACAAAGTGAAGATTCTAGCTGGAAAAGATCGGGGCAAGACCGGTAAGGTTTTGCAAACCCTACCAGCTCAGGAGAAGCTCAGTGTCGAGGGTTTGAATCTTTTAATCAAGCATTTGCGCCCGCAACGTCGAGGAGAGAAGGGGCAGAGAATCGAATTCCCTCGTTTTATCGATGCTTCTAATGTAGCTTTGGTTTGCCCGAAATGCGGCAAGACTACCAGAATTGGCCATAAGCTAGTTAAAAGTGACGATGGCAAGGTTAAGAAATTCCGAGTTTGCAAGAAATGCGAACAAACTATCGATTAAACATATGCGCTTAAAAGAAAAATATCAAAAAGAAATAGTTAAGGCCTTGAAAGATAAATTTGGCTACAAAAACGCGATGTTAGTTCCGCGGCTTTTGAAAGTGGTGATTAATGTCGGTTTTGGTAAGCAGGCTAAGGAAAAGGAAGTTGTTGATAGCGTAGAAAAGACCTTGTTGAAGATTTCCGGACAGAAACCGGTTTTTACCAAAGCCAAGAAATCAGTTTCCGCTTTTAAGGTTAGAGAAGGAATGGTTATTGGAGCGATGGTCACTTTGAGATCTGATCGAATGTATGATTTTATTGAAAAATTAGTTAATGTTTCTTTCCCGCGTGTGCGTGACTTCCGTGGTATTTCCGATAAAGCAGTTGATCGTCAGGGGAATTTAACCGTTGGCTTTAAAGAAAATCTACCTTTCCCGGAAATTCACATGGAAGAAGTCACTGCCATTCACGGTTTGGAAATTATTATTAATACCAATGCTCGTAACCGGGAAGCCGGCTTAGAGCTTTTCCGCCTTTTAGGCTTTCCTTTTAAGCAAAATTAATTTTATTAATTTATATGGCTAGAACCGCCTTAATCGTAAAATCTAAGTTAAAACCGAAATTTTCTACCCGGAAGATAAATCGTTGCTGGCGCTGTGGTCGTTTGCATGGTTATATGCGCGACTTCAAGTTGTGCCGGATTTGTTTTCGGGAATTGGCTGACAACGGTGATTTACCGGGTATTAAGAAGGCTAGCTGGTAATTATATTTTTAATTAATGTAAAATTATGACGGATCCAATCGCAGACATGTTAACTCGCATCAGAAACGCGGCTTTGGTGAAAAAAGCGGAGGTCTGTTTGCCGTTTTCCAAAATAAAATTAGAAATCGCCAAAATTCTAGAGCGCGAAGGTTGGATTGCTAGAGCAGAATTGGTGAAGGGGTCGGCCGGTGACAAAAACCGTTCCGCCGCTTTTGATGAAATCAAATTGACTTTGAAATATGACAGTGAAGGTTTTTCCAAAATTACCAATTTGAAGAGGGTCAGCAAACCGGGCCTAAGAATCTATGTCGCGGCCACTGATTTGCCGCGGGTTCTAAATGGTTTGGGTATCGCTATTATTTCCACTTCCAAAGGTTTAATGACCAACAAGCAAGCTCGCCACGAGAAGATCGGCGGCGAAATCTTGTGTGAAATTTATTAATTTTAATCCCATCAGCTATGTCTCGCTTAGGAAAACTACCAATTAAATTAGACTCCGGTGTCAATCTGACTCTTTCCGGCTCCTTGGTGAAGGTCAAAGGGCCCAAGGGCGAGCTCAGCTTTGATTTGCCTCGACACGTTAATTTAGAAATTAACGGACAAGAAGCTATTGTTAAAGTTGATGATCCTGAGGATTTGAAGCAGAGAGCTCTTTGGGGTTTATGCCGCAATCTGGTCAATAATATGGTTATTGGTGTTACTGTCGGTTTTGAAAAGAAAATGGAGATCAAGGGCGTTGGTTATCGCACTCAAGTTAGCGGCCAAAAATTAACTTTAAATTTAGGTTTTTCCCATCCGATAGAATTTTCTTTGCCCGCCGGCATCAGCGCTGTGTCTGATGGTAACTTTTTGACCATTGTTGGTATTGATAAGCAATTGGTAGGTGAGGTCGCCGCTCAAATTCGTCGTTTGCGTCTACCTGAACCTTATAAAGGTAAAGGTATCAGATATATTGATGAAGTTATTCGCCGCAAAGCTGGTAAGACCGCGGCCAGTAAATAAGTATAAATTTATATGAATAAGCAAATTGCTAAAAATTCCAAATTAGAGAGACGTCACGCTCGAGTTCGAGCTAAGATTCAGGGTACTGCCGCTAGACCGCGACTAAGTGTTTTTCGTTCCAACTCCGGGATGTTTCTACAGTTGATTGATGACTTGAGCGGTAAAACTATAGTTTCGGCCGATAGCCACGAATTAAAGGATAGCAAGAAGTCTAAGGTGGAATTGGCTAAATCATTAGGCGAGCTATTAGCCAAGAAAGCTCAGGACAAGAAAGTCGGCGTGGTGGTTTTTGATCGCGGCGGCTATCGTTATCACGGCCGAGTTAAGGCCGTAGCCGAAGGTGCTCGTCAAGGCGGTTTGCAATTTTAATATTAGCCATTATTTTATGTCTGAAGAATTGAATACCAAACAAGAAACTACTGAAGCTAAAGTGGAACAAGCCGTAGCCACCACTATTTATGGTACTAAGCCGGCCGGTGAACGCCGAAATTTTCGCGGCCGGGATCGCCGACCTCAACGACAACAGGATGAATTTGATCAAAGAATGTTGGATGTCGCGAGGGTAACCCGCGTGATGCAAGGTGGCAAGAGAATGAGCTTTAGGGCTTGTGTGGCTTTGGGTGATAAAAATGGCAAGATTGGTATTGGTTTAGGCAAGGGAGCTGATGTTACCTTGGCGGTTAACAAAGCAGTTAACAAAGCCAAGAAAAACATGATTCATGTTAATTTAGTAAATGATACTATTCCGCACGAGGTCCGTAAAATCATGGGTGCTTCTCGAATCTTATTCAAACCAGCCAAACAGGGAAGCGGTGTTAAGGCCGGAGGAGTGGTTAGAGTAATTTTAGAATTAGCTGGCGTCAAAAATGTTACCAGCAAGATTTTGGGCGGAGGCAACAAGATTAATAACGCTCGTTGCACCATTGCCGCCTTAAAAAGCTTAAAGAAGATGGAACCCCGAGTTCGGCCAGTAACTGAGAAAAAATAAAAATTGATCAATTAACTTTATTCATATGTCTTTAGGGCTAAACGTCATCAAAAAATCCAGTGGTGGATTAAAACGGAAAAAAAGAGTTGGCCGCGGTAACGCCTCTGGTCACGGTACTTATAGTACCCGTGGTTTGAAGGGTCAAAAATCGCGCAGTGGTGCTTCCGGACTGAAACGTTTGGGAATGAAGAAGCAATTGCTCCAAATTCCTAAGGCCCGCGGATTTAAGTCTATTCATCCTAAGAATCAGGTAGTTTCCGTAGCTCGTATCAACGCTGTCTACAAACCTAATGAAATTGTTTCTCCAGCTACCTTAAAAGAGAAGGGATTGATTAGAAATGAATCGAAACCGGTTAAAATTTTAGGCAAAGACAAATTAAGTGTTAACGGTTTGAAATTTCAGAGCGTCAAGATGAGCGAGGGCTTGAAAAAACAACTCTAATTAAATCATATGGAAAAATTAAGACAGTTATGGAAGGCCCGTGATGTCCGCAATAAAATTCTTTTCGTGTTGCTCATGTTGGTCATCTTCCGTCTAATTGCCCATATTCCAGTGCCTGGAGTCGATACGATGGCTTTGCGGCAACTTTTTAGCTCCAACGAATTGTTGGGCATGTTAGATTTGTTCTCCGGCGGCGGCATGAAGAATTTCTCCGTAGTCATGATGGGCGTTGGCCCCTATATCACTTCTTCCATCATTTTTCAATTATTAGGAATGATCGTTCCAAAGCTTGAGGAAATGCAAAAAGAAGAATCTGGCCGACAGAAAATTACCATGTGGACTAGATGGTTGACTGTGCCGTTAGCCCTATTGCAGTCTTACGCCATGATTAACGTTTTAGGTCGTTCAGCTCGTGGAGTGTTAAGCAATATATCTACTTTCGATATGATGGTGATGATGGTGGCGATTACCGCCGGCACTGTCTTCTTAATGTGGTTAGGCGAATTGATTTCCGAAAAGAAGATCGGCAATGGTATTTCTTTATTAATCTTCGCTGGCATCGTCGCGGCTTTGCCTCAGGCCGTCGGCCAATTCTTTGTGGCTTTCGACAAATCGCAGATTTTCTTATTGGTTGGTTTCTTGGCAATTGCCATTATTACTGTTGTCGGTGTAGTCATTATCAATGAGGGTCAACGCAATATTCCGATTCAATATGCTCGACAAATTCGCGGTTCCCGTGCTTTCGGAGGCACCAACACTCATTTGCCTTTACGGGTTAATATGGCCGGTGTAATTCCGATCATTTTCGCTATCTCTATTATTATGTTCCCGCCGATGCTAGCCCAATTTTTCTTGCATGCCAAGACGGCTTGGTTAGTGACTGGAGCGGAAAAGATTATTGCTATTTTCCAAAATCAATTATTCTACGGCATTATTTATTTCTTGTTAGTTTTTGCTTTTACTTATTTCTACACCGAAGTTATTTTTCACCCCAAACAAATTGCTGAAAACTTACAGAAAAACGGTGGTTTTATTCCTGGTATCCGTCCTGGACAACAGACTGAAGAATATTTAGGTAGCACCACTCACAAGATTATTTTAGTCGGCGCTTTATTCTTGGGCATCATCGCTATTTTGCCTTTGATCATGCGCTATTTTACCGGCATTCAGTCTCTAGCTATTGGCGGCACCAGCTTGTTGATCGTGGTTTCGGTGGTAATTGATATGGTCAAGCAGATTAAATCCCAATTGACGATGCGGGAGTATGATGGGTTATAATTTCATTATTTTGGATATTCAAAAAGGTCTTAACTGCGGTTAAGACCTTTTTTTGTCCGTTTATTCTTTATTTTGTCGGATAGAGCGGTCATCGCTAACCCTAGATAGAGAAGGGCGAAGATGCCGCCGAAGAACCAGGCAAAATATTGCGGAAATGTTTGCTTGGAAGCAAGGGCGATAATGACAAACACTCCCAAGACGATGATTATTCCCAGGCAGTCCTTGAGAATGATATGGAGTGGTTCCCAAACCAAGTCAATGACCACGTGTTTTACCATCTGGATTCTTTTCATTTTCGGTTTTTTAAAAGGTCTAAACTCTATTCTACTATTTATTCGCTTTTCCGTCAAATCATTGAAAAAGGGCAAAAACGGTGTTAAAATGGATGTATATGGTTAGATTGAAGAATGAGGCAGAAATTGAATTAATGAGGCAAGGGGGGCATAAATTGGCCCTAATTTTAAGGCAACTGGTGAAGATGGTTAAGCCAGGATTGAGTACGGCACTTTTAGAGCAAAAAGCTATAGAGCTCATTGCCGCCTCTGGCGGTGAACCAGCCTTTAAGGACTATCATATGGGGGGAGATTTATATTTTCCCACCGCTTTATGCGTTTCCATAAATGATGAAGTAGTTCACGGCCCCGCCCTACCAGAAAGAATATTACGCTCTGGCGATATTGTGGATTTGGATATCGGCATGAAATGGCCCAAGGTTAATGGGCTCTATACTGACACCTGCTATACAGTGGCGGTGGGCAAGGTTGATAAGGCGACGCGCAAACTACTCAAAGTCTCCGAACAGTCTCTTTATCGCGGGATTAAAATGGCTCAACCCGGAAAAACTTTAAACGATATTGGCCAAGCGATTGAGGAATATTGTTTCAACCAAGGGTATAGCGTAGTTAAAGATTTCGTCGGTCATGGCGTTGGTCATGAAGTTCATGAAGCTCCTGACGTTTTCAATTATGAAATTGATCCTCGGTCTCCGGAAAATTTAGTTTTAGTTCCGGGTATGGTTTTGGCAATTGAACCGATGGTTAATGCCGGTACTTGGCGTGTGAAGATTGCTCCTAATGGTTATACAGCTTTAACCGCGGATGGATCTCTGAGCGCTCATTTTGAACATACTGTAGCTGTTACTGCCAAGGGGCCGATAATATTAACGCAATAATCTATGGAGAATATCAAATACTTGGGAATTGATTGGGGAGAGAAAAGAATTGGCCTGGCCCTAGGAGATAGTGAAACCGGCTTGGCCTTGCCGTTTAGGGTGGTTAATTCTTGGAGCGATGTTTTAGAAGTGGTAAGCAATGAGAAGATCGATCAGATAGTTCTAGGCGAGCCCAAGAAATTATCCGGTGATCCGGCTAATCAAGATTTTTTGGCTTTTAAGCTCAAGCTAGAAAATGAAGCCGGAGTAGCGGTGAACCTAGTGGATGAACGTCTTTCTAGTTTGGCCGCCGATGCCTTGGTTGGCGAAAAAGAAGACAAGGCCGAAAGAGATGCGGTAGCGGCGATGTTGATTTTGCAGAATTATTTGGACGGGCTAATTTTAAAATAATGGAAGAGACATATTTAACTAAAGCGCTGGTATTAAAACGCGAGGCCTATAGAGAATTCGACGGCCGCGTTTTAGTTTATAGCCAAGACAGGGGCAAGCTAGATTTGGTAGCGCGAGGTATGTTAAGACCGGGTTCTAAGTTGGCGGCTCATTTGGAGCCGATCACCTTGATTAATTTAATGGTGATCAAAGGCAAGAATCGAGACTATGTCGGTAGCGCTATCGGTCTTGATAGTTATGCCCGGATCAAAGCTGACGTCAACCGAATCTATTATGTCGGCCTAGCTTGGAACTTGTTTAATCGTCTGGTGCATTGGGAACACGAAGATCAAGTTTTGTTTGCTCTTTTGGTTGATTTTTTGGACGCTATCTCTGAATCGGTTGAACCAGCCGGACTCTATCAGATCTTTAGTTTACGATTGATTGCTATTTTGGGGTATAGTCCCGATTTAGATCAAGTATCGTTGTCAACCTCTTCAGTAGCTGTTTTGCGGCGGATATTATCCTCAGATTCGCCATTTTTAGAGAAAATTGAGTCTGAGGAAGAGCTGATTGAAATTATCCCAAAAATAGTGGAATATAGTGTTTTTTAGGCTTGATTAAAGCCAGGAAAACCGCTATAATTCAAGTATATTTATCAACATTTAAATAATATGATGTCTATCAACCAAGCTAAAAGCCAAGGTCAGGGAGAGGTAGTCTTATCCGGCTTTGTCTATAATCGTCGGGCCCATAAAGGGGTCGTTTTTGTTGACTTGCGTGATGCCTCCGGAGTTATCCAGGTGGTTGTAGTTGCTGACCAAGGTGAAGCTTATGCTCAGGCAGAAAAATTAACCCTAGAAAGCTATATCACCGTTACCGGTACCTTGCAGGAGAAGCCAGCCAAAAAGGGAGCTGAAGAACAAAAAGATTTTGAAGTTTTGGCTAGCCGGTTGGTAATTGAATCTTTGGCGTTGGAGCAATTGCCGATTCCGGTTTTGAATAAAATTGATAATGAGGCAGATATAGATTTGCGTTTTGATTGGCGCTTCCTGGACTTACGTCAGAGTGAAAAGCAGATGATCTTTAAGGTTTGGACTGAATTAGAAAAAGGTTGTCGCCGTTATTTTGACGAAGCCGGGTTTATCCAACTCTACACCCCTACTTTCATGAATACTGCCTCTGAAACTGGAGCCGATGTTTTTACGGTTAAGTATTTCGATCGCCAAGCTTATCTAGCCCAGTCACCGCAGTTTTATAAACAGATGGCCATGGCTTCGGGCCTGGAAAGAGTGTTCATGGTCGGTACTGTCTATCGCGCCGAGAAATCATTTACCAATCGCCACGTGACCGAGTTCACTGGTTGGGATTTTGAATTAGCCAATATCAATTCTCACTATGATATCATTGAGCAGGAGGAGGCGATGCTCGTGGCTGGTTTTTCGCAGGTCAAGGAGAGATTAGGTATAGATGTTGTTGTTCCGTCTCGTCCTTTTCCGCGCATTAGCTTAAAACAAGCCAAGGAAAAATTGGCGGCTCAAGGGATAAAGTCAGAAGCGATTGATGATTTTAGTCCGGAAGAAGAGAGGGAAATTTGTAGAATAATCAAAGAAGAGACTGGACATGATTTTGTTTTTGTCACTGATTATCCTTTTTCTGCTCGCCCTTTCTATCACATGTTGCATGAGGACAATTCAGAATTAACCAAGAGTTTCGACTTACTTTATCGAGGCGTGGAAATTACCACTGGCGCTCAACGGGAACACCGCATTGAAGTGTTGGAGAAACAAGCCTTGGCTAAGAATATGAATTTAGAGGAGCTAAACGATTACTTGAATTTTTTCCGTTATGGCATACCGTCTCATGGCGGTGTCGGTATTGGTCCGGCTAGAATAGTGATGAAATTACTCAATTTAGCCAATGTCAAAGAGGCGGTTTATCTGCCGCGAGATGTTAAGCGCTTAAGACCATAATTTTGATTATATGATTTATATCAAAGATTTATATCAGCGAACCGGTGAATTTTTGGACAAAGAGATAGAATTGCAGGGCTGGATCAGGAATAGCCGCTCTTCTAAAGAATTTGGTTTTATTGAATTAAATGACGGCACTTTTTTTAAAGGAGTCCAGGTGGTCTATGCCGCCGCCTTAAGCAACTTTGCTGATATTGAGCGAGCTACTCTAGGCTCGGCTTTGACTGTTAAGGGGCAGTTAATTAAGTCACCTAAAGCTGAACAAGATTTTGAATTGCAGGCCAAGGAAATCATTATTGAATCTTTGGCACTGGCTGATTATCCTTTGCAGAAGAAACGGCATAGTTTTGAGTTTTTGCGGACCATTGCCCATTTGCGGTCTCGCAGTAATACTTTTTCAGCTGTCTTCCGTTTACGCTCGGTCTTAAGTTATGCTATCCATCGCTTCTTTCAAGAAAAGGGTTTTGTCTATGCTCATACTCCGATTATCACCACTTCTGATTGCGAAGGGGCCGGGGAAATGTTTAATGTCACTACACTAGATTTAAAGAAACCGCCGCTAGACAAGCAAGGGCAGATTGATTATTCCCAAGATTTTTTTGGTAGCCAGGCTGGGTTAACTGTCAGTGGCCAGCTAAACGCTGAAGCTTTGGCCCTGGCTTTTAACAAGGTCTATACTTTTGGTCCGACTTTCAGGGCTGAAAATTCTAATACTACTCGCCATGCGGCTGAATTTTGGATGCTGGAACCGGAGATATATTTTGCTGAGCTGAAAGACGATATGGATTTAGCCGAGGAAATGATGAAGTATTTGATTAATTATGTTCTGCAAGAATTACCGGAAGAGATGAAGTTCTTTGATGAGTTTATCGAACCAGGGCTCATAGCTCGATTGAAGCAACTGGCTGCTGCTGATTTTAAGCGCCTGACTTATACCGAGGCGATTGATATTTTATTGAAATCTCCGAAGAAGTTTATTTACCCGGTTAAATGGGGGATAGATCTGCAAACCGAACATGAACGCTATTTAACCGATGAGGTTTTTCAAGGGCCAGTTTTTGTCACTGATTATCCAGAAAATATTAAGGCTTTCTATATGCGCCTAAATGACGACCAGAAAACTGTAGCCGCTATGGATCTTTTGGTGCCGGGGGTAGGGGAGATAATCGGCGGTAGTCAAAGGGAAGAGCGCAGCGAAAAACTGGAAGCTAGAATGCGACAGTTTAAATTAGATCCAGAAGAGTATCGTTGGTATTTAGAATTGCGTCATTACGGCGGCGTCAAGCATTGTGGTTTTGGTTTAGGCTTTGAACGCTTAGTGATGTACTTAAGCGGCATGGCCAATATTCGCGATGTCATTCCGTTTCCGCGAACGCCTAAGAATGCCGACTTTTAATTAATTTTAATTATATGAATCAACATCATGCCAAGTACGCTTTTTATTACTTGTTATCGCTTCTAGCCTTGGTATTTATGGCGATTTCGGTCGGCATCGTTTCCTTTCAGCTGATCAACAAATATCTTTTTGACGCTTTAAGCACCAATTCAGATTATGTTTCCAATGAAGCTTTGCGTTTTGCCATTTCTGCTCTATTGATTTCCACCCCTTTGTTTTTCGTCATCTCCAAACTTATCCGAAAAGGATTAAAGCAGGGGGAACTGCTTTTGGATTCACCGGTCCGTCGCTGGCTAACCTATTTTATCCTTCTAGTTTCCTCCTTAGTAGTGGTGGGGTCGCTAATCGCTTTGATTAATAATTTCTTGTCCGGCGAAGCTACTTGGCGGTCGGTCTTGAAAATTATTACTGTTTTAGTTTTGGGAGCTTTAGTTTTTTCTTTCTATCTCCAGGAAATCCGACAGAAGCTGGTCGCTGGATTAAAGACGATTACTAGAATTTATTTTATCGTTTCTTTGGTCCTGGTTTTGGCCGCTTTTGTGATGGCTTGGGTGTTGGTTGATTCGCCGCAAGAAGCTAGGGCCAAGAGGCTAGATCAGGTTTTGGCTAATAATGTTTCAACGATCGAAAGTTTTGTAAATACCTATTATCAGAAAAATGATCGCTTGCCCAGCGCTTTATCCGAACTGCAAGCTGATAAAGATTTTCAGTATAATTCCGAGGTTTGGTCTGATCCGGAAACAGGAAAAGAGATTGAATATATTCAAAAGGGTGAAAAAGAATTTGAGCTTTGTGCTGAATTTAGAACCGACACCAAGAACGGTGATTACCCCTCTTATGCCAGCCCGGTTATGGGCGTGATGAATCACGGCTCCGGTCGTCAGTGTTTTCCGGGGAATCTTTGGTCAGAAACTAAAGAAATTAAAATCGCTCCCTAAACTATGATGCAATTTCAGACCGAAAAATTTAACGGTCCTTTAGACTTGCTTTTGGCCTTAATCGAGCAGGAGGAGTTGGATATTACCGAAATTTCTTTGGCTAAAATTGCCGATGAGTATGTCCGCTATATCAAAACAGCCACGGATATCAATCCGGAGCAAATTGCTGATTTTCTGGTAGTGGCCGCCAAATTGCTCTATATCAAGTCTAAAGCCTTACTGCCTTATCTAGCCACCCCCGAGGAGGATGAGGAGGCCAGAGAGCTGGAAGAGCAATTGCGGATGTATAAGGAGTTTTTGGAGGCTAGCGCTCAAATTGAAAAACGCCTAGCTAAAAAGCAATTTTTATTCATGCGTGACTATGGCAAGAGTGGCCGTCGGCGTCGTTTGTTTCTGGACAAGAGCTTTTCTCCGCCCCAGGGCCTAACCAAAGAAAAGCTAAAAGAATATTTTCAATATCTCCTGGGAACTATCGTCGGAGAAGAAGAGGAGTTACGCGAGGAGAGAATTGAATACAAAATCAGCATCGAAGAGCGCATCGCTTATATCCAACAGGCATTACTGGAAAGAATTTGTTTTAGCTTTTCTCAAATAGTATCCGCCGCCAAAAACAAGACTGAAGTGATTGTCAATTTCTTAGCGGTTTTGGAGCTAGCCAAACAGAAGGAATTGAGATTTGAGCAGGCTGATTTGTTTCAAGAGATTATTATTAATAAACTGTAATATGAAAAATAATAGTGCCGCCCTCGAAGCCATTTTATTTGTCGCCAATAAACCCTTGGCGCTTAATGAGCTGTCTAAATTATTTTCACTCAAAGAGTCAGAAGTGGAAACTTTGTTGGAGGAATTGATTGGTGAATATCAGGAGCGTCAGGGGGGATTACGATTGATAAAATCAGGCACTAAATACCAATTAGTCACGGCGCCGGAAACAGCGGCGATAGTTAGAGAGTTTCTGCAGGATGAGATGTCGGGAGAATTGACTCGTCCCAGCTTAGAGGCTCTGACTATTATTGCTTATCGCGGGCCAATCGCTAAGATAGACTTGGATAGGATCAGGGGCGTAAATTGTGCTTTGATTTTGCGCAATTTATTGATTCGCGGATTAATTGAAGAAGAATTTGATAAACAGAAAAACGAAACCTATTACCGAGTGTCATTAGATTTTATCCGTTATTTAGGAGTTAACCGGGTGGAGGAATTGCCAGACTATGAGAAACTACATCAGGATGAGAGCATCGATCGCTTAATTAATCGGGTGGAAGGGGAAAATATCTAAGTTATGTTTATTTATATTCTAAAATTGGTTTTAGTGGTTTTGACTGGGGCTAATTTTGGCGCCGGACATCATAGCTTGGAGGCTACATTGGAGAAATCAGCTGATTATCAAAAACCCCAGTTATCCCAAGAAGCACCGCTAATGGTGATTAATGCTGATGCCGCCGTAGTTTTAGACGTCAAAAGTGGTAGCGCTATTTTTAGCCAGCAGGCCAACAAAGAGCATGCCATTGCCAGTATTACCAAATTGATGACGGCCTTAGTTTTCCTGGAGCATAATCCGGGCTGGGAAGAATATTATCAGATTAAATCTGAAGATCTAAAGACCGGTGGACGGTTGTATGCCGGAGAGAAGATTAGGGTTCGAGATCTATTCTCGGCGATGCTGATCGGTTCCGACAATACGGCCGCGGCGGCTTTAGTGGCGGCTACCGGATTGGATAATAGCAGTTTTGTAAAATTAATGAATCAGAAGGCTTTGGATTTAGGCTTGAGCCATACCACCTTCGTTGACCCTATTGGCTTAGAGAGAAATTTGTCTAGCGCTTTAGAGGTGGCTAAACTGACTAAAACTGCCCTGGATAATTTAGAAATTGTCAGGACAGTATCCTTGTCAGAAGTAGAGTTTGACACTGGTGATGGAGTTCGGAAGAAAATCACTTCCACTAATTATTTGTTAAATAGTTTTTCTGAAACCGGTATGCAGATCATCGGCGGCAAGACTGGTTATACTGATTTGGCCGGCTATTGCTTAGCGGCTAAATTCAGCGACAGTTTGGGGCATACCACTATTTCTGTAGTTTTGGGAGCCAAAAGCGAAGCTGAAAGATTTAGCGAAACTGCCAAACTAGCTCGGTTCGCCTATCGTTATTTTAAGTGGTAATTTGTTATGAAATTATTTTTACACATTTTTGGAAAGTTTAAGGTCTGGGGCTATCATCGTTATCCCAGAATTTATAGTCTCTTGCACTATCGCCGGGCAGTGGTAAAGTTTATTATGAGCGGTTTTATCGCCACGGCCGTCGATTTAGCCGTCCTGTATGCTTGCCACGGGTTGCTAGGCATTAATGTTATCGTTTCCACCACTGTAGCCTATATTTTGTCATTTTGGGTCAGTTTCTATCTACAGAAATTTTGGACCTTCAATAATCAGAATCGCCAAGGGATGTATAAGCAAGTTGGATTATATAGCATCATTGCTTTTATTAATTTGAACCTAAACGGATATTTGATGCATCTGGGGGTTAATAATTTTCATATCTATTATCTGTTTTCTCAGGTGGCCGTTAGTTTGTTAATCGGAGTCGAGAGTTATTTGATTTATAAGTTTGTTATTTTCCGCAAAAAAGCGGTGGAAGCATAGTTTATGAAAATCACTATTCCTAAAAATTCATTGAGCGAAAATCCGGAGTCCTGGTTGCGTCATGCCGGCTATGGTTTGATATTTGACCGTCAGCGTGGAGTTCAGAGTTTTGTTCGCCGTTTAGGAAGTAATTTCTATCCTCGAATTCACTTATACGTCGAAGAGCAAGGAGAAAATTGGACCTTCAATTTACACTTAGATCAGAAGCAGGCCAGTTATGCCGGAGCTCATATGCATAATGCCGAATATGATGGGGAAGTGGTGGGGGCTGAAGTGGAGCGCTTAAAATCATTATTACTCTTTTCATTATGAACCCTTTAGAAGAGATAAAATCGAAATTGGATATTACCGAAGTATTAGGGGAGTATATCAGCCTCAAGCCCGCCGGGTCTAATCTGCGGGCTTTGTGCCCCTTTCACCACGAGAAGACTCCATCCTTTATGGTTTCACCGGAAAAACAAATCTGGCATTGTTTTGGTTGTCAGAAGGGCGGTGATATTTTTGGTTTTGTCATGGAAATGGAGGGTTTAAGTTTTTCTGAGGCTTTAAAGCAATTAGCGCATAAGGCAGGAGTAGTTTTGCGTCGGGATGATTTTTCCGATAGTTCTAAGCGGAATAAGTCATTAGATATTTTAGCAACGGCTAAAGAATACTATCAGCGCCAGATGTTGCTTAACGGACCAATAAAGGATTATTTAAAAAGCCGAGGCTTGAATGAAAAAACTGTCAGGGAATGGCAAATTGGTTATAGCCCTAATAGCTTTGATGATTTGTTGAATTTTTTAAAGAAAAAAGGTTATAGCGATGAGGAGATATTTTTAGCCGGACTATCTCAGAAAAAAGAGGGAAGTGGCCGGTATTATAATCGCTTTCGTGATCGGATCATGTTTCCGATCAATGATCCCTCCGGATTAACCATTGGCTTTACCGCTCGAATTAATCCTCAAGGCGCTAATGCTGAGATGGAAAAAATGGGGAAGTATATTAATAGCCCTCAGACTTCTGTCTATGACAAAAGCCGGGCTTTGTTTGGCTTGGATAAGGCTAAACGAGCGATTAAGGATCAGGATTTAGCTATCGTGGTTGAAGGGCAAATGGATGCTATCACTGCTCAATCTCGCGGCTTTCAAAACACCGTGGCCTCTTCAGGCACAGCTTTGACTTTTAGCCAAGTAAAACTACTCAAACGATATAGTCAGAATTTGGCCTTAGCTTTTGATGCCGACAGCGCCGGACAAATAGCGGCCGACAGAGGAATCGCTGAGGCCTTGGCTCAAGAGATGAACGTTTTAGTCATCGTTATTCCTGAAGGCAAAGATCCAGATGAGTGCTTGCGCCAACATCCAGAGAAATGGAGTTTGGCCGTGGAACAGGCTAAACCGGTTTTGGAATATTATTTTGAAAAAATTACCCATGGCGTCAATTTACAAGAAATCAGCCAGAAGAAAATCATCATCCCAAAAATGTTAGCCATGATTTCTAAGGTGAAAAACAATATTGAAGCCGATCATTGGCTAAAAAAACTGTCAGCTCAAACCAATTATGACGAAACCGTACTTCGGGAAGATTTGGCTAATATAAGGAAAAATATTAAGGAAAATAAGCCAGAAACAATTGAGACTGACGAGCGTTTCGCTCAGAAAAGTCGAGCCGAGAAAATGGCTGAACTCCTTTTATCCTTAGTGCTTAAAAAACCGGAATTCTTGGATTATGTGGTTAACAATTTCTTGCCCGAATGTCTGTCCAATGAGCTGTTGCGCCAGTTTTACAACACCTTAATAATCTATTATAATACTAATCAGAGCTTGGACTATGCTGGTCTTCGATCGGAGCTATCTAGCCGGGCCCTAGATCAAGCCGAATTGTTGGACACTTTGTCTTTGTTGGCTGACAAAGATTTTGCCGAAGCTGACGCCTTGACGATCAAGGCAGAAATCATTAAACTGGTTGTCGGCCTAAAACACGATTATTATAAAACCAGGATGAGCCAGATTGAGAGCGATTTAGACCAGGTAGAAGCGGAAAATGATCAAGCGACTGCCGCTAAACTGATGGAAGAATTGCGAGAGCTGTCCGCTAAAATTAAAGAACTAAACCTCTAATATGAGATCTAAAAAAAATATCAAAAAGACGGTTATCAAAAAGAAACCGGCTAAAAAAGCTGTTTTCAAGAAAACGATTAAGGTCAAAACCAAACCGAAGTTTAAAGTTGCCCAGAAAAAAATGATTGCCAAAGCTAAGGTTAAGAAACGACCGTTTAAGATCGAACCCAAAGAAGTGGTGCGACCGACTGAAGAACGAATGCAGGCGGTAATTGGCAAGGGGAGAACTAGGGGATTTGTAACCGAGACTGAATTATTATATCTCTTTCCAGAGCTAGAGGAGTATGTTTTTGATTATGATATTTTCTTGGGCAAACTACAGGAAGCTGGCGTGAAGATTATCGAAGACTCCGGTAATGTCTTAGGGCAATCAACTGAACTACCGACTAAGGTTAAACCGGCTAATTTTGGATTAGATCTAACTAAGTTAAGCGCCGACTCTATTCAGATGTATTTGAAGGAAATCGGGAAGATACCGCTACTAAGCTCAGAGGAGGAGATCGAATTGGCCAAACGCAAGGAAAAAGGTGACAAGGAGGCTGAGCGCAAAATCATCGAAGCCAACCTTCGTTTAGTGGTGTCTATTGCTAAGAAGTTCGCCAACGCTAAAGGCTTGGGTTTGCTGGACCTTATTCAAGAAGGTAATATTGGTTTGTTTCGGGCCGTGGAAAAGTTTGAGCATCGCAAAGGATTTAAATTTTCTACCTATGCTACCTGGTGGATTAGGCAGGCCATTACCCGCGCCTTAGCCGATCAATCGCGAACTATTAGAATTCCGGTTCATATGGTGGAGACTATCAATAAGTTTCAGCAAGTACAAAGATTCTTGATTCAAGAATTGGGTCGAGAACCTTTGCCAGAAGAAGTGGCCGCGGAAATGGGTGAAGAGCTGGAGAAGGTGAGATATATCATTAAGATCTCCCAAGATACTATTTCTTTAGAAACAACCATTGGTGATGATGAGGATAATTCTACCCTTGAAGATTTTATTGAAGATGTAAAAAACGAAACTCCAGATAGAACCGCCGCCCTGCAATTGCTCAAGGATTATGTTAAGGAAATCATTATCAATCTTTCCCCTCGAGAACAGAAGATTCTAGAGATGCGCTTCGGTTTAGTCGATGGCGTGGCCCATACCTTAGAGGAAGTGGGGCAGGAGTTTGAAGTTACCAGAGAAAGAATCAGACAAATTGAGGCCAAGGCCTTGGAGAAGATCAGAAAACTGAAAGGATTAGAAAAACTTCGCGACTATTAATTGACAGCCAGTTGGTTTTACGATATTATAATTCATGTTTTAAAAATTTAATATATTCCCGGGTAGCGCAGCGGTAGCGCAGTTGACTGTGAACGCACTCTCTTATTCTTATGTAACTATTTCGTATGCAAAAAGAAAAGAGAAAATATGCCGACAGGGCCGAATATATGAAAGCGGCCGTTGACAAAAGACGCAAGAAGATTCGTCAGATGGCGGTTGAACATCAGGGTGGAAAATGCATGATTTGTGGCTACAATAAATGCTTAAAAGCCCTAGAGTTCCATCATCTAGAATCTGGAAAGAAGGATTTTGGTATTTCTGCTAAAGGTTATACTAGAAGTTGGAAATCAGTAGCGGAAGAACTAAAAAAATGTATTCTCTTGTGTGCTAATTGTCATCGCGAAGTGCATGAAGGCATTACGCAGCTTCCTCGAGCAATCGAGGTCGAAAAACAAGGTGAATTGCTGGAAGCCTAAAGTTGAAAAATTATGGTAATCAGCAGCCAAGCCCGCATAGGTATGCGTGGAAGGTTCAGAGACTATCCCGAAAGGGAGTAGGGCCCCAGAATGGAGCTCGAAGCGCCTTGCACCCCATAATATGGGTGATGATATAGTCCACCCCATTAGGAAACTTTTGGATAAGTGTAATCAATTGGTCGTGGGTTCGAATCCCACCCCGGGAGCAAGTCAGAACAACCATTGACTAAAAGTATCGTATCAAACGGTGCTTTTGTC
>CAZFEF010000004.1:0-16827 GCA_964517555.1 uncultured Gammaproteobacteria bacterium
CAATAGTCCAATGATGGCTATCACTACCAATAGTTCTACTAGGGTGAAGGCTTTGGTCTTTATTTTTTGAGGCCTAACATTCATAGGTTTATTTAGTCTAATATTATAGCATAATGATTATTTTTTGCCATTACTATATTTTTCTTGACACCCCCAGGGGGTGTGGTATAATGGGAACATATGAAAACCATTAATCAACGAATTAAAAATATTGTTGGCCAATTACAAGGCGTAGATAATATGTTGCAAGCGCAACCAGTAGACTGCCTGAAAGTCATTACGCAATTGAAAGCCGCCCGTTCAGCGATTACCGCTTTGATGGATAAATATCTGGAAAGCGAGTTTGATTGTTGTCTGCATCAGACTAAGGGACAGGATAAAGAGCAGCTGAAAAAAATCGTTTCGGAGATGGTTAAGAACTAATATATTTATTATTTAATTTTAATTTTATGTCTCAAGCATTAGAATTGCACAAAGGTAATTTCCAAGCCGAAGTTCTGGAATCTGATTTGCCGGTTTTAGTTGATTTTTGGGCGCCATGGTGTATGCCTTGTAAAATGATGGCCCCTATTTTAGATGAATTAGCTACTGAAATAGCTAGCCAGGTGAAGATTGCCAAGGTCAATACTGAAGATGAAGCTAATCGCGATTTAGCTATGGAATATCAGATTCAAAGCATCCCTAATATGAAATTATTTAAGGGGGGTAAAGTAATCGCTGAATTTATCGGCTTGCGTGATAAGGATACTTTGCGCCAAGAGGTGACAGCCGCTTTGAATAAATAACTTTTTTCTATGTCTACTTTTGATCAAATAAAATCACGTTTGTCCGAATTGCAATCTGGAGGGTTTTTAGAGGCTAAACAATCTGAGTATCTTTTAACTCCAGCTAAGGTTAGCTTTCAAGAGCTAGAAGTATCCGGTCAGAAATATCCAGCCTGGAGAATAATTGCTAATTCCGATTTAGGTCCTGGCAAAGGCGGAATTCGCTTTCATCCTCAGGTTGATGAAGACGAGGTGCGTTCTTTGGCCTTTTGGATGGCCTTAAAAAATTCTTTAGCTAACATCCCCTATGGTGGCGCTAAAGGCGGCGTGGCGTTCGATCCTAAAAATGTTGAACCGTCAGTTATTGAGGCCGTCTCCAGAGCTTATATCCAGGCTTTCCACGAAAATCTAGGAGAGAATATTGACGTACCAGCTCCTGATGTTTATACCAATTCTCAGATTATGGCTTATATGCTCGATGAATTTGAAAAGATCAAGGGACAACATCAACCCGGGATGATTACCGGCAAACCGGTGGAGTTAGGTGGTATCACTTTGCGCCAAGATGCTACCGCCCGTGGTGGCTATCTGACTATTAAGGAGGCGGCCAAAGAATTATTGCCAGCCAAAGAAATAATTACCGTGGCAGTTCAAGGGTTTGGCAACGCTGGCGGGTATATCGCCAAGATGTTAGCTCGGGATAATTTCAAGGTAGTGGCTGTTTCTGATAGTCGTGGCGGGGTCTATAATGAAACTGGTTTAGACTTGGAGCAGGTGGAAAAAATTAAACAAGAAAGCGGCTCAGTTTTTAAGGATAACGGTCAAGCTTTGACTAACGCCGAGCTGCTGGAACTGCCGGTTGATATTTTGATTTTAGCGGCCCTGGAAAATCAAGTCACCGAAGCTAATGCTGAAAAAGTTCAAGCTAAGATGATTGTAGAATTGGCCAATGGCCCGGTAAGCTATGAAGCTGATAAAATATTATGGCGCCGTGGTATTTCGGTCGTTCCAGATATATTAGCTAACTCGGGCGGAGTGATTGTCAGTTATTTCGAATGGGCCCAAAACCGTACTGGTCAAATTCTTGATGATGAATATCTAGCCAATCTATTAGTGAAAAAAATGTCAGCTTCCTGGCAAGCTGTTTATCAAAAATATTTAGAGCAAGAGAAAAAGATTAGCTTACGTCAAGCCGCTTATATTATCGCTATCGATCGCATTTTGGCAGCTGCCAAATGGCGCGGTCGGGTTTAATTTATCATATATGGATTACGAATTGATCATCATCGGTACCGGACCAGCCGGAATGACAGCCTCAATTTATGCTTCTCGTTATAAGTTAAAGCATTTATTGATTGGGGAATTGCCTGGCGGTTTGATGTCGGAAGCGCATAAGGTTTGCAATTTTCCTTCGGAGATTGAAATTTCTGGCTTTGATTTAATGACTAAAATGAAGGCGCATGTTGATAGTTTTGGTACTCCCTGGACCATGGCTAAGGTTAGTGGCCTGGAAAAGATTGACGGCGGGTTTAAGATTTCTTCCGGAGATAAGTCATGGACTACCAAGGCGATTATTCTAGCTACCGGTACCGAGAGACGAAAATTAGGTTTGGAGCGCGAAGCTCGGTTGGTCGGCAAGGGGGTTGCTTATTGCGCCACTTGTGATGCCATGTTTTATAAAGACAAAGTGGTAGCTGTAGTCGGCGGTGGCAATAGCGCGATGACCGCGGCTTTGCACCTAGCTAATCTTTGTTCCAAAGTGTATCTTTTGGTCCGGAGCGAATTGAAGGGCGACATGGTTTGGGCCGAGCAAGTCAAGAATAATCCGCGGATTGAGATATTGTATCAAGTTGAGGTCAAGAAATTAATCGGCGAGGAGAAGTTAAGCGGGATTGATTTGGGTGATAAGCAATTAGAGATTTCAGGTTTATTTATTGAGATTGGTTCTATTCCCAATACCTCTTGGCTCTCTGATCTGAGCTTAGAGTTTGATAATCATGGGGCTATTAAAATTGATTCTCGGCAACAAACAAGTATTCCCGGCATTTTAGCGGCTGGCGATATCACTACTGGTTCTGGTGGCATTCATCAAATAATTACTGCCTGCGGCGAAGGGGCCGTAGCGGCGACAGCGGCTTTCCAATATATCAAGCAGGATTAATTTTTATGAAAAAATATCTTCCGCTCTTGGCCATAGTTATCGCTATCGTTTTTCGGTTATTATGGCTAAATGATATTCCACCGGCACTATATACCGATGAGGTTTATAATTTTTTTAATGCCGCTTCAGCTAATGAGTCTGGCAACTATCAATGGTTCTATCCGGAAAATGATGGCCGGGAAGGATTGTTTATCAATCTCCAAGCCTTCTTTATTAATATCTTACCCCAGGGACAACCCTGGGTTTTACGTTTGCCAGCGGCAATCATTGGTATTTTAACTGTGGTTGGTTTGTATTTTCTGGTTCGTCGGCTTTTTGCCAAAGAGAGGTTGGGTGAGACTATCGCCGGACTTAGCGCTTTCTTGTTGGCTAGCAGTGTCTGGCATATTACTTTTTCTCGAACAGGATTTAGGGCAATCATGGCCCCTTTCTTTTTGGTTTGGTCTCTCTATTTTTTATTTACCGCTTTGAGTTTTAAAGGAATCAAGAGATGGTTATTGCTCTTGGCTACCGGCATAGTCTATGGCTTGGGTTTCCATACTTACATTGCTTATCGCATTACTCCTTTAATTTTCTTGGCTTTGTTTGGCTGGTGGTATTTTAAGGATAAGCAAGATTTAAAAATATTGGCTGAACGGGCCTTATTGCTCGTAGCGGGGACGATGATAGCTGTGGCTCCACTTATAGCTTATTTTATTAACCATAGTTCCGAGTTGTTTTATCGTGTCGGCCAATTGTCAATTTTTAGCGAACCTACTTGGCCCTGGCTGCTTTTGAAAAATATAGCTTTGTTTTTGTTTATGCCTTTTGCCCTAGGAGATTTTAACGATCGCCATAATTTTGGGGCTTTGCCGGGGCTGTCCTTAGTTGCTATTTTTGGCATCATCGCTTTAGTGTTATTCGGGCCTCGGATCAAGGAATTTTTCTCCTCTAAGTTTAAGCTTAGCTTTTGGTTGTTTTTTTTGGTGGCTTGGATATTAGTGGGCGCGATACCAGCGGTGATAACCAACGAGGGACAACCTCATTTTTTACGTTCGTTTCTAGTATTGCCCCCACTAATTATTTTAGCGGCCTGGGGGCTATCTCTGGTTTCTGATTATTTTTTTTCTCGGGCCAAGATAGTCTGGCAACGTTGGTTTTGGATCATGATTATCACCTTGTCTATTTTTCAGGTGGGGGTTCAGTATTTTGTTTTTTACGCTCAAAGCGATGCTACAGCTTCAGCTTTTAATCGCACTTGTTATGACGTCGCTCAAAACATTAAGGCGGCTCCAATAATGGTGGAAAAATATATAATAGTGGAGGTCGATGATTTAAACCAAGCTTCGAGTTGTTTTTGGGAAGTAGTTTTTTATACTGATACTTTTAGTGCCATGGAAAGAGAGCGGCAGAATATCAACTATATTTTTTATCCTCGAGAGAAGTTTATTCCCCCTGGAGCGCAGATTTTTATTCTAGACTATTTTTGATCAACAAAAAACTTCGGAGTTGTTCCGAAGTTTTTTGTACTCGCTATATTTTTTAGTTGCAATCACCAGTAGCGCCGGAGCTGTCAGTGCCAGTCCCGAAACCAGCAGCCGGAGAGGCGGTGGATAACTTTTCGTTACATTCAGCCGGTGGGGTGTTAAAGGCGGAGCAGATGGTATCTAGCAGACTTTGAGGATCGCGATCGCTTTGGATTTCTTCGCCGTTAATGATTAGAGTCGGGGAACCGCCAACATTGTATTTGGCGTTATCTTCAGCCTGAACGTTGAAGGCCGGGTAACTACCTTTCTTTTCTGTTTGAGCCATCACTTTGTATTGTTTGTCAGTTTTGGAAACGCAAGCATTGACTTTAGCCTTATCTACCCCGGCTTTAGTCAAGCAGGAATCGCTCTGGCTATCGACTAGGAAGCAGGAAAGATAACTAGATAATTTATTGGCCTGTTCTTTCTGGATACAATATTGAACTAGGTTTTCTTTTAGTTCTTTATCGCCATGCATGGCATAGTCACAGAACTTTAATTCGAAATTAATTTTGTCTTTTAACAAGTCGACTACCGGCAAGATACCTTTTTCGATCTGAGTGCCATAAGGACAGTAGCTCATGACGAATAGCTCGACTTCCGGTTTGTCATTTTTAGTGTTGACAGTGGTGGTCGGGGTGGAGTCGGTGTCTTCGGTTTGGCTGGCTTGTTCAATTTCGGCGATATTGATCATTTGGGGGAAAAACTTGGTTCCATCTTTGGTTAGATAGGAATCGATTATTTGTCCTTGGCCGATATTGACGGCTAGTTTGTATAAACCATTTTCTTCAGTGATTTGATCGATGGTGGCCTTGGAGCCAGGCGCCATCAAGTTGTCATTGATAAACTGTTCGGTTTTGATTTTGGCTTCTTCTGGGCTTAACTTTTTGTTTTTCCAGAGATTGCTGATATTAGAATCGCAACCGCTTAACACGACTACCGCCAGCAAGAGCAGGGCGGCTACGTAGAAAGATCTTTGCTTCATAAATTTAAATAATTAAAATTATTTATTACTTGGTTCATTATAGCAAATAACCGGCGAGTCTTCAACTGTTAGTTATTTGGCTATTTTTAGAAAGGCCTGTAGGTCGGCGGGCAGGTCAATTTGGGTGTTGACTATTTGTCCTTGAGGGTCGCTGAATTCTAGCAAGGTTGAGACTAGGAATAGTCGTCCTAGGTTTATTTTTTTGTTTTTGATTTTAGTGGTTTTGGTTCCATAAAGATTATCACCAACTATTGGATACCCATAGGCGGCTAGATGAACGCGAATTTGGTGGGTTCGGCCAGTCTTGATACGTAATTTAAGCAGGGTGTAATTAATGCGGGCGTCTATTACTTGAAAATGAGTCATGGCCTTGCGGACGGTTTCTTGTTCTTGATTAAAGTTTTGGGGTACAGCGGCCATTTTGAATCCTTGTCGTGATCGCTTGATGGGGAAGTCAATATCGCCTTCGTCTTTTAATAAGCGCCCATAGACTAGGGCAGTGTATTCTTTGGTTAGGGTGCGATCTTGAAATTGGGCTTTTAAGTGCTCATAGGTAATCTGATTTTTGGCGATGACCATTAAACCGCTGACATCCTTGTCGAGGCGGTGTACTATTCCCGGTCTTTCCGGGGACTCACCTACTTTGGCGATTTGAGGATGCTTGTCTAGCAACCAATCGGTTAAGGTTTTTTCCTTAATATGCGGAGCGCCATGAACTAACAACCCTGCCGGCTTGTTAATCACTAAATAATCAGCTGTTTCTTTGATGATGATATTTTCCATATTATTGCCAGTTATTATCCAGGGGCGATGATCCTGGCGGCGGCGTAGTTTTAAGCTTTAGCAAATTCCAATCTTCTCGACTCAAAGCTCGGGTAATGTATAATCCGAAGAAGTAGACAATGGTTGCCAGGATTAAGGTGATTCCGAGCGATAGCCAGGGGAGTTTAAAATAATCATGAGGCCAGAAACTCAAGAAGACGGCCATGATTAATGACGACAATAACGCTTTTCCGGCCAGCTTAAACTTTATTTGGAAGTTAATATATTTTTTGGCGTAATAGAAAGCGAACAGCATAATGCATAGTTCGCTGTAAACCGTTCCTAGGGCAGCGCCAAAATAGGAATAGCGAGGGATTAAGAAAAAATAGAGGGCTACTGAGGTTATGCCCGTAAAAATATAGGCCCCGATGATTTTGGTCTGGCGATCGATGGCAATAATAAGGTGGGAGAACAGACAACTAATAAAAATTAAACCAGCGGCTAGAATTAGCATTTGTAAAATTGGACCAGCGGCTGTAAATTCATCACCGGCAATGACTTTGATCAAGTCAGTGGCAACAAATTGAGCCCCGATGACCAATGGCAAAGCGATAAGGACCAGAAAGTCAAATGATTTTTGAGTGATGGCTTTAAAATAAGCAATTTCTTTTTTGATCCAAGCACTAGTTAATAGCGGTAATGTTATTCCCAAAAACATGAAGGGCAAGGTTACTAGAATATCGATTATTTTATACGCCGCCCCGTAGAGCCCAACTTCTCCGGCCGGACGGATTAAGGATAATATTAAAGTATCGGTTTTGAGATATATTAAATTAAAGGCGATAGTGACTGCCAGTGGCCAAGAGCGTCGCATGATTTGGTTAATGATAACCCGATCATAACGCAGACGGAAGCGGATCATTTTTTGAGCCAGAAACCAATGCCCCAAGAAGCTCACGGCGCTAGAGACTACCGTGACCCAGATGATGGCTATCAATGATCCGTCGGCCTTGATAACTAAATATATACCCAGGAGCAACACGACTCGGCTGATATTTTCGGCAATTGCTGTTTTGAGCATGGTTAATCTTTTTTGGAACAAGCCGACCATCACTTGGTTTAGGGCTACAAACAAAAAAGAAAAGGCGGTTAAGAGAATACCAGTCTTTATCTCGGCGCTATAAGGAAAGAACAAGGCGCTTAGAGGGCCGATGCTTAAAAATATTAAAGCTGACAACAAGCGAACGCTTAATAGGTTTCCTAAGATTTTGTTTTCATCAGCTTCCGGGGCGCTGATCATTTGTACCGTCACTAAGGTCAGTCCTAGGTCAGCTAGGATAGCGAAGAAAGAGGCGAAGGTTACTATCGTGGTGTATGCCCCAAAACCATCTTGGCCCAAGTAGCGGGCCATTAAGGCTATTGCTAATAAACCCAAGATAGTGGATAGTATTTTGCTGATTATTTGGATAATAGTATTTTTGGCGATTTTTAGCGATAAGTTCATAAAATTGTTTTTTGGCCGCTGATATGTTATGATATTAATATAATCGCATCAGGAAATATTATTGTCAAATATTATAATTTATACTCATATGAAACAAAATAGGCTTAATTTTCTAGCCTCTTTAGTCTCTTTGGTCGTCCTATCCCTAGGATTAGTTTCGGCTCCGCTTTTGACTCTGCAAGCGGCTGACGACAACCTTCTAGATTCCCAAATAGGGCTAGATCAGGTCGGCGAGCAATTTGGTGCTGAGGACGAAGAAGACCAAAATTTGGTTCTAGTTATCGTCCGGATTATCAACGTGACTTTGTCGGTCTTAGGTTTAATCGTTTTAGTTTTAATCATTTTCTCCGGCTATCAATGGATGACGGCTGGTGGTAATGAAGATCAGATTAAAACCGCTAAACAAAGAATGTCTAACGCTTTGATCGGTTTGTTGATAGTACTGATGGCTTTTGCTATTACTCAATTTGTTTTCTATCGAGTTGTCCTACCTTCTACTACTGGCGAATATTACGCCCCTTGGTTCTAAATCGCTTTAAATGTCTAAGAGAAAAAATAAAAACCAGAGAAAGGAGCGCTCCAACGACCCATTGGAGCGCATTGCTTTGCCCGAGGTCAAGTTAGATAGTACCGCTCGGCAGAGTATTCTTATTGTTGTTATCTTCGCCCTAGGCTTAATCAGTCTCTTGGGGTTGTTTAATTTGTCCGGGAAATTCGGACAGTTTTTGTCTGATAATTTGTCTTTGGGTTTTGGCTGGGGCCGTTGGGCTTGGCCTTTGATCCTCTTGGCTTGGGGGTGGATGCTTTATAAAGGTAAGAAGCATCAGGTTAATGGTTTTCACTATGCCGGTTTGTTATTTCTGTTTATTTCTTACCAGACTTTATTCCATTTTTTCTTCCGTTTAGACCATCAGAAGTTAGAAGCTTCCTTGGGTCATGGCGGCGGTTATGTTGGTTATTATCTTAGTCTATTTTTTAATAATGTTTTGGGCTTTTGGGGCGGGTTGATTATCCTTTTAGCCTTGTTTTTTATTGCTGTTATTTTATTATTTAACACTCCGTTGCATAAAATTATCGGTGGAGAAAGTTTCTGGATGCAAGCCTTGAAATCGATTCGGCGTTTTTTCCGTCAACTATTCGGTCGCGAAGCGGCTGACGAAGAGGAGGCTATTACTCGAGTGGAGGCCGAGCCAGAAGAAGATGAGGACGAGAGTGATGACGAAGAGGATGTATTTTTATCTCAAGACAAGCTACCCTTAGCCGGAACTTTTGTAAAAAGAGAGATCAAGGAAAATAATGGTCAGGAGTTTGCTTTGGAGGTGGCTAGTTTAGAGAAGAGACGGCGAATGCCTAAAATTGATATACCTTTAGATCTTCTAACCAATCAGACCGGTCAGGCGTTAAGCGGCGATATTGAACGAAACGCGATCGTGATTAAGCATACTTTGGAGAATTTTGGTATTCCGGTGGAGATGGGAGAGACTAGCGTCGGCCCTACTGTTACTCAGTATACTTTTAAGCCGGCCGAAGGGATTAAGTTGTCGCGAATCACTGCTTTAAGCAATGACCTATCTTTGGCCTTGGCCGCTCATCCGATCAGAATTGAGGCCCCGATTCCGGGCAAAGCTTTGGTGGGCATTGAAGTACCTAATAAAACTAAGGCGATAGTAGGATTGCGCAATATTTTGGATGACAAGTCGTTTAGAACCCGTAATAATAATTTGATGGTTGCCTTGGGAAAAGATGTTGCCGGTGCTAATTGGCTCTATGACGTTAGTCGCATGCCTCATCTTCTAGTCGCAGGTGCTACTAATTCCGGTAAGTCAGTTTGTCTAAACGCCATTATTGTCAGTTTGCTATATCAAAATGGACCCTCGGATTTGAGATTTATCATGGTTGATCCCAAGCGAGTGGAGCTGCCGGCTTATAACGGCATCCCTCATCTTCTGACTCCGGTAATCACCGAGGTTCCCAAAACTATCAATGCTCTAAAATGGTGTTTGAATGAAATGGATCGTCGCTATGATTTATTGAATAAATCCGGCAAAAAGAATATTCAAAGCTATAATAGTTCTACTAAAGAAAAATTGCCCTATATTATCTTTGTCATCGATGAGCTAGCTGATTTGATGGTGGCCGCTGCTAAAGATATTGAGGGAAGCATTATCCGTTTGACCCAGATGTCACGGGCGGTTGGTATCCATTTAATATTAGCCACCCAGAGACCGAGCGTGGACGTAATCACTGGTTTGATCAAAGCTAATATTCCAGCCCGAATCGCTTTTTCTGTCGCTTCGGCTATTGATTCTAAAACTATTTTGGATTGTTCTGGCGCGGAAAAATTATTAGGCAAAGGCGATATGTTGTTCTCGGCCGCGGAAATGTCAAAACCCAAGCGTTTGCAGGGTGCTTATTTAAGCGACGAAGAAATTAATCGGGTGACTCAATATATTAAGGAAAAGAGCGGTGAAGCTGAATATGTTGAAGGGGTTACTGATCGGCAAAAAGTTGCTGGTATTGCTGGTGTTGGTTTGGATGGTATCAGTGGTGACGAAGATGAACTGTTGGCTGAGGCTAAGGATATAGTAGTTAATGCTGGTCGAGCTTCCACTTCTTTATTGCAACGACGTTTGCGTATTGGCTATTCTCGAGCGGCTAGCATATTAGATGCCTTAGAAGAGGCTGGCATGATTGGGCCCTCAAACGGTTCTAAGCCCCGAGAAATATTGATTACTCAAGAGCAATATGAGAGACAAGCTGGGGCGGTTTTAGCTGGAGCCCCTTTGCACGATCGCCGATCAGCTAAAGCTCCGGAGAGTTATTTGGTTAGTCCTGAAGAAGAGGGCGATGACGGTACTTTAGAATTTGAAGATGATGAGCCAGCTGAAGACGAAATTGAATCTGAATCTGATAATGAGATCGAAGAACCGTCTGATTTGCCACCTGTGGTTGCCGCCGAGCCGAAAGAAGAGAAAACTAAAACTTTGCGAGCTTTTAGCGATGATGAGGACGGCATGTTTTTTTCTAAATAGCTCGTATGGAAAAGATATTATTTTTTCTTAAAAAATATTTCCCGCGGCAATTGTTTCGCCGTCTCAGCCCCGCTTACCATTTTTTACTTAATTGGCTAGGGGCCTTAATCTACCAACATCCTAGTGACAAACTAATCGTTATTGGCGTTACCGGTACTACCGGCAAGACTTCCAGCGTTTATTTAATCGCTAAGGTCTTAGAAAATGCTGGTTATCGGGTTGGTTATACTTCAACCGCCATGTTTAATGACGGTCGGCGAGAATGGCTAAACGACAAGAAGATGACCATGATTGGCCGTTTCTTTACGCAAAAGATCTTGGCGGATATGGTCAAAAATGGTTGTCAGTATGCGCTAGTGGAAACTACGTCCGAGGGTGTTCGTCAGTTCCGTCATCGTTTCATTAATTTTGACATTTTGGTTTTCACCGGTTTATATCCGGAGCATATTGAATCTCATGGTAGCTATGAGAAGTATAAACAGGCTAAGGGGGAATTATTCAATCATCTACATCGTTGTCGCACTAAATATATTGATGAGCAAAAAAAGGTTCAGGCGGTTAAGCGAGGCATCCAAAAACTGAATTATGAACGGGTCAAAAAAACCATTATTGCTAGTTTTGATGATGCCGAGGCCGAATACTTTTTTAGCTTCTTTGCTGAACAGAAGATTGGTTATACTACTGAACTTTATCACGAACATGACGAAGAACTGGGTCTGGATCTAGATTGGCGGCGGGGAATTGAGTTGATTAAGTCAGCCAACATTACTGCCGGCAACTTTGGCACTGAATTTGATCTTTTGCTTTTATCTAATTTTTTCGTTTCACCCGAGGACAATTTAAGCAATATTCATTTGTCGTTAAAACTATTAGGCGCTTTTAATGTCGCTAATGCCATGACGGCCGTAGCAGTTGGTTTAAGCCAGGGCCTGTCCCTGAGTCGGATCAAAAAGAGTTTAGAACCGATTAAAGGAATAGTCGGTCGGCTAGAATTGATTAACGCCGGTCAAGATTTTGCCGTCATCGTTGACTACGCCTTTGAGCCTCGAGCCCTAGAGAAGTTATATGAGGCTATCAAGCTGATTCCGCATCAGCGGATAATCCATGTTTTAGGAGCTACTGGCGGTGGCCGTGACCAGGATCGCCGGCCAATTTTAGGAGAGATGGCTGGTCGCCATGCCGATTTAGTGATTGTGACTAACGAAGACCCCTATGACGATGATCCACTGGCGATTATAGAGGCAGTAGCTATTGGGGCAGAAAGGGCTGGCAAGCGGTTGGGGGTTAATTTGCTAAAGATTCCTGATAGGCGGGAGGCTATCAATTTGGCCATTTTTTCAGCCAAAACTGATGATTTGGTGCTAATTACCGGCAAGGGCAGTGAGCAGTTTATCTGCCTGGCCCAGGGAGAGAAGATGCCCTGGGATGACCGTTTGGTGGCCAAAGAAGAGATCAAAAAATTGTGTGGATAAGTTGTGTATTGACAAAAATACTTGAATATCATATTATTTAGATACTTTTAAGCAATTAATTTTTTAAAAGTGATTATTTCTATTTAGAAAACAAAGCTGTTAAAACTCAAGCCTGATTTGGTGTTGGGATTTTTTTGTTTGTTGGTCTTTTTGGTACCTAGACTCTAAACTTTATATATAAATAATCGCCCTGCTCCTTAGCCCCATAAGAGCGGGTCGGCTGATCAAATATCTATGGCTCCACAAAACTCTGCAGTCGCCACCAAGCTTGGTGAGCGTCGTTATTTTAAGGACTTCAAAGAGGCAATGCCGGTTCCGGATCTGATTGAGATCCAAAAGGATTCTTATAACTGGTTTCTTAAAGAGGGACTAGCTGAATTGTTTGACGAGATTTCGCCGATTACCGATTTTAATAATCGCGATTTGGAGCTTTATTTCGAAGATTATTTTTTAGACAAACCAAAGTTTAATGAAGTAGAGAGCCGAGCTAAGAATATTACCTATGAAGCCCCACTACGGGTTAAGACTAATTTGTTGAATAAGCGTACCGGTCAAGCGGTTAAGCAGGAAGTTTTCTTGGGAGACTTTCCTTTGATGACTGACAAGGGGACTTTCATCATCAACGGTATTGAAAGAGTGGTGGTTTCTCAATTGATCCGTTCCGCCGGAGTGATGTTTACTTCTGATTTTATTAAAGGCAAGAAATATTACGGGGCCAAGATCATTCCGAATCGCGGAGCCTGGTTAGAAATTGAAACCGATCCCAACAAGGTTATCTGGGTCAGGATTGATCGCAAGAGAAAAGTGGCCGTGACTTCACTGTTGCGGGCTTTTGGTTACGTAACTGATCAGGAAATTTTAAAATTATTTAAGGATGTTGATATTACTAAGGAGAAAGATGAATTGGGTTATATTGAAGCTACTATTTCTAAGGATGCCGCCAAAAATGAGGCTGAAGGTTTGCAGGAAGTTTATCGCCGCATCCGTCCCGGAGATTTAGCTACGGCCGAAAACGCTAAATCCTTGATTCATTCCATGTTTTTCCGGTTCGACCGCTATGATTTTGGCAGAGTCGGTCGCTACAAACTTAATCGTCGATTCGCTGAAGAGCTACCGATCAACAAAGAGACTCGAATTTTGCGTAAAGAAGATTTGGTTAATATCGTTCGCGAGGTTATCAATTTGAATATTAATAAAGGCGAAGAGGATGATATTGATCACTTGGGCAATCGTCGCGTTCGAGCTATTGGTGGCTTGATTCAGAATCGCTTCCGCGTCGGTTTAGCTCGAATGGAAAGAATTATTAAGGACAAGATGAGTACTTCTGATATCAGCTCTTTGACTCCTAACAAGTTAATTAACGCTCGACCGGTGATTGGCGTGGTTAAGGAATTTTTCATGTCTTCTCAGTTGTCGCAGTTCATGGATCAAACCAATCCTTTAGCTGAATTGGAGCACAAGCGTCGTCTATCAGCTATGGGTCCTGGCGGTTTAACCAGGGAGAGGGCTGGCTTTGATGTCCGCGATGTGCATACCACCCACTATGGTCGTATCTGTCCGATCGCTACTCCCGAAGGTCCAAACATCGGCTTGGTCGGTCATTTATCCAGCTACGCTAAATTGAATAATTATGGTTTTTTAGAGACTCCTTATTACAAAGTCAAGCATGAGCGCGGCAAGCATTATGTTACCGGCGAGATTGTTTATCTTGATGCTTTTGAAGAAGAAAAATATATTACCGTCGATTCTACCATCCCAGTAGATAGTGATGGCAAGTTTTTAGTTAATCGTTATGACGTTCGCAAGTTCGGCAAGCCGGCGACCGAAGACGTGGAGAATATTGATTTAGTCGGTGTGGCCGCCAACCAAATTATTTCCATTGCCACCTCTTTGATTCCGTTTATGGAACACAATGATGGTCAAAGATCATTAATGGGTACCAACATGCAACGGCAGGCCGTGCCCTTGGTTAAGAGCGAAGCTCCGGTGGTTGGTACTGGCGTTGAAGCGATTGCCGCTCGCGACAGTGGCCATGTGGTCATTGCCGAAGAAGATGGCGTAGTTACTAAGGTTGATGCTTTAACTATTGAGATTGAAACTAAAAAAGGCAAAACTTTAAAATATAATTTGAATAAATTTTTACGCTCCAACTCTTTGACTTGTATCAACCAGCACCCGTTAGTGGATGTTGGCGAGAAGGTCAAGCGAGGACAGATATTATCCGATGGTCCGGCAATTGACAATGGTGAGCTAGCCTTGGGCCGCAATGTCTTAGTGGCTTTTATGACCTATGAAGGCTTCAACTACGAAGATGCGGTAATTATTTCCGAAAGATTGGTTCATCGCGATATTTATTCTTCTATTCACATCGAAAACTATACTATTGATGTTCGTGATACTAAATTAGGACAGGAAATTATCACCAATGACATCCCTAATATTTCCGAAGAAAAATTGAAGAATTTGGACGAGGATGGTATTATTCGCATCGGTGCCGAAGTTTCTTCCGGTGATATTTTGGTGGGTAAGATTACTCCGAAAGGCGAAACTAAATTAAGCGCTGAGGAGAAATTGTTGCGAGCTATTTTCGGTGAAAAAGCTAAAGATGTCCGCGATTCCTCTTTGTATCTTGAGCATGGTGAGCATGGCAAAGTAGTGGATGTGAAAATTTTCTCTCGTGAAGAAGGGGACAAGCTATCTACTGGTGTCTTGAAATCGATTCAGGTTACCGTAGCCAACCTTCGCAAGATTCAAGTTGGTGACAAGATGTCCGGTCGTCACGGAAATAAAGGTGTTATTTCTAAAATCGTGCCGGCTGAAGATATGCCTTATATGGCTGATGGTACTCCAGTGGATGTTATCCTTTCCCCGCTTGGTATTATCTCTCGTATGAACTTGGGGCAATTGCTAGAGACTCATTTAGGCTTTGCTGCTTCTAAATTAGGTTATCGAGCCGCTACGCCGCCATTAAATGGCATTACTGAGGAACAGATTGTTGAAGAATTGCGCAAGGCCGGTTTACCGATCGATGGTAAGGTTTTGCTCTATGATGGCAAAACTGGAGAGGTCTATGACAACAAGATTACCGTGGGAGTGAAATATATGCTGAAGTTGAACCACATGGTGGAAGATAAGATTCATCAACGTTCTATCGGTCCTTATTCCTTGATTACTCAACAGCCCTTAGGCGGTAAAGCTCAGTTCGGCGGTCAGCGTTTTGGAGAAATGGAGGTGTGGGCCCTGGAAGGTTATGGCGCGGCCCATACTTTGCAAGAAGTATTGACCATTAAGTCCGATGACGTCACTGGCCGCAGTAAGGCTTATGAAGCGGTTATTAAAGGCGAAGAGATCCATAAGCAGAATGTGCCTGAAGTTTTTAATGTCTTAATTTCTGAATTGAAAGGATTGGGATTGAGTGTGGAGCTTTTGGGAGCCAAGTTTGAAAAAGATTACGAAGAAGAAGTTGAAGATGAAACCATCGAGAAGCCGCCGGTTCTGCCGGAAGTCAGTGATGGTGATTCTGAAATTTATGATAATGACGACGTCGAGGCCGAGGACGTCGACGGAGAATATAAAGCCTTAACCGAGCGCGAAGCCCCGACAGTGGAAGATTTCGGCGGTGACGTTACTGGTTTTGACGAGGAATAATCATTAACTTATCTATCTAAATTATATGCTTAATCCAATAAAAACCAGCGACTTCGATGCCATCAGATTAAAATTAGCTTCTCCGGAAGAAGTCTTATCCTGGAGCCATGGTGAAGTCACTCGGCCAGAAACTATCAATTATCGGACCCAGAAACCAGAACGGGATGGTTTATTCTGTGAACGTATTTTCGGTCCGACTAAAGATTGGGAATGCGCTTGTGGTAAATATAAGAAAATTCGGTATAAAGGCGTCGTTTGCGACAAGTGCGGCGTGGAAGTTACTCGTAGTGTGGTTCGTCGTGAGCATATGGGCCATATTTCTTTGCAGGTTCCAGCTACTCATGTCTGGTTCTTGCGCGGCCTATCTTCTAAGATCGGTTTAGTGCTTAATTTAAGTATTCAGTCCCTGGAAAAGGTGGTCTATTTTGCTAACTTTATCGTGACTGATGTGGACGAAAGTTTAAAAGAGGCCACTTTGGAGCAGGTGAAGCGGGAGTACAAGAGCAAGAAAAAGAACATTGAGGACGAATATCAGAAGCATTTTAAAGAAGCCAAGGAAAAGATTGAAAAAGATGATGCCCTAAAGATGAAGGAAGAAAAAACCACTAAATTAGACTTCGATTACGAAACCGCCAAGAAGGAATTAAAAGATTTAAAACCGCTCTTGATTTTAACCGAACAAGAATATCAGACTTTGAGTTTGAAATTTGGTCATTTGTTCGAAGCTTCTATTGGAGCCGAAGCCGTTCGCAAATTGTTGTCTAAAATAAATCTGGAAAAGAGCATTAAGAAGTTAGAGGAGAAACTAGAAACCAGTCCGGAGGCTAAACGCGAGAAGATTATCAAGCGTTTGAAACTTTTGAAAAATTTCCGCAACAACAATATTCGTCCAGAATGGATGGTGCTTAATGTTTTGCCGGTAATCCCGCCAGACTTACGACCGATGGTTGCCTTGGACGGTGGTCGTTTTGCCGCCTCTGATTTAAACGATTTA
>CAZFEF010000004.1:16837-48362 GCA_964517555.1 uncultured Gammaproteobacteria bacterium
GAGTGATTAATCGCAACAATCGTCTAAAACAGTTGATTGATTTGAACGCTCCGGAGGTTATTTGCCGCAACGAAAAACGTATGTTGCAAGAAGCGGTCGACTCCCTCTTGGACAACTCATCCAGAAATACCAAGACTGTTACTGCCTCTACCGGTCAGAAGAGACAATTAAAATCCTTGGCCGATACTTTAAAGGGAAAACAGGGACGCTTCCGCCAGAACTTATTGGGTAAACGTGTTGACTATTCCGGTCGCTCGGTCATCGTAGTTAATCCAAAATTGAATTTGGATCAATGCGGTTTGCCGAAGATTATGGCCCTTGAGCTTTTTAAGCCGTTTATTATCAGTCAATTAATTAAGCGAGAGATTGTGCATAATGTGCGCAGCGCTTCTCGTTATATCGAAGCTGGACACGATGAGGTTTGGGATATTTTGGAAGAAATAGTTAAAGGCGCTTATGTCCTTTTAAATCGTGCTCCTACTTTGCATCGTTTAGGTATCCAGGCCTTCAAGCCGGTTCTGATCGAGGGTAAGGCTATCCAGATTCACCCCTTAGTTTGTACCGCTTTCAATGCTGACTTTGATGGTGATCAGATGGCCGTTCATGTGCCTTTAACCAAGGAGGCTGTAGCTGAGGCCAGGGACATCATGTTGTCTTCTCATAATCTATTGAAGCCGGCCACTGGTGATCCGATTGTTACTCCTTCTCAGGATATCGTCTGGGGCGCCTATTATATCACTTTTAATAACCGGGACTTTGAATCGAAGGACGAGAAGACTCTCCGTAGTTTCTATAGCCAAGATGAGGCTAATTTAGCCTACGAACACAAATATATTGATCTGCATGAACCGATCCGTGTTCGCTTGACTGACGGTCAATTGATTCGCACCACGGTGGGACGGGTAATTTTCAACACCATTATCCCTGAGGGCTTACGTTTCGTTAATGAAGTGGTGGGCAAGGGTAAAATCAAGAGCTTGATTCGTGAATGCTTAAATCTCTATGGCGAAGAAGAGACTGTAAAATTTATTGATAATTTGAAGAATAAGAGTTTTGATTTCATCACTAAATCTGGATTGTCTTGGGGTTTTGGCGATTTGCCTAATTTGCCAGCCAAAGATATTTTGATTAAAGAGGCCAGTTTGGAGGTGGAAAAAATTCGTGATCAGTATGAAGAAGGTTTGCTAACCGAGAGTGAGCGTTATAATAAGGTGATCGAAACTTGGACCAATACTAAGGAAAAAATTGCTGATATTTGCAAGGCCAGTTTGTCGGACATCTTACCTCTTTATTCCATGATCGAATCCGGAGCTCGTGGCTCTTGGTCACAGCCGGTGCAGATTTTGGGCATGAAGGGTTTGGTGACATCTCCTTCAGGAGCGATTATTGAATTGCCGGTTAAGGGTAATTTCAAGGCCGGGTTTGGAGTATTGGAGTACTTTATTTCCACCCACGCTACTCGTAAAGGTTTGTCTGATACCGCTTTGCGTACTGCTAACGCCGGTTATTTAACTCGTCGTCTGGTGGACGTGGCCCAGGATGTGATTATTACCGAAGAAGATTGTGGCGACACCGAAGGTTTAATACTAACCAAAAAAGATAGCGATGATGTCGGTGAGGATTTCTACAAAAAGATTTCTGGCCGCTTCTTGGCTAAAGATGTTTTAGACGCGAAAGGCAAAATTTTGGCCACCGCTGGTGATTTGGTGGGCGATGAAGTGGTTAAAGCCCTAAAGACTAATAATATTGTTGAGATTTGCATCCGTTCAGTTCTAAGCTGCCATTTACACAAGGGCGTTTGCGCCAAGTGTTATGGTTATGACTTGGCCTATAATCGGGCGGTTAAACTAGGGACTACTGTTGGTATTATCGCCGCTCAATCTATCGGTGAGCCGGGTACGCAATTGACCATGAGAACCTTCCATACTGGAGGTGTAGCCGGTTCTGATGATATCACTCAGGGTTTGCCGCGCGTTGAAGAAATTTTTGAATCTCGAGCTCCGAAGAAAAAGGCTTTGATCGCCGATGTCGATGGTTTGATCAAGATTGAATTCGCTCAGAAGGTAATTAAAGACAAAGATGGCAAAGAAATCATGGTTAACAGTACTCAGGAGAAGATTTTAAAGCTTTGTTTTGAAGAGAAAGATGAGAAGGGCAAATTAGTAGAGAAGGTTAAAGAATATATTATTCCTCGCGGTACTATGATCTGGGTGCGAGAAGGTGATCGAGTTAAAAAAGGCGATCGCTTGACTGAGGGTAGTTTCAATCTAAGGGAGTTATATGAGCTTTGCGGTCGATTGGCTGTTCAGCAATACGTTATCCGTGAAATTCAGTATGTCTATTCTTCTCAGGGCCAACTGCTAAACGACAAGCACGTGGAAATTATCGCTCGACAAATGTTCTCACGTTATTTAGTCAAAGATCCGGGTGATACTAACTTATTACCTGGAGAGGTGGTGGAAGAAGAGGTTTTATTTGAAGCCAATAAAGAAGCCAAGCTCCCGGCTAAAGGCGAGAGATTGTTATTGGGTATTACTAAGACTTCGCTTTCCACTGATAGTTTCTTGTCAGCCGCTTCCTTCCAGGAGACTCCTCGGGTCTTGATCGAGGCCGCGGTTTCTGGCAAGATTGATTATTTGGAGGGTCTAAAGGAAAACGTCATTATCGGCCGTTTGATCCCAGCCGGCACCGGTTATGAGGGCAAACGCAAGCGGGCCGTCTATCGCTAATGTACTATTTATATAAGCAAAAGACCCTGGAATCCAGGGTCTTTTACTTTTGTCCCCTAGGCTTAATTTTGCTATACTATCTATAGCTAGTTATGAAAAAAATTACTCCTAAAATTAAGCTGCGTTTTATCTTGTGGGGCCTGATATTTCTGGCCTTAGTCTTTTTTTTGATTCGAGCTGTTTCCCCCAGCGGCCGTTTAGCGGGAGAGTATCAGCCTCAAGGGATTAACTTCTGGGGTGGGCAGGGGATAGTCGGGCCTTTAGGCCCGAGTGATCGCTTGGCTTGGTCTGACAAATCTTTGCGTTTGATTAAATCTCCCGCCTATTTTTCAGTCTTTAGCCCGCGGGAGTTCAAGCAAGCCACCTTAACCTTGACCTATCGTAATCTTGACGTCATTCAGCAGAAAACGATTGATGCCGGAGTGCTCTTGGATGAAAAGTTGTGGCGGTTTGATGTTTTGGGAATAGAGAATTTGGCCCTCGAGAATTTGATGACTTCTTGGGAGCGGCAAGACGATGGCACTCAAATTATTCTATCAAATCCTAGCGCTGAATCTAAGTTGCGTTCAGCTTGGCCGCGAGTGGCGACCTATCAAACCGATTATCAATTATATTTGGCTAAAGTTATTAAGCCGTTCGATGTCTCCGGTGATTATTCTTGGCCTAAATTGCGTGGCGATTCCCAATTTTTGGTTTTGTTAAACGATCAGCCGTTGCGGTTTGAATTTTCTTTCTCTGATTTGAATCGTAATAATCAAGTTGGCGGCGATCCCATCGTTGTTTTGATCTATGATCAGAATAATCAGGTGGTAACTAGTCATGAGATTGAAGACCCAGGAGGAGCGGTAGCCACTGAAGAATTGATCGATCGTGGCGGTTGGCAACTGTACCGATCAGGCCTGGATCCTGGTTGGTATCGGGTAGAGATTAGGGCCAATGATGATATTGTCAGCCAGGTTCAAACCAAAAATTCCTTAGTGGCTTTATCCGGGAAGGCTTGGTTATTCGAGCCGGCTACTCTTTTTACCTCTAGTCCGGTTTTACGGTCCAAAACTAAAAATCATAATAGTTTAGGGGAAATAATTTTTGCTGATCAAAAAATAATTTTAACCAAAACCGATGAAATCTACAAAGCCGCTACTTCAGTTTCGGGATCTAGAAAAATATTGTCAGCTCGAGGTGATGTGTTTTTGGAGGTTGCCGGTGAATTATCCCTAGATTCTAATTTTCCATTTGCCTTGCGCTCCCAGGAGCTATCGCCTGATTCTAATTTAGCGGAAATTGATATGATTAGGGCTAATTATAGTCCGCCTCGAGACTTGGTTGATGGCTGGCGCCAGCAAACTGTTACCTTTGATTTAAATTCTGCTTGGCGACGGCAAGGTTTTTATAAGTTCATGTTGTCGTTACCGGATCTAACTACCGGGGTGGAGATTGGATCAATTAAGGTTGAGCTTACCGGGCAAAGTTTAGGCGGCAAGATTAAGAAGATTTTTAAATTATGAAGAAGCTATCAGTCGAGATTATTATTAGAGAAGTTTTTTGGGCGGTTACTGGCGCCTTAGTTTTGTTTGTGATTTTAGAGGTAATTAAACCATTTTCAGTTTTAAGCTATTTTAATCTGAATTATTTGGTGATATTATGGATTATAACGGCCCTAGCCGTGATCTTTAGACGGACTAATTAATTTATTATGAAACTCGACTACTTTTTTCGACCTCGTTCAGTGGCCATTATCGGCGCCTCCCGCAGTCCGCGCAAAATTGGACATCAGATTTTGGCTAATTTAATCACTGGCGGTTATCAAGGAAAAATATATCCGGTCAATCCGGCGGCTAGAAATATTTTAAACCATCAGGTCTATTCCAGTATTAATATTATCAAAGATAGAGTCGATTTGGCGGTTTTAGCGCTCCCAGCCGCCTTAGTTTTGCCAGAACTAGAGAATTGCGGCCGCCAAGGCGTCAAAAATGTCATTGTCATTGCCGCCGGCTTTGGAGAGCTGTCAGCCGCCGGCAAAAAAGCGGAATTGGAGATGAAGGCTATCGCTAAAAAGTACCAATTAAATATTTTAGGACCTAATTGTTTGGGGTTAATTAGTTCTCAGTCTAAATTAAATGCTAGTTTTGCCGGTTATCGCGGTTTTAACGATATTACGCGAAGGCATAATATTGCTTTAGTTTCCCAATCTGGAGCTATCGCCAGCTCCATTTTGGATTTTGCTGATTCTAATCACATTGGTTTATCTCATTTCGTTAGCTTGGGCAACAAGGCCGATCTAGATGAAGCTGACATTTTTGCTTATCTAATTACTGATCGTCAAACCGAAATGGTGGCAGTTTATTTAGAGCAGATCAAAGACGGTTCTCGTTTTCTGAAACAGCTATCCCGTTTGGCCAAGGTTAAGCCGGTGGTGGTTTTAAAAGCTGGGCAGACTTTGGCCGGCCAAGAAGCCGCCAAATCTCATACTGGCAGTCTGGTTGGTTCTTACAGCGCCACCAAGACAGCCGTGGCGAGTACCGGCGCTATTATGGTTGATGATTTATCTTCTTTATTTGATTTGTTAATCATGGCCACTAGATGGAGAAAGATTAATAATCATAACCTTAGTATAGTTTCCAATGCCGGTGGTCCATTAGTCCTAAGCGCTGATTTAGCTCTAACCCATGGCTTGGCCTTGCCAGTTTTATCAGCTTCAGTTGTCAAAAAATTGGGTTTAAAGATGCCACCTTTAGTTCAGCGACGTAATCCGTTGGATATTCTAGGCGATGCCGATGCCGAGCGCTATCATTTATCCTTAGAAGTTATTTTAGCTGATGCTAATTGTCGAAACCTGTTAGTGATTCTCACTCCGCAGACTATTACTGAGGTTAAGGCTAGTGCTGAAGCTATTGTGGCTGTGGCGAGAAAGTATAAAGACAAAATGATCAGCGCGGTTTTTATCGGTGGAAAGGAGGTGGCTGCTGGTATCAAGTTATTGCGTCAGAATTTTATTCCCGTGTTTGCTTATCCCGAATCAGCCATCGCCGCTTTAGCTAAGATGTCAGCTTATTATCATAACTTATCTCGGGCTAGGTTTTGCCAGATAGCGCCAATCAAGAAACTCGATTCTCCCGACCAATTATTAGATTTTTTAGAATCACTTAATTTATTAAAACGCTATAATTTGCCGATCGCCACTACTAGAAGGATGCCGAATAAGATTGATAAGTTGTCCTATCCTCTGGCCGCTAAAATTGTCGGCCCAAATCTAATTCACAAAAGTGAATATCGAGCTGTTTTCCCTAAAGTTGAAAGCGCTAAAGAGTTGAAACGATTATCCAAGAATCCACTTTTGAAACAATCTGATAATTATCTGGTGATTCAAGAGCGAATTGAGGGGGGCGTGGAGATGATTTTAGGTTTTAAGCGTGATACAGTATTCGGTCCGATAATGATGTTGGGTTATGGTGGTGTTTATACCGAAGTTTTTCAGGATACAGTTTTATCTCTGGCCGACTTAGATCTGGCTCGAGCCACTGAGCTTATTTCTCGATTAAAGGTATATCCTTTGCTTTCTGGAGTTAGAACGGGGCGGAAATTAGCTCTTAGGGAATTGGCTAAGGCCTTGGTAAATTTGACTAAATTAGCTCAAAAACACCCGGAAATAAAAGAATTAGATATCAATCCCTTGTTTGTTTCGGAAAATAAAGTTAAAGTGGCCGACGTTCGTATTATCATTTAATCTATGCTAGCCAGATTCTTAAATCGACAAACTCATAATATTGCCATGGCCGCCTTTTTGGTGGGAGTTTTTTCTTTAGCCTCTAGAGTACTGGGTATAGTTCGAGATAGGATACTGGCTTCTCAATTCGGGGCTTCAGCCACCTTGGACATTTATTATAGTGCTTTTAGGATTCCGGATTTGATTTATAATCTTTTGATCCTAGGCGCTTTGTCGGCCGGTTTTATTCCGGTGCTTTCCGGCTTAATCAAAGACTTTCGGGGTAGCGCTAAAACCGATCTTTTTAGCGGTTTGAATCGCCCAGCTTGGAATTTGGTTAACAACATGCTCAATTCTTTGTTCTTGTTGTTGTTAGTCCTGTCCGGTTTGGGAATTATCTTTGCTCCTCAGTTAGTTTCTTGGATCTCTCCTGGTTTTTCTCCGGAGAACCAGGAGACGACCGTCCAACTGACTAGGATTATGTTTTTTTCTCCGATATTTTTAGGATTATCCGGAGTTTTAGGGGGAGTATTGCAGTCGTTTAAAAACTTTTTAATTTATTCTTTGGCCCCGATCATGTACAATCTGGGGATTATAATTGGCGCTTGGTTCTTCGTGCCCGTTTGGGGGATATCTGGTTTGGCTTGGGGCGTGGCCTTGGGGGCCGCTTTGCATTTTTTGATTCAAATTCCTTCCGTTCTGTTGTTGGGCTATCGTTTTCGTCTGTTTATCAATTGGCGAGAAACCAATTTTCGCCAAATCGTGAAGATGATGGTTCCTAGGACATTAAGTTTGGCCATTGCTCAGATCAATCTTTTAATCATTACCATCATCGCCTCGCTTCTGCCCGGCGGTTCTCTAGCAGTTTTCAATTTTGCTAATAATCTGCAGTCATTTCCCGTTGGTATCTTCGGTATTTCTTTTGCCGTGGCCGCTTTCCCGGTATTGTCTCAGTTTGCTTTTGACCGGGAAAAGTTGATTAGCAATTTTTCTTCTACGGTGCGACAAATATTATTTTTCATCATTCCAGCGACCGTCTTGCTTTTGACGTTGCGGGCTCAAATTATTCGGATAATCTTGGGGGCGGGAAAATTTAATTGGGAGGATACTATTTTAACCATGAATGCTCTGGGTTTTTTCGCACTCAGTTTATTTGCCCAAGCCTTAGTACCGCTTTTGACACGGGTTTTTTATGCCCGACATGATTCTCGGCGGCCGTTGTATGTTGGTTTGGTGGTGGTGTTGGTCAACATCGTCCTGTCTTGGTTTCTGGGAAAGAAGATGGGGGTGGCTGGTTTGGCCTTGGCTTTTTCCTTGAGTAATATTTTAAACTTTATTTTGCTTTGGCTCTGGCTATGGGCTAGAGTTGGTGAATTAGATCAAAAACGAATATTATTTTCAACTTTCAAATTTTCTTTGGCCGGAGTGGGTGCTGGTTTCATGATCCAGGCCGCCAAGGTTTTGATTTCCCCTTATGTCAACATGCATTCTTTCTGGGGAATAACTACCCAGGGGCTTATGGCCGGTTTAGTGGGGGTATTGGGATACCTTTTTCTTTGCCATTTGCTGAGGGCCGAAGAGCTGGATCACTTCCTGGCCTTGATTTCTCGTCGTTTACCCTGGCGCCGTTTGAAGGTGGGCGATCAAGGTGAGGCTCGGGGGTTATAATTGACCAAAGACCTAAAATACATTAAGATAAAGGCAGGTTTAGCGATATGCAACCATATCGCTTTATTTATATCTTTTTGACCTATGGATATCAAAAAAACTAGGAATTTTGCTATTTTGGCCCATATTGATCATGGCAAATCGACTCTGGCCGACAGGATGCTGGAAATTACCAATACGGTAGAAAAGCGCAAGATGCGCGACCAGATTTTAGATGGCATGGACATCGAAAGGGAAAGGGGGATTACCATCAAACTACAACCCGTAACCATGGAATATCAAGGCTATCAGCTCAACTTGATTGATACTCCGGGGCACGTCGATTTTTCTTATGAAGTTTCCCGTTCGTTAGCGGCGGTTGAGACTGCGGTTTTATTAGTAGATTCCACTCAGGGAATTCAAGCTCAGACGCTAGCCAATTTGTATTTAGCCCTAGAACAGGACATTACGATTATTCCAGTGGTCAACAAAATTGATTTACCGGCCGCTAATGTCCCTAAAACCAAGAGGGAGATAGTTAAGCTTTTGGGTTGCAGAGAAGAAGAGATTATTTGCTCTTCCGGAAAAACTGGAGAGGGTGTAGCCGAAGTTTTACAAGAAGTTATTGACCGTGGTGCCGCTCCGACTGATGCAGCGGTTAATCAAGTGCCGCGAGCATTGATTTTTGATTCCAAATATGATGAATATCGAGGGGTGGTAGCCTATGTTCGGATTTTTGATGGTAGCCTGTCTAAGGGCGACAAAATAAAGTTAATGGCCACTAATGCTCAAAGCGAAGTTTTAGATATTGGTATTTTTAAACCCGATTATTTTTCTACCGGGACTCTATCAACTGGCAGTATCGGCTATATTGTCACCGGCTTTAAAAACGTTGGTGAGTGTCGAGTGGGTGATACCATCACTTTCCCTTACGATCAGCACAACAAACCAGAACCTTTGCCTGGGTATAAGGAAGTAAAGCCGATGGTTTTTGCTGGTATTTTTCCTAAGGAAGGCGATGACCTTCAGGATTTGCGAGAAGCAATGGAAAAACTAAAGCTTAATGACAGTGCTTTGGTCTATGAACCAGAACATTCCGAAGCCTTGGGCTTTGGCTTTCGTTGTGGCTTCTTAGGACTGCTGCATTTAGAGATTTTTCAAGAAAGATTAAGAAGGGAATACAAATTAGATATTATTGTTACTATTCCTAGCGTGGCCTACAAAGTTTTTAAGAAGGCCGGCGAAGAAGTGATTATTCGTACCCCCCAGAAATTACCGGATCCGACCCATATCGATCATATCGAGGAGCCGTGGGTGTCGCTAGATGTTATTTCCCCCAAAGAGTATATGGGCAATGTTATCAAATTAGCTCAGGAAAAACGTGGTGTTTATCGCAACACTGAATATATTTCAGCTGATAGCGATGAGCCGCGGGTGATATTGCGTTATGAAATCCCCATGTCAGCTATCTTGACCGACTTTTACGACAAAATCAAAAGCGTTAGTTCTGGTTATGCCTCGATTAATTATGATTATTTAGATTATCGCCGCGCTGATGTGGTGCGGATGGATATTTTAGTGGCCGAGGAGCCAATAGAGGCTTTGGCTACTATCGTTTATCGCGACGAAGCTTTCCGCCAAGGAAAAGAAGTGGTGAATATTTTGAAAGATAGCTTGCCGAAGCAGATGTTTGCCGTTAAGCTACAAGCGGCTATTGGCGGCAAGGTGATTGCCGCTGAAAGATTATCAGCGATGCGCAAGGATGTCACCGCCAAACTCTATGGTGGTGATTATACTCGGAAATTGAAACTTTTAGAAAAGCAAAAAAGAGGCAAGAAGAAAATGATGGCTGCTGGTAAGGGGAGCGTTGATATTCCTCCAGACACTTTTGTGAAAATATTAAAAAGATAATTTAATTTATGAAACGCAAAAAAGTAATTAAAGTTTTTTGGATTATTGTCTCCAGCATGGTGGTGTTGAGCATGCTGGTTTGGACCGTTAGTTTTGGTATTTAAATTATGACTTCTCAAAAAAAATGGCAATTAGCCGATTTAAGAGAGCCGCTTTCGGTAGGTGCTGATTATTCTTTGGCTTTTAGAAAACTTTTGGCCTTGCGCGGTCTAACGGCCTCAGATTTAGATTTATTCTTGGCTCCGGAATTTTCGCGATCAGAATATCTTCAAAAATTCGATCCTTTTCTGTTTGCAGATATGGAGAAGGCCGTAGAGTTGATTGTCCGCCACATCAAGGAGGGAAGCTTAATTACTATCTATGGTGATTATGACGCTGATGGCGTAACTGCTTCGGCGGTTTTGTGGGAGGCTTTGACGCTATTTAAGGCTAAGCTAAGCATTTATTTGCCGGATAGAGTCTCGGAAGGATATGGATTGAACAAGGAGGCGATTGAAAAAATTGCCGCTAGCGGTTGCCGTTTGATCATTACGGTTGATAATGGCACTCGAAGCCAGGAGGAGGTTATCTATGCTAAGAATTTAGGCCTTGAAGTTATTGTTACCGATCACCATGCCTTGCCCGACAAAGAGGAGTTTATCCCCGATTGTCTGTTTATTAATTGCACTGATTCGAGGCACTCATATCCCACCAAAAACCTAGCTGGTGTCGGCGTAGCTTTCAAGTTGGTTCAGGCTTTGCTTTTGCGATCCAAGTTGGATTTAGCTACTCAAACCCAGATTGAAAAAAGAATTTTTGATTTGGTGGCTATGGGAACAGTCAGCGACATGATGCCGCTTTTGGGAGAAAATCGAATTCTGGTAAAACAGGGGTTAGTGGAAATCAATAAACAAAAACGTCTAGGTGTTAGGGAGTTGATTAAGGTCATTAAAAGCAAAATGGAAAAAATAGATGCTTGGACTTTGGGTTTCCAAATTGGCCCACGTTTAAATGCGGCTAGCCGTTTAGGTGATGCTAGCAATGCCTTGTCCTTGCTTTTAACTACCGACGAAGCTGAGGCCAGTATGTTGGCCCAGGAATTAGACCAGAAAAATGCTTCTCGGCAAGAGATTACCGAAAAAATTATGTCTGAAGTGGAGGCCCAAATTGATCCAGAAAAATTACCCGATATTATTATCGGCCGAAGCTTAATTATGGAGGAACCTTGGAACGAAGGGGTTATTGGTTTAGTGGCTGGCAAGATTTGTGAAAAATATTACCGCCCCACGCTAATTATCACTTCTACGGCTGAGGGCTTTAAAGGTTCCGGGCGAAGTATCGAAGAGTTTAGTCTAATTGCGGCTATTGAAACTTGCAGAGAATATTTGGATAAATATGGTGGCCATCCCGGAGCTGCTGGATTCTCAGTTGCTAGCTCGGAAAAATTAGATAAGTTTATCATTGCCATGCAGAACGTGGCGACGGCACAGTTATCCAAGCTGGAATTAGCCTCTAAACTGAATATTGATCTGGAGCTCAGTCTAGATGAAGCCAATTTAGAATTGGCTAAAGAGGTAGAGCTTCTAGCTCCTTTTGGCCAAGGCAACGCGCAACCTCGCTTCTTAACTCGCCAAGCTACTGTTTATGATATTGTTAATTTGGGAAGCAATGAACAGCATATCAAAATTCGCCTAGGCTCTATCTGGGCTTTAGGTTTTTTTAAGGCCGAAGCTTACCGCCATTTGAAAATTGGCGATCGCATCGACTTAGTTTATTATTTGGAAATAAACGGCTATAATGGAAGAAGCGAGGCGCAATTGCGCATTATTGATTTAAAAGTTAGTGATTTATGAAATTAATTATTTATTCCGATGGTGGCGCCCGTGGCAATCCCGGACCGGCTGGAATCGGCGTGGCTATTTATAATGAGAAAAAAGAGGTGGTGGATAAAATATCCGAATTTTTAGGGGTAGCCACTAATAACCAAGCTGAGTATCGCGCTATCTTGGCCGGGATTAAACAGGCTAAAAAGTTAGGAGCGACCGAAATTGATTTTTATTTAGACAGCGAACTAGCCGTTAAGCAACTCAACCGTGAATATAAAGTAAAAAACAAAGACTTGGCGCCTTTGTTTTTAGAGATCTATAATTTAAGTTTATCTTTCAAGAAGATTACTTTCACCCACATCCGCCGAGAGCTCAATGTCTTGGCCGATGCCTTGGCTAATGAGGCGATGGATCGGAAAGAATAATCATTTACTGGCAGACGTAAAAATTAGCATTAAGACTACAGTCTCCCCAATTCTCTAATGATATCCAGGTTTTACAAGAGGCATCACTAGTTGTACAGCCACCTTTAAAAGGGTAACCGCTAGATCCGGCCGGGTCATTGACGTCAGCAATATTATTTTGTTTTTCTCGCCAGCCAGTTAAGACGATGAAATGACCGCCGCTAGTGAATTTGCAATTAGGGCGGTCGTTGCCGCTTACTGAGATAACTACCACACACCCCTCGTCCAATTTATTAATAATACCACTCTTGCCGCCAGTATAACCAACGGTTAGGCCAAATGATTTGACAGTTTTTATTAATCCATCGGCCGTAGAGCCGATCCCACAAATTCGCGAGCCGTTATTAACAGCTTGCGTAGTAAAGCCTGATAAAGTGCCAGGATTTTTATATTTACTGATTGCCATAAAAGTTGACAGGATGCCGCAACCAGAGGTGCAAAGGTTGGGATTGCCGTTATAGGGAGATTTAGGGTTTTCCTGGGTTCCGTATTTAGCTGCATATTTTTTACTGTCACATTTTTTGTTTTTTTCATTATAGAGAATCATTTTTCCTTCCTGGCTGCATTGATAAAATAAAGGCACTCCATGAGAAGATCCGGCTGCGGTTGGGGCGTCTATTTGTGCCTCTTCTGGCAAGTCAAAAGTTTCAACATATTCAATTACTATTGGCTTTAATCCGATTAAATCCGGATTTATTTCATTCAGGAGTATATAAGAAGTCATCATAATTAATAACCCGGTTAAACTGCCAGCCACCCAACTTTTAGCTTGGGAAATTCTGGTGGCATTTCCAGCTGAGGTTAACCAAATAATCCCGCCGATCATTAAGGTGATAGCTGCTAATATCCCCACGATTGCTAAAGCGTAATTATAAATACCTTTGATGTATTGAGCAATCCAGGGAATCGTGCATTCGGTTTTGACACCGGTGGTGGTACAGCTGGCTGGATTATCGGCAACAATTTTAGTTAGCCCTGGAATTTTTACTTGTAAGTTTGATAATGGATTACTCAGGTCTACAGGTTTAGACTCTAAGGTGGAGGTTGCTTGATTGCCAGCTGTTTCCGGAGTAGTGGTTGCTTGAACAGTTAAAGTCAGTCCCCAAAGAAAAAATAATCCTACCAGGAAACCAATCGCTATATTTTTCTTTAGAGCTTTTTTCATATTAGCGTAAGCTATATTTATTGATATTATTTTCAGCTAAGATTTGGATTTCTTTAATAGTGCCCTGATATTTGTTTTCTTTAAACAAATGACTATATCGTCCTTGGATTTTCAGATATTCCTCCACCTTCGGTGTAGGGGTTGGTACCCTGGAAGCGGAAATAAGTTTTCCGTCTTCATATTCCAAGAGAGGGTATAGTCCGGTTTGGGCTGCTAGTTTCCCCAGATTTACCGCCTCGTCATAGTTAGTTTTCCATCCCAGGACGCAAGGACTAAATATTTGAATATAACTGGGTCCGTTAATAGTTAGAGCTTTTTTTATTTTTCGAGTAATATCATCAGGATAACCAGCGCTAGCCTGAGCAACATATTTTAATCCATGAGCTAAGGCTATAGCCAGCATGTCTTTTTTATTTTGGGTTGATCCTGGTATGAGCGGGCAGGAGTTTTTAGTTTCCGGACAGTCACTGCTAGGGGAGGTGGTAGTGGAGGCTCCCAGGGGGGTAGCACCGGAGGCCTGAATGCCAGTATTGGAATAGGCCTCAGTGTCATAGCAGATGTAGATAAAATTATCGCCTCTTTCCCAGGCGCCGCTGATTAGTCCTAGGCCAATATCAAAAGTGCCACCATCTCCGGCCTGGACTATCACTTTGATATCTTCTTTTTTTTGTTTTTTAAGAGCGGCTTTTATTCCTGAAGCTAGGGCCGATGGGTTTTCGAATAATGAATGAATCCAAGGAACCCCCCAGGCTGTTTGTGGATAGGCAGTGGTAGTCACCTCTAAACAACCAGTGGCGTTGGCAATGATTATCTTCTCGTTTTCTAATCCGCGCATCACTGCTTGAACGGCTACTAATTGTCCGCATCCAGCACAAGCATTATGTCCGGGATAAATTTTTTGTTGTTTGTTTTTATTGGTTGCCATAATTTTATTCAGTGCTACATAAACCGTCAACGCATTGGCCAGCCTCTCTGTCGGGAGTCAAGCAGAAGGTTAGGTTAGTTTTATTACTACCGTCGCTATTCTTGCAACACATCAACGCAGAACATCTTTCTTCATACCAACGATCACTGTATCCTACGTCAACTGAAGTGAAGCCGGCAGTCAACGCGCTCAAGACGACACTGCCGCCGCTGATATCGACTATAGTATTACTAGAACAATCTTCTATCAGTGAATCCCAGGCGCTAAAAGAGTATTCGAACACGGCGCTGGGTGGCGGCTCTTGGCCGGAGAAAAGAGAAACTATGCTATTCCAGGTATCCTTGAAGGCGGCAAAGGGTAAAGTTATGGCAGCTGTAGCAGGACGGAGAGAGCGTGAGATTCTGAGACAGCAGCCACCGTATACACACTTAGTCTTGCTAGAGTCGGGTATCATTCCTTTGTATGACTTTCCTTTTATATCATCATCTTCGCAGAGACTGGGAGAAAACATACCAGCCAAGGTTCCACCAGTAGTTTTGTCTGGGTTAGCATACTGACAACAAGCCGGGTCTTCTATTAATGTCACTTCTCTTGTTTTTAGGGTTACTAAGTCGGGGTTGATCGTGTTTAGTATTATCCATGAACCCAGTAGGATAAATAGTCCGATTAAACTGCTAGTAATCATGTCTTTGGCTTGTTCTATTTTAGACCCTGAGCCTCCAGCCGTTAACCAGATAATACCTCCGATCATTAACATAATAGCCGCGACAATACCTACTATGCCGAGGCCATATTTATAATAAGCTTTTATATAATCACCGATAGGGCTGGTGTCGGTTTTTAATGTCATAGATTCGCCTTCCTGAAATTCTGATCCAGGAATTGATATCTGCGGGGTAAAGATAATCGGTGGCAATAATTTGTCGTCTGTTTCCGGGCAAAAACTAGAAGTTTCTCCGCTGGCGTTAATCGGACAGCAACATTTTTTTCCAACCGTGCATTTGCTTTTGTCTGGTTCTGTCGTAGGAAAGTTGCTAGGACAGGGCAACCCAGAATAAGGACTCTGGTAATATTGTCCGTTATCATTAGTACAACAATTTGTCCCTGATTGACTGTCTAGTTGCCAGGAACAACTTCCTGGGTCCTTTTCTTGGGGCCAGTTGGTGCCACAATTAGATACGTAAATACAGCGATAATCTGCGGCAACAACTGGTTTAATAATAAAAAAAGAAGCTGATAGTAGAAGGATAATTAATAGTAGTTTATACTTAGGCATACTATTTGAGCTATTTATTAATAAATTTAGCTTTTAAATCAGTCCGTTTCGTCTTCATTATATCATTTATTACTTCTTTAATCATCTTTTTGGTAATATCGCGACCACCTAATCCGGCAATGTAATTTTTAACTGCCTGGTTAGGCTTGGCGGTGGAGATTATTCGACTCATCAATGGTGCTAGAGACCCAAACCCGGCTGCTTTTTCCAGTACCGCGATTTTTTTAAATTGTGATAAAGTCTTGGCAATTTCCTGGTAGGGGAAAGGGTTGAAACATTTTATTTTTAAAACCCCAACCTTCTTATTCTGATCAACCACGTCTTTGATGGTGCCGACCACCGACCCCATGGCGACAATAACCATTTCGGCTGATCGAGGCCCGTAATATTCATAAAGACCATTTTCGGTTTTGCCGACGGCTATCCCCAGAACTTTATGTTCTTTAAAATATTCAGTGGCAATCATTTTGATACTGGCTTCCAAGTCGTCTTGAAGTTCTTGGCGAATTTCTAAGTAATCTTTGGGGCTGACAAAAGAGCCCATGGTTATCGGATGATCAACATGAAGATAGGTGTTAATCTCGGGCTTGTACTGGCCTAAATATTTTTTTATTTTTCCAGCCTCAGGGATAGACAAAGGTTCATAGGAATGAGTTAGAATAAAGCCGTCAACATTGACCATCACCGGTAATTTAGTAGCCTCAGCAATTTTATAAGCTAGGATATGTTGCAAGACTGCTTCTTGGTTGGTTTCGGCAAAAAGCATAATCCACCCGCTATTTGTTAAAGCCATAATGTCTTGGTGGTCATTCCAGATATTAATTGGAGAGGAGATAGCTCGATTAGCGCAGGTCATTACTATCGGCAGACGTAATCCGGCGATGCTGAATAATACCTCAGTCATCAGCAGCAGGCCTTGAGAGCTGGTGGCGCTATAGACTCGAGAGCCAGCGGCGCTAGCTCCTAAAACTATAGAGGCGGCGGCGAATTCACTCTCGGCTCTTAGGTATTCATAATTAGCTAGACCGTCGGCTTTGAATTTAGCCAAGTCTTCTACGATATGGGTTTGGGGGGTGATAGGATAAGCTGAAATTACATCTGGAGCGATATTTTTAATGGTCAAGGCAATGGCTCTCGATCCTTCTAATATTTGACGATTTGTGATACCCATATGATTATTTTTTTTCTGGTTTAGAGCTAATAGCCTGCACCGGACATTCTTTGACGCATAAGTTGCATCCCTTGCAATAGTCGTAGTCGATTTTTGATTTTAATTTGCCGTTTTGATTTTCCATAGTGATGCAGGCGTCCGGGCAGATTTTGGCGCATAAAGAACAGCCAATACATTTTTGCCAATCGACTTCTGGTTTAAATAGTCGCCAGGATCCGGTATGGTTATTTAGCGAGCTTTTGGGTTTGAGAATAATGGTTTTTTTCATAATTTCTTAGAGAGAATAAGTTTTGGTAACGGCCAAGAGGTTTTTTTTGATCATTTCTGGGCCTTTATCAGTAAATTTTTCCTTGATAGCCTTAGTAATGGCTTCGAGATTGATGATGTTGGTCGCTTTGGCTAGGGCTGAAAGCATAATGGGGCCAACTAGGTTTTTGCCAAAGACCTCCAAAGCGATTTCGGTAGCTGCTACAGGGTATATTTTTTTAGTCTTAATTTTGTAGCTTTGGATTTTTTCATCTTTAATTAATTTAGCTATTTCTTCGGCGGTTTTTTGAGTATTAATAATCAATTGAGTTTTGTCAGTTGCTCCGAAGAGAACGTCAGTGGCGGCCAACAAGCTTTCGTCTTGAACGATGATAATTTCCGGTTGATAGACATGCTCCCTAAGGCGAATTGGTTCACGACTGATACGGGCAAATGCCTGAATGGGCGCACCGCTCCGTTCCACGCCAAAAAAAGGAAAGGCTTGAGATTCATAGCCGTTATAAAAGGCGGCGATAGCGATTAGTTCGGCGGCGGTTACTACTCCTTGGCCTCCGCGGCCGTGTAGACGAATTTGCCACATATTACTTAGTTAATTCTTGAATAATTTGTTGTAGATTGTCTAGAGATAAAGATCCTTCTAATTGATAGCTGCCGTTTATAAACCAAGTCGGCGTTCCTTTAACTCCTAGCCGGGCCGCATCGGATTCATCTTTGGCAATGAGATTGATGTATTTTCGATCGGTGATACATTGGGAGAATTTTTTTATATCTAAATCATTTTGTTCAGCAATCTCGGTTATTACGGCGGCCGTAGTTCCTCCTTGGTTGTCGAAAAGACCATCGTGCATTTCCCAAAATTTATTTTGTTCGCCGGCACAGCGGGCGATTAAAGCCAGATCCAAAGAATCGTCATGACCCAAATAGTCGCGCCAAATTATTTTTACCGTGTCCGGGTAGAGAGCGGCAATTTCACGAATGGCGTTGGCGCTTTGGCGGCAATAGGGGCAGGAAAAATCAGCGAATTCTACGATCGTCACTTTAGGAGTAGAGGTTCCTAGATAATAGGGGTTAAGACCCTCGGCTAATTTGCGGTTAATGGCGATTTGTTCTTGGACTGATTGGTTGATTTTTTCCTGATTTATTTTCTCAGCCAGGTTTTTGACATAAAAAGCCGCCGCGACCAAGAAGCTTAAGACGGTTATTGTGATAATAATGACGAAAATACCCCACCAAGTCTGATACCAATGATGCTTAACTCGGTTATTTTGAGTATGGGAATAACTAGTTTCCATTTGCTAAATTAGTTTGATTAAATTATAATTTTATTATATCATTTATCGCCTAAAAAGGCCAATTAAAACCATGTTCCGGCGTTATATTTTTCTCATTATTATTCTGATCTCCTTAGTGGCTTCTCCGGTCGTTGTTTCGGCGACTATTGTTGATAGTGACGGCGATGGTTTAAGCGATGAATTAGAGGTTAAATTTCAAACTGATAACGCCAACTCTGATTCGGACGGCGATGGTTATGCTGATGGTTTGGAGATAGATAATGGTTACGATCCTTTGCGCGGCAACGCGGCTCGTCTGGCTAAACAAATTAAGATTAACTTAGCCAAACAACAATTATCATATAGTTTGGGTGGGGTAGAATTAGGAGTTTTTCCGGTTTCCACGGGCAAAAAAAGCACTCCGACCCCCAAGGGCACTTTTGGAGTGAATGTTAAATATCCCAAAGCCTGGTCTGGCAGTTATAAGCTTTGGATGCCTTATTGGCTTGGGTTTAAAGGGCAAAATTTCGGGATTCACGAATTACCGATTTGGCCCAGCGGCCAGAGAGAAGGAGCTTCTAGTTTAGGCCGTCCCGTCTCACATGGTTGTATTCGTTTGGGAATAGGTCCAGCTAAAATCGTTTATGATTTTGCTTCGGTCGGCACTGAAGTCAAAATTGAATAACTTATGAAAATTATTTCCTGGAATGTTAATGGTATTCGAGCTAACTTACGCCAAAATGCTTTACCGGCCGTACTACAGAAAGAAAAGCCGGACATTGTTTGTTTGCAGGAGACTAAGATTTCTTTAAAAAAATTATTAACCGAAAAAATATCTTTTCCCGGCTATCAAGTTTTCTGGCACAGTGCTAATCGTGAGGGCTATAGCGGCACGGCCTTGTTAGTGTCGGAGAAAATAAAATTACCAAAAATTAAATCGGGGATAGGTATTGAAGAATTTGACATTGAAGGGCGAGTTCAGGTTTTAACCTTGCCGAAATTTTATTTATTAAATGTTTATTTTCCTAATTCTAATCATGAGCTTAGCCGTCTGGAGTATAAACAAAAATTCAATCAAGCGCTATTTAAGTGTGTAAAGAAGTTAGATCAGAAACATCCAGTGATTATCACCGGCGATTTTAATGTCGCTCATCAACCTCTTGATTTGGCCCGTCCTAAAGAGAATGAGGGCAATGCTGGCTATACTATTGAAGAGCGGGCTTTTATGATCCAACTCTTAGACCAGGGCTTCGTCGATAGCTTCCGTTTTTGCCATCCTCGCCAAGCGCAGTATAGCTGGTGGAGCTTTAGAAGCGCGGCCCGCAAACGTAATATTGGCTGGCGGATTGACTATTTTGTGCTTTCCGATAGAATGAAGAGGTTGATAAAAAAAGCTTATATTTTAGATAAAATTACCGGTTCTGATCATGCGCCGGTAGGATTGGAGATAGCTTAAAACATATGTATAATCATCAAGAATTAGAGGCTAAATGGCGCGAATATTGGCAAAAAAATAATATTTATCAAACTTTAGAAGACAATAATCCTCGTAAGTTTTATATTCTTGACATGTTTCCTTATCCCTCCGGAGAAGGTTTGCATGTTGGCCATCCCAAAGGCTATATCGCTACTGACATTTATGCCCGTTATCAACGCCTTCGAGGGTTTAACGTTCTTCATCCTATGGGTTTTGACGCTTTTGGTTTACCAGCGGAAAATTACGCCTTGAAGAATAAAATTCATCCCAAATTTTCGACAGAAGACAATGTTGCTAAATACAAACAACAATTAAGCATTCTTGGCTTCAGTTATGATTGGAGTCGTGAGATAAATACCACTGATCCGCAATATTATCGTTGGACCCAATGGATCTTTTTGCAGATGTTTAAAAAGGGCCTAGCCTATGAATCGTTTGCTCCAATTAATTGGTGCCCGTCCTGTTTGACCGGTCTAGCCAATGAGGATTTGGAAGATGGAAAATGCGAACGGTGCGGAACGGTAGTGGAGCAGAAGCCGATGCGGCAATGGGTATTGAAAATTACCGATTATGCTGATCGCTTGCTCAACGATCTAGAAAAACTTCCCGACTGGGAAGAAAATATAAAGGAGATGCAGCGGAATTGGATTGGCCGGAGTGAAGGAGCAGAACTGGATTTTAAAATTAGCGAAACAGAATTGATAGTTAAGGTTTTCACTACTAGAGTAGATACTATTTTCGGTTGTACCTATGTTGTTTTAGCTCCGGAGCATGAATTATTAGAAAAAATTAAAGACCAGATAGAAAACTGGGAAGAGGTCGTCGTTTATCAGGCTCAGGTTAAGAATAAAACGGTTTTAGAGCGGACTGATTTAAATAAGGAAAAGACCGGAGTTATGCTCAAGGGGGTTTCGGCCATCAATCCTTTTAATTCCGAAGCTGTGCCGGTTTTCATAGCTGACTACGTTCTTTTGGAATATGGTACTGGGGCAGTAATGGCGGTTCCGGCTCATGATGAAAGAGATTTTGAATTTGCTCAGCGTTATCATTTACCCATCAAGGGAGTTATTGCTCCTGACTCGCAGACTAAGAGCTTGGGGGATACTGTTTCAGCTACTACCTTTGACGGTTATTTATTAAACTCCGGCGAATTCAATGGCTTAGATTCCAAGACTGCTCGAGAGCGTTTAGTTGATTGGCTAGAGAGAAATAATTTAGGTCGCCGCCAGATTAATTATCGCTTAAAGGACTGGGTGTTTTCTCGCCAACGCTATTGGGGCGAGCCAATCCCGATAATTCATTGTCAGAAATGCGGAGCGGTGCCGGTGCCAGAAGAGCACTTGCCAGTTCTGTTACCGGAAGTGGAAAGCTATGAATCAAGCGGTACTGGTGAGTCTCCTTTGGCTAATATTAGCTCCTGGGTTGATACTACCTGTCCGATTTGCCAAGGTCCGGCTAAGCGCGAAACCAATACTATGCCTCAATGGGCCGGTTCCTCTTGGTATTACTTGCGTTATATTGATCCGCAAAATCAAGAAAGATTGGTTGATAAGGCTAAGGAGAAATATTGGTCTCCGGTTGATTTCTACGTCGGCGGAGCAGAGCATGCCACTCGTCATCTTATTTATGCTCGATTTTATCATAAGTTTCTCTATGATTTAGGGGTAGTAAATTATGAAGAACCATTTTTAAAATTGAAAGCGGTTGGTTTGGTAATGGGAGAGGATGGTCGCAAAATGTCTAAGCGCTGGGGTAATGTGGTTAATCCTGATGAAATGGTTTCCAAGTATGGCGCTGACGCCTTAAGGGTTTATGAAATGTTTATGAGTCCCTTTTCTGAGTCTTGTGCCTGGAATACTAACGGTTTAGTCGGATCGCGGAAATTTTTGGAAAAGATTAATAACATCACTATCGCTTCTACTCCGGTGGCTTCAGAGTTAATCTCTCTGTTGCATAAGACTATCAAGAAAGTGGGTGATGATATTTTGGAATTTAAATTTAATACCGCCGTTTCGGCTTTAATGATTTTAGTCAATGCGATTTATGATCAGGCTCGACCAGAATTAGATCGAGGCAGTTATCAATTATTTTTAATTTTGATTGCGCCTTTAGCGCCGCATTTAGCCGAAGAATTATGGCGTCGGGCTGGAAATGATTCTAGTATTTTCCAAAGCTCTTGGCCGAGCTATGATCCCAACTTGATTATCGATACTTCGGTCACGGTGGCCGTTCAAATCAACGGTAAGCTACGAGCAACTCTTGTTGTTGCTAATGATTTAAGCGAGGCTGAAGTGAAACAAATTGCCAGAGAAGAGGAAGCGGTCAAGAAATGGTTAGTCGGCAAAGAGGTGATTAAGGAAATTTATGTTCCCGGCAAACTGCTCAGCTTAGTTGTTAAATAATTTATGGATATTAAGGCCGCTACTTTGGAGCTCAGCAAGATCTATGGAATCCATCCCTCTCGTTCTAAGGGGCAGAATTTTTTGTTAGACCCTGAGGTTTATGAAAAAGTGATTAAAGCGGCTCAGCTTACTCCTCAGGATATAGTTTTGGAGGTTGGTCCGGGACTGGGTTTCCTGACAGTGGAACTATCTCGGAAAGCTAAACGAGTGATAGCAGTGGAATTAGATGAGAAACTATTTTCTCTGCTTCAAACTAAAATAGTTTCATTGGGAATAGGGAATATTGAATTGGTTAATCAGGATATTTTGCGTTATCGAATAACAGAAAAGAAGTATAAGGTGGTGGCTAATTTGCCCTATAATATTTCCTCTATATTCCTTCGCACTTTTCTATCCTCCCCTCAACCACCCACCGATATGGTGTTGTTATTACAAAAAGAGGTGGCTGAAAGGCTTTGTGCTCAGGCGCCGCAGATGAGTTTATTGGCTGTTTCGGTCCAATTTTATGGCCAACCGGAAATTATTGACCTAGTTCCGGCTAAATCATTTTGGCCTCAGCCAAAGGTTGAAAGCGCGATCGTGCGCATTGTTTTAAGACCGGATTTCTACCTACCAGCCAAACAGCATAAATTATTTTTTCGTTTAGTTCGAGCCGGATTCTCAGCTAAACGGAAAATGCTGAAAAATAACTTGACTGCTGGGCTTAAATTGGAGGCCGAAAAGGTGGCTCAACTGATTCTGGACTGCCGATTGAAGCCGACCCAGAGAGCTCAAGAATTAAATCTACAAGATTGGCTTAGTTTATTTGCCAAGTTTCGGCCCTTTATGATATAATAGGGCTATATGGAAAACGCTTCGAACAAGCGAAATATAGTTAATGGCCCGCATTTGCCGGCCCAAACTCCTTTGAGCCATGACCAAAAGAAAGCTCTCTTGGTTTTGGCTTTTTTTAGTTTAATAATCCTGATTTTTGGCTTCTGGCGGATTAGATATCAGATCTATTCTCCGTTTGATTATGAAAAAATAATAGCCGCCGCCGGCAATGATACAGTGGAAACCGAAAATTTGGATTATAATCTAGATACTGATAAAGATGGTATCAGCGATTATGAGGAATCTGAAATTTATAACACTTCCCCTTATTTAGAGGATAGTGATAGTGACGGTTTTAAGGATAAGGATGAAATTTTGCACGGCACTGATCCTAATTGTCCAGCCGGTCAGGTTTGCCAAGAGGTTTTGGACACCACCATTGCTAGCACTACCACTGGCACTACTAGTGAGCTGTTGGATTTATTGGAAATAGATACCGAAGAAGCTGGCGGCGCCGATCCTTTAGAGTCGATGTTGAGTGGTCAAAGCGATGCCGCTACTTTGCGACAATTGTTGATTGAAAATGGAATGGATAAAGATACTTTGGATAAGATCAGTGATGCCGACTTGCTAAAGAGCTATCAGGAATCACTTCAAGACACTAATCAAGAGTAATTAATATAATTTTAATCACATGCGACGCCTTAATCACAATCAGAAATTTAAAAAATCATTTACCGCCATCTTGTTGTTGGCTATTTTGTTCTCTGGGTTTGTGGCTTTAAGGCCGCAACCGGCTCAGGCTTTTCCTGTTGAAGATATTCCCGCGTTGGTTTGGCAGAAGATACAAGATTTTTTTAAGACAGGCTTAAAGAAGGTAGCCTCTAAAACTTTACAATCGGTTATTCAAAAAACTTTAAATCGAGTGGCTATTGATGCCGCTACCTATATTGGCTCAGGTGGTCGCGGACAACAACCTTTGTTTGTTACTAAGGGCTGGGGTGAATACGCTAAAGATTTAGCCGATAATGCCGCCGGTGAATTTATAGGCAATCTTAATGAGTGGGCTTTTACTGATGCTAATGGAAAGCCAATGAATATTAATTTATGCGAACCGAGTTTGGATATTAAAGGTAAAATTGGTCTGGGTTTAACAGATTATACTGCTCCAGGAGCCGGAGCGCCGTCCCCGGTGTGTACTTTTAGCCGGATGAAGGAAGCTTGGACTAGTGAAATAAATAAGTATAAGGATATGAGCGGCCCCGATTTCTTAAAAAAGATGGCTAACATGTTTGATCCGACCGGTAGTGATTTGTCCGTCTCTCTAACTTTAATGAGTCGTATAGATGATATTAAAGCCGAAGTGAAAAATGAAAAAGGAGAAGAGGTAAAGGTTAAAAAGGGTTGGTTGGATGTTAAAAATATTGGCGGAAAAACTGCCGCTCCTCCCGGGAACAGCGAGGATCAGGCTAAACAAGCTAAGGATTTACAAAATCAAAATTTAGGCAAGGTTACTGGTGACGCCTTAGTTGACGCTGCTAATGTTTTTTTGAACAAACTAGCTTTAACGGCCTTTAACTCACTTATGAGTAAAATAGGGGAGCTAGGGAATAAAACTGATGATAGCACCGGCCCTAATAGTTCTGTTTTTGGTGGACTACTTAATCCTGATTATGATCCGTTATCTAACCGCAGTAGTTTGGTTTTGCAAAATCAATTAAATAAAATTTTGCGACCGCGGTTTGATAGTCCCGGAGACTATGATGTCTTGGCCCAATTAACTATTTGCCCCGGATCTAATATCGGTCCGACTGATTGTGTGATTGACGAGCAATTTCGTCAGGCGATTGAAGATAGGCAAACAGTGGCAGAGAGCTTGAAGGCTGGGTATTTGAACGGCTCTTGGCGTTTTAGACGTGAGATCGATGCTAATCAGGGATATTCATTACGGTCAATTTCTATTTTAAGAAAATATCGAATTCTTCCGGTTGGCTGGGAAACGGCTCTATTGAAGGCTGAAGCCTTGAATCAGCCAGCTACTTTAACAGATTTTGTTTCTTGTTTTGATGCTAATGATAATTATAGTGAGTTCAGTCAGGGATTTGTTCCGGGGGCTTGGTGTCAAGGGCTGGTTGATCCTAATTGGGTATTGAAGGCACCATTAAACTATTGTAAGCGCCAAGGACCAGGTGGCCAAATTTTAGATAAAACTTTCATCAGTAAATCAGTCGATCCTAATGATCCAAATAATATTTTATCACCGGCCCAAGTGATCGTTACTCGAGCTGATAATTATTGCGCTGATGAACAGAGTTGTATTAAGGAGAAGAGTGATGGCACTTGCGAGGCTTATGGTTATTGCACCGAAGAAAAGCGCACCTGGAATTTTGGTACTGATGGCTGTGATCCGGTTTATAATACTTGTAAATCTTTTACTAAAGATAATACTACCGCTAAAGTAGCTTATTTAGAAAATACAGTTGATTACTCTACTTGTACTAGTGATAATGTTGGCTGTAAACCTTATTCGTTGAGTGGCATCTATTCCACTTCCACCAATTTTATGGACTGGAAGCCATTGCAACAAATTTATTTTAACAAGCAAGTTGAAACTTGCGATAAGGACAGTGAGAGTTGTCAAGAATTTATCAGGATCAAATCTAATTTAGGTCACAATATTTTAATTAACAGTGACTTTGAATCTTCTTTGGATAGAGGTGGCTGGGATGTGTTTAATGCTACTTCCACCGTTGGTGGTTATTATAGTGATAATGCTTTGCAATTAAATGCTGCCCTGAGTCGTAATATTAATGTCGGCCCTAATGATTATAATGTTGCTGGTCAAGCTTACACCTTGTCTTTTTACGCTAAGAGTTGTGATGTCGGCGATCAGTATGTGTTAGGTGGCGTGAATAATGATATCACCGGCAACCTTTCTACTTCCACTGACTGGAATTACTACAGCTCTACGTATGTTTTTCCGGAAAATGTTAATACTAATCAGGTCCATATTGCCATCGACTCCAGTACTTGCTTGGTGGATAAGTTGAAGTTAGAATTATCTACCAATGGTACGGCTTATAGTGATTATGGTACTGGTAACTTTGTCTACCAAAAATTGATTCCTAATTATTTGGAACAGTATTGTTATGTTAATCCTTTTTCCGGCACTAAGGATTTTTCTCTAAAAACCAATGCCCCGGCTAGTTGTAATAATTTCACTAGAAAGTGTAATGCCAGCGAGGTGGGCTGCGACCGCTTTACCGCTGACGACGGCTTTGTAGTGGCGGCCAAAGCTTCAGCTAGCGATTATTGCTCTTCTGAATGTATTGGTTATGATACCTATATTCAAAAAGAGACTAATTTTCAAAATAAAACAGCTTCTAATTTAATTCCTAAGACCGGGGTTAAATGTAGCGCTACGGCTGCCGGTTGTAGTGAGTTTACTAATCTGGATCAATTAGCTCAGGGCGGGGAAGCTAAGGAATATTATGTTTCTTTGCGCCAATGTATCAAGCCCGATGATGCTCAATGCGATGTTTTCTATAGTTGGGGCAACCCAGGTGACGGCGGGTATCAATTAGTGGCTTATACCCTTAAATCTGTCAATAATAACCCTTACACCATTATTAATGATAGTGCCTCTTGTAACGCCGCTATTTATAATCTACCGGCCGATCATCCAGCCTATAATTCTGATTGTCGCCAATTCTATAATCAAGCCGGTCAAGTTTCCTATCATCTATATTCCAACACTATTTCCTGTTCTGACAACTGTCATCCTTATCGCTTGAGTGATAAGCCGGTAGATACTACTATCAACCAGGCCAATTGTACCAATGATCCGGCTAAGCATTGGGATAATAACAACCAGGTCTGCTATGTCTGCCGCCATGGCGGAGTTTGGGACGGCGGTCAAGACTCTTGTGTCTACCAGGCTATACCTGGAGAGGGCCAGAGTTGTAGCGCTTCCGAAAATGGTTGTCGTGAATATAACGGTAATTATGGCAATAATGTCCAAAATATAGCAGTGTTTAATTTTGAAGGCCAAAACGATAATTGGTTCGGCCTTTGTAGCGATGCCTCAGTAACTGATGCTAATTCCTTAAATAAGAATGGGCATTCTCTAAAATATACTAGTGGTGGCCAAACTTGTCCGCTAAATAGTTTGCCACCTATTTCTCAAGCGCCATTATTAAAGAGGGTGGGGGTCGTGTTAAAGAATTTGTGGAACAACATAGCGCCAACTGCTTGGGCGCAAGATCCGCTGCCGACTTATGGCGTAGCCAAGAAATTAGGTATGGAAATTCATCAGGGCGGTTCCTATACGGTTAAATTTTTAGCTAAAGCTAACCAAAACGTATCATTAAAGATTAAACTAACTAACGGTGTTGAGGCTCAAGCTTTTAATGTCACTAGCCAGAATAGTTCTGATATTAATATTTTTGGTAATGGTCAGTGGCAACTTTATCAGGCTAACCTAGAAAACCTAGAACATGAAACCACCGAGCAAGAAAGTATAGTTTTTTCAGCTACCGGAAATTTCTGGTTTGATAATGTTGTTATTACTGAAATTACCGACCGTTATTATTTGATTAAAGATTCATGGCGCACTCCCGATGTTTGTTATTATGATACCTTGGGTAACTACCAAGGGGCTAACTATAATTTGGGTTGTGCCGCCTATCGCGATCGTGATAATAGTATTCATAATTTACGGCATTTCACTAAATTATGCGGTGAGCAATCAGTCGGCTGCGAATTATTAATTGATACTCGAGGATCGGCAGACTATAATCCGGTAGCCTTTAATGAAACGGCACCGAATAATAATATTTGTGACGGGGCCGATGGAGCTGATTGTGTTTCGGTTCCAGCCGACCAAATGATTTATGCTATTGTTGACCCTAATAAAGGCTGTAATTCTACCGACAAAGGCTGTACTCGCTTAGGCCAGCAACAGAGCTTTAATCCGGATGTCGCCGTCCAAAATTTATATTCCGACGTTTATGTCAAAAATAACCCTAATCGCTATGATACGATCTTGTGTCGGAGTAGCGAATCTGGTTGTGATGCTTGGGCGGCCAATGATGGTCAGGTAAGCTATTTCCGTGATCCAGGTAACAATGTCTGCGAATGGCGTGAACCCAAGCAGTCGACCGGTATGAATCTACCTAAGAAATGGTATAAACGACCGATAAAACGTTGCGATTTGGACGGCAATAACAAAATTAATATTAGTCAATCAGGCCTAATAACAGAAGCGGTTAATAAGCTTTGCGTTAGTGATAGTGATTGCGTGGTTAATGGTCTAATTGGCTCTTGTATTTTGGACGAAAACGATTATCTTTGCCCAGTTGATTATATGAAGACTATCGGTTTCGGTGGTGCTGGTAACAAGGTTTATCAGCCCCAAGGAATGATCGGTACTTGTGCTACTAATAATTCTGGTTGTAGCGAATATATTGATCCGGTCAGTGAATTCTCTCCTAATATGATTGTTAACCCTGATTGGGGCGATACTAATAAGGATGGTAATCCAGGTGACAGTTGGTCCACTACCACTATTTCCGGCACTGCTCTCCAGGGACAGGATATTTATCTTCAGAAAAATAGATTATACTCTTTCTCCACTAACGGCAGTAATTCTAAGCCGAGTATTTTAAGTTGTCTCGGTCCGGTCAGGCAATTAGGGAATAACAACAACTTTAATAGCGGTCAAAATGTTATCACTTTCACCGCTACCACCACTAAGGCCAATCTCCTGTTTAATTCCATGGATAATACTAAGTGTACTGTTGGTGGTGCCGGCACTGGTAAGGTAATTAACATTCGGGCTACCCAGATTGGCTATCAACTATCTCAGGATGTTGACAAAGAGACTTGTAACGGTGCTCCGAAGTTTGATTCCGGTTGCATTCTATTCAATGAAAGGAAAATTAACGGCACATCAGGATTATCATCACTCAACTGGAATGCCTACACCAACTCCTATGTCAGCGAATCAACCGAAAGCTGTGACCCCAACTTAAATAACTGCGATACTAATACTTTAATCAAGGTCAAGCCGGATAGAGTTTGCGACAAGTGGTTGTCTTGTATGAGTAAATCAATCGACCCAGTCACCGGCGAGGAGACCTGCTATGCTTTAGGGGAATGTGATAAACTAGGTGATACTGGCCGGTGTCAAAACTTCGTTACTCGACCCAATATTTCTCATGCTTTTGCTTCTGGTAATGACAGAAATACCGCCGGTTATTCTAAACTGGGATACTACTATCTTGCTAACATGTATGAAGTAGGTGGGGTTACCGCTGTTTCCTCTTGGGATTTCGAGAATACCTCCACTCCTATGCTTGGTTTAAATAACGGCCAGTATAATAAAATTGTGCTTGAAGCTGATGACGCTGTGATTGCCAACAAAAATGTTGCTTATCCGGCTATCGGTCAAGGATTCTTGTCCGCTTCAAACCCGGTAACTATTGATGCCGGGTTCAAGGTTACGGCCAATAAAGATTATTTTGTTAATCTTTTAGTTAATTCTAATTTAGCCCCATCTGGTGCTAGAGTGACAATCGGCAATGGCGTCGGCACAACCACTACACTATTTACAGGGAGTGATGGTTGGCAAAGAAAAGTGATTAAATTTGCCTTACCCAGCTCTAATAATAATGTTAAGTTTGTTTTGTCTGGTGAAAATGGCGGTCAGGTTTTCTTCGATGATATTAATATGGATCCGGTATTGAAAGTTACGGATAATGATTATATAGCCAAGAGTTGCCGTTTATATCCGAAGCAAGACAGTTTAACTTGTGTCAGTAAAAATCAAAATACTGTTTCTAACGGTTTATATGGATACTGCTTGGAATCCGATCCTAAAAATTCTGATGTTTGTTTGATGTGGTACCCGATAGATAATGTCAAAGGGCAAAACCTTGGTGCTAGCGCTGGAATCACTGATACTCCAGAGTATTGCGCTGTCGCTGATGGCGGCTTTGACTTTGTTGAATATCGTCAAGGATATTTTATCAGCGCTTTTAATAGTAGACATAACGGTGGCGCCAATCCTCTGCATCAAGAACAAACATCCCCTTACCCAGGCTATACCTATTGGCTCTATCAAGGTGATGATGGCAATCCAGGTGAATGTGAAAGCGCCATTACTGATGAAGGCACCCCTTCTGGTAGCGGCTCCTGGTTTCGTCGACGAGTTTATTATATACTTCCCAACGGATACAGTAAAAAAATTGCTGAGAATAATACTATTGTTAAGGATAGCGTTGCTTCTCACGGCACTCATTATACTAGCGTCGATGACGCTGCTGCTGCTTGTTCCACTCCTGCCAACTGCAACGACTGTGATCAGCTTGACATTAACCAAAATCAAGGCATCAGCTCAACTCAGAATGGATGGTATGTTTATGATGGAGTTACTGTTCCCGGCGAAGGACCAGTTAAGATACTCGATTATCGGTTAACAGCCAGCGAATGTTTATCGATTAACGGAGAAATGAGACCCCTTCTGCCCTCTGGTAAGGGATGCTTAGTCGATGTCGCTAATTATAAACCCCGATGCTTATCCTCGTTTACGGCGGTTTCTTCTGCCTGGGTAGACAGAATTCTTAATTCTAATACTAATAATTTCTTTGTCTCCCCATTTAATGCTTACTCAGTTAATACTAATAACGGTTTATTTGGGTCAAGATATAATGCCGCTACCTCTACTTTTCTGGGAACTGGTCAGATGGGGGCTCCTTATAGCTGTTATGGCGCTAACTGTAAAAATATCGGGCATGATTCTAATTATGGATCCTTCCCGGTAACCTTAAATAACCAAAATTGGATTACCAATATTAGCGATACTTTTAATAAGGCCCTAGATTCTCTTAGTCGGATATTTTTGCGATTTAATTTTGGTAGCTTCGTTTATGACTATAGTTTGTTTTCGTCTTCGACCGCTCCCAACCCATATAATGTCCCTGGCACTGTTAATGGGAAAATCCCCGTTTGTCCCAGTAGTCCTCCATTGGGTCCAGTAAGAACTGCCGGTAGTTGGTGTGCAATACCGCCGACAATTAGTAATGTTAAATTACGCGATAGCGATGGCCACGAAATAGCACATACTAACCTAGGCTACTCTATAAATCGTGCTGATTTCTATACCTTATCCTTCAATGTGGATGTCGACTCCGAACAAATTCCGATAGCTCGATTATCAGTTGATTGGGCTGAAGGGCCATCAAGGGTCAGCGTGGCAACTATGGTGGATGAAAAGCCAAGCCCATCCCAGACATTTAATTTTGTTTATTTCTATAATCCGCAAAACACTGTTACTGGTGATTTAAAGAATATTGTTGTGGGCGTTAGGGATAATTGGTGGTTTTATAAGTGTAGTGTTAATACTATTAACGACAATAATAGTTGTTCCGAATTTTCTAAGGGGGACGTTTTCTAATCAATAGCTTGGAAACACTGGGCTGGGGTTTTGAGTCCCAGACC
>CAZFEF010000005.1:0-46689 GCA_964517555.1 uncultured Gammaproteobacteria bacterium
CTCGCTTCTCGCCCCAACTACACACGGGGTTTCCTGGTAAGGTATTTAAAAAGCCGTCAAAGACGGCTTTTTAAATATATAAACCAATTTATTCCAAACGACCAAACCCTTCCTGTTCTCGGCGTAATTCCTTGACCTTATTTCCTTCCTCCAAACGTTTTTTGTGGATATAGGATACTACGCCGTTAATCACAGCAATACCGAAGATAATACCAAGAGTAATTATTTTTTCATAAAATTTGACAAAAACTTAATTGCGGAGAGTGAGGGATTCGAACCCTCGATACCTTGCGGTATACCCGCTTTCCAAGCGAGCGCACTCGACCACTATGCGAACTCTCCCAAAGACTGGATTATTGTATTAGATTCTTAGCAAATAATCAAGCCCCTAACTGCCTTTTAACAATATTTCTTAATCCCTCCAACTTCTCTCCGGCGCTATTGTCACTATCATCTAAAGGACGGGAGCCGGTGATTATTTCTGAACCGACAAAAAGAGTTGGAGCTCCAAAAACCGGGGTGTCTTTAGCATTATCTAATCCTACTTCAATAGCGGTCTTTATCTTTTTATCATTTAAGCAAGTGCCAAAATTAACCCCTAAAGATCTTTGACCTTCATCCCAAGAAACCGGCTCTTTTTTACTAATCTTATCAAACAACCAGGAACGAGCTTCAAAATATTTTCCGCTCTGAGACGCACACTCGAGAGCAACAGCGTTCTGCCAAGCGGCGGTGTCGTTTTTGGGGAAATAATAACGGATGGCTAGGGCCACATCTTGATTCTCGCTTAAAACCGTACTCAAATTGCTCGCCAAAGCAATGCTATATAGATCATTGGGATTTTCATAGACAATCATCTTCACCTTGGCATTTGCTTGGCCCAAAATATGGTCTTGTTTATTAAGTGGCGGTATCGAAGATGAAGAAGCGCTATTGCTCTGAGCGATGGCGGCTTGATTTAAATCCAAAAGATCTTTAGCTTCATCGTTGGAAAATAGTTTTTTATAGGATATTGGCTGGCCTGGTCCGCTAAAAATCAAAACCAAAAGCAAGACTAACGCCAAAACCAAAACGATAACAATCCAATTTTTTCGTGACATATAATTTAAATTAATTATTAACCAAACTTTTTTCCAAATTATGCCCCACCTGGATCAGCTTCCCTTCTCCTAAAAAAGGTGCGATGAATTGACAACCAATAGGTAGGCCATCAACCTTGCCAGCCGGCACAGAAATTGCTGGCAAGCCCGACAAAGATACGGCGGCCAAAAAAATATCTTCCAAATACATTGATAATGGGTCCTGAGACTTAGCCCCGATTTTAAAAGCTGGATGCGGTGTAGTCGGAGTTAAAAGCAAATCAACCTGAGAAAAAGCGGCGTGTAGTTCCTGGGTGATTATCTGTCTCACGGCTTGAGCCTGGTGATAATATTTGTCACTATAACCAGCACTCAACACATAAGTACCGAGCATTATCCTCCTTTTGGCTTCTGGCCCGAAACCCTCGCCTCGATTTTCCTTAAACCATTCGTTCCATGATAACTTGCCACTTTTGAGACGATGCCCATAAAGCAAGCCGTCTAAACGAGCCAGGTTAGAACTAACTTCAGCCGGGGTGATGATATAGTATGCTGGAATACCCAATCGCAAATGCGGCAAACTAATCGGCACCAACTCAGCCCCTAATTCTAATAGTTTATTCTTGATTCCGCTCATAACATTCAAAACTGGCCGAGACAAATCATCACTAAAACATTCACTGACATAACCAATGCGCATCCCCTTGATATTCCCCTGAGAGAATCCACTATACTGCTCCACCGCTTCGGGTCGAGCAGTGGAATCAAAATCATCTGATCCAGCGATAACCTCCAGCACTAAACCGGCATCCAAACTAGTCTTAGTTAAAGGTCCAATGGAATCAGTTGAAGAAGTCATGGAAATCAAACCGTGACGGGAAACTCGACCATAACTAGTTTTTAGCCCCACAATACCGCAAAAGCTAGCTGGCTGACGAATAGAACCGCCAGTATCACTACCTAAAGCAAATAAACACCAGTGATCAGCCACGGCCGCTGCTGAGCCTCCCGAAGAACCGCCAGGCACCAATTTCAAATTATGCGGGTTGCGGGTCGGGCCGAAATAGGAATTCTCGGTCGAAGAACCGTGAGCAAATTCATCTAAATTAGTCTTACCCAAAAGTACCGCTCCAGCTTCAGCTAATTTTTTGATAACCGTAGCGTCATAGGGAGCAACATAATTTTCTAACATTTTAGATCCAGCCGTAGTTCTCAGTCCTTTAGTCAATAAAATATCCTTAGCTAAATAAGGGATACCTAATAGCGAGCCTCTTTCGCCCTTAGCCAGCCTCTCATCAGCCAATTTGGCCTGCAAGATAGCCTCTGATTCACAAACGGTCAAACAAGCCCGCAATTTCCGGTTCCTCTCTTTTATCCGCCGCAAACAAGCTTGAGTCAATTCCAGAGAACTAATCTCCCCGGAATCTAACAATTGTCTAGCGGTTAAAATATCTAATTCATTTAAAATCATAATATCAAGCTAATATACGTCGAACCTTTAGGCCCTCGGCCTCCCGATCGCCGGCTTGGTCTAGGGCTAATTTTAATTCAGACTCTGGCCAAAGCGAAGCCTCATCCAGACGCCAAACATTTTTTAGCTTATCTGATTCGGTTGGAGGCAATTGACTAATATCGACTTGACTCAGTTGGCCGACGTGCTCTAAAACCGCACCTAATTCACGGCTATATCTCTTAGTCTCGCTACGAGTTAATGATAAACGAGCCAACTCAGCTAAGTGTTTTATTGTTTCCAAAGGAAGAATCATAAATTATATTAATGCTAGGAACTCGGATTCAGATAAAATTTTCACTCCCAGCTTTTTAGCTTGATTAAACTTGCTGCCCGGATCAGCCCCAACGATTAAATAGTCTGTCTTAGAACTGACACTCTCGGTTATCTTTCCGCCCTGCGTCCTAATTTTATCTTTTGCCTCTTCCCTTGTCAAACTAGACAAGGAGCCGGTTAAGACCACTGACCGTCCCTGGAAGAAGCCAGAGGCTAAAGTTTTTTCTGGTAAAATTAATTCTAAGCCAACTGCGGAAAATTTCTGGCTAAGCCGTACTCCGGCGGCACTATGAAAAAAATCAATGATGCTTTGAGAAACTACCATCCCAAAATCAGGTACTTGACTGAGATCAGATATATCCAAACTGCTCATCATCTCCCATAATTTAAGCGGAGAAATAGTTTTAGATTTGATTCGGAAACGTTCTGCTAAAAAGACGGATAAGGCTCGAGCCGATTCGACTCCGACATGACGAATACCTAAAGCATAGAGAAAGCGAAAAAGCTCCACCTTCTTTCTATCAATCATCGCTTGAAGCAAATTATCAGCCGATTTTTCCGCAAATCTTTCTAATGATAATAAATCACTCTTGGCTAAACTATATAAATCAGCGGCGTCACGAATCAGCCCGGCTTCAAATAATTGTTCGATAACTTTTGGCCCCAGACCATCAATATCCATAGCTCCACGGCTGACAAAATGCTCTAAGGAACGCAAAGATACAGCGTAGCAGCTAGGGTTGATACAACGCCAAGCCACTTCATTTTTTACCTGCTCCACTTTAGCAGAACAAATGGGGCAAAACTTGGGTACTTGAATCTTCTTTTCTTTGCCGGTTCGTAGTTTGGGCAAAACCATTACTACTTTAGGAATAACATCTCCGGCTCTTTCAATAATAATAGTATCGCCGATCTTCAACTGTAATCTTTCAATTTCATCAAAATTATGCAAGGTAGCCCGAGAAATATTCACTCCGCCCACTCTAACCGGATTTAAAACAGCGGTCGGGGTCAAAGTGCCAGTTCGACCTACCTGCCAGACAACATCCAAAAGTTTGGTAGTCGCCTGTTCGGCCGAAAATTTGAAAGCCATAGCGTAGCGCGGAGCCTTGCCAATTATTCCTAATCTCTCCCATTCGATTAGCTCATTAACCTTAACCACTACGCCATCAATATGAAAAGGCAATGATTCGCGTCTCTTCTCCCATTCAGCATGAAAACGAATCACCGCTTCTAAATCAGGGCAATAGCGATTATGCGCCAAAACTTTAAGGCCTAGTAATTTAACCAATTTTTCGGCCTGCTCCCGAGTGAAGACAATATTATCCCTCTGGCCAGATAACAATAGGTCATAGGCCAAGAAATCTAATCGTCTCTCGGCGGTAATTTTAGGATCCAGCTGTCGTAATGATCCGGCCGCTCCGTTTCTAGTGTTGGCCAATAACGGTCGATTGAGTGATTGATAATGACGATTCAAACTTTCTAAGGTTTTTTTAGTCATGATAGCTTCGCCTCGAATTTCTACTTCCCCACTAGCTAAAATCTTTTCCAGATTTTTAATTTGAGAACTATCCAAACCAATATCTTTCAACTCTTTCTCGCTGGGCTGGCGCAAGCGCAAAGGGACACTATCAATAGTTTTTAAATTAGCCGTTATTTTCTCGCCAATTTGACCATCACCTCGAGTTGAACCCTCGGACAACAATCCTTGATGATATTTCAAACTAACAGCCAAGCCATCCAATTTTAGTTCGGCATAATAATGGTAGTTGCCGGGACGGTAATTCTCCATGCGCTTTTTCCAATCCCAGAGATCGGTTGCGGAAAAAGCATCGAACAATGAAATCATGGGCGGCTGATGTTTAACCTTTTCAAATTTAGCCAAAGCTCGCCCGCCTACTTTTTGAGTCGGTGAATCAGAAGTAATTAAGTCAGGATATTCGGTCTCTAGTTGAAATAGCTCATGCTTTAAGCCATCTAAAGCGCCTTCGCTGATGGTTTCTTTGTCAAGCACGTGGTAATTATAGCGATGAAAATTTATCTCTTGGCGCAACTTGATAATTCTTTTTTGAGCTTCAGTCTTAGTCATAGGCTAAAAACGGCGGAGACAACGCACTGAATAAGGATCAAGGTTAGTAGTCCCGCCATCCACTTTCCCGTCAGAAAAATTCTGCATATAGCTAAAACCGGCTCCATTCTCAGTTGAACTGCGATAGAAATTATCAGCGAAACCGAAAATATTGGGATGGGTAGCCCTGGAAGCATTAAGACATTCCTTGGGATCTGGGCCTTCAGTATTATTTTCACAGCGATCGCTATTTCGCAATAATAAATTCAACTCATCTTTGGCTGGCAAATACCAATCGCTGAAAGCAGTGACATCCAAAGCATCGCAAACATTAAAGGCCGGAAAATCGCTTAAGGATCCACCATTACCAGCAATCCAGGCATTGATAGCAGTCACATTATCCCGACCATCTGTTTCGGAGATAGCCGAAAAAGAAGTGGTGGTATTAGCATAAGCAAAAGTCTCAATATCAAGCACGCCGCAATCATAACCGCCAGAGCAACCGCCCTCCTCATTATTACTCGGAGCCACTACTAAATTAGGATTATGCGACATCAAAGTTCCGCCACCGCAAATAGAGCCAATAGCGCAACTGCTAGTACATTCTTCCTTGATATCAAAACAATAGCCAGTATCCAATGACCTCTCAAAACCGTTCAATAAACCGCGACTAATAATTTTAGCGGGCGAAAGATTGGAATTACAGTCTATCTGGTAAGTACTGGAATTAGTTAAGGTGCCAGTTAAAAGATTATCGCCGCAATTTTTGATATCCAAAGCCGCTTTTCGACGCTCATAGCGCAGGCGCTCTTGGCCTCCTAATGAGGCATAGTAAGCCTTAATCGACTGGCTGTCAGTATCACTTCCCTTGGTATTAAAGAATACTAAATAAGAAGCACCAAAAACAATAATAAAAACTCCGCCCAATACTAGAAGGGTAATCAACAATGCACTGGCTGGTTGAGTTTTAAGAAATTTCATAAATTAAGGTGATAATAATGGGCTAACACTTAACTGGGTATTAATGGCTGTAGTAGTAGTGGAATTTAAAGAAGTAAAACGTAAATTGATAGTTACCAACGGCTGGCTAGTAGTGGCCCCACTGTCAGCGACAGAAAAAGCTAAAGCATTGACGTCTACCCCTAGTCCGCTGAGATAGCTAGAAGAGCCATCGCGATCAACCTTAATTCTATCTACCCCACCATTGGCCTCGGAAGCATAGATTACGCATTGGCTAGAGCTATTTTTAAAATTTAAAGTAGCGCCGTCAGTAGCGAAAGTATAGCCAGCGGCCACATCGCATTCTCCCGCCGAGCTTTTCAGAGCACCGCTCAATTCCCTAGCCATAACCCCCAAGAAATATTGACTATCAGATTGCAGAGTATAGTCCCAGTTGATATCTCGTTGGGCCTGCAAAGAAGATTGAAAAACTCGTACTGCAGCCAAAACAATCACGGCAAAAACCGCTACCGCAACTACGATCTCTACTAAGGTAAACGCCTTTCTAGTACCAATCATAAAGTAATGATTTTAAAACATAGCTATAGGTCTGCCCCTGATCTAGCCATTGGACCAAGACCGACACTGACGAAGATGGGCTAGTAGTAGTAGCGGCTGTGATGGTTATCATTCGACTAAAGATGGAATCCGGAGCGCCAGTAGCATGAATATAAAAATTAGGATCGGTGCCGGTAGAAATTTGTAATTTAGCTTCACTAATATTGCTAATAGGAGTTGGTTGAAAAACGGAATAATCGACTCGATATTTTTCTCCTGAGGGGCTACCGGTGATATAACGGTTCCAATCAACCGGATTACTATTAGAATTTTCAAGCCAATTAGTATCACGTACATTACGGACCAATTCCATTCCCTCTTGCGCCAAATATTGAGCGGTCAAAGCGTTCTTGCTAATCGTTTTGGCCTTCTGACTATTAACCACTAAAGTCAACACCCCCAATAAGCCGACAGAGACAACGAACAAGACTACGATAGTCTCTAATAATGAAAAAGCGGAAATTGAATATTTTTTAGTTGCCATAATTATTGATCGCTAATCAAACCTGATTCCCCCACTCGCACCGTGCTGTTAGTTTCGTTCTCGGATTCAGTAAAAACAATAGTCGCTTCACTGCTAGTACTGGCCCCGTCATAGATATTGGCTCGCGGAGTACCACTGACGCTAAAAGTAATATCGACTATATCGGCCGGAGCGATGCTTTCAAAGGCAACTCCAGTAGGCAGCACTTCACTGCGGCCACCATAAGCAGTGCTAGCCTCTCCGACGTCATAGACCTGGTTGCCGTCCACATCAGCAAAAAACAAATAAGTAGTGGTGGCAATATCAATGTGCACTCCCCAGCCACCGACAGGCAGATTGCCGGAATATTGTTTGCCAGAAAGCGAGTAGGTTTGGGCTAAGCGCAAATTTTTAATCAACCCTCTTTGGGCATTAATCAACTGCGAACGAGACTCGCCGCCGTAATAGTTAGCCCAAAAAACACCGCTGATAATAGCAATAATAGCTAGAATCAGGATCATCTCTAATAAAGTAAAGGCTCTTCTGTTGGCTTTAAATATCTTCATATTTTACCCTCTTATTATACCAAACTTTAGACAAAAAATCCTCCCCTAATTTAATCATCGCCAATCGCTTCTTCTCGGAACTATCACTATGCCCCAAAAGATGCAGTAAACCATGGACTAAAACAAAATTTAACTCAAATTGGAAATCATGGCTGGATGCCGCCGCCTGACGCTTGATTTGCTCCAAATTAATAATAATTTCATTTAGACCGGGAAAGGACAAAACATCGGTCGGCCGATCTTGGCCGCGATGATCGCAGTTTATCTGTCGCATCAGAGCATCTCCAGTTAAAACTAAAGAAATCTCTGTTTCCGGCACCTGGAAATAAAAATCAAAGGCCTGAGCTAGCCGATGTAATTCGGCGATATTAACTTTTCTCTTGGTAGTGTTGGTAATATTTAACATAAATTAAAATAAACGACGTAAACGACGTAATAGAGTGTAAAAATAATAGGCCTTAGGGCGCAAAACCAAGTCATAAGTTCCGGGATAATTAACTATTTCGCCACCAAAACCAGTCTTGAAACGAGTAACCCCCGGCCACTTTTTAGCACTAATACCAAAAAAATCATAGTAAAGATAACCCTCGCTTTGAGCTAGGGATATGGCTCGCCATTGCAGAAGATAGGGGGCCATCACTGCCCGCAAAGCATTCCCAGAGGCACCATGGAGATAAGTAACAGTATTGCCATAAAAACAGAATAAACCAGCGGCAATTATTTTTCCTTGATAACGAGCAGCTAGGAGTCTAATAAAATCCTTTTGACTTAAAAGCTGACGATAATAATTCTCGCTATGCGCCTGAAAACCATCGCGAGTAGTTGTGTCCTGCATTAGTTTAATAAAATCAGGCAAATATTCTGCGCCAGAAACTATTTCCACCCCCCTTTTCTCAGCCAGACGAATATTATACCTAGTCTTTTGATGCATGCCGGAAAGAAGTTCATCAGCAGATAAACTCAAATCCAATATTAATGTCTGGGCTGGTTGCCAATCGATAGTTTTAACTATTCTTCCCAAAGAAGAATATGCCTTTGTCATCGACAACGGTTCCAGGCGCAGCCAAATTGGCTTATGCTTAACTAGAAACTGCTTTATCTCTTCTGGGGTAACCGTACTTCGGGGGATATAAAAATAATACCAAGGCCCCCATAAGGGTCGGCGATAAAAAAAAGAATGACCGATTTTCTCGGCCCGATAACCCAAAAGCTCTTGGATTTTGGACCATTTTTCTGATTGCAAAAAGGAATCCATCATACAGATAGCATAGCATAAAAAAACAAAAATCCCTAGCCGAATGGCTAGGGATTAAAACAAGAAAAATGAATCAAGCTTAGTAAAGAGAGACAGGACTGGCCGTATGCAAACCAGCAGTAATTGCCCCCACATTACCCTCCAAATAATACTTCAAGGTATAAGAAGCGTTAGAACTGGTGGCAGTATAAGTATATTGAGTGATGGCTGTTGGAGGAGTAGGTGGAGCCGGGACCACATTCATATAAATAGTTGAACCACTGGCAATAGTGCCGCCAGGGGTAACAGTGCTAGTGTATTCTTGGCTGTCGTTAAAATACAGCTCTAAAGCGGTCATAATTTGCTTGACATCAGCGACGCGCTTAGCATCTCGAGCCTTGGCCCGAGCGTTGTTTAAAGATAATACTGACAGGGTGGCTAATAAGCCAATAATGGCAATAACCACCAATAATTCCACCAAAGTGAAAGCTTTTTTTTTGTTCATATAAATTAATGAATTGTATTAAATAAACTCAGATTAAATATCTAAATTAATTATAGCATTTTCTAAAAACCAAAGCAATATCTTTATTCCTAAAAACTGGTAGCGATATTATACATCGGCAAAATGACGGCCGCTACCATAATTCCCACTCCGATACCCAAAAGAATCATAACCAATGGCTCCAAAACTGCCCCTAAATTATTAAGCTTTTCTGCGAGTTCTCGGCTATAAAATTGGCTGATTTTCTCTAAAACTGTGTCTAAATGCCCAGTTCTTTCGCCAATAGACATCATTTGCGGAATCATGCGAGGGACATAGGAGCTAGTGGAAAACACCGCCGAAACCGAATCACCTTCGGAAACCGCTTTCATGGTTTTCTGAATCAAGGTCTGGTAAAGTCGATTACGCACAACTTCACCGCTAACCTCTAAACTGCGAATAATTGTTACTCCACCTCGCAAAAGAGTGCTTAAAGAGCGACAAAATCTAATTAAATAAACCAGCTTGTACATCCTCCCCACAATCGGCAAACGTAATTTAAGTGTATCAAGCCATAAACGGCCGGAATCAGTTTTCATCAAGGCCCTGATGGAAAATATGGATAAAATTATGAATAACAAAATGAACCAAACATAGTTCTGAAAAAAATTAACAGCGGCAATCACCACCATAGTCGCCCAAGGCAAGGCGGCGCCGGTCTCTTCTAATATCGCGGTTAAATTTGGCAAAACAAAATACATCATAATGAAACCAACTCCGGCCAAACCACACAATACTACCGCCGGGTAAATCATGGCACTACGAAACTTGCTAACTAAATCATAATCCTTTTCCATTTCATCCGCCAAATAAGCCAAAACTTCATCTAGTTTTCCGGAAGTTTCGCCAGCGGCGACCACATTAATATAAAAATTAGAAAAAACCCGATCGCCCTTGCGCCGCAAAGCATCAGACAACAAAGAACCGCCGTTAACCTCAAAGGCGACTTCGGTAATAATATTTTGAAAACGAGTGTTCTCGGTTTGCTCCACAATAGTCATCAAGGCGTCAACTACACCAATATCCGAAGAAACCAATAGGGAGAACTGTCGGGAAAAAACTACCAACTCTCGAGATTTGACTCTTTGGTAAAAAGAAGACAGGCGCGACTCCAAATTTCCAGAGATATCGAATAACTTCTCTAGGCGCAACCCACGATTAGAAAGACGTTTTTCGGCATCACCCTGGTTTAGGGCCACTAGTCTTCCCCGCACCCGGCGACCGCGAAAGTTTATTCCTTGATAACGAAAAATAGACATAGATTATAGATTCTCAATTTCTACTACCCGCAAAACTTCATTAAGATCAGTGATTCCCTGAAGAACCTTAAATAGTCCGGCCTGCTTAATGGAAATAAATGGTTGGCCAGCCTTAATCTTTTCTAAACTTAAATCTTGACGGTGATTAATAATTAAATCCTGAAGCTGTTCGTTGATATTAACAATTTCGGCAATAGCTGTTCGATCTTGATAGCCGGTCCGAGAACAACGATCACAACCCACGGCTTCATAGATCTTCCAACTCTTGATATCCTCCAAACTTTTTAATTCCGGGACCTCTTTGGTAATCATCTCCAACGGCAACTCCTGTAATGAACTAATTATTTCCGTAGCTATTTTTTCGGCGAAGGTTGCTTCCCGGCGGCAATCTAGACACAGGCGCCTGACTAAACGCTGGGCAATCACTGTCCGCAAGGTGGAGGCTAGCAAGAAGGGCTCGATTTTCATATCCAAAAGACGGAAAATACCGCCTAAGGCATCGTTAGTATGCAAGGTAGATAACACTAAATGACCGGTCAACCCAGCATGAACTGCTAGTTCGGCAGTTTCTTCATCTCTGACTTCTCCGACCATAATAATATTTGGATCTTGGCGCAAAAAAGAACGAAGACCAGTGGCAAAGGTGAACCCTAGCTCTGGACGAATCTGCGATTGATTAACGCCCTTAATCTGATACTCAATCGGATCCTCTAAGGTGGAGATATTAACGCTCTCTTTGTTTAAAATATTAATCAAGGAATAAAGAGTGGTAGTTTTTCCGGATCCAGTCGGACCGGTGAGCAATAAGACACCGCTAGTCTTTTTGACTGCCTCTTTAACTAAATCATAACAATGGTTGCTGAAGCCTAAATCTTCTAAAACTGTTACGCCCTTAGCTTGGTCTAAAATTCTCATTTCTACTTTTTCTAAACCGGTTAAGGGCAAAGTGGAGACACGGAAATCGATCTGGCGATTATCCACTACCAAGGTCAAACGACCATCTTGGGGAATCCTGGTTTCATCTAGTTTTAATCGAGCCATAACCTTGATACGAGCTACCACTGAATTATGAATCGATTTGGGCAAGACCAAAGAGTTATGAAGCATGCCGTCAATACGATAACGGACCCGACTTTCATTGGCGAAGGGTTCAACGTGGATATCAGAAGCCCGAGCTTCAACCGCGTGCTTGATAATTACCGAAACGATTTTAGCCACCGGAGCGTTATTAACATCTTCACCCTGTAATAGCTGCTCTTCTTGATCCTCCTTATCGACCGACAGCCCTTCTTCCTGCCGAGTTTTGGCCTTCACGTCCAGGGCAGTGGAAATTTCCTCCTCCATCCTTTCGTAACGTTTAAAAAGTTCACGGAAGCTATGTTCGGAAATTAAATTATATTCTATTTGCAAATTCTGTCCTTGGGCTAAAAAATTAACTGCCTCCATGGCCTTCAAGTCAAAATCAACCAAGCCAATCTTAGCAACTTTATAATCTTTATAGAAACAAATTATCTTATAATTTTTAGCGATGTCTTTGTTTAAAAAATAAACTGCGGCATCTTTGATGTCTTGATCAATTAAATTCTTGTAGGGCAAATGATAGAGCTCAGCTTTGGCCGCGGCCAACTTCTCCTCGTCTAATAGCTTATGGTCAAGCAAATAAGCCTCAAAGCCCTTTAAAGAGGCCCCCAATTCTTTGGATATAGCCTCCATTTGCTCTGAAGTTATAATGTTTTGCCGCAATAAAACTGCTGACAATTCTTGGGGTTGATACATAATTAAAAAGCCTTAAAGGGGTCGCTATTGCCAATCGGAAAGACATCAGTAGAACTAGAAGTGCTACTATTGCCGCCGCCATATAGACTAGCGTCGAATTTTACAGCCTCTAGATCCTTAAATTTCTGGCTGTTTATAATACTCAAGTCTAAAGAACCAGTACTACTTCCATCCGTTAAATTAATATTCAGCTTATCAATATCCAAATTGCTTTTATCGACCGTATCGCTGACATTATTAATTCGATTTAGATAGGAAAAAATCTGTAGACGGAAGACCACCAAGACCACTGCCAAGGCTAGTACTAGAAAAATGAAGATTGCACCGATGATATTTAAAGCTTTAGACATACTATTTTTTGAGATAATAAGTAGTTAAGCCCAAAACGGCTGTTTTGGTACCCGGATCGAAAGTGATTTGCTGAACATCAGTTAAACGAAGATTGTGTTCGATAATCCCTAAAAGTTTTTTGAGGCCAGGATAATCAATGCTGGCAACTGATACCCAAGTGCGCATCACGCCTATACCGGCCGGCGTTTTACTGGTTTCGGTTTTGGTAGCATTCTTATTCTGCCGGCTATTAACTCCGGTGCTACTGGCCGTATCCCCTTCTCGGCTGACATCCAGAGCTTTCACGTCATAACCATTATGAGACAAAAGATAAAGAGTTTCGGCAAACAGATCTTCTTTAATATATTCTTTAGGGACCAAGCCACTGTGTTTTTCGATAATCAATGGATCTAATTGGCTGTAAGCAGTGGCTAGTTTTTCATAATCGGCTAACTCTTGATACTTCGGCGCCAACTGCCTGGCCTCTAAAGTGTTAGTGTTTACTTTAGTTAAGATAGCTTGATATTTAGGACGCAGAATGAATTGATAAGATAAAACCAAAATCAAAATAACAACGATAATAGTGAAAATTCCAAAGTACTCGTTAAGCCAACGATGAAGACTATTAGACAGATGCAGACGATTTGCCGCTGCGTCAGTCTTGGCTCCGACTAAATTGGTTTTTCCTGAATGGTTAAAAGCGTTACCCAACATAATATTATTTAGTAAACAAAGAAGGCTTAACGGTTAAATTAAAATCAAACAGCACCCCCAAAGAGCTCTTTCCGGAATCATCAATTTTTTCCCCTTCAGTTTTAGCTTGGGCAGTATATTCATTACTAGTAAAAGATCGCACCTGAGCTCCCAGGGCACGATAATCGGTAGTACCAGCCTTTAAAATATAATTACCAGAAAGGGACCCGGTAAAGCCGGAATAATAAACACTAGACAAAGTATTTTTCTCTAAATAGCTAAAAAAGTTGTTCCAATAAACATGACCAAAAAACAAAGGGGAAATAGTTCTGTTTTTAGCGTTAAACTGCAAAGCTGATCCGGCCTTCTTCTTGGCCTGCTCAATCTCAGTATTAAGATTACTAATTTCCTCGCCTAAGGCATCAGATTTTTTCTTGATTTCTTGTCTCTCCCAGAAAAATAGCACTAGATACAATTGAGCCACCAAAAATAAAGCTACTAAAGCAAAAAGTATCATCTTGCGCCAATGACCGCGCCAATCAAAAGATACCGGCACCTCATCTTTGATCAAATCCATTTCCAACAAAGACAAGCCAGTAACCCCAGCTTTATTTTTAGTATTTTTCTTGGCAACAGCAGGACTATTCAATTTCTTTCGTAGCCAGCTGCCAAGGTCAGCTTTCAACCAACTATTTTGAGCCATAAATTAATCAGCCTCCCGCAAAGCCAAGCCTACGGCTACGGCTAACTTCGGGCCGACATTAGCTAAGACCGGTTGCAGTTCCGGCGGAGTAGACACTCTAAACCAAGGATTGCCAATAACGACTTGCAGGTTCAAACTATTTTCTAGATAACTCGCCAAATTAACCAACATCGATCCGCCTCCGGTTAGTATTATTTTTTCTACCTTCTGAGCTTGGCTTCCCTGAAACAGCTCCAACATGTATTTTATCTCAGTAACGATCGGTTCAACGGCCTTCAAGATCACGGCCGGAATTTCAGTATTTTGCCAATCTTTAACCGCCGCTAAATCAACTTTGAAGCGTTCGGCCTGATTAGTATTAACGTTAGTTTGTTTGGCGATAGCTTCATTAATAGTTGCTCCGGAAACATTTAAACTACGGTTAAGATAAGGGATGCTTTCTTTAACTATACAAATGTCAGTGCTGTTAGCCCCGAGATCCACCAACATAACCGTGGCCGGATCATTACCCAATAGCGAACGAACTACAGAAAAAGTTTCGGTCTCCAAAGATACTAATTCTATCTTGGCTTTCTGGAAGGCAGTGATATAACGCTTAATCAATTTTTTAGGACTGCCGGTTAAAAATATCTTTGTGCCCCCACCACTAGGCCCAGCTGGAATCACCTTCCAATCTAAAACCATTTCTGAGAGTGGTAATGGAATAACCTTTTTTGCCTCCTCGCTAACTTGATCAGCAATATTCTTAGTGTTAACGCTGTCCAAATTGATTACCGCGCTAAACACGGCGAAACTCGGTAAGGAGACACTAGCTCGATTGCCGATTATACCAACATCCTTTTTGACTTGAGAAATGGCTTGCGCCAAATAATCCAAATCATCAGTCGAGGTCAACTTGGTTTGGCTCAAATCCTCACTAAAACCGTAGTTTAGCAGGTGAATAACCTTACCTTTCTTTTGGAGTTCAACCACCTTTATTGAAGAATCACCGATATCGATGCCTAATAAAGTCTTAGGGCTAGAATTAAATAGTCCCATAATTTTATCGCTTATCGCGCTTTGCTTAATTTATATTTATATTATATAATATAACTATAAATATCACAACATTAAAACGCTCTCAGCGGTCATAATTGATATCTCAATTATACCACAAAGAGCGCTATAAGCCAAATGAATTTCTTCAGTCGTTATAAAAAAGTTATCTACATCATAATTTTCGTCCTGGTTATCATTTTATTCGCCGTTTTACTCTGGCGAACTTTCTTTAAACCCAAAATTTCCCCAATAACTACCGGCACTCCCACCTCCTCCATCTTAGGTGAGCTGCCAACGGCCGGCGAGGGCGGACAACAGGTAAGCAGCACTACCCCGGGAACCATCCCCGGATCGGCCACGATTCCTGGTATCAGCGGTTCCATACCAAGCACCACCATCCAGCCCAGCACCGTCGCTCAGGGTGGGCTTACCAAGGTTAATATTTTAAATGCCGGCCAGGCTATAAGTCCCCTGCTAGCAAGCGATGGCCGGACCATCCAATATTATAATCAAAGTGACGGTAAATTCTATCGCCTTAACGCCAATGGCGAGATGGTTCCCTTAAGCGACAAGGTCTTCTATAGTGTCGAAAACGTTGATTGGGCCCCTGGCGGCAATAAAGCCGTGCTAGAATATCCCGACGGCTCTAATATCGTCTATGATTTTAATTTACAAAAACAAGTAACTCTCCCCAAGCACTGGGAGGATTTCAGTTTTTCTAAAGATAGCAATCAATTAGTCTCAAAAAGTTTAGGCACTGATCCGGAGAACCGCTGGTTAATAACTTCCAACAGCGATGGCTCCAGCGCTAAAGTAATTGAATACATCGGCACTAATGATGATAAAGTAATTTCCTCCTGGTCACCCAACAATCAAGTCATTGCCCTTTATACTGAGGGCATGGACTTTAATCGCCAACAACTATTCTTTGTTGGTCAAAATGGCGAAAATTTTAAATCTACCATAGTCGAAGGTCGAGACGTCCGGGCTCAATGGACACCAGATGGCAGTCGTCTGCTCTATAGCGCCTATAACAACAACTCAGACCTTAAACCGCAATTGTGGGTAGTCGGCGCTCAAGGAGAAAATATTGGTGCCAATCGTAAAAGTCTGGAAATCAATACTTGGGCTGACAAATGCACCTTTGCCAACGCCAACGAAATCTATTGCGCCGTTCCGGAAAACCTAGAAAGAGGCGCTGGCATCTTCCCGGACTTAGCTAAGAAGACTAAGGATAATCTATACAAAATTGATTTAACCACTGGCTCCAGAAAATTAGTAGCTATTCCTGACGGAAAATTCAACATCAATAATGTGGTAGTGACCTCTGACCAAAGCAAACTATACTTCACCGATCAAAACAATAACCAGGTATACCGAGTGGATCTCAAATAAAAAAAGACTATTATAAAAAGAGGACTTGTTAGACCTCTTTTTTGTTTGGTTTAAACTTCAGATAAGACAGAAGAAGGCTCAGCCATAGCAATAAAAACAGCGAATTAATAATCTTCATTGGCCAAAGACCGACCATAAAGCCGTAACTAAGCCAGAAGGAAGACGAAAATAAGCTGACAATAGCTTGGCTGGGATGAACAGACCCCGAATCTCTGTTTTTCCATATTTCCAAAACTTGCAATAATAAAGAACCGGAGATAATCAGCCCGCAAATCAAATATAATTCATCTTTTTGCGGAATCAGAATAATTATCGGGATGATAATGGACGAACCGAAGCCGATAAACTTTTCCTTGAGACTAACCTTCTTGAAGCGCCAGACATTAACGATAATCGCTAAGCCGATAAAACCGACCAAGCCATTGATGGTTAACGCTAAGCTATCTTTATTGAGCCCATAAAAAATGATGGCGATAGCTGAGAAGGAAAAATAGGAAAAGAATATAAAAGAGACTGACTTCCCTGATCGATTTTTGATTATCTTTCTGTTCTGCTTGATTAAAGCGTAGCCCTGGAGGATAGTGAAAAACAAGGTGACAAAAAAACGGCGGTTAGAAAATTAACCCCAAAATTCTGAATTTCAACAAATCTCTGCATTATTCACTTGTTAAATATCGATTAAAAACTAGAACGATTCACCCTAACACAAGACTCTCTATTTGTCTATAGTCGCCATCTTTCATCTTGATACTTTTCGGTAGCAAATAATTTTTCCATTTCTACCTTAATAGCTAAAACATCGCCTTCGTTTAAGGGCTCAAAGCCATCATAAAAGCCAGTGTCTCTTTGCGGGAAATAACAGGCATCACCGTATTTTTGCACTTTAGCACTCTTGGCTCGACCATAAAGGTGAATATGTAAATGTGGGCCTTCGGGAGAAAAAACACTCCAATTACCATTGTCTTGATAATTAATCCGACCAATATCTATACCCCGCTGGTTTAGCGCAATGGCCATTGCCTCGCCGGTTACCATTGTCAGCCGCATTAGCTCAATAGCTAGTTCCGGAGAAAGTTCAGTACGATCCACTACTGGAACCTTAGGATATATCTTAATATGACCACCATCAAGACGAGAAATGTGAGGCTGGTCAAAAGCTTCGACTATAAAATTTTTAGTTTGAAAAATTTGGTTGTTCATAAAAATAAAAAGCTATAATTGATCGCGATAATTAGCTACTTCTGCCTCCAGCTCCACCTCTTCTCGATTAACCTCTACAATATCACGTGATTTTATAATTTTAAAATATCTTAACTTCTTATTAGTAGCTTTGGCTATTTTAATTTCTGCTAAAACGCCGTCGCTTACCGGTCCAAACACCCAAATCTCGTCAGCCCTCTTTACTAAATTATTGTTTGCCTCTCGTACCACATCCCGATCGATAGTGTCCAACAAAAAATACTCGAAAACCATAAAAGGATTTAGGGGCACGGCTCCCTGCTCTAAAACAAACTTAGAGATAAACATCCGGAAATAGAAATAATATTTAGAGGTGGCGGTATAAACCAAGAGCTTGTCTGTTGATAAATTAAGCGCTTGATGATTGAAATTATCCATAGATTTAACCCTAAAAATTTAAATTATTTTAACAGTTGGTCAATTTCTAGTTTGCGCTGAGCCATGAGACTTTCAAACATCTCTTTAGTCTCCGGACAACAAAATGGTCGACGTTTTAACTTTTCATCATTCATCCAAAAATCATACATTTTTTCAACTGGCACCCCCATCGATTCACCGCAATTTTTAAATTGCTCCAAACTAGATTGAGCATGAAGAAAATCTAAATCATTAAAAAAAGAAAGGAGTTTCGACTTCTTATATGGTTCGTCATCATCAAAAACCCAATTGTCATGGACTGAAACAAAATAAACAATTTGGTCGGATAAATCTTTAGGATAATTAACCTTACTTAAAATCTCTCGGGCCACTTTAACGCCTTCAACCAAATGAATGCGCTTAATCTCCTGACTTTTAATGTTTGGATTTCGATCATCTACAAAAGCATAGCCGACATCATGTAGAATAATAAGCGGCATTAAAATTGCCTTGTCCAAATTTAATTTGTCCGCTAATAATTCAGCCTGCCCAACCATCCAATTAATTTGACCCAAATCATAAGATCGTCCTTGTTGATAATAAGGAGTGGCCAGTTCTAATATTTTAGAGTAAGTATCATCCATAAATTAAAACTAACAGAAATCTATTTGCGGAGAGGGAGGGATTCGAACCCTCGGTACCCTTTCGGGCACGACAGTTTTCAAGACTGTTCTATTCAACCACTCTAGCACCTCTCCTAAGGTCTATATTAGTATTATACTAATATAGGCGAAAAATAAAAGGGGTATTGCTACCCCTCTTTTTCAAGGTTTTCCCGGTGTTAATCCTGGTAATGGCTTTTGTATTTCATCAGATTGGCCAAAGCTCTTGGAGAGAGTTTGAGCAACCTGGTGTCAATACAATCCATTTGCGGCTGGTTGCTGTCCAGCGAAATGGCACCAATGATGCAGAAAGGCACACCTTCTTTCACTTCTTCACACCTCATGGTTTCCAGCATTAACGAAACATTCTCGCCGGGCTGGAAAACTGTTCCTTTCAGGAGTTCCGGATTGCATTCCTTGACTGTGGCGTTATAATCGCCTGAATACGGTTCATTCTGATCCATGATCTAATTTTAAAAAGTTAATACAAAGGACGTTAGCTAACAGCTTTAAAATAACATTAGTAGAGGCAAAAGTCAAACTAGAGTAAATCCTCTTTTTCGAAGTTTTTCCCTTAGTTCTAGAAAATTGGGCAAGCTCTGCGCCACTAGACGCCAGAAGCGGGGCGAATGATTAAGCTCGCGGAGATGACAAAGCTCATGGACCACTATATAATCAACTAACTCCTCTGGCAAAAATACTATTTTGTAATTAAAATTCAAGTTCCCTGCCCGAGAGCAACTCCCCCAACGGGTCTTTTGATTACGAATACTGATTCGGTTATAAGAAAAATTATATTGACGATTAAATAATCCGATTTTCTGTAATATTAAATCCCTAGCTTTTTCTTTATGCTTTTTATAAGATGCCTGATCATGAGGCATAATAGGCAAATTGCGGACTTGGGTTAGTTTCTCGGCGATCCAATCTAATTTGGATAACAGAAATTTTTCCGCCCGCGATTCGCTAACAAAACGCGGCCGGGATAATCCCAAGCGACCATCTTGATAGATGCTGATTTTTATTTGCCGAGATCGAGAACTCTGCCTCAAGACACATTCAACTTCCCGGCCGGCAATAGTAACCACTTTAGTTTTTTTCATTAGTAAATCAATCTCTTCTTACCATGTGGATCAACTGATCATCTTTAAATTTCGGTTTACTTCCAAAAATAGCTATACCCAGGTGATAATATTTTTTTCCTCGATTATCAATATCGTGCCATCTTTTTTTGGACTCATCATAACTGAGATAGGTACGCTGAATACTGGCGGGATCAGCAAAAATAATACGATCATTATCATAGCCAATAGCTACCACATAATGTCCATCTTGCCAATCATTTATCCAGTCAACTTTTTCCTTTCGAGTCCAGGCCTGCAAAGCTAATATCACTGGAATCTTCCGGTCAATATATTCTTTGACTTCGGAAATAGTCATCTCGCCAGCCACTGCCTTCAATTTATACTTCTTAGCGACTGCCACTATAGCCTGAGGATTAGTTCCTGACTTAGTAGTATGGGCGGCCTGAATAATAATATCCTCACGAACATCAAGACCGTAATAAATCAACACCGACTGCAAAGCTTTAGCGCCACAATCATAGTCATAGGTCTGAATATTTTCCGGAAAAGGAAGCAGTTTCATAGACTTAGCCCTAATATTTAGCGATTTAAATAAGTAATAGTTAGTTGCAAGACGGTAGCAAATGACACCCAGAGTAAATAAGGAATATTAGCGTAAGCAACCCAACGAGCATGAGGCCAGATAGCGACTAAGGCCCAAATCAAAGTCCCTAAAACTAAAACGATGTCTACCGCCGCCAACCAATTACTCCTCAAGCCAAACTGCAAAGGGGTAAAGGCAAAATTAAAAACTAAATTAAGAATAAACGGCAGAGCTACCAACCAGGGCAATTTACCGATAATCGCCTTGTAAATGACCGAGCCAAAAGTAAAAACAATAATAGCATATAATACGGTCCAGACCGGGCCGAAAAGCCAACTAGGTGGCGCCCAAGATGGTTTAACTAATTGCGAATACCAAACATAATTGTTGTTCATATTTTTAATTAATTATTAATTTTAACCACTATCTTTCCGGAACCAATTTTAGTAAACTTCTCCGGAAACTGACCGTTGATAAAGTCAATAGCCGTTACCGTATCAATGCCTAAACCATAACGGACGCCGGTCTCGGCCATATCTTTGAGTAATAATTCTTGTCTATTTCTTTCAGTATAATGCGGCTCAATCACCACATCGGCGATAATCCCTAAACCCTTAACCATCGGGCTATCATTATCTGCACCCTTTAATCGAAAATATTCACCCAATACTTTGGCCCCAGCAGACTCGCCAATAATCAAACTGGCGGAACTAATAATTCGCAACAACCGATCATCTTGCAAGATCATATCGAGTAAATTTTTGTTGTTGCTACCGCCACTTAAGAAAACTAACGGATCATCAAGCACCAAATCCATATCTTTTTGTCTCTCGGCGTTTAGATATTCAATTCCTTCGGAAAGCTTAATGTTTCGGTGGAACCAATCCCCAGACCACTCCGGCTCCGAGGTGCTAGTACGAGCGAAAGGAACATGAAAAACCTGCCGCGGTTTTATTCCGTTCATTATCTCCCCAATCATTTTCAACTCTTCTGCGGCTTGACCCACTTCCGCTCCGCCAAAGAGAATTAGTCTGGTGGGTTTGGTCATAGGAATTAAATAAAAAATTAATCAGTACTGATAATCTTCTCGACAGTAGCGTCGGCTAAAATTTTCATCGTATCAAATATTTTTAAACTAGGGTGAGTCGGAATAAGTAGTTGCAAATCAGTACAGGCTAAAATTAGACAATCGATATTTTTGTCTTTAAAACTATCAATAATAGCGACTAACTCTTCCCTGTCTTGATTATTTTGTTGGCCGGTAACCAAACGATGAATAATCTTACCCATCTTAGCTTGTTGAAAATCATCCGGAGTTTCATAACCGATATTTTCTTGCCGGAAAGCATTTTCATAAAGCTTATTCTTGATCGTCGCCGAAGTAGAAACTATACCTACTTTGGAAAAATCATTCTGCTTCACAAATCTTACCACCTCCTCAATTATACTCAGAACCGGCACAGAAACTGATTGGCGGATATCGGCAATAAAAACATGGAGAGAATTGCAGGGCATGACTATAAAATCCGCTCCGGCCTTTTCCAGGCGCTGCGCTTCTTTGGTTAAGAAAGGAGCAACCCTCTCAATGCCGATGTTGTTGGCAATTACTTCTTCTTCTATCTGATACGGCACAGGAACACTAGAAATGATAATGGCCGGCCTGGCAGTCTTATCTTTTTTCTGACAAGAGAAAACAACGTCCAGATAAAACTCGGAAGTTGTCTCCGGTCCTAATCCACCAATAATACCGACTGTCTTCATATAGTGACGTTAAAATTTTATAATTACTTCCTCGTTCCCCACTGCCAACAAGGTTTTTCGCCCTTTCGATAAGCGATGAAAAGTAGACTGGCAGTGGCTATAATTACTAAAGCGCAAAAAACAACCACAGACCTTGACCCCAGTGATGGATCGTCAAAAATCAGTGCCGCCGAAACTAGAAACGCAATATAAATAACAACCGCTAACCACCCCTGCCAAGTGACGGGCGTCCAGCCCCAGCCATACAATTTTCTTTTGAACCAATAGCCCTTGGGGTTATCTTTCAAATATTTAATATATTTTTTGATCATATAACGATACCTATATGTTAGCCTATGTTAATATGCTGGTCAACAATTAACAAAAACAAGGTCATGGACCTTGTTAAGACGCGGAGAGGGTGGGACGTAGTTGGAATGATAATATAAGTATTTTATTCCAACAAACCATCCTTTATGACTCCAGCTATCGTATTAAGTTTATCGCGAGAAGAAGCGGGTAAATTATCTGCAGTAAAAATAATCCTTCCATCTTCAATTTTAGCCATTTTACCAGCAGTAATATCATCTTCATGATGTTGCGGCACTACAACCATATGAGCATGAGGAACACCATAGCCATGGACCACTAAGCCCATTCTGTCTGGGTGTAATTTTTCTTTTATAACTCTAGAAATTTGATGTGATTTTAAAAATATCTTTGCGGCTAATTCATCTGGGATATCAGAAAAATGATCAATATGTTTTTTAGGAATAACGAGCAATTGGCCATCACGAACGGGGTGAAGGTCCAAAAAAGCCAAGATTTGGTCATCTTCATAAACCTTGCTCGACTCAACTTCGCCAGCAATAATTCGACAAAAAATACAACTCATATAATTCAAATTATAAATAAAATCTCACGAACTTATTATACCATACCGTTCCAAGGTGATAAACTCCCTATCAAAAATAGCCCTAAATAGGGCTATTTACAATCTGCGGAGAGGAAGGGATTCGAACCCTTGATAGGGGTTAGACCCCTATAACAGGTTAGCAACCTGCCGCTTTCGACCACTCAGCCACCTCTCCTTAAATATTTCCAATTATCCGAAAATATGGTATAATTATCATATAAAATATAATTATCATTGTCAAACGACAATAATCTTTTAATATGTCTAAAAAAAATAAAAAGACAGTCGCTAAAGAATCAGCTTTAAACCCAGAAACCATAGCTTGGCAAATCCAAGATTATGAGCATCGAGGACACGACAAAAAGTGGTATATCATTGCTGGCATTATTGCTCTAGCCTTAATAGTCTACTCCCTTTTCACCTACAACTATCTCTTCGCCATGATTATCGTCATGACAGCAATTCTGATATATTTTTTGGACAAGCAAGAGCCGATGACTATTGATTTCAGCGTCTCTGGATCTGGTATTCATTTTGGCCAACGCTTAATTCCCTACGAAAAACTCAAAGATTTTGCCGTGGTCTTCCGCCCTAAAGACGATATTCGAGGCCTTTATTTCAGCTACAAAAATTCTGCTCGCCACCGCCTATCTATCCCCCTAAACGGAACTGACCCCTTAATTCTCCGGCGTTTTCTGTTAAAATACCTAAACGAAGATTTAGATCGAACCGATGCGCCCTTTTCCGAAGGCATCGCTAAAATGCTTAAATTATAGCCGCTTTACAACCCCAGATGATTCGGCTATAATTCTAGCGAGTTATTTTAGCTCTCGTCGTTCAATGGATAGGACGCAAGATTGCGGATCTTGCAATTGAGGTTCGACTCCTCACGAGAGCACATGAAATTCACTCTGCAAACCAAGACTAGCGCTTTGCATGGCGCTGGACCCACTATAGTTTCTCGTCTGAAAAAATTAGGTCTGGATACCCTCCAAGACCTGATTTTTTATTTCCCTTGGCGCTATGACAACTTTGGCGACAGGCAGACAATTAATGACCTAAAAATTGGAACAATGGCTAGTATCAGTGGCACGGTAGAGCTGATTCAAAGTCGCCGCAGTTTTAAACGACGGCTAAGCGTGGTAGAGGCCTTAATCAGTGACGAAACTGGCTCGATTAAAGCCATTTGGTTCAACCAACCCTTTATCACCAAAAATATTAAAGCTGGTGATTACTTATCTCTAGGCGGAAAAATCACCGACTACCACGACCAGATGATCATGAGCTCGCCGATATATGAAAAAATAGATTATGAAAAATTTCCCCGTCATACCCAAGGACTAACTCCAATCTATGCCACCACTAAGGGTCTAACCCAAAAACAATGGCGCTATTTTCTAACCCAATCATTGCCTCTGGCCAAAGAAATAACTGATTGGTTGCCGACTGGAATAAAGACCGAATTAAGCCTTCTGGATCTACATTCGGCCTTAACCTATATTCACTTCCCCAAAGATGAAAACCAACTACGCCAAGCTAAGCAGCGCCTGGGTTTTGGAGAATTATTCCTGCGACAAATCAAAGCTCAAATAGCCAAAAATTCTAGAATCTCCAGTCAGGCGGTACAATTAGTCTTCCAGAAAGATGTAGCTCAGAAACTCATTACCTCCCTGCCTTTTGAGTTAACTCCGGATCAGAAACAAGCAGCCTGGGAAATTATCCAGGACCTAGAAAAAGAACACCCAATGTCCCGATTACTAATCGGTGACGTCGGTAGCGGCAAAACTATCGTCGCCTTGTTGGCGATGGTCAATTCCGTATATCAGAAAAACCAAGGACAGCAGGCGGCCCTGATGGTTCCCACTGAAATACTGGCAAAGCAACACTATCAAAACTTTCAAAAAATACTATCCGACTGGGGAATAAAAATCGGCCTGCTCACTAATAGCTTTAAAGAGTTAAATGACAGAGACAAGGCCAAGGCGGCTGATATTGCTCTAGAAGCCGACATTATTATCGGCACCCAAGCTTTAATTCAAGAAAAACTAAACTTTCGAAATCTCAACTTAACTATCGTTGATGAACAACATCGTTTTGGGGTCAGACAAAGACAGCTAATCACCAAAAAACAAACCAAAACTCCTCCGCATTTCCTATCTATGACCGCCACCCCTATACCTCGCTCTCTAGCTCTAGCTATCTACGGCGATTTAGACGTATCAATTATCAGAAACAAACCTAAAAATCGTCAAGAAATAATTACCAAAATAGTGCTTGAAGATAAACGTCAAGCCGCCTATCAATTTGCGGCCAAGGAAATAGCCAGCGGTCGCCAGGCTTTTGTTATCTGCCCACTAATAGATCCCAGCGACAAATTAGGGGTCAAGGCTGTCACCTTGGAGCACAAAAAGTTGGACCAAGAAATATTCCCTGATTTGTCAGTGGGGCTATTGCATGGAAAACTAAAAGCGGCTGAAAAAGAAAAAATAATGCGCGAATTTCAAGAGAATAAAATCAAAATATTAGTCTCAACTTCAGTCATAGAAGTCGGGGTCGATGTCCCTAATGCCACTTTGATGTTAATCGAAGGAGCTAGCCGTTTCGGACTGTCACAACTCCATCAATTCCGCGGCCGGGTCGGACGGGATAAATACCAATCATACTGCCTGCTCTTTCCTGAAGATGGAGCTAGTGAGCAAACCTTGGATAGATTAGAAGCCATGACCAAATTTAATGATGGTTTTGCCTTGGCTCAAGAAGACTTAAAGCTCCGAGGCTCTGGAGAAATATATGGCACTATTCAAAGCGGCTTTCCCGAACTTCGCATCGCCTCTCTCTATGATTATGACCTGATAAACCGAGCGAAACTCGCTGCTGAAAAGATAATTAGCTCTGACCCAAACCTAGAAAAACACCCACAACTAGCGAACAAATTAACGGAATTTGAAAAAGAAATCCACTTAGAGTAAATAAAAAGACCGTCACTCTCGTAACGGCCACAACTCCTTGATCCCGACCCAAATATCCTCGGCATTTATCGCCACAAAACGCAGCGCATAGTACATGCCGAACAAACAGGCCACGATCAAAAGTAATTTCAAAAACTCTTTACACACCCACCATTTGGTGAATATGCCTTTAAGGGTCCACCACAGGGTGACCTCTTCTGGGTATTTATTTTCCATCGCGATTTATTTAATGAACTATTTTTTGCATAAAAAACGGCCAATATTGGCTACTAAATATATAGCATTATTTTTTCCACAGGTCAATATTGACAAATATTATATAATGTAGTAAGATAATAAATCCGAAAAATAAACAAGAAACAAACAGGAGGCAACGCAACATGGAAAAAGCAGGGAACGTGCCTCCCGACAGGAGGCTCTTTGAAATCGATTTGGGGGGGAGAATCGCCACCGACACAACCGGAGAGATAATTCTCTTCTCCGCCAAATATCAAACCGGTAAATTCCGAGGACAGGACTGCGTCATCGACTGGTCCAGAACGCTTAAAAATCTGGTCTGGATCAAAATAATCGACCAGAATCTGAGGAAAATTACCGAATACTTCGTATCGGTCACATGCGTCTATCTTGAGAAAAGCGATGAATTCATTCATCCGCTGATCCATGAAATGATCGGTACGCCGTTTCAGAACTAAAAAAACACCGCTTAACCATAGAGGTGTTTTTCATTTTATCTAACTATTTCAAATCGCTAATTAGGTCAATTGCTTGGCTTAAAGTCTTGACCTTAATCAACTCCAGTCCCTTGGTCTCTACTTTCATATCCGGAATAATGGCCCGAGTAAACCCCAGCTTAGCCGCTTCCTTGAGGCGCAAATCAATCTTAGCCACCCCTCTGACTTCCCCACCTAAACCGACCTCACCTAGAACTAAAAGGTGTTGATCAATCGGGGTATTAAGCCAAGAAGACACAATCGCTAAACAAACCGATAAATCCAAAGCTGGGTCGCTAATTCTTAGCCCACCGGCAACGTTAACTATCACATCCGAACTGGCCAAATTCAATTTTTGCTTTTTAGATAAAACGGCGGTCAAAACTTGCAGACGATTCAAATCAAATCCAGAAGCTTTGCGCTGAGGATAGCCAAAGATGGTTTTAGTAACCAAGGCTTGAATATCAACTAAAAATGGTCGGCTCCCCTCGATCATCGCCCCCACTACCGTACCGCTGATTGACCGATTATTGCTCTCCAAAAAAATAGCGGTCGGATTTGATACCTCGCGGAAACCGCTGCCAGTCATTTCTAGAACCCCTAATTCATTGACACTGCCGAAGCGATTTTTAACCACCCGCAACAACGAATAATTATGAATTGATTCATTCTCTAAATAGATAACTGTATCAACGATATGTTCTAAGGATTTAGGACCGGCAATTTGACCATCTTTAGTAATATGACCGACCAAAAACACGGCTGGCCCCTGTTCGCTCTTGGCTAATTCTAAAAATTTAACCGCACTGGCCCTGATTTGATTCAAGCTACCAGCCTCAGAGGGCAAAGCAGTGGAATAGACGGTCTGAATGGAATCGACAATCACCAAGGCCGGTTTGATATTCAAAGCGCTACCGACAATCTTCTCTACCCCTGTTTCGCCAATAAACTTGATTCGATCCAAGTCACAACCCAAGCGCTCTAAGCGATATTTAACCTGGGCCGCTGATTCTTCGCCGGAGATATAAAGGATATCTAATTTATGCTTCTTGGCCAAAGCATCGGCCAGCTGAGCTACAATAGTGCTCTTGCCGATTCCCGGCTCGCCGCCTAAAAGTAACAATGACCCAGGGACAATTCCGCCGCCAAGCACTCTATCTACCTCCAAAAAACCAGTATCTAAACGCCGTTTATTGCTGGCTTTAATTTGATTTAAATCAATAATTTTAGCGGCGCTCTTGCTTAAGACCTCGCGCTGATCCAATATGTGCCGACTATCGCCTTGATCCTTAATTCCTTGGTCTAAGCTACCCCAGGCACCACACTCTAAACAACGCCCACTCCATTTAGAGAATTGGGCGTCGCATTTGCTGCAAGTATAGATAATTTTTTCGGCCATAATTATTCACTACTACAATCGGGCACAGTGACCAAGGGGTCACTGCCGCAATTAGGACTTAAGTCAGCGTGTCTTTCAAATATCAAAGGGGTGGCATCTAGCGATTTAGCCTCTTCTTTGGCTTGGTATAATCTAGCGGAGCGCATAGCGGTGATGGTCAATCCGACAGCAATAAAAGCAAAAAGGGCTAGAGCTAAAAATAAACGGTCATAATGCTTATAGCTCTTTTCTTTGATTTTGACAACAGTCTTGGCTTGTCGCGGTTTAACAGCTAAAACAATTGGACTTTTTTTGACTCGAGGACGAGTTGTTTTTTTAGGAGTCGGCATATTATTATTTTACCCAAAAGGCGCCGTCGACTTTCCAGCTTTTATCCTCTTTAACAAAAAGCAAACGGATATTTTGATCATAAATCTGCGGAGTATTCTCGCTACCCTTAACTTCTCGTCTCTGAGTACTGACAATCACTTCAGCCGTGCCGGACTGGTCATCAAAACTCTTGACTTCACCGGCAATTGCCACAGTGGTAATGCCGTAATAATTAGTATAATCGGTATTTCGTCTTTCCAGTTCAGCAATATAACCGACGCTCCAGCGACGCATCTCAGCAGTCATAAATATTTCTAAATCACGGATATTATCGTAGTTCGACTGATTGGAATAAGAACCAAAACGCTCGACAAAAGCTAGGGCCATCTGCTTGATATCGTCAGCATCCAAGGGTCTCTGCTTTTCCACTTGAGGATCAAAGGTATAGTTAAAATTTTTATTCTTCTGAGCTTCCAGCATCAGCTTGTCAGCGTCCTCGACATTGGAAACATCGACATTGGAACTAGGCTCTTCCGTAGACTTCCGATTCAGGAAATAAACGAACAAAGCCATGGCCACTAAAATGATAAAAGCGGTACCGATAATGAATATTCCCCATCTTTTTTTATTGTCCATCATATATGTTTATTTATCTCTATTATACACTAAAAAAACGACTTAGCCAATTTCCACCTCTTCCACCCCTGGCGGATTAGGTTTTTCGGTGGCCACCGCTTCAGTATTCTGGGAAAATTGCTTCTTAGCCTCCTCGATCTCTAAAAGCTGTCGCGGGTCAGAGGTAATTAGCTGGTCCTCGGTATAAGAAGCGACCACCTTAATAGCCACATGCTTATTGCCAGCAAAGAATATACCCTCTCCCTGCCCGCATTCCAATAACAAGTATTTCTCGCCTTCAGTAAGCATAAAAGTCTTTTGAATCAAATCAATAGCCGCCGGAGCTTGCTTTAACAGAATCTGCAAGGAAGAGTTATTAACGATCGCTTGGCCGTAGGGAGAAGTTAAAAAGTCATTAACGTCCTGAGTAATAGTAGTTACGCCCAAATAATATTTGCGGCAACGCTTGACGAGAGCGAAGATAAATTTGGCGCTATCCTCGTTTTGCATCATCCACCAAGCTTCGTCGATAACTAAAATTCTTTTTTTCATCTGGCTACGAACCACGTTCCAAATATAGTTAACAATGGTATAGATGGCGATTGGCCGAAGCTCATCTTCTAAGTCACGAACCGAAAAACAAATCAATTGATTATCCATTTCCACGTTAGTCGGGTTGTTTAACAAACCGGAAAAGGTACCTTCGGTATATTTCTTTAGTCTTTCAGCCAAAGAAATACCGCCTTCCATACCGTCCAACACTTGAGCAAAATCGCTCATAATCGGCGGCTCAATCTGGCTTAAATCAGAGTCCGGAGTAATATCTTTTTTGGCATAAGTTTCTAGTAAAGCTCTATCTACCAGAGAATCCTCCTCATTATTCAAACTACCAATCATCAACCGCACCAAACCTTTCAAGGTGATAACCGCGCTACGAATGATATCTTTAGGTTTGGCCTCGCCGCCAATGGCCCGCGGCAAATCAAAAGGATTGATCTTACTTTCGCTGGATAGAGAAATATTAATATAGGTGCCGCCGGCCGCTTCAGAGAGATGCTTATATTCATATTCCGGGTCGATGATAATTACATCAGTCCCCATCATCAAAGAACGCAAAACCTCTAACTTGATGGCATATGATTTACCAGCTCCAGAAGTAGCGAACACTACTGAGTTTGCGTTCGGCAAAGAAAAACGATCAAATAGTATCAAGCTGTTATTATGACGATTGATACCATACAATATACCTTTATCACTAGTTAGTTCCGAAGAAATGAAAGGAAAAGAAGAGGCGACTGGTGACGAATTCATGTTAAAAGTAATATAGAGCTCATCGTTACACAAAGGTAGAGTAGAATTAAACCCTTGTTCGGATTGGTAATAAGCCCTCTTGGAATACACCAAGCGGGAGCCAAATATATCCTCAACCTGATCCGATAACCTATCCAATTCCTCCATTGATTCAGAGTAAATAGTGACGTACAAGGCAAATTGGAAAAATTTCTCAGTCCCCTGGGTCAAGGCATCTCGCAAATACTCAATATCTCGCAAAGCAGTCTCGCGCAATGGATCCCGGGGAGCGCCCTTGTCAGTATCAGCCATGATCTGGGCTTCTAAATTACCAACTCGATTCTTTAGTTGCTTAAGAATAATAGAAGACTTCACCGGATAAAAGAACATGGAAACATCAAAGGTATAGTTCAAATTAATAATCGGAGCAAACCAGCCGACACTGATGTAGCGCGGATAATTGATGACAAAAATAGTGCGGACAAATTTCTTGCCCAAATTTAGAAAGGTAGGATTAACCTTTAGGCTAGCCGGAGAAATCAAATCTCGAACCGACAAAACACCGCGGCGATAGGCTATTTCCTCTGCCACCATTTCCCTAGTAGCATCAATGTTTTCATCGATCCCCTCTGGCTTAGTAGAGGCGGATATTAAAGCCCCTAAAGCACTTTGGCGACTATTGGCCTGAGACTCTTCTTGTTGAATTTTCTTAAAATCAATCATATATAGGAAATTACATCTCAACTCGCAATTTTTCTACGTTAACCAAGGGCTGATTCTTCGAGGTTTCCGGATTATAGGTTTGGTAATATAGCTCGATCAATTCTTGAGTATTTAGCTGTTTAATATCTACTCCCAACGAGGACAAAGAAGAAGTAACGCTATCAATACGACGATCTAGCGATTCTTTAAGCTTCAGAAATCGACTCTCCTTTAATTTTAAAGACGATGCCGGCCGGAAAGCTTCGGTTAGCGAACTGAAAAATCCTTTTCGCTGGTCAGTGGTGGGGCTGTAAGGAACAATAACATAAAACTTCTTATTCATGATCTTGCCGATGGAGATTAGCTCTTTAATATATTCGATATAATCACCGGTTTGAATCTTGAGTAATTTGTTAGTTTGTTCCTTTTCTTTCTGTGATAAAAAGTCCAAATAGTTAGTAATATTCAATTCGCGGGACTGAATAACTATTTGAATCATGAAGTTAATATTGTTTAGAAAACTGACATAAGCGGAGATAACCGCATTTTGCTCATCCTCGCTTTTGAGTGCGAAGTTAATACTGGAAATGGATAAAACCGCCCGCAAAGTGCCATCACGCATAATGACGGTATTATCCTTAACCTCAGCGATGTCTAAATATTGCTGAGTGGAAACGCTGGGAGCAGTTTTAGCTAATTGGCTTTTCTCTGGCATAGTAATTATGAATTATCTTCGCTCTCCTTCTCACCTTTATACTTACCTTTAGTATCGACAATCAAACTCAATTCCTGCAATTGCTTCTCGTTTAACTCCTTGTTGACTACAGCATCGGCAAATTTAGGTTCCTTAGCTTCCTTTTCCTCAAAGGTGCTTTGACGGTGATTCCAGACTCTTAGTCCCGGCTTACGGAAAGTCTGGATTAGATTCAACACAAAAAAATGGAATGGTCGGCCATTAATCCTTAGAAAGGCAAAAACACCAGCAATCAAGACAACAATGATAGTCGAAACTAAGAATAAAGCGAAATCGAAAACTTTATAAAAAATAAAGCCCAAAATGGCAGCTGCTAAAAAAATTAAAAATTGCCTCGTAGTAATGGGGCCAATAATCTTGCTTTCCACATCGATAAATTGCGGTACAGTAAATTGCTGCATAATTTCTAGTTTATACTCTTATTCAATTCCATGATGGCCTCCACCTCGCCAAAAGTCAGGGAGTTAGGATCTTCATCCTTAAACAAGTTTACGGCCTGATTAAGATCTATCCCCTGGGAAAAACTATAGTTTAATATAGCCAGATATAGGCGGCCCAAGGGACTCTCTCTAAACGAGCGCATAGCGGCCAGTCCTTTTTGATAATCTTCTTTGGACAGCAAATCGATCCTAGCCTTAATCTTAGCGGCCATCTCTAGGGGAGTATTGCCCAAACGACGAAAATTAGTGACATCCAAAAAGCGAATCTCGTCAATGGGGTTCATCACCTTCATCGGCTTGATATCTCTAACTGCCGGGCGGCTAGGAAGTACGGGCTTAACCAATGGCGGCTTAGGCGGCATTGGCTTCGGAGCTGAAACTACTGGAGGAGTAACTACGGGAGGTGCCTCAACTTTAGGTTTAATCGGCTCTACTACCGGAGGAGTCGGATGATCTTCGTGGTCAAATTTAGAAACCTCGTGGATGATAGAAACGGTACCACCAACCTTAGGCGGAATTCCTAAGCTCTTAGCCTGTTCCTGCGGTTTGGGGGCGGCTGGCAATTCATGGCTCAAATCTAGACCACCCTTTAATTCGTATTTGGTATCTAAAACTTTTAATAGATCATAAGGGGCTTCGATTTTCTTTTCCAGGGCTCCGAGGCGATCTAAGACTCCGGCTGGTTTCGGCGGCAAGGGTTCAACTAGATTCTTTTTAGCGACGTCCATTAAGCCAATCAACTTCTCAATCTGCTCAAAAGATAAGCTAAAATTTTTAGCTAAAGCCTCCTTGGTATCAACCATGTTGCGGACACCGCGTAAATACATTTTAATAGAATCAGCTAGCTTGTCAGCATTAGGAAAATCGGACACCTGGGCGATGATCTGATTAACCGCTCCCGCTATCTTCTGCGAATACGGATCAGCGGCAATGCTTAGACCTAAATAATCAGCCACCCCGACTAAAACTTTTTCTTTTAGTTCCTGAGACAGAGCTTCAGCAATTGAATTTTCTAGGGTAAATTCTTCAGCCAGGCGCAGAGAAAGGTCGCTAGCCGAGACAGCCTTAATCATCAATTTCATAATGAAAGGCGCTAGCTCGACATGATATTTCTGATCTAAGACATCAACCGCCGCTAAAACCGACGGATTTGACACTTTGTCCTTTAAGCTTTTGGGCAACTGATTAAATTTTTCCAAATAATCAAACATAAATTAAATTTTGGTTTGTCTTTTTTTAATCTCTTGTTCTAAGGCTCGACGCTCTAAGCTGCCAGCTGGGTAATTGGATAACATTTTTTCTAAATCATCGGCGGGTTTAACTGGGGCCGCTGGAGCCACTTCTTTCTTTTCAATTATTACTGCTTTTGGTTTGGCCGGTGTTGGCGTTGCCGCGGCCACCTTGGCTCGCAAAGGAACCTCTTTAGCCTCTTTCTCCATAGGGATAATCTCCCATTCTTCAATCTTTAACCCAGCCATACTATCAGGATAGAACATTAAATTACGATAAAGTTTTAACAAACGACGAACTAAGCGACGATCATTCTCTCCTAAATTTTTGGCATTATTAGCAGTGGCTAAATATTTGGACAAAACTACCACATTAAACATCTCACTGCCATTTTCGGAAATAAAATCCTTTAACCAGCGCTCTACTGTGCCGGGCTGAAGCTTACCATCTACCACTATCCCCTTCTCGGTTATTATCTCTTGGCTAGCCAGGAGTGTCTTATTCGCTTTAGCTCCAAAATCCGGTTTGTTAATCAAGAGGTAGACAATTGCCCCGTTGAGATCCGCTAAAATCTCTTGATTGGTCTCAGACAATACATCCCTTAACTGATCAGACAATATATTTAGAGCGGCATTTTCTTCTTTGGCTGGGTCAAAAGTTGATTCTTGTAAATCTGCCAATTCTTCGATAGTAGAAAAATTCTCATCATCAATTAACCCCTGAAAAGATTGAATAATTTTTTGATAGTCGCTAATCTTTCCACCGCGATTTTCGATCTCCGTTTTTACATCCTTATCAATAAAAGCTGCAACCGGAAAAAATAGTTGACCCAAAACATCAAGTACTAGTTCTTTAGAGGCCAATGTTTTATCCAAAATACTAAAATCGAAATCAGCTAAAACGACATCATAGAAAACATCATAAAGTGAGTCATCTTTAATTTTATATTTCTCTTTTAACCCAGCAAAACACTGGCCCATAAGCTCAGAATTAAAATAAAGCTGGGCCTCCTCGGGAAGGGTGTCTAATTTTTTCAAAAAATTTATAACCTGATCATTGTTCATATTATGGTGTATTTATCGTCGGAACATTCTTTCTAACTAGTTTAATGATAGCCTTAGACCCAGATGAACCGGACTTAAGACCGGCGCTCTTGAAAAATTTATGCAACTCTTCGGCAACTTCATCGTCGGTGGAGGCATTATTAAGAGTGGTTTCTTGCTGAATTCTGTTAGCAATTTCTTTAAACAAACTAGCATTATTAGCAGGATTAACTAGGGCCTTATTAAGCTCATCGGCCTTAATCTCGGCCATATACTTAACCTTATGTTCCTTGCTAACTTTATGACTATCTTTGGTTAAATCTGAGCTAGGTCCGAAGGAGTCAATATTATAACTGTCAGCATAAGCCAACTTCTTTCGAGCTTTATAAAGATGCTCAGAATGTTCGGTTTTTTCACCCGGATCAGTAGCGGCCTCAAAACGTTTGCCAGCAGAAAATATCTCACGGTTTAAAGCGCTCTTAACAGCACTCTTATTCTCATCAGAGGCACTATCAAACTGGGTTTGAAAGGTCTTGTCCTTCATGGTGGCGACTATTTCCTCGATAATTTCATTGATAGCTTCGGAGCTCAAATCAGATATCTTAGTCAAACCATGGTTTAGGTTGGAAGAAATTTCCTTAGAGGCATCATCGACCTTAATCGGATTATCAGACTTAAGGTCAACCATCGGCCTGGAATGTTCAGGATAATACTTAGCAGCCGAATTATCCAACATAGTCTGAACACGATCATCTTTTCTGAATTTATGAGCTAAATCATCTCGATGACGACCAGCCTCGGATGAATCAGCAAATACATTACCGCGCTCCATAGCAATCATGGTGGCCGCCGCTCTTTCGTGGTGATCACTTGAATTATTTATAGTCTCTAATAATTTTTCCTTATTGGCATTCTTGAGCTCGGTCTTTTTGGTGTCAATTTTCTGTGAGTTATAGTTAGCGGCTCGACGGAGATTATCGCGACCAGCATTCTTTAAATTTTTCTTAGCAATTAAACCAGTTACAGCTCCAGCTGAAGCGGTTACCATGCCAAAAGCTGCTGGAGTACCAATTCCAGTTAAGGCTAGACCAGCGCCAGCCACTCCCAAAGAAGCAGCCATGCCACGACTAACCCACTTTTTAACCTTATCTTGTTTTTTAACAAGTTTATCAATTTCTTCTTGCTTGGCATCAATGTTTACTTTAGCCTCAATTTCAATCTCAGCCTTCTTTCCTTTCAAATCGTTAATCTCGGCCAAAATTTGATCACGAAGAGCGGGGGCTTGACCCGAAGCTATATAATCATCAGCAACATCTTGAGCAATCGCACCTTCGGGGTTGCTGATAGCAGTTTCTAGGGTTGCCATTCTTGCAGTCTCAGCATTAGTCAAAATCTGTCCTTGGGCCTCCCTTTCTTGAAGATCCCGTAATTCAGCTTCGGCCATCTCCGGAGTAAATTTACCTTCGTCAATATTTTTAATTGCATCTTGTTTCAATTTAACCTCATTATCATTTTTCTTGATCTCGTCATCCCTGGTCTGTTTTATATTACTCATCTCCTCTTCAGCCGCCTTCAATTTTTTCCCACCTCGCAAACTAGCTATCCTAGTGGAAACCCTATCTTCTAAATAATTAAAAGGCTTAGCCACAGTCTTCTTGGCTTTTCCGATTGCCTCGTTAGCTCTCATTGCATCCTCACGAGCTCTCTGCGTTCTCTCAGAGCTCTTCATGTCCTTATAAGACTTGTACGCCATTTGAACTCTTTCTACTCCAGTCGCTCGCTTCAAGCCAGTGCCTAGGCTTTTGGCTGCGCTAGCACCCATTTTCTGCATTTTTTGCATGCCTTTACCAGCAATAGCCCCGGCTTGGCCACCAATTTGTTGAGAAATCATTAAACCGCCCAAAAGCATGGCGATGGAGATGATGAACTTAATCATGTGATCAGGTGATCCGGCTTGGGTGATACCAGCAGCTGGGCCGGTAGTGGTGGACAACTGCCCCTCAGCGCCGCTTTGTTGACTTTCATTGATACTTTTGATGTTGGCCACTACCGAAGGTTCCTCTACTCCGCCCAAAGAAGCGAAAGACAGCCAGATAAAGAAAGCTAAAACCGGCCCAATGATAACGTTTTTAGAAAATTCGTCCCACCATTGTCCGGAATATTTCTGCCCTCCAGGAACAGCGGCCAACAAATAGGCCAAAGGCGATAAAACAATATAAACCCACATCATTATCATCCTCATGACTAATACTGACAACATGATAATAACTACAATTAAAGAAATAGTGGCATACAACAGGGCCAACATATAAGAACCGACGACCGACCACAATGATACATCGCCACCAGAATCAGTTGGACCAGGGGAAAGACTCATTAATTTATCAATCCCCAACATATTGGTCAGGTTACCGGCGCCAATATCTTTAAAGCCGTTGACAAAAGTCAACATGATAACTTGAGCAAAATCAATGATGATACCGCAGATGGTTTTGGAAAAGTTGATTAAAACGGCCATGATAATCAACTTGGGTAACATTTTTTTGAAACTGTACTGCTCTATCTGCAAAATAGTAGCAAAAGCGATAATTAACAATATTAAAATAAAGAACATGTTGCAGAGATCGCGCACGATTCCCCAGCCCATCACCACCGGCTCGGCATTAATGAAATCGTTAAACTGAGCAACTTTAATCAAAACCCACATTACCAACATTAACAAAAGACCAATAACATAAACTAAGGCATAAACAATCCAGCCGATAACCTTAGCTACGGCATTGCCAATCGCTCCCGCTTCGGCCGGCTTAACTACGAAAAAAATTCCAATCAATAAAAATATCGATAGGATGGAAACTATTTCTTTTTTGGACAACCACCTGAACATGGGATTGGGGTGGATTAATGTTTAAAATAGATCCTCAAAAATTCCAAATATACCATTAGTTGAGGGATCAAAAACAGCTACAACCAAAGAAGTAATCAATAAAATAATAATCAATATAAAACAACAGCATCCGGTCTCAGCCCAATGAACAGCATTATCTTTCACGGCCGCAATTTTTTCCTGCATCTTCTGCATGGCCTGATTTCCGCCGCCGCCACTCATCCCCTTACCCTTCTTCATGCTAGACTCCTTGCCTAAAGGCACAAAAATCTCGGGCATAAACTTACCCATCAGGAGATGAAGATTAATATAGGCCACTCCTAAGGCAAATAAAATGGTATTTTCTGCTCTTAAGGCTAGTTGTAAAAGCAAGGTAAACGCTTGAGCCAAGGCCTTTTTGGCACTCCCGGCTCCTCCTTTTTGTTTTTGCAAAGCAGCTCTTCGTTGGTCAGCCAAAGCAGCGGCCTCAGCCTGTTGCTGGGCCAGCAGCCGAGCTTGATTTCTCTCGGCCTCCATTCTTTGAGCCGCCTCTTGCTCTGCCAAATAATTGTCAGTTGCTTCTGCCATATACCGGCTCAATTTTAAAATCAATATACCTTTATTTTACTACAAACAGGAAAAAAGCGCAAACTAAAAACAGCTAAAAACGTTAATTTTGCCAATCCATTATCCGCCTCCGACAACCGGACCAAAGCTACCCTAAAATCATTAAAGAAATAACAAGTATATTTGGCTGATTTTGGCTAAAAATCAAAAACCTGCTCCCCTAGGAACAGGTCTGATCAATAAACAAAGAACGAAGGGTCTTTAAACCCGAACGAAGGTATTAACCTTAACTCGACCGGAAAAAATCGGATTAGCTGCTACTTTCTTGGCAGCTTTGTCTAATTTTTCCAGATTAGCAAAATCGGACACCAACAAAAGGTGAAAATCCTCTTCAGGATGATGCCCCATGCGACCATGATGACCAAAAGCGATTTCGGTCAACTTAGTCAATTCGGTCAAAAGGTAATCAGCGCTTAAGCCCAGTTTGGCAGAGGCGGAATTAAAAAACTGTTGGTCACCCACCTTGATGTAGCTTTCGTCAAAATCAATATTGGTGACGATAATTCCGGACTCATTGTGCCCTGATTTTTCCTTCGATAATTCGAGATGGCCATACTCAGAGCCAACCAATTCGGCTAGACGGCGAGTATAGATGATTCCTAATTCATCAGAAGTCTGCGGCAAAGAATCAATCCCCAGAAAATCGAAGATCTCATTTACCTTTTCGGTCTGGCCTTGAGAAATCAAATTCTGCAATTCCTTAAAGGCTAAACCAGCCGCCCCGCAAGCCTCATGGCTAGCGATGGAATTTGGACGATGAGGGTTGTCTTTAAGCTGGTTAATAAAATTGTCCAACCCTGACTTATCAAACAACAACAATATCCCCTGTCCGGCCATCCCCTCTTTCTCCAGCTTCGCATCAGCCGGGGCAAAACGACCATCAGAACAACAGAGACAGCCAGGACGATGCTCGAAAGCAACCTCCGGCACCTGCCCCATGATTTCCTGAAAAGTCATTCCTTGACGCATTTTCTCTAAAACATTAATCGACGTTTCTTTCATCATTTCGAATTTATTATTAGACATAAAGAACTATTAAATTATTTTAAGCTCTTGATATTCCGCCAGCGTTTAACCGCCTTGGAGCGAGCTAACTGTTTCTCGATTAAAGCATTAATCTCAGCGAATTGAACAGCGTCGATATCCTTCCATTTCTTCATCTCCTCGGCCTTAGCCCTAGCTTCCTCAATTCGAGCCTCATCCAGCTCCACCGCAATCTCGGCTGTATCAGCTAAAATAACTACTTTATTTTTTAAAACCTCCACAAAGCCACCGGACACAGACATCACCTCTTGATCACCATTCTCTCTCTTTAACTCAATCACTCCTGGTCTCAAAATGGAGACCAAGGGTATGTGATCTGGCAAAATAGTAATCTCACCGCTTTGAGTAGGAACCGAAGCTTGCAGAACTTCTTCCTTCAAAACCACTCTTTCGGGAGTAACGATTTCAAACCTAATTGTTTTTTTGTCAGTAGACATAATTTAACGATAATTATTCTTGGCCCACCTCATCGATACTACCACGCATATAGAAATCACCTTCATTCTTGTCATCATGCAAACCATCTAGAATTTCCTTAAAACCTTTAATGGTGTCGGACAACTTCACATACTTTCCCGGACGACCGGTGAAAGTTTCGGCCACAAAAAAAGGCTGAGATAAGAAACGTTGAATTTTTCGCGCCCTAGAAACCGTTATTTTATCCTCAGAAGATAATTCTTCCATACCTAAAATAGCGATAATATCCTGAAGGTCTTTGTAGCGCTGTAATACTTTCTGTACTCGGCGAGCCACATCATAATGCTCAGCTCCCACCACCTTCGGATCAAGTATAGTCGAAGAAGAATCAAGTGGATCAACGGCCGGATAAATACCCAATTCAGACAGAGAACGAGATAGCACTACGGTAGAATCTAAGTGAGCAAAAGTAGTGGCTGGAGCTGGATCAGTTAAGTCATCAGCCGGCACATAGACCGCCTGAATAGAAGTAATGGAACCATTTCTAGTAGAAGTGATTCTTTCTTGCAGTTCGCCCATTTCACTGGCTAAAGTTGGCTGATAACCGACAGCACTAGGCATTCGACCTAAAAGAGCCGAAACCTCAGAGCCAGCCTGAGTAAAGCGGAAGATATTATCTACGAAGAATAGAACGTCTTGATTTTTCTCATCACGAAAATATTCGGCAATAGCTAGACCAGATAAAGCGACGCGAGCTCTAGCTCCCGGCGGTTCATTCATTTGTCCAAAAACCATCGATACCTTATCTAACACGCCGCTATCTTTAAATTCATGGTATAAGTCGTTACCTTCACGAGTTCTTTCGCCCACACCAGCAAATACTGAATAGCCACCATGCTCAGAAGCAATATTATGAATCAGCTCTTGAATAACTACCGTCTTGCCGACGCCAGCACCACCGAACATGCCCACCTTGCCACCTTTAACGATTGGGCAAATTAAGTCGATAACCTTAATACCAGTCTCGAGAATTTCGGTTTTAATAGATTGTTCGGTAAAACTAGGGGCGGGACGATGAATCGGATATTTTTTATCAGTCTTAATCTCATCGCCGCCATCAACCGTTTCGCCTAAGACATTAAAAATACGCCCCAAGGTATTCTCGCCCACCGGCACGCTAATCGGAGCACCAACGTCGATTACCACATCGCCGCGCTTTAGGCCGTCAGTTGATCCCATAGCAATAGTACGCACCAAATTGGAGCCGATATGTTGCTCAACTTCTAATACTAATTTTTTTCCTTGAAGGTCAATTTCTAAGGCATGGAAAATTTCCGGCAAATGATCGGCGAAGAAGACATCGACCACCACCCCAATAATCTGCTTGACTACTCCCTGATTTTTTTTGGCTTGACTCATATAATTGCTTAAATTTATATAAAAAATTAATTAATCAGCTAAAGCATTGGCCCCGGCACTAATTTCCGCAATTTCAGCCGTAATACTGGCTTGTCGGGCTTTGTTATAGAATAAAGTTAACTCGCTAACCATGTCTGAAGCCGCCTCGGTGGCCTGATGCATAGCCGACATGCTGGCGCTATGCTCAGAAGCACTAGACTCTAATAAAGCTTGATACAATTGCACCTCAATCAAACGCGGCACAATTCGATCCAACACCTCCTGAGGACTGGGCTCAAAAGTATAGTCATAGACAAACTCACCAGCGCTCAAATGTTTCTTGCTTTTTTCGGCCAAATATTCCTTCTTGGTACCGACTGCCTCATTCTTACCCACTACTCCTAGATATTCATCGCTGGAAGTAACATCTACTGGCAAAAGTTGCTTAACCCGCGGCGATTGCTTTACCGGACTGATAAAGTCAGTATAGGCCAACATCACCTTATCATATTTTTGCGACAAATAGTCGGCAACCACCATTCGCGCGATCGGATTGGTCTCAGCGGCCGAAAGGATCAAATCAGATTTAGTGAACTCAGCGGCGACATGATGACCGGCCTGGATTAAAGGCAAGCCCTTCTTCCCCACTAAAATAATGTCGGTATCTAAAGCATGCTTAAGAATCGAATCTTTGACTTTGTTGATAATGGCCGAATTAAAACCGCCGCAAAGACCTCGATTGGAGGTCACCACAATCACCGCTACCTTCTTTATCTCAGAACGCGGACTAAGTAACGGATGCAAGACTTCGTTGCGAGATCGAGATAAATCAGCCAAATGCAAAACCGTCTCCCAGCTCAAATTAGCATAGGTTCTAGTCTTTAAGACTGCGTCAACAGCCTTACGCATTTTAGCCGCGGCCACCATCTCCATAGCCTTAGTAATCTTTTTGGTATTGGAGACTGATTTGATGCGACGAGATATCTCTTTGGTGTTAGCCATAATTATTTAAGCAAATAATCGACAGTCGATTGATAACTCTCAACCAACTCCTTAATCCCCTTCTCAATTTCATCATCTAATTCTTTTTTCTCATCAATCAATTGCAATACTTGATTATTCAAATCGGCGTAGCTCATCAATCCAGCCTCGAATTCCTTTATCCTTTCTACAGGCACGTTATCCAACAACCCATTAATTAAGGAATAATAGACCAGTACCTGCTTAGCCACTGGAACAGTAGCGTATTGATCTTGTTTGAAAATTTCATAAAGCCGTTTGCCTCTCTCTAATTTTTTCTTGGTATCATCATCTAAATCAGAACCAAATTGAGCAAAGGCTGCCAATTCTCGATACTGTGCCGCTTCTAAGCGCATCTTGCCAGCTACCTTTTTCATAGCCTTGATCTGAGCGCTGGAACCGACACGAGACACAGACAAGCCGGCATTCACCGCCGGACGGTTACCCTGGTAGAATAAATCCGGCTCCAAGAAGATCTGACCATCAGTAATGGAAATAACATTGGTCGGAATATAGGCCGAAAGATCTCCGGCTTGAGTTTCAATAATCGGCAAAGCGGTGATCGATCCACCACCATGTTCCGGATTCAGCTTGCAAGCTCTTTCTAGTAAACGGGAATGAAGATAGAAAACATCTCCAGGATAAGCTTCGCGTCCCGGCGGGCGGCGTAAAAGCAAGGATATCTCTCGATAAGAAACGGCGTGCTTGGATAAATCATCATAGATGATTAAAACATCTTCGCCTTTATCTAAAAAGTATTCGGCCATAGCACAACCGGCATAAGGAGCAATATACAATAAAGAAGCGGATTTAGAGGCGCCAGCCAAAACTACAGTAGTATATTCCATGGCGCCATGTTCTTCCAACTTAGCTACGATAGTAGCCACCTTTGACTCCTTCTGACCGATAGCGACATAAATACATTTCATATTCTGCCCCTTCTGGTTGATAATAGTATCGATAGCGATAGCGGTTTTACCCAATTGTCGATCGCCGATAATCAACTCTCTTTGGCCACGGCCAATCGGAATCATAGCGTCAATAGCCTTCACGCCGGTTTGCACCGGCTGTTTAACCGAAGCGCGAGTAATAACTCCTGGGGCAATCTTTTCTACCGGATAAAATTCTTTGGTTTTTATTTCTCCCTTGCCATCCAATGGTTCGCCCAAAGGATCGACCACTCGACCAACCAGAGCCTCTCCCACTGGAACCTCTAAAATTCTTTTAGTGCAAACCACTTCATCGCCTTCTTTAATTCCTAAATAATCACCCAGGATAATAGCCCCGACCTGATTCTCTTCCAGGTTCAACACTACACCCACGACTTCTTCGCCGCTAGCCTTAAAAAGAATGATTTCACTCATCATCGCTTCAGGCAAACCAGAAACCAGGGCAATGCCGTCGGCCACCTTTAAAACGCGGCCGACAGATTGCTCCTTAGCCTCGGCCTCAAAGCCGGCAATCTGATTTTTAATTTGGGAAATGATGTAATCTTTAACGTTATTAGACATATCGATTAATTAAATATTTAAATTTATTGATTAATTTGTTCTTTCAGTTGACGTAAACGCTCTCGCAAGCTAGCATCTAGAACTCGCCCTTCATAACGGAGTATCGCCCCGCCTAAAATATTCTGATCCTCAACGATATTCCAATTTATTTTTTTAACCCCAGTTTTATGCCCTAAATATTTAGCGGCAATCTCTTTAACCTCGGCATTTAAGGGACGAGCCGTTACTAAAGTAGCCCCCATTTCTCCTTGCGCGCGATCATAGGCTTCATTAAAAGCGACTAAAATATCGGCTAATCGATGCTGATCACGATTAGTAATCAATAGATCAACGAAACGAGTCACTATCGATTTTAGATCCTTTTCCGGTTTATCCTGAATCGCTTCTAGGAGCCCGAGAGAATATTGTGAGGCGGTAATTTTCATAATTATTACTTCAAGCTTTTAGCAATTAATTCCTGGTCCTTAGCACTGGTCATTTTCTCGGCTAACACTTTCTCCACCGCCAGTACCACTAAATCAGCCATCTCTTTCTTTAATTCTAGGCGCAAATTGTCTTTTTCGGCACTAATTTTCTCTTTTTCCTGAGCCACAATCACGGCCACTTCAGCCTTAGTCTTCTCGATCAATTTAGCCTTATTAGCCTCTGACTGAACATTAGCTTTCTCCACAATGGCCAAAGCGTCTCTCTTGGCCTGCGCCAAAATTTCAGTTTGCTCTGAACTGGTTTCGGTCAATTTCTTTTCAATATCTCTAGCATCACCTAAACTTTTTTCAATTAATTTAGTGCGATCGTTCATCATTTTAGCCAAAGGCTTAAAAGCAAAACGATAAAGCACGAAAAAGATAATGCCAAAATTAATAATCTGGGCAATTAATATCCGCCAATCGATGTGAAAAATGGAAATCAAGGAATCCATATATTTTTTATATTGATAAATAATAATCTCACCTCTCTCCGGGATGTCCCGGAGAATTCGTCAGACTACTATTTAATACTGAAAGCGATAACCAAGGCGTAAATAGCGATAGCTTCAGCAAAGGCACAAGCCAATAACATCGGCACTAAAATCTTGCCAGAAGCTTCTGGGTTGCGGCCGATAGCTTCCATAGCTTTAGCGCCGATAAAACCGATACCTAAACCGGTACCGATGGAACCCAAGCCGATAGCCAAGGCCTTAGCCAACATGATACTTTCCATAGTGTTTTAATTAATTATTTATATTTAAATTATTATGCAAAATTAATGCTCCTCGGCCGTAGTGGCAATCGATAGATAAATCAAGATCAGAATCGAAAATATCAGAGCCTGGATCAAGCCGACAATCACCTCCAGAAACATAAATGGCAAAGGCAACCCAAAAGCTAAAATAGCCGACATTGAAGCTAATAACACTTCGCCGGCGAAAATATTACCAAATAACCTGAAAGACAAACTGGCGATCTTGGCTAATTCGCCAATGATCTCAATCACGCCGACAAAAAATTTAATCGGATTGACCAGCAGAATGGTCGGCTCTTTAAAAATTTTCTTTGGTATCTCTAGTAAAACCTTAAAATTAAGAAATTTATTTAAGTACTTCCACCAACCAACAGCCACTACTCCCAAAATATGACTCATCACCACGCCAATAATCGCCAAAGCTAAGGTGGTGTTTAGATCGGCTGTGCCACCCCTGAAATAAGGGATAAAAACCTTTTCGCCGTGTTCGGAGACCACCTGGCCGATAGAACCGACGCCCGGCAATAGCCCCATCCAATTGCTCAAAAGAACGAAAAAGAAAAAAGTCATCACAAAAGGAGCAAACTTCAGAGTCTTAGCTCGTGAGCCGGTAACCATATCAAAAAGACCAAAAAAAGTTTCAAAAACCATCTCTAGTCCGTTTTGTAATCCCCGTGGTATTAATCGGACTTTCCCGCGCAAAGACAAAGCTAAAATTACCACCACGATAACCACCAACCAAGAATTAAGCAAAGAATTAGTTACCGGGAAACTACCAATATGAAAAATCGGCTCGGCATACAAAGTATTCTCATGAACGATTTTCTCGGAATTATTTTCGGCAGACATAAAAATTATTTCAACTTATCAATTTTTTTATATTCTCTCAACGTTTCCCTAACCAGCATCACCATTGATATCACGAAGGCCAAGCCAATACAAATCAAAAACCATTTAGGCTCACTGTCATTCTTGCGATCCAGCCATCGACCAACGCCCAAGCCAATCAACACTGGCACCACAATCCACACCGAAAGACGGGCAAATATTTTCATTGGCTCTACCCAAGAATAACTATCATTATCTTTTAATGGTTGGTTATTTGGCATATAAACAACAAAATGAGGGCCGAAAGCCCTTCTAAGTCTAAGCAAATAATTGTCAACTTAGTATTATATTTTATAGCTTATTAAACCTAAAGTCAACAATTTATCATCTAATTGACGAAAAAATAAATCTATGGTCAAAATATCTTATTTAATTCCGAAAAATTTTTGAGCATTACCGGTAGTTATCCTCCCCACTTCTTCTTGGCTTAATCCCTTCACTTCCCCAATTTTTTCAGCCACATATTGAACATAGGCTGGTTCGTTCCGCTGTCCTCGCAAGGGCACCGGTGTTAGATAAGGAGAATCGGTTTCGATCATTATTTTTTCTAACGGGATTTCCTTGATTACTTCATCCCACTGACGGCTAAAAGTAATAATGCCAGTAAAAGAAATTAGCAATCCGAGATCAATATATTTTCGGGCTAAATCTAAATCACCCGAAAAACAATGGATTACCCCCCAAGGTTTTTCTCCTAAACCATTTTTTATTTGATAATCCCGCAACAAGGGATAGAGATCGTCATGAGCTTCGCGACAATGAATAATAACCGGCAAATTTAACTCTTGGGCTAAATCAAGTTGCTGGATAAAAACCTCTTTCTGTTTTTGTTTCTGTAAATCGGCATCTTTATTCGGATTGAGGTGATAATAATCCAAACCGACCTCACCAATAGCAACCACCTTAGGGCTCTTCCCTAGGTCCAGATATTCTTGATAATTAAACTCCTCACCACGAGACTGGAAGGCATAATCGCCTTCTTCGCTGTGATTTTCCACTAACGCTTGCTCTAAATGAATCGGATGCAGGCCAATAGTGGCATAAACACCGCTCGGATGTTTTTGCGCGCGATCAATAGCACGTTTTGAAGTTTTAGTTTCCGAACCGACAATAATAACGGCGGTCTTAGCCGCCAAAGATCGGTCCAGTGCTTGATCAGC
>CAZFEF010000006.1:0-31370 GCA_964517555.1 uncultured Gammaproteobacteria bacterium
TTTTTTTGGGCGTAAGCCCTGGATACCACGTCCGTAAGGGCGTGGAGGTTCATTCGCAGCCTCTAGGGGAATCGAACCCCTCTTACCTGGCTGAGAACCAGGTGTCCTAACCGATAGACGAAGAGGCCAAAATTAATGCAGAATATTGCCGATGATGGTTTCGTGCCCACGCAGGAATTCATCGGTTTCCATGGCTTTTTTGCCTTCAAGTTGTAATTTTATAACAACCAAAGAATTTTGTCCACACTGGACAGCTAAGGCATTTTTATACCGAAAAGTCTCACCTATTTGGTATTTATTACTCCTAATCGGTTCTGGACGTACTGCCTTGATTTTAAATATAATATCTTTCAATCCTAAGTTCTTGTCCGATAGGCAACTGAAGGTTCCGGGCCAGGGATTAAAAGCGCGAATTTTCCTTTCAATGTTTTTAGCGGTATCGCTCCAATCTATCCTTCCGTCTTCTTTTTGGATCATTTTGATATATGAAGCTTCGTCTTCTTTTTGCGGTTGAGGGGTAATTTTTCCTTGGACGTATTTTTTGAGAGTTGGGAGTAACAATTTAGCGCCGACAATAACTAGTTTGTCGTGTAGGGATTCTAGGGTTTCTTGGCGATCGAGTTTGATTTTTTTCTGAGCCAGGATTGGCCCAGTGTCCAGGCCTTTGTCCATTTGCATAATAGTTACGCCGCTCTGATGGTCGCCGTTTAAAATAGCGGCTTGCAGGCAGGCGGCACCGCGATAGCGAGGCAGAAGCGAGCCATGGACGTTGATACAGCCGTATTTAGGAATTTGCAAAATACTTTCCGGAATGATTTGGCCATAGGCGACAACCACAATCAGCTCGGGGTTTAGTTTTTCTATCAAAGCTACTTCAGTTTTTATTTTCTCCGGTTGGTAGACGGGCAATCGATGTTTTTCGGCTATAATTTTTATTGCTGGCGAAGTTATTCTCTGTTGTCGTCCGACTGGTTTGTCCGGTTGGCTGATAACTCCAATGACTTCAAAAAAATCACTGGAGACCAAGGCCTCCAGGCAACTGACTCCGAAATCCGGAGTTCCCAGAAAGATAGTTCTAATTTTTTTTCTTTTTTTCATAGAGACGATCGATGAAAAGGATGCCGTCGAGATGATCGGTTTCGTGTTGAATGGCGCGAGCCAGAAGTTCATTAGCTTCTAGTTTTTGTTTGTTGCCCAGCAAATCAATGTAGGTGCAATTTATTTTTTTAGGTCTTTCCACTAAGCCGTAGATGATATTGCCTTGAGCGTCGACTACTGACAGACAACCTTCTTCTTCGATTACTTTGGCCCAAGATTTTTTAGTGATTTTAGGATTGATCATTACTATCACTTCATTTTTTTCAAAATCTTTGCGAACAACAATCAATCTGATGTTTTTGCCAATTTGCGGTGCGGCTAATCCGGCACCATCTTTTTGGAGCATGGTGAGGATCATATCTAAAACCAAGCGCTTGAAGTCGGCTTTGAGCAAATGTTCCTGGTCGATCTCGGTTGATTTTTGTCGCAACCGTTTATCAGGATTATGAATGATATCCAGGAGTTTTGGTTGGTAGGCATTATTTCCCTTCATTTTGTTTTTTTTGCACGCTGTCTAAAACTTTAAAAAAATAGGCCCATCTTTGGCCGCTAGGGCAAAGTTCTTTGGTGTCGGTTAGGGCCGCTAGAATGACATTTTGCGGATAATCGCGACAAACTTTGAAAACGGCCGAGCGTTTGAAATTGGGGATCCCTAGTTCGGTAATTATTTTTAAGGCAGTGTCTTGCCAGGCATGGGCTGGCGGTTTTTTTCCGGCCACTTTCTTTTTAGCCGCTAGAATGGTTTGGAAGCTGCTAAAATCATTAGTGTTCATAGTCTATGTTTAGATCCATGGTTAGATAGCCAATACCTAGGTCGCCTTGATAGGCTAAGGTCTGTGGATGATATTCTAAGCGTGAGATCATCCCTAAGAGCATGACGATTGATTTTAGTCCGCAGGGAAGAGCTTCCTTGATTAATCCGACATCCATTTTGATAATGTTTTCTGCCGCTGTTTCTGGGTTGTTTAGGTATTCTATTAACTTATTATCAAATTTGGCGCCCTTGGGGGAATAACCGGCCACGGAACTTCTTTTAAGCTTATGCGACAAGTCAGCCGAGGCCACCAACAGGATTTTTTCCGGGCGATTGATCAGAAAGTCGCCGACTTTTTGACCAAATTTATAATGATCTTCTAGTGATAATTCGGAGGTGGCCAAGGGCAATACTTTAGCCTTTTTGTATTCGCCGGTCAAGAGTTGATAGGGGATAGCGCTACCGTAGTCTAAGACCTCTTGGGAGCTTAGTTTGATCGGATGTTCTAGGCGCAGGGATTCTTTTAGCTCATGGGCCAAGGTCATGTGTCCGACGATGGTGTTTCTAGTAGCGAAATCCCCGAACTCTTCAAAATTAATTGCCATCTTCGGAGCAATGTTGATAGCAAAATTTTCACCGGCGCTTTGGCTATGAGGTGAAATGATGACTATCAGGTCCGGTTCGGCTTCCTTGGTTTTAATTGCTAATTGCTCATAAGCCTTAGCGCTTTTTTTAAGCAAAGCCAGATTAACCTTGCCGATAGTCGGAATCAGAATAGGGGAATGAGGCACTATGAAGGCATTGCGTATCATACTATTGCGTGATCGGATCGCCTTCGGGATAGAGGTAGAGTAGCTGTGGCGATACAGTGATGACATTAGCCCAATCATAACCCAAGGCTTCAAAAACAGCTCCGGAAAGGAATGGCCGTTTGCGACCGTCGTCTATGATATAGACCGTGGAAACGCTGCTAGATTTTAATAATTCGCCGCTGTCAAATAGGACAGGGCTGATTTTAGTGTATTTGGCTAAATCAGTTTCAGTAGCTCTCAATATGTTTCGGCCCTTGAATTTGGTCTGCAGCATTACTTTGTCGATAATTGGCGCCTTAGTGCCTTCGTTGACATAGTAGACGCCGCCGGTTTTGGTGCTCATGATTAAGGCGCTTAAAGGATAGGTGGAGGTGCTGGTTACCGGTGAGCTGGTAGTATAAGCGGCTAAGTCATTAATAGTGCCGTCAATTAGCTCTTCAGTGCTAAAGCCGATTTTTCTAAATACTGCGTCGCTTTCTATTAGTCGTTTATGGCTATCAACCAAAAGGTATATTTTTTTCTCTGGAGTTCTGATTAGGGAGTAATTTGGGTATTTTAGGACACTGCCAAGCTCGTACTGCTCCAACACTTCTGAACTTACGGTGATTATTTTATTGGCATCGAAACGAGAAGCTAGGGCGCCCATATTGGCGAAGGGTTTTTTCTGGCCGTCTTCAATTAGAAAGACCGTGGGGTCAGCGCTAGATTTTAACAAAGAACCGTTCGGATAGGTTCTCTTGCCTCCCGGGAAGTAGCGTTGCCAGATTTTATAAAAATTATAATTGCCGTTGAAGACATGGGGCGTGTAATTGTATAAACCAGCCGTAGCGTTATTTTCGATAGTAACATTCATCGGCTCATTAATGATCGTGCCGTAAGGATTGGTGAAAGTATAAGTATTATTTTTTTTGTATCGGAATTCTTGCGGGTTGTCCAAATAATAGCGGAACTGTAAGGCGGCGCTGTTTACCTGTTTGCCAAATCCTTGGTAGTAAGGATTGCAGGTCCAGCCGTCTGGACAACCGTAGCCGGTGGCCCAGTCTAATTGCTTGGCGGTCGGTGAGCTATTTTCAATTAAGCTTTGTTCTTTTTGTAGTAGAACTAAAAGAAATTTTGGACTGACTGTCGTCACTTGGCGGCATTTTAATTTTTTTTCTTCCTCAGTTGGTGTGTCGCTTAAGCTAACGCCGTCGCAATCATAGTTAGCGGTAGCGGCTTCATAGATTATTTGAGCGGCTGATTTACCCGGGGTACCATGGGCGTTATAGGTGGTGTAGTTAGCCAGAAAACTACTCTTTTTTTCTAGAAAGTTTTGAATTTCATTTAGGCTCATAGAGCGACAATTGAGTATTTCCTCGTCGCTGACAATGTTTCCGGGGCGGAAATTAGGGTCAATTTCGGCTTGAGCCCATAGTTTTCCAGGGATTAATAGCCACAAGGTCAGTAAAGCGATGGGAATTAGACGGTTCATAAATTAAGGTTAATTTTTTAGATACTTACATTATAGTATATTTTCCTAAGTTCATCAAAATTAAAAAAACATCGCCTATTTGTTGATGTTTTTAAAGATCCGATTAATTTCCCGCCAACCTTTTTCGCCGATGGCGTTTCGTTTAATATTCCGATCTTTGAGCTCGTTCCTTAGTTCGATCAGGTTTTTGATTCCTAGTTTTTCCAAGGAAAATAACAATGAAATTGATAGGCCCACTTCAGCGAGGGGGCGATTTAGGTTAATCAGGTCAATTTTCGGGGTTTTTCCCCTTAACCTTTTTCTTTTAGTAATCATTTTTTAAGGAATAATCTATCATATAATAGATAGTGGGTGATTGTCAATGCCCAACTCTCTGGATTTTTTTTAATTTCTGCTATAATATAGTATATTAAGGTAAGGGGGTAATAATTAATTCTTAAAAATATGATTAAAGGTTTTGGACCGCAGAAAGAAGTGGATTTTGGCTATGATCCTGCCAAGGGAGAGTCTAATTCTCTACCACCTAAAGAATGGGATGTAGTCGATCCGGAAAATGCCTATAACCTGCCTGGTTTTGATGAGCGAGAAGAACAAGAGTTTTTTGATGTGGTTGATCAGGAGGAGCCAGAGGCTGATGCCGAGGATCTAATGGCTAAATATGAATTAGAAGAATTTGAATTAAACGATTGGGCTAAAAAATGCGCGGAGTATGTTAATGGTCGGATTAAGACTAAACCGCTAAAAAATGAAGCTGATATTTTAGCTTTTGCTAGCTATTATCATGAGCATCTTGATTCTGATCAGAATAACTCCGGCTTGCCCCTAAGCTCAGAACAGCTAGCTCGATTGTCTGCCGCCGAACAGGACAAATTGGAGGTGGTGCTTGATAAGCTATCTGATTTTTATGATCAAATGGCTGATGATACCGAGCGTCGTTCCCGTAATTTTTCCACTAGTCGTTCTAAGGAGAACCGATTTGATTCTCAACTGAGCACCGTCGACAAGTTAAATAATCATTATCGTCAAATTCAGAAAGCTCAAAAGGATCTGGAAGCGCTACTGAATAAAGCTTATGGTGTCGAAGAAAAAAAGGAGGCTGAGGCTATAGAGAGAAGCCGTCCAGAGTATACTGATTTCGAATTAGAATCGCTTAAGAGTTGCTTCGATTATTTGACCCGTCAGTCGGGAGCGAAATTGCCAACCTGGCCCGGAGAGAGTAAATCATATTTGTCGCCAGAACAGATTTTGAAAGGAGCTAGAGAATATGCTGAATATAATCGTATTCCGCAAGCTAAATTTTTGGAGAAGGAGTTTAAGGGTCGCCGCCAATTGGTTTATACCGAATATCTTAAAGGGGGAAAACAGATAAAGTATATTTGCAATGATCCCAAGCAGTCGTCCGGTGATTATTATTTCCAGGCTAATGTTAATAATTTCTGGGACAGCAAGAAGAATCCTAATTTGCGCTTTGCTCAAGCTAGGCTGTTGTTCAGTGCTAGCTCGGAAAAGCCGAAAGCCACCATCCAAAAGAAGAGCGCTTAAATTTTATTATAAAAACTGACCCCCAAATTGGGGGTCAGTTTTGGTTTATGTTATTTCACGCTGATAGCTACTTTGTCCTGGGCGCTTAAATCAATACTAATTTTATCACCGTCTTGGACCTTCCCCTCCACAATATTTAGGGCTAATTCATCCAGTATCTGATTTTGGATAATTCGTTTTAGGGGACGGGCGCCAAAGGTGATATCATAACCTTTGTCGGTTAGCATTCGTTTGACTTTCTGACTTATTCTAATGCTAATATTTCGATCCAGGAGGCGATTGGCCACTTTCTCTAATTCTAAGTCAACGATATCTGCCAGGGTTTCTTTGCTGAGACTCTTAAAGAGTACAGTCTCATCGATTCGGTTTAGGAATTCTAGTTTGAAGTGTTCGCGGAGTATTTTATCAATCTTCTCTTTCATTTCATCATCGCGGAATTCTTTGGCGGTTTTAGCGCTATCTTCATCGTGAAAACCGATGGAATATTGTTTGATAACTTCATTACCTAAGTTGGAGGTCATGATGATAATCGTATTTTTGAAGTTAACCACCCGTCCTTTAGCATCGGTTAGGCGACCGTCATCTAGGATTTGCAGAAGTAAGTTAAAGGTTTCTGGATGGCCTTTTTCGATTTCGTCAAACAAGACAACGCTGTATGGTCGACGGCGGATTCTTTCGGTTAGTTGGCCGCCGTCTTCGAAGCCGACATAGCCGGGCGGGGAGCCGATCAATTTGGCCACGCTGTGTTTTTCCATAAATTCACTCATATCAATGCGAACCAAGGCATTCTCATCGTTAAACATAAAGCGCGCTAGAGATTTAGCTAATTCAGTTTTGCCAACACCGGTAGGGCCGATAAACAGGAAAGAGCCTATGGGTCTTTTTTCTTCGGATAAGCCGGCACGACTGCGGCGCAGGGCATTGGCGACTGCCTTAATAGCCTCGTCTTGTCCCAAAACCGATTGAGCTAATTCTTTTTCCGCTTGGCTTAGTTTCTGGGTCTCGCTTTCCATCATCTTGGCAACTGGGATTCCGGTCCAACGGGAAACGACTCGAGCGATGTCTTCTTCGTCCACTTCTTCTTTTAGTATTCTTTGTCCTTTATTTTGGATTTTATACAACTCCGCTTGCAAATCGCTAATCTCTTTTTCCAACTTCGGGATTAAGTCATAGCGGATTTGGGCCACCTTAGTTAAATCGTCGCCGCGTCTTTCGGTTATTTCGGCACTGGCTTTTAATTCGTCGATCTTCTTTTTATTCTCTCGAATTTGGGAAATGATATTTTTTTCATTTTGCCAGTGGAGTTCCAATTGATTAGCCTTTTCTTTTAATTCGCTTAGTTGCTTGTTGATGTGTTTGACTTTACTTATTTCTTGCTTGTTGGAATTTAAGCCAGCCTTAACTATTTCCAAGCGTTTTATCTCTCTTTTTAAATTATCCAATTCTTCCGGCATGGAATCGATCTCCATTCGCAAGGCCGATGTAGCTTCGTCAATTAAATCTACAGCCTTGTCTGGCAGGAAGCGATCGGAAATATAGCGGCTAGAGAGTTGGGCGGCTGCCTCCAGGGCGTTATCGGTAATACGAACACCGTGGTGGACTTCATATTTTTCCTTAATGCCGCGCAGCATAGCAATGGTGTCTTCGATTGACGGTTCAGCTACATAAATTGGTTGGAAGCGGCGTTCTAAGGCCTGATCTTTCTCAATATATTTTTGATATTCCTTGGTGGTGGTAGCGCCGATAGTGCGTAAGTCGCCGCGGGCCAGAGCTGGTTTCAGCATATTTGAAGCATCCATCGAGCCTTCGCTGGCTCCGGTGCCGACTAGGGTGTGGAGTTCGTCAACGAAGAGAATTATTTTGTCTCCTTGAGACTTGATTTCTTTCAATACCGCCTTTAGCCTTTCTTCAAACTCACCTCGGAATTTAGCGCCGGCCACTAAAGCGCCTAAGTCAAGGGAAACTACCTCTTTGTTTTTTAACATCTCTGGTACATCGCCGGAAACTATGCGTTGCGCCAGTCCTTCAACAATTGCAGTTTTGCCAGTGCCGGCTTCGCCGATTAAAACAGGATTGTTTTTACTGCGGCGCAAAAGGACTTGCATGATCCGACGGATTTCTAAGTCGCGACCGATGACCGGATCTAGTTTTTCTTCTTTGGCCAGATCGGTGAGATTGGTGGTGTATTTTTGCAAGACGCGGAATTTAGTATCTGGATCTTGGTCGTTTATGGTTTGGTTGCCGCGCAATTCTTTTAAGGTCTCTAGCGTTTTAGGATAGTCTAAAGCTGAGGCTAATAGAATATTTTGAGCCGGGGAATTGATACTGATCAAGGCTAAGAGAATGTGTTCGGTGGAAATATATTCATCACCCATTTGCTTGGCTTCTTTCTCGGCTCGTTCTAAAATAGCAGCTACTTCATTAGTTCCTTGGACGGCCTGAACCGGACCCATAGCGCGATTAACCTTGGTTTTAGGCAAACGATTTAAAGCGCGGACAGCAAAATCTTCCACCGCCTCCGGGTCGATTTTATTTTTTTCTAAGATAGGGCGAATTAGGCTCTCGTTTTGTTGGAGCAGGGCTAGCAATAGATGTAAACCTTCAATATATGGCTGGCCAAAATCTTGAGCAATGATTTGCGCGTTGATGATGGCTTCTTGTGATTTGTTGGTAAAGCGATTAAACATAGTTTTTGATTTATATTTAGCAGTCTAGCATTTAGAGTGCTAAATACAATATAGAGCAAATCTGGGGAAGTGTCAACTGGTTAATGAATACCAAAAGACCACCGGGTTCGGTGGTCTTTTGGTTGATATTTCAGTTTAAAGCTTGTTGATTTCCGCTTCTAGTTCATCAGACATTTCCTTTGAAGTTTTAGGCTCCGTAGCCATTAATTCGTCATAGTCTTTATCTTCGGTCATTTCGACTCTTTTTCTATCTAACCATTCTTTAGTGCGCGGTTCGTTTTTGCCCGGCTCGGCCATATATCCACCTAGGTTTAGGGGTTGAGGTTCGCCAACTACTTTATTTTTTTCAAAGCCCATAATGTTATTTTTAGGTTAATTATTACTCACAAAGTATTATATCATCTTTTTATAATTTTGTCAATATATGTATCACTCCAAGCTTTTGTGATATATTGATTGTAGCGCCAATCTTATTTTTTGGCAAATTTATTTTTTTTATGAATAGCGGTGTTTTAACTCAAATAGGGAGTTTTTTGGGTAAATTGATTGGCGGCATCCTCTATTTTCCTGTTTGGTGGTATGGCCCGGGATTAGCGATGGTAGTTTTGGGGGTGGGGCGTTTTTGGGGTCGCCGTCAGAGCTCTTTAGGATTTTTTATCTGGTTAAAGAATATCTTTGTCCCGATGTATGGCCAACGAGATTTTTCTGGCCGAGTGGTTAGTTTTATTATGCGTTTTTTCCAGGTAGTTTTTCGCGGCCTATTAATGTTTATCTATTTAGTTTTGGGCCTAGCGGCTATCGCCGTTTGGCTTTTATTATTACCCGCCTGGATTTATGCGGCGTTTTTTTGGCTTTAATCATATGACCGAAGCTCCAATTTATTTTTTGGCTCCAATTGACAAAGGAAAAATTACTGCTCGAAGGTGGCGGATTAAGGTTGATAATCTAATCGATTCCTTGTCTTTGTTGCTTTCGGGGGTAGGCTGGTTACTGTGTTTTTGGTTTTTAGGAGAAATTTTCTTTTGGCTCGATGGTTGGGATTTCACTAAGGTAATCTATGCCGCTGTCCATGATTGGCGTTTCCAATTTTTTTTCTGGTCCTTGATCCTCGATTTATTTTTGGTCTATCGCTTATTGACTCGTAATGGAAAGCGGCGCAGGATTAAGCTTGGTGTTAAGCGAGTTGATCTTTTCCGTTCTCTTAATTTCTCTGCCCAGACAGTTTGGGAAGACGCCTATCTTTTAGCCGCCAAGCTCCGCCAGCGAGAGATCACCGATATTCATTTATTCGTAGCTTTATTGGCTGATCCCACCGTGCGTCATTTATGCGTTCGTTTGGGAATTGATCCTTTGTCAATTTCTAAGATGTTAGCCCGACAGATACCAAACGATGCAGCTCTATCCCGTCCCCAGGTGTCTTCGGCTGTCGAGAATATTTTACGTCTGGCATATGAAGCCGCCAGGGATTCTTCTAAAACCGCTGTCGATACTTTGGATATTCTAACCCAAGTGACTAAGAGTTCAGAAACGATTGCCGATGTTTTAAGCGAGCACGAAATTGATGCCGCTAAGATTAGAAATGCAGTGCAATGGTTTCGGATTAATGAACAACTCATCCAGGAATATCGTGATTACCGCCGCCTTTCCGGCTTCCGCCCTAAAAATGCTATGAATCGTGCTTATACCGCAGTGGCGACACCCACCCTGGATCACTATGCTACTGATCTGACCTTAGCTGCTAAATATGGTCGTTTGGAATTATGTGTTGGTCGTGATCCGGAGATTAAAGCTATCTTTGATGCTTTTATTAGCTCTCACTTTGGAGTTTTGTTAGTAGGGCAGAGTGGAGTGGGCAAGCGCAGTATTGTTGAAGGGGTGGCCAGGTTAATGGTCAAAGAGCAAGTGCCTTCATTCTTGCGAGACAAGCGTTTAGTGGAGGTCGATATCAGTCGTTTGATCAGCGGCGCCTTAGCCAATGAAGCTGAGGAACGACTGCTCAATGTGCTAGATGAGGCTTCTCGGGCTGGCAATGTTATTCTATTCTTTGATAATCTGGAAAATATTACTGGAATGAGCGCTGGTGAGGCTGGCAGTATGGAACTTTCGGAGGTTTTAGCTAAGGCTATCAGTCAAAAACAGATTTATTGCTTGGCCTGCGCCCACCAAGAGGCCTATGTTAAATTCATTGAACCCCGTGTTTTGGGTGAGGTTATGACCACCGTGGGAGTGTCTGAGGCTGGCCGGGATTTAAGCATCCAGGTGCTAGAGAGCAAAGTGGGATTTTTGGAAGGGAAGTATAATGTCTACGTTGATTACCCGGCCATTGAACAGGCGGTTGATTTGGCTACTCGTTATATCAATGATAAATTTCTACCCGAAAAAGCTATTACGGTTTTGGAGGCGGCGGCGGTGAGGGTTAGCCAGAAAAGAAAGAATAAAAAAGAAGTGGTAAGTTGCAACCGCGAAGCTGTATCCGAGTCAGTCAGCTCTTTAACCGGCATCCCCCTTCAAAAAGTCAGCGAGAGTGAGACTAAAAAGTTGCTAAGCCTGGAGGATCAAATTCATGAACGTCTAATCGGTCAAGATGAGGCAGTTAGGGCCATTGCTGGTTCTTTGCGTCGAGCTCGGGCTGAATTGCGCGAGGGGCGCCGACCGATTGCCAGCTTTCTTTTCTTAGGCCCTACTGGGGTCGGCAAAACCGAATTAGCCAAGACAGTAGCCGCTGTTTATTTCGGTGATGAAAAATCTATGATCCGTTTGGATATGAGCGAGTATCAAACAGCTGATAGTCTAAACAAGATGATTGGTGATGCCCATGGCGGCTTAGGATATCTGACCGAAGCGGTGCGCAAAAAGCCTTTTGCTTTGGTGCTGTTAGACGAAATCGAGAAAGCTCATCCGGATATTTTGAACTTGTTTCTGCAATTAATGGATGATGGTCGCTTAACCGACGGACAGGGGCGGACGATTAACTTTACTAACACGATCGTGGTTGCTACTTCGAACATCGGCGCTCTCTATATTTCCGAAGCTATTGAACGAGGAGAAAATTCTAATATTATCAAACAAGAATTGATTGATAATCAGCTGAGCCAGGCGATGCGACCAGAGCTGATTAATCGTTTTGATGGCTTGGTAGTTTTCTCGCCTTTGTCATTGCCCGAGGTGGTGGCGATTACTAAGTTGATGCTGGACAAGATTCGTAGGAGCCTAGAAGTTAAAGGCATCAGCTTATTGGCTAGCGAAGCGGGCATTAAAGCCTTGGCTCGGTCTGGCTATGATCCTAAATTCGGAGCTCGACCCCTAAGACGTTTATTACAGGAGAAAATTGAGAATGAGATTGCCAATATATTATTGTCTAAAAGTTTGAAGCGGCGCGATTTGGTGGTAATTGATGAAAATGGTAATTTAAAAGTCGAGCCAGCGAAGGAATTATAGTAAATTAAAAGAGGCTGTTGTTTCAGCCTCATTAAGGGGGTCCAGATTTTAGTCTATAGCTTTTTTGGCTTCCAGGGCTAATTCTTGATTTTTAGTTATCTCTTGGTAGCAGCTTAAGACTTTTTTGATTCGCTTTCTTTCTTCCTTGTCTTCTTCATTGCTTAGTTTAGTCAGCAAAAGACGTATATGATCTTCGACATCTTCGTCGCTGACTGTGCAGTGAGTGATAACGATTGATCCGTATCTTTCTGGACCGGATTCTTCTCCCTTGTCGTTTCCCATGCCTAAATTTTTTTTCTGTTAATCGATTTTAAATATCAAGACGATTATAGTGGTTTTTATCACTTCGGTCAATAATTATTTTTTATGTCATTGTATTTATTATATTTTTTAGTAGCTTTAGCCCTGTCTTTGCTTTTTACTCTTTTAGTTAAAAGGTTGGCTTGGCGGTGGCGAATTTTAGACATACCTCAAGGAAATAGAAAGATTCATCGCCTTCCTACTCCGCTTTTAGGGGGATTAGCTATTTACCTGACTTTTTTCATTGTTTTATTTTTAGCCTCCAAGTTTATTTTGGCCGGTAATTTGCAGATCAGCCATTGGCTAGGATTCGGGATAGGGGCCACGATATTAATGATCGGCGGCTTTTTAGATGATCGGTATAATCTCCCGCCTTGGCAACAATTTATTTTTTCAGTCCTAGCCGCCCTGAGCGTGGTCTGGGGTGGGGTAGAGATCGCTAAAATTACTAATCCTTTTGGGGGCCTGATTGTCTTGCCGGCTATATTGAGCGCTGGCTTGATAGTCGTTTGGCTCCTGGGGTTGATGTATACGACTAAGTTGCTAGATGGAGTTGATGGCTTGGTGGCCGGCATTAGTTTTATAGGCGCCTTGGTTATTTTTCTATTTACCCTTACTACGCGCTATTACCAACCTGACATTGCTTTAGCCGCCGCCATTCTTTCCGGGGCGATCTTGGGTTTTGCGGTTTTCAATTGGCATCCGGCTAAAATATTTTTAGGAGAAGGCGGGTCATTGTTTTGCGGCTTTGCTTTGGGAGTTTTAGCAATTATTTCCGGCGGCAAGATTGCCGTCACTTTGCTAGTAATGGGTATCCCGATTTTGGATGTTATCTGGACTATTATCCGTCGTTTAAGCCAAGGGAAAAACCCTTTTCGTTTTGCCGACAACAAGCATTTGCATCATCGGCTTTTGGGCTTAGGTTTGGGCCAAAGGGGCACAGTTTTAGTTTTTTATATTCTAGCTTTAGGTTTTGGTCTTTCTGGATTGTTTTTACAAAGTCGCGGGAAGATTTTAGCTCTAGGTTTGCTTTTATTATTAATGTTTTTGATAGTAATTTTCTTTTCATCTTTAGACAAGCGACGCCCCAAATTGCTATTGCATGTTTGTTGTGCGCCTTGTAGCGCCTACACAGCCTCTCAGGTTTTGGCTAGAAAATATCAGATTACTTTATATTTCTACAATCCTAATATTGATAATGAAGAGGAGTACTTAAAAAGACTGGCCGCAGTTAGATCTATGGCTAGCCGCTACCATTTGCCATTATTGATCGAACCTTATGACCATCAATCTTGGCTGGAAAAAGTCAAAGGGCTGGAGATTGAGCCTGAAGGCGGTCGTCGGTGTCTGGCTTGTTTCTGGGAGCGGATTAAGAAAACAGCTATTGCTGCCCGGGTCGGTCATTATGATTTCTTTTGCACTTCTTTATCCGCCAGCCCTTTCAAAGATAGTCGCCAGATATTAACTCTGGGTAGAGAGGCTGAGGAGGAGATCGGAGTCAAATTTTTGGCTTGGGATTTTAAAAACGAAGATGGTTGGCAAAAGTCATTAGCCTTAGCTAAAGAGCTAGGGGTATACCGGCAGAAGTATTGTGGCTGTGAATTTAGTCGTCGCGGTTGACATTCTGTTTTTGAGATAGTATTTTAGCATTAGTTCCTTAATTATTAGTCATGAAAAATATTACCGTTGTTTTAGTGGAAGATAGTCAGGATGATATCCTGCTGATTAGAAGAGAAATTATTAAAAGAGGCTGGGGGCTATTTGTCTTGCCCACCTTGGAAGATGCTCGTCGGGAAATAGTCCGCTCTTTGTCGGTCTCGGAATCGGAAGTCTATGCTCTTTTGTTGGATGCTTGCATTCCCAATAGCCCAGGATTTGATCCACCTCGCGATCCCAATACCATGGAAATTATTTCTTTGGCCAAGGATTGGGGCTTCACTTGGCCGATCATTGCCATTTCCGGAGAAGACCAGAATAATAGCATTCTGTTGGCCGCCGGGGCGACGCATAAATCGTCAAAAAAAGCGATTGATATCGTAAATCTTATCGCCTCTATTTTGCTTTAAAGCTACCGATTGGTGGTTAAAAATCGCTTCCTGAGCGGTTTTTTTATTTCTCGGTTTATGTTATAATGATAATCGTTAATATTTATCAAGCGACTAGCACTATCGCTTTTAAAATTATGGAAAATTTCAAAAAAGTGAAAACAGTTATTTTTCTGTTGGTAATTCTGGGAATTATCGTTTCTTTTGCAGTTTTAAGGATTAGACAAGCCAGAAACAACCGTTTGCCTAACCAAGACCAGATTACCATTAACCAAAATGACGCTAATCGTAATTTGATTGATAAGTTATATGGAAACGGTGATATCAAGAAGTTCGCGGATGCTAGTGAATTCCAGAGTTTTATCGAAACTCGAGTCAGTCAAGGCAATGATTTATATCGTCCCGGTATCATGATGGCCGAGAAAGCAGTGGCGACTCCTGGAGTGGCAGAATCAATGCCAGCTTCTGATGGTCTCGGGGCTGGTAGTTCGGATTATTCACAAACTAATGTTCAGGTTGCTGGTGTCGATGAGGCTGATATTGTTAAAACTGATGGTGAATATGTTTACGCCGTTGTTCACGAATCAATTTATATTATCAAGGCTTATCCGGCCGATAGTGCTCAAGTGGTGACTAAGATAAAGTTTGATTCTCGGCCTCAAGAGATTTATGTCGATCAAGGTCGCCTGGTTGTTTTTGGTAACAATGATCAGGCTTATCCGATGCCCATGATGGAAAGAGCTGTTATGCCCCGGCATTATAGTCAAAGCACTTTTATTAAGGTGTTTGATTTGGCCGACAAGAAAGATCCGAAGTTGATTAAAGACTTAGAGTTTGACGGTTATTATTTCAATTCTCGCTTGATTGGCGATTATGTTTATGTCGTTTTAAATAATTATAATGTTAATGTTGATTCTCCTCTGCCTCGGGTTTTGGATGGTGGGAAGGCCCTGGAAACCAAATGTTCTGGCGATAGTTTAAAATGTTTCGAACCAGATATTTACTATTTTGATATTCCTTATGATAGTTATCAATTAACTACCGTTGCCTCCATTAATATTAAAGATGCGGCGGCCAATATTGGCGGCGATCTTTATCTGCTAAATAGCGCCCAGAATTTTTATGTTTCCCCCGATAACTTATACATTACTTATACCCGCTACATCAACGAATATGATATCCAGATGGAACTGTCGCGCGAATTAGTTTTCCCGCGTTTATCTGAGTCGGATAAGGAGAAGATTTTGAAAATAGATTTGGTGGATGAGTTTATTCTTAGCAAGACTGAAAAACGGTATAAGGTTCAGCAGATATTGGATCATTATCTCAGCAGTTTATCGACGGCCGACCAGGAGGCCTATCAAACAGAATTAACCGGGAAGATCAAACAGAAGTATGTTGAGTTGAAACGAGAAATTGAAAAGACTATTATTTACAAGATTAACGCTCAGAATGGAGAATTGAAATATCAGGTTAAAGGCGAGGTGCCCGGCAGTGTGTTGAATCAGTTCTCCATGGATGAATCCCAAGGATATTTCCGTATCGCTACTACCTTTAATCAGGTCTGGTCTAATTTTCAGGATAGCCCCACCCAGTCGTATAATAATGTTTATGTTTTAAATAACAGCCTACAGGTTACCGGTCGAGTTGAGGATTTGGCCAGCGGTGAAAGAATTTATTCGGCGCGTTTTATGGGTAACCGTTTATACTTAGTGACTTTCCAGCGTACTGACCCCTTGTTTGTGATTGATTTGTCAGATCCACAAGCACCAAAAGTAGCCGGAGAATTAAAGATTCCGGGATTTTCTACTTATCTCCATCCCTATGATGCCAATACTATTATCGGTTTTGGCAAGGATGCCGAAGATCAAGGGGAAGTGGTTAAGACTAAGGGCTTAAAATTAGCCTTATTCGACGTTAGCAACATTCAAGCCCCTAAAGAATTAGATACTTATATCATGGGAGACATGGGCAGTGACTCTGTCGCTCTCTATGATCACAAGGCTTTCTTATTCTCTAAGGAGAAAAACGTTTTGTCTTTGCCGGTAACTTTGCGCCGGGTAGGACCGAATAATAGCTGGGGCGATGTTTATTTCAGTGGCGCCCTGGTTTTCCAAATTAACAATGGCAAGTTTGTCTTGGCTGGAAAGATTGATCACTCCGATGATGGAAAGAAGGCTGAAGCTGACTATAATGGCTTCAATTATTATGACAATAACGTTTTACGCAGTTTATATATTAATGATCAGCTCTATACTTTGTCTAACTGGTATTTGAAGGCTAATCGTTTGCCAGATCTTAAAGAAACTAAGAAGGTGGAATTAGATCGTCGCAGTCCGGGATTTATGATTATCAATTAAATTATAAATACATGAAGCTACGTTTTTGGGTTATTACTAATTTAATTCTTCTCGTTCTCTTGGAGCTTTTGGTTTTCAAGGGATCGTGGTTTTATTTTTTATGGATTGGGGTCAACATCTTGGAGATTTACGGATTATACCAATTAGCTAAGACCTCCCAAGCGCCACGACCCTGGGGCCGTCATTTTTTGTTGCCGGTTATTTTCCTCAATAGCGTCTTAGCCTATTTGATCTTGATTCCGCAAAATCAGTTTTCCGGTGGTTTGTTTACTCAAATATTGTTTGTTTTAATTTTGTGGTTTAATGCTCTCTACGCTAAATCCCTAAGACGACTTTGGGGCGGCAACGGCGAAGCCTATAGTAATCTGTCATCGCTATTCAGTTTCCTGTCTTTATTTTTCTTTTTATCAGCGCTTTACGGACTGCAGCTTTTCCTCAATTTGTCTTATTGGCTGATTATCATTATCATGGCCTTGGTTGTGCTGGTTTTAGCTAAGCAGAATTTTGGCTTTGGGAAAGAAAAGCGGCAGTATTGGCCATTTGTATTTTTAGTAGTTTTTGTGTTAGTTCAATTAGCTTGGGCGCTTTATTTTCTTCCTTTCGATTATGACTCCCTGGGTTTGATTTTGGCCCTGCTGTATTATTTATTAGTGAGTGTAATAAAATTTTATTTAGACCAAGCCTTATCGGCCAAAACCTTGAAGGCCTTGTTGTTTTTTGGCGGAATTATCATGGCCCTTCTGCTTTTGACCGTCAGGTGGCGTTAATTATTTTATGGCCTCTAATCATCGGGGACAGATATCCTCTAATTTGTTAGTTTGGTTGGTTATTCTTCTTTTTTGTTTATTGGGTGGAGTTTTGGGCGCTTGGTTACTAGCCAAACAGAATCCTTTAACCCCCTTGGTTAATGAGATTAACTTAGGCGATGGCTTAAATGGCCAGGCCCGAGTTTTAATTCGAGATCCGCGGAAGGTGGTGGTTAACCAAGACTTAAAAGTCCAGGATATTGTTTTAAGCGCCCGTGAAAGTAGTCTTTATATTTTTCGCAACCAGGTAGTCGACAAGACCGAAAAGGGAATTGATGTCACCAAGGCCTATGATCTCTCTAGTCCGGATTTATTTGGGCTATCGCTAACAGCTGATGGTTGGATTTTGATTTTAACTCCGGATAAGTTCAGTGCCAAATCTCTAGTTAGCGACTATCAGGCAGTTACTCAGGACAAGAAAATTTATAATATTGATAAAACCGTTGATTATCCCGGCGGGGGTTTTGCTTTGGCCCATTTATCTGGAGCTAATAATTTGGTAGTTAAGAATCTTTTGGGAGCTAGTGATAGCCAGGTTGGGCAGACGGTTCTGGCGGTTAATGCTTCTGGTGACGCTTGGTTGAGTTATGTTTCCTCTTGGCGCCCCGGTTCTAATCTCTACCGTAGTAGCGATGAATTGAATTGGCGTTTGGAATTGATGGAAGAGATTCCGGCGGCTTTCAAAAATTCTTGGTTGTTCGCGATGAACGGCGACCTATTGGCTTTCATCGATGCTCGGGGTGTGGCTAAGCCGGCTTTAAATTTCCGTTCCCCGGTTTATAGTTATTTTAAGCAACAATCATTTAGTCGTCCTTATCTGGGGGTTAATTATTGGGATTTGTCCCGTTTAGTTAAAAATACTGGGAGCGGTAAAGAGAATAATTTAAACATCTCCGGCGCTTTATTGGGGGGAGACAACGGTCGTTTATCCACTGCCAAGGGTTCTCCGGCTGAAAAGGCAGGTTTGGCGGCCGGCGATATTATTGTGGCGGTTTCCGGAGTGGAGCTTAATGAATTTAATGATCTTGCTACCATTATCCAGGGGTATAAGGTTGGGGACGAAGTGACTTTGAAATTTTGGCGTCAAGGAGAGATAAAAGAAGTAGATGTGGTGTTGGGTGAGAAGAAATAATGACTTGGGTTTCTTATGAAAATAAAAACTTTGACCAATCACAAACGGAATAGAACAGCGACTGCTTTAGTGCGGGTAGATTTTAATGTTCCCATGACTCAGGGCAAAGTTACCGAAGATTTTAAATTACGCCAGAGTTTAGCTGATATCCATTACCTTCTAGCCCGAGTTAACAAAGTGGTACTTATGACCCATTGGGGTGATCCGCAAGGCCGGAGGCGCTTGGCGTATTCTACCGCCCCTTTAGCCAAACATTTAGGGCAACTATTAAAGACGCCGGTCGAGTTTTTGGATCTGAAGAATTTTGATTCTTTCAAATCTGCTCAACAAAAAATAGCCCAGGCTCCGGCTAAATCGATTTTTTTGTTGGAGAATTTAAGATTTTTTCCTGGGGAATCTGACAATGATCCTCGTTTTGCTAAAATGCTAGCTAGTTTAGCCGATATTTATATTAATAATGCCTTTGCCGTTTCTCATCGTCCAGCCGCTTCAGTGGTGGCGGTTAAAAAATATCTTCCCAGCTTTGCCGGCTGGTTACTCAAGGAAGAGGTCGAACATTTAGACCGAATACTTAATCCCCAAACTCCTTTAGCGGTGGTTATCGGCGGGCAGAAGATGGAAACTAAAACTAGGTTGATTAAGAATCTTTATCGTCGGGCTGATTATTTGTTGATCGGCGGTGCTTTGGCCAATAATTTCTTGGTAGCCGCCGGCCATAATGTCGGCAAGTCTTTGATAGACAAAGAGAGTATTAAAATTGCTCAAGGATTGTGGTCAAAGAATCAGGGGAGAAAAAAGAAAAAACCGGAAATTATTTTACCGGTTGATGTCTTGACTGCTGAATATACCAAAAATCCGCCCAAGAAAACTAAGGTTAATTGGCGTTTGGTTGACCGAGTGGGTAAAAAGGAATATATCGGTGATATTGGACCCCGAACCGTTGCTTTGTTTGCGGAATATATTAATCGAGCCAATACTATTATTTGGAACGGACCTTTGGGCAAATTTGAAGATCCTAGCTTTCGTCAGGGAACGGTCATGACCGCTCGGCTAATTGCCGCCCGTTCTCGCGGTAGGGCTTTCGGAGTTTCCGGCGGTGGCGAAACGGTTGAAGCTTTGCATCTGAGTCAAATGGGCCAATATATGGATTGGGTTTCTACTGGTGGCGGCGCGATGTTGGCTTATTTGTCCGGCGAAAAATTGCCGGGCTTGAAGGGATTGATTAAATAATTTATTTTTATGATTAAGATTAAAAAAATTCTAGCGCGAGAAATATTAGATTCTCGAGGTAATCCGACGGTGGAAGCTGAGGTTATATTGACAAACGATTTAAGCGCCAAGGCTTCTATTCCCAGCGGTGCCTCCACTGGCCGTTATGAAGCTTGGGAATTGCGAGATGGCAATCCTCGCCGCTATCATGGCTTGGGAGTCTTGCGAGCGGTGAAAAATGTTAATCGCATAATTGCCCCCCGGTTGATAGGACACGATATTTTAGACATCAAAGGAATTGATCGTTTGTTAATTGCTCTTGATGGCACGGAGAATAAGAAGAAACTAGGAGCTAATGCCATTTTGGCCGTTTCTTTGGTCTGCGCCCGAGCTGGAGCTTTGAGTTTGAACTTACCTCTTTATCGTTATTTGGCTAAAACTTATAATTTTTCTAAACCCGGACTGCCTACTCCGTCTTTTAATATTATTAATGGCGGCCTACACGCCTCCACTAATATGGATTTTCAAGAATTCATGATTTTGCCTTTAAGGAAAAGCAGTTTTACGGAAAAGTTAAGATTGGGAGCTGAGGTTTTTCATGAATTGGGTAAAGTATTGCGCGAACAGAAAATGGATACTGATTTGGGCAATGAAGGTGGTTATGCTCCAGAGTTTAAGAAGCGCGAACAGGCGATTGAGCTGATTTTGGCGGCCATCAAACGGGCCGGTTATCGTTCCGGAAAAGACGTAGCCCTAGGCTTAGACGTCGGTTCTTCCCGTTTCTATGACGAAAAACAGCAGAAATATCACTTGCCACTGGACCGAAAAGTGTTTTCCGGAAAACAGTTGATCGGCCTGTATCGTTCTTGGATAAAAAAATATCCCATAGTCTCCATTGAAGATGGTTTAGCCGAGAATGATTGGAGCGGCTGGTCGCAGATGACTAAAGAATTAGGAAAGAAAACTATGCTGATTGGCGACGATCTTTTTGTTACTAACATCAATCGTTTAGAGCAGGGGATAGAAAAGAAAGCGGCTAATGCGGTGCTGATTAAGGTTAATCAGATTGGCACCTTGACGGAAACGGTAGAAACGATTAAATTAGCCAGGCGACATGGATATCGATTAATGATCTCCCATCGTAGCGGTGAAACCAATGATGATTTTATTGCCGATTTAGCCGTAGCTTGCCGGGCGGATTATATCAAATCCGGCTCTGTAGCCCGGGGTGAACGGTTGGCAAAATATAATCGTCTAACTGAGATTGAAGCTGAACTATAAATTATGACTATTTCTAATAATAATTCTGATTCTGAGGGTGATAGTAGTTTGGGGAAAATCAAACCCTTGGTTTTGTTGTTCGTCGACGGTTGGGGAATTTCTCAGACTCGGGATAATAATGCTATCCGCCTGGCCAGGATTCCTAATTTTAAAAAATTAGTCAGTCATTATCCGGCCACTGTTTTAAATGTTTCTGATAATAAGGATAGTGTTAATTATACTACTATCGGAGCCGGTCCTGTTCCTCTTTCTCGACATCTTTCTGATTTGGGCTTGAAACAATTAAAGATTGCAGAAACGGAGAAATTAGCCTTGGTCACCAGTTTTTTTAATGGCCAAGAAGAGCAATTACCAGGAGAAGACTATGAATTAATTCCTTCGCCCCTGAAAGCCTCTATTAATATGGCTACGCCGCTTTTGTGGCGTCGTTTGCATAAAGCTTTAAAATCTGGTAAATATAGTTTTATCGTCTCAGCTTTAGCTAATATCGATGGCCTAGAACGCAACGGCGACATTGCCACTGCCATTAAAGCGGTAGAGTATGTTGATCGAACTTTAAAGAAAATAGTTGATTCAGTTTTAGAGCAGGGGGGTGTTTTGGTAATCACCAGTTCTCACGGTTATGCCGAATCAGTTTATGATATTCAAACCTCAACTGTTAATCAGCAGAACACCAATAATCCGGTTCCGTTTATCATCGTTGGCCGCGATTACGAAGGTAAGACCATCGGTTTTAGTGAAGCTCCGGCTAATGATTTGAGTCTTTTAGAACCAACCGGGAACTTGGAAAATATTGCTCCGACTGTCCTGCGCTTATTGGGAACCACTTTGCCTGATAAAATAAATAAGAGAAGCTTGATATAAATTTATTTAGTACCTTTAACAACGTTTAAAAAAGGAGGAGCCATGGACGAAATTGAAGAAGCTAACAGAATTTTGGATATGGGCGAGGAATTTGATCCTTATCTGGAAAACATTAAGACCACCTTGGTGGGCCAGGGGATCGCTTCGGCCCGAGATGATTTCGATGTTATGCTCGACAAGGCTTTCAAGCGCGTCAGAGACCTGATCGATCTCAATATTTCGTTAGATAGGTTAAACCAGGCCTATCGCTACTTGACCGGCAAAGATAACCGGGACTACCTGAAGATTTCTTTAAACAGTTTCTTCGGCGGCCCAGGATTGCCGGCGGATTTGCTCTGAAATGAGTACTAAAAAGGACCGCACACACGGTCCTTTTATATTTGTCTTTTAGAATAACCAATAGGCTAATAAGGCGGTACAAGCTCCCAGGAGCGAGCCGATGAGCACTTCGCTAAACCGATGACCGATATTTTCCAGCATTTTAGGATATCTCTGATCTAATACGTCATCATCTTTTAAATCTTTAACTAAGACATTCAATATCCGACCGTGTTGGCCTAAGTAGCGGCGGAGCCTGACTGCGTCGTTTATAACTACAATAGCAAAGACGGTACAGGCGGCAAATATAGGTGAGTTTATTCCTTGGGTCAAACCGGTAATAGTCAGCAGGGAGATCATCAAGGCGCTGTGACCGGAGGGCATACCGGCATAGGTGAATTTTAGGAAATCCTTAATCTTTAATTTCTTGCCTTTTTGTTTTATGAAAATTTTTGAAATTTGAGCGATGATAGCGGCCGCAAACGGTGTCCAGAAAATAATATACTCATGTAGCAAGCTCACCAAGTTTATTTTATTCATATCTTTAGATGTCTAAGTTAGTGACATTTTTAGCGTGGGTCTGAATAAAGTGTTTTCGCGGAGCAACGTCATCGCCCATTAGCATGTCAAAAGTTTGATCAGCTAAGGCCGCATCTTCCAGGGTTACTTGTTTGACGATGCGTTTTTCCGGATCCATAGTAGTTTCCCAAAGTTGTTCTGGGTTCATTTCACCCAAACCTTTATAGCGTTGAATGTGGATTCGATTGCTCTTCTTTTCGGTTTTAGCTTCTGTCTCCTCTGGGGTTTCCTCCATATCGGTTTCAACTATTTCCTCCTCCGCGCCAGTATCACCGCCTAGCTCTTTGACTATCTTGGCTTTTTCTTCATCAGAATAGGCATACTGGACGGTGGTGCCTTTTTTTAGTTGATAAAGAGGAGGTTGGGCAATATAAACATGTCCGGCGGTGACTAAGGGAGTAAAGTGACGGAAGAAGAGGGTTAGTAATAAAGTGCGGATATGGGCTCCATCGACATCAGCATCAGTCATGATAATGATCCGATGATAACGGAGTTTGCTTAGATCCAATTGATCGTCGATATTAGTGCCCAGGGCGATTACTAGGTTTTTAATTTCATTGTTAGCCAACATTTTATCCAATCGAGCTTTTTCCACATTTAAGATTTTTCCCCGGAGTGGTAATACTGCTTGGAATTTGCGATCCCGTCCTTGTTTGGTAGAGCCGCCGGCGGAGTCACCTTCGACTATGTATAATTCGCATTCTTCCGGATGGCGGGAAGAGCAGTCGGCTAGTTTACCTGGAAGAGTCATGCCTTCTAAAGCACCTTTGCGCAGTATGGTGGCTCGAGCAGTGCGAGCCGCTAATCGAGCTTGGGCAGAAAGGACGCATTTGCCCACTATCGCCTCAGCTTCTTTGGGGTGTTCTTCTAAGAAAGTCATGAAAGATTCGCCAAAGATTTGCTCGACATAGGTTTTCATTTCGGCGTTACCCAGTTTGCCCTTAGTCTGGCCTTCGAATTGCGGATCAGGTAGTTTGACACTGATAATGGCGGTTAAGCCTTCGCGGACATCATCGCCGGTTAGGTTTTCTTGTTTTTCTTTGATTAGATTATGATTACGGGCGTAGTTGTTTAAGGTTCTAGTCAGGGCGGTTTTAAAACCGACCAAATGAGTACCGCCTTCCGGGTTATAGATATTATTAGCAAAAGCTAAAGTGGTTTCATTGTATTGATCATTATATTGCAGGGCCAATTCTATCCGGCAATCATGAATTTCCTTTTCGGCATAAAAAATTGTGTCATTCTTGACGTTCTGATTACGGTTTAGTGATTTGACGTATGATTTGATGCCGCCCTCAAAGTAGAAGCGGTAATGCTTGGGGGTATGTTCAGGGCGCTCATCGATGACTCTTATGGTTACCCCCTTGGTGAGATAGGCTTGTTGTCTTAGGCGATCCAGGATCTTGCCCCAATCAAATTCTAATTCAGTGAAGATAGTTGGGTCAGGTTTAAAAGTGATGATGGTGCCGTTCTTCTTGCTGGTGCCGATTGGTACCACCTTTTTTTGCGGAACACCGGCTTTATATTCTTGCATCCAAAGATGGCCGTCGCGATGAACCTCGGCTTTTAAGTATTCGCTTAAAGCGTTAACCACGGAGACGCCGACACCGTGTAAACCACCGGAGACTTTATAACCACCACCACCGAATTTACCGCCGGCATGGAGTTTGGTTAACACGGTCTCTAGGGCTGAAAGACCGGTAACCTTATGTTTATCTACCGGAATACCGCGGCCGTTGTCTTCTTCTCTTATCATGCCGTTTTTTAGAAGAGTAACGCTAATTTCAGTAGCATAGCCGGCCATGGCCTCGTCGATCGAATTATCCACTACTTCCCAAATGAGATGGTGCAAACCGGCTGCCGAAGTGGAGCCGATGTACATGCCGGGACGGCGACGGACCGGGTCCAATCCTTCGAGGACGGTGATGGCATCAGCGCCATAATTTGACTTCTTAATTTTATCCTGTTTAGCCATATAAAATAAAAAAAATACATGAAAAATGTAGGTTTTAGGACGTTTAGTCTTAGTCTTAATCCCTTTATATTTTAGCAAAATTATTAGTGATTGGCAATGCCTGAAATATGGGTTATAATGAAGTTAACTTCCCATGAATTTATGAAAATATTAGTAACCGGTGGGGCTGGTTTTATTGCCTCCCAAATTGTTGATGCACTGATTATCGCCGGCCACCAAGTGGCCGTAGTTGATGATTTGTCGACTGGGTTAAAAGAATATATCAACCCGGCCGCTAAGTTCTATCATCTAGATATTAATGACCCTAAGCTAGTTGAAGTTTTTGCTGAATTTCTTCCGGAATATGTCTTCCATTTGGCGGCTCAAATAGACGTTCGCCAGTCAGTAGCTAACCCGGATTTGGACGTAAAAATTAATGTTGTCGGTGGGCTTCGGGTCCTGGAGAATTGCCACAAGACCGGAGTAAGGAAAATCATTTTTTCTTCTACTGGCGGCGCTTTATACGGTGAGGCTGATATTATTCCCACTGCCGAAGATTATCCTACCAATCCTTTGTCTCCCTACGGTATCGACAAATTGACATTCGAAAAGTATTTATACTATTATTATCAAGTCTTCGCTTTGCCGTATACAGTTTTGCGTTTGGCCAATGTTTATGGACCGCGGCAATATAAGGGCGGGGAAGCTGGAGTAATTGCTATTTTTGTCGACCAGACTTTAGCCGGGAAACCCAGTCGCTTATACGGTGACGGTTTACAGACTCGAGATTATGTCTATGTTGCTGATGTTGTGCGAGCTTTTTTGGCGGCAATGGAAACTGAATATGTCGGTGCTATCAATATTGGTACTGGCCGGGAGAGCAGCCTTCTAGAGGTTATTGAAGCGATTGAGGCCGCTAGCGGCCAGAAGCCAGAGATTATCTCGGAAGAAGCTCGGGCCGGAGAGTGTCGGCGGAGCGCTTTGAACTTTAGTCGAGCTCAGGAAGTCCTTAATTGGCAGCCGCAAGTTTTTTTAGAACAGGGGATAAAGCAGACTTGGGAGTGGGCCAAGGAAAAGAGGAAGAGTAGCTCAGCTGGTTAGAGCGCTGCATTCACATTGCAGAGGTCCAGGGTTCGAGTCCCTGCTTTTCCACATTCAAAAATATATGTCTAAAATATTAATCGCTAATTGGAAAATGCAATTAAGCCCGAAAGCTAGCCAGAAATTGGCCCGGCAATTATTGGGCACGGCTTTAGCTCGTAAAAAAACCGTAATTTTGTGTCCTGATTTTTCTAGTCTCTATGGCGTGGGAAAGATTATTAAATCTAGCTCTCTGCTGCTAGGGGCCCAGAATTTAGCGGCTCTTGGTCAGGGCGCCTATACTGGCCAAGTATCGGCTACCAGTTTGCGGGAGTTGGGGGTTAAATATGTGATCATCGGTCATAGCGAAGCTCGGCAGTATTTAGGCGAAGATGACGCTTTAATTAGACAGAAGCTGGCTTTAGCTGTTAAGTCTCGCTTGATTCCAATCTTGTGTGTGGGCGAAAAGAAAGGGGAGAAAGCTGAGATCGTCTTGCGTCGTCAGCTAGAAGTGCTGAAGGGGCTACCGGCCAAAACTAAGATAATTATTGCCTATGAGCCAGTCTGGGCCATAGGATCTGGTCGAGCTTTGTCCGCTTCTTTGGCTAATGAATTGCAAGCGATGATTAAATTAATCGCTAAGCAATATTTAAGTTTAGTGCCGCCAGTGCTTTATGGCGGAAGCGTCGATGAAAAAAATGTTTCTGACTTTGCCTCCGAGCCCTATATCGATGGTTTGCTAGTGGGTGGAGCTAGCTTGGACGCTAAGCGATTCAATCGTTTAGGACAAATTATTCTAACCTAAAAAATATGTATAGCTGGCTTCCTATCGTCTTAATCTTAATTTCTCTAATCATCATGTTTCGTTTGGCGATCCGCAAGTTTCCGCAGCTAGCTATATTGGACGTAGACAATATGCCTCAAGAGAAAGAAGGGCAGAAGAAGAAGGAAATAATTCAGAAGAGATTAGAGCGGGATATTAATGAAATGAGTACTGGGGTGCAGCGGTTTTTTGAGTATTGGTCTGGCCGATTTAGTTTCTTTTCTCGTTGGCTGGAGAAATTGAAAGAAATGAAAGTCAGACATCGAGAGCAAAAACAGATGGCTCAAGTTAGTTTGACTGAAAAAATTGAGATGTTGTTGCGACAAGCTCGGGAGCTTTTGAAAAAAGAAGATAATGATAGCTGGCTGGAAGCAGAAAAGAAATTAATCGCGGTCGTGGAATTGGATCAGAAAAATTTACCGGTTTTTATGGAATTGGGAGATTTATATTTACGTTTGAAAAAATATGCCGAAGCTCGCCAAACCTTCATGTATGCTTTGCGGCTTTTAGAAATAAATTCTGATCCCCGGACTGAGGCTGAGGTGAACTATCTTTTATCCCAAGCTAACCAGAATTTGAGCAATCTTGACGAAGCCCTGACTAATGTTATAGAATCATTAAGGATTGAGCCTAATAATCCTCGTTTCCTAGATTTTATGCTAGAGCTTTGTTTGACTCGTAAGGATAAGGCCATGGCTGAGGAGACTTTTAAACGTCTGGCTGAAGTCAATCCTGATAATCAGAAATTGGTTGAATTCCAATCTCGGATTGCCGAAATTGAATAACCTATCGCCGTTGTAGCTCAGTTGGTAGAGCATCTCCATGGTAAGGAGAAGGTCCGCGGTTCAAGCCCGCGCAACGGCTCATGTATAAATAATCGCCTCTGAAGGGCGATTATTTTTGAAAATCAGCCAAAATAGCCATGTTTTTGCCTATTTGTTGACATATTTATAAAAATATGTTAAAATAAGTAGTTCGAAATAAATGTATATTAACAATAAAAAAACCATAAATCATGAAAACTGTAGTATTGACGTGGACGTGCATCGTCCTGGTAATCCTAGCGGTATTTATATCGCTGTGGGTTCTTTTTGGATTCTGGTGGGGTTTATCCGCCGCCGCGTTTCTTTACCTCATTCTAGTACTGCCTTATCTAAAGGCTGTTCCAACTGGCGAAAAATGGAACACGGAAATGTTCGGGAAATATTTTCGAACTATTGACCAAGGCCTTAGACAACTCACCCCCTTCTATGAAAAAATAGGGAGTAAAGTTTCAGACAAAGAGGAGGGGGTCCTGATCTTCAGAAATCAAACTGGGCTCGTTGGCGTTGAATTTGATGACACTAGCGCTGGTATTGATGCCGAAGTTTATTATCGCTATGTTGATCCTTATAAGGTCGCATACAAAGTGGAGAATGCCTTGGGAAAAGCTCAGGCGATTGTCGAGGATCAGCTGTCATCAATATTTATATCGATGAAAGTCGATGAAGCTCGCAGACAGAAAGCAACCATTATTCGCAAAGTGTTAGCGTCAAGAACCATTAAACGGATTGCCGAAGATTGGGGTGTTGAGATTACCAAGGTAGTTATCAGGGATTTCATTCGTACTAATAAGGATTTGGAAATCCGAGCTAAGCTTGCCGAAAAAGAAGTTGAACTTGACCTTGCCAAGCAGGACGTTAAGATCGCTGAGCAAAAAAAGATGGCCAAGAAAGAGGATGCCGTCGGCGATGCTTACAAAATCGTAGAAGATGGTAAGGCTCTGGCTGGACAGGTTGACGAGGTTTCTAAGAAGGGAAGATTGAAGCCGGAAACGGCAGCCGCTTTTCTGGCTTCACTGAGAAAATCAGAGGCCATTCAGAAGAACGGTGGCACAACCATTATCGAAACTGTTTCCGGATCAAACCCCATCAACCAGGGGATCGGCTTTGGTGTCGGTTTCCGCGGTAGTAAAAGCAAGAAAGGAGGCAAGCCATGAGGATAGTTAGAACTTTCGGCACAGTTCGTTCTGCCGCTCCCACAACACCGACAGATCCTACTGATCCCACAACACCGACCACCCCCACACGCAATCCACCGGCCCCACCAACCGAACCTGAAAAAGAGAGGGACTGGAGTGTTCTTAAGGCTATTGGCAGATTTTTCCTTAATTTGTTATTGGCTGCGGCGTTCACCGCCGGAGTTTGCCTGCTCGTTTTCTGGGCGCTTAAGAGCTTCGTGTTTTTTTCCAATCCCGAACTAGATTTCTGGGCGAAATTGGGAGTGAAGTTTTTCTTTGTAATAATATTCTTCATTTTCCTGGATCGGTTGACCCCTGATAAGTCGCAATTTTCCAAAGCAATACCATTCGCAATCATTATGGTGTTTGCCTTTCTGGTCGTTAAGCATTATGGCCAGGATTCACCGGGAGAGCTGGAAAAAGTAATGGACAAATTAGGAAAGGATAAGAATGTAGAGGCGGCATTGCAGGCCTCCGTTTATCCAGTACTCACCGATACGACCTTCGCGCTAAAGCCGGGCTACCAGTCAAATTGGCTGGGAATCCCGAGCAACTCAATCTACGATATCGATGTCAATGACGGACCCTACACCATTTACTACAAAGATGGGACCGTTATTCACGTCGAAGCTGGCAAGGAAAAGGCTCTGCCCCTCAAGGAGCAGGTTATATTCCGGGTCAGTTCGACTATCGGACAAAAGTTTACCATCACCGTCAAGCCGAAAAAACTGGTTTGACGGCATGTGGACCCTATAAAAGGCAATCTCCCCAGGTTGCCTTTTTTTTAAAATATTAGTATAATTTAAGTATCAATAATCAAAAATTATGTCTTTATTTAAGCGTCGTCTGGCGTTGTCAGCTCTATCAATTTTTTTGTTTTTATTACTCGCTTTACCAGTTCTAGCTACTACCGGTGAAAGCGGAGGGGGAAATGTTGGTAATGCTAGTAGTACGGGGAGTCAACCGCCGCCAGTAGTTATTGATAATCCCTTGGGAAATATCAATACTGTTCAAAAATTGGTCGGGCAAGTTATCAGTACCGTTTTGGGAATTCTGGGATCAATAGCTCTATTGATGTTTATTTATGGTGGCTTGGTTTGGCTAACTTCTGGTGGTAACGAGAAACAGGTTACTAAGGGGCGCGATGTTTTGTTGTGGGCTACGGTTGGGTTAGTTATTATTTTTTCATCTTATATTATTTTGCGCTTTGTTTTCTTTGCTATCGGTGTTTAGTTTTATTAATTATTTAAATAAAATGAAAATCAATTATTTCAAATCGTTTAGCGTGGTAATAATTTTTTTATTTATTTTTTTAGCGCTTCCTCAGATTTCCCTGGCAAATATTTGTGATTTTCAAGTGCCTTTATCTACGCCTCAATTTCCTTGCGGCTCCAGGTACGAAGCGATGAATACTTATTGTTCCTCTATTCCCGCTGGGCAAACTTGCTGCAATATTAATGGTGTCCCGACCATTACTTCTGACCTTTCCTGCCCAGTTGCTGATGATTTGACTCCTTTTTCTGGTCAATGCGCTGTCCCGCCGGCCGGGCAGATATGTTGCTGTACCGAGGCAGTTTCTACTACTACTCCGCTAGCTACTACCACTGACGATCAAAATAGTCAAAACAATTCTGGCGGAGTATTTATGGCTAATCCCTTGGGGGCCAGCACTACAGTTCAGATGTTGGTCGGCCGAATTATTAATGCTGTTTTAGGCTTGATTGGAACTTTGGCCTTAGTGATGTTTGTCTTCGGTGGTTTTCTTTGGATGACAGCCGCCGGCAACGAAAAGCAGGTAGCTAAGGGGCAAAAAATCCTTTTGTGGTCAGCTCTGGGATTAGTGATTATATTCACCTCTTATGCCTTAGTCCGCTTCCTATTATCCGATATTATTGGGGTTTAGTTGACATTATTCAATAATCAGTTAAAATAAATAAGCATTAAGATTTCTTAGTGTTTATTTTTTAGGGTCGATACCAAAGCGGTCAACTGGGGCAGACTGTAAATCTGCTGGCTCACGCCTTCGCTGGTTCGAATCCAGCTCGGCCCACATTAAAAAAGACTCAGATTTTTCTGAGTCTTTTTATGTTTTGAATATTTAATCTTTTATACAGCGGATCGGGTTACCGACAGTCCAAGGGGAGGGTAGGAAGTTGGCTATGGTATTGTTATAATTTTGGTCAGTCACTAACGCCTCGGAGCCGCCGCTGTCTTTAGAGCTCCAAAAAAATCCCTGATAACTCATAGAGGTGAAAGCGCCAGTAATGTTACGCAGGCCAGTACCCTTAGCAGAGAAGCCGGAACTATTAGTGGCGCCAGTGTTGGGGTTGCTCCAATAGTTGCTGACCTCTTTCAATTCGCCGCCAGCTAAGCTGTCGCCGCCAAGGTATGCGATTAAGCTATTGATTTCTGCTTCGGTTGGTATATGCCAGCCAGTTGGACAAATCCCTTGCGCTCCTTCGGTGACAGAATATTGCATCGCCTCACTCCATTGGTATAAAGCTCCATAACCTAGGCAATTGCCGGTCATATCGTCATAGCAGTATTTTTCTAAGGTGCCATTGTTGTTTTGGTCATTGGCCCCGGCTATCATTGAACCAACGTTTAAGCTTTCCTTAAACCAACATTGGCCGTTAATGTCGACGGTATTGTAGGTGCAAATATCAAAAAAATTACCATTGTCACAAGTATGGTTGCCGATGCTAGTAATAGTCACTGTATCTCCGCAAGTCCAACCTCCTCCTCCCTCGCCAATAGAACAAGCCGCCATCCCACTAGGGGTAGCACAAAGCTCACCCGCAGCAAGAGAACCCACTAC
>CAZFEF010000007.1:0-27966 GCA_964517555.1 uncultured Gammaproteobacteria bacterium
TTTTTTTGGGCGTAAGCCCTGGATACCACGTCCGTAAGGGCGTGGAGGTTCATTAGAAAATATTTTCTGGTTAGTATTATTTTTTATCAACGATCTCTTTATTCTTTTTGAGATCACCATAACCGTCGCGCCATTCTTTGATGTATAATCCGATTCCCAGAGAGTGAAGTTTATTTTTTAATTTAGTGTTGCGATGCAAAAATTGTATCAATGATCCGCAATCTATCAAGTAACGATTCTTCTTAACTTTAAATTTCAAATCTTGCTTCAGGGCTCGTCTGATAGTCTTGGTTTGGACGCCACCGAACTTGGCTGACTCCGAAACTGAGAGCCATAATGGTTCGAGTTTATCCACCTTGATTTTTTTGTTTTTACCTTCTTCCATATTAGTTATCCCCAGTGGTTTAGCTGTATCATTTTGTTCGCTAAAACGTATTAATTAATGTGGTTATTTTTATAATAATTTTAAGTCTACAAATTAGTGGACTTAACTTTTGACAGTTTATTATCAGATTCATGATTTCTAGGAGATAAGTCCACTAATTAGTGGACTTAAAACCGCTATTTTAGATTTTAGCACAAACCAGCTTTTAGTCAATTGTCGACTGTTTTCGGGCCTGATTTTATGCTTGATTTAGCTTGTTTTTGTTGCTAGAATAGCCACTGTAACATTTTGCCCTTATTTACGAATTATTAATTGGAGAATAGATGTCTTATACTAGCCCGGTACAAAAATTCAAAGAACGTAATTTATTTTCCCGCTTAAAAAAGAAAGACCAGGATGCCTTCGTCCAAGCCTATGATCTTTATGTGGATGACATTCACCGTTTTGTCTATTTTAAAGTCGGAAACAAGGAGGAGGCCAATGATTTGACTTCTATTATTTTTTTGAAAACTTGGGATTATATCAAGAGTAATTCTTTAAAAGATAGCCGCACTCTCCGCGCCTTGCTTTACAAGATAGCCAGGACCACCATCATCGATTATTACCGCCAGAGTCGACCGCATGTTTCTTTGGATGACGAAGAGAAAAAGATTGATGTCATCGACGAGAACCAGGATGTGATGAGTCAGATTAGTATCAATTCAGATTTGGAACTGATTCGCAAAAAACTCCCAGAATTAAAAATTGAATATCGTGAAGTTTTGATTATGCGCTTCGTTAACGATTTGAGCTTAGAAGAAATTTCCGAGATCACCGGCAAGAGCAAAGGGAATACTCGCGTTTTAGTTTTTAGAGCCTTAAAGGCTTTGCGAGAATTGATCGAGGATAATAACAATTAACTTATATGACCGAGAAGGAGTTGATTGGAAAATTGAATAATTTAAAAAAAATTAAACCCGATGACCGGTGGAAAACTAGTCAGCGGGGTATTTTGTTATCCCAAGTTCAAAACACCGGCGCTGCTTCTTTGTCAACTTGGCAGGGATTTTGGATCGTTACCAAGAGTGTTTTCTCTGCTGTTCCGCAGACCGCTTATTTTAGCTTAGCGATCATTATTTTCTTGGCCAGTGGTTTATGGTTCGGTCGTAGTTTACCTTTCAGCCCGGATAGTTCTTTATACATCGCTAAAACTATTAGCGAGAAAGCTTATTTAAATTTTATTTTTGATGAGTCTCAAAAAACCCAACTAGTTCGACAGTATGCCCAAGAGCATGCCCAGGAAATTGCGAATACTTTGAATGATCCGGAATTCAATCAGGCCGATACCAACGCAGTGGATAAACTGAATGCCAGTTTCAAGGAGGAAATCGGTCGCCTGAAGAGCAGTTTGCCAAAAAAGGAAGAAGAAGTAGTCATCTCTGCTGACAGCGGCAAGGATGCTACCGGCGTTTCTGTCTATGATCCGCAAACCGAAGAAGTTCGCTCCGAAACCAGTACCATTGTTCCGGTGGTTGAAAAGAAGGACCCAAACCAAATTTTAGATGAAGCCCAAAAATTATTTGATGAGAAAAACTACCAAGGAGCGGCTGACAAGCTAGAGGAAGCTAAGACCGCCATTAAATAGTTATCTTTGACAAATTTGACTCTCGCCAGAGTTTTATTATTATATCAACCCAGCCTAGTTCGCGCTGATAGTCTTCTAAATATATTGGAAAACTATCAGTCCGTGTTAGGCGCCATGTCGATGGTTGCGACGTGGACTAGCAAGGCTAGAAAGGTCGATTTTAGAGAGCCCCTCTAAAAGGTCTGGCTCATAAAATTCGTCTGAGAGAGAAGTTTTTTAAAAACCAAGCAATCAACTGAGATTGGCCAAGATAGAAAAGCACCATCAATCTGCCCAAGTAGATCGATTTAGCTTTTCTCCGCGCGCTTATGCAAATTAAGCAGCGCCGGAGGGCGAAAATTTTCCCATGAATTTTTTCCCCGCTTATTTTCATAAGCGTGCGGGGGAGCGGGATTCCGATCGATCTATCCAGTGGTTTGTTGGGCTTTGAAATCGAAGCTAAACTCCAAGATTGCGAAGTTTTTGAAGAATTAATTATTTTCTCAGACCAAATTCCTTATTATTATGACTAAATTAAGAAAGATTTTTGCTGTCTCAGTCATCGCTTTGACTGTTGTGGCTATGAGTGGCGTTGCTACTAACGGCGCTAAGGCTGCAGCTCAGGCTGGTGATTTGATCAAGAAGGACGGTTTATCAACCGTTTACTACCTTGGTTCTGATGGCAAAAGGTATGTTTTCCCCCATGAGAGTGTTTTCTTCTCATGGTATAGCGACTTCAGCAGCGTAGTTACTGTCTCCGCTTCTGAATTGTCTAGCTATCCGCTAGGTGCCAACATCGTGATGCGCCCTGGTACTAAATTGGTAAAGATCACTTCTGATCCTTCCGTTTATACCGTGTCTCCGAACGGTGTTTTGCACAAAATTCAGAGCGAAGCTGATGCTATCGCTTTGTTCGGCGCTAATTGGGCCCAGAGAGTAGTCGATGTGGCTGACTCTTTCTTCACCAACTATACTATCGGTACTCCTTTGACCTCTGGTCAGGTTCCGACCGGTTCCTTGGTAAAGAACAGCGGTTCTTCCAACATCTATTATTATGATGGTACCGATTATCGTTTGTTCACCTCTGAGGCTGCTTTCAATGCTAACCGCTTGAAATCTACCGATGTTATCACTCTAGCTACCGCCATCACTGGTAGTGGCACCAGCATTTCTGGTTTTGAGAATGGCATCGCTTATACCCCTCAGAACATCACCGGTGGTATTCAGCCTGGTCAGGGCACTGGTTTAACCGTGTCTTTGTCAGCTAACACCCCGGCTTCAGCTACTGTACCGAGCAATTCCGCTCGCGTAGAGTTTGCTAAATTCAATTTAACCGCTTCCAATGATGGTGCTGTTACTTTGACTGCCATTAAATTGAAGAGAGTTGGCGTTGGTCCTTACAACGATCTTTCCGGCGTATTCCTATATGACGGCGATACTCGTTTGACTAACAGCAGAACCATTTCTTCTGACACCAACATGGTCGAGTTTGACACTTTGAGTTATGTCATCCCGGCTGGCACCACTAAGACTTTGACTGTGGCTGCCAACGTTGGTTCCGGTAAGACTGGTAATCATGCTTTCTCTATCAATGCTGCTTCTGATATGACTGCTGGTGGTGCTACTATTTCTGGGTCTTTCCCGGTTACTGGTAACATCATGAGCTTGTCTTCTACCTCTGCTGGTACTGTTACTGCTGGTGGTTACACTTCCGGTATGTCCAATCCTGCGATTGGCGATACCGCTACCAATGTATCCAAATTCAGCTTGGTAACTGCTACTGACGATGGTTATTTGAAGGCTATCACCTTGAAGCAGGATGGTAACATTGATACTGCTTTGTTAAGCAACTATAAGTTGTACCAGAGCACTACCGAATTACCGGTTACCTATTCTGTCAGCGGTCGCTATGTCACTTTGACTTTGGCTACCCCTTACAAATTGGTTAACGGTTCCACCAAGACTTTCTTTGTTAAGGCTGATATCAGCGCTAACACTGAAGCCGGCAAGACCATTGTTTTCTATCTAAACAATGCTGCTGATGTCTTAGTGACCGGTTCTGCTTATAACTTTGGTATGGCTCCGACCATCACCGCTTGGGACACTGCTGCTGAGAGTCAGACTTTGACCGTTCAGGGCGGTGGCGTAGTTATCTCTAACAAGAGTGCTGCTGCCAGCGATGTAAAAGTCAACTCCACTGACGTGGAATTGATGAAAGTCGGTATCAAGGCCAACGTTGACACTATTCAGGTCCAGAAAATGACCTTGTCTTTAGCCACCACTGAAGTAACTTCTGGTACTGATGATTATGGTACTTATTTGGACCTCAATCAGGACGACACCCTTGATTCCGGTGAAACCTTGTTAATCAAGAACATCAAGATCAAGGATGCTGATACCAATCAGACTTTAGGTTCCGCTAAGGCCATCACTGATGCCAGCGGTTGGGTCGCAGCTACTGCTCCTAATGCAACTTTGACTTTTGTTTATGATGATTACTTTAGTATCTCTAAGGGTACTACTCGCAACATTAAGGTTGTAGCTGATGTTGACAGCAATCAGATTTCTAATGTCAAATATCAGGCTACCTTAAACTTTGGTACTGGTAATTTCACCGTCAAAGATGCCAATGATACTGCTATCACTGATATTGTTCCGGCGACTACTATCTCCGGTAACATTCTAACCACCAAAACTTCTTCTTTGACTGTTTCCCTGGCCACTACTCCTGAGTCACGTACTGTTGTTAAAGGCTCTATCGTAGATGCTTTGGGTATGATTTTTGCCACTGGCTCTGGTGCGGGTAATGACGTAAAAATCTCTGGTATTACTTTAGATGCCTACGTTGACGCTAACGTCGATAATACTTTTACTGCCGTTGCCGAAGGTGGCGTTCCTGCTAAGGACGTGATACAGGAAGTCAACTTATACGTTGACGGTACCTTGATCGCCGGTCCGGTCGCAGTTGATGCCAATGGTCAGGCTGTATTTACTTCCAATAAATTTGTTGGTGGTTTCTACAACATCGTTGCTGGCGCTAGTAAGACTATTGTGGTTAGAGCTACCATCTCTAGTACTGCCCCTTATGGTGGTACTGATGATGCTTTTTCTTTCAACTTAGCCGCTGCTGATATCACTGCCGATGACATGAATGGCGCTGCTAGTGTGACTGTCACCACTACTGACTTGAATGACAATACTCCAACCAGTCCAGCTGTAGCTATCACTGTAACTACTCAGGGTACTATTACCGCTTCTATCGATGCGGCTAGACCTGATGCTCAGATCTTGATAGCTGGCTTGTCCACTGAACAGGAAGTTCATCGCATCAAATTTGCTGCTGCTAAGGAAGATTTCATTATCGACAAGATGGTGATCAATGTTAGTGATGGTGCTTCATACGACAACGTAGAATACGTTAGATTGTATGACACTGCCGGCGTAGAGCTATCTAGTGGTGGAGTTAACTTGGATGCTTCCGGTAACGCTACCTTCACTGGTTTGAATATCCCGGTTCAGAAATTAGTCGATAAGACCGTTGTGGTTAAAGCTAAGTTGAACGCTATGGGTGAGAGAGCAGATGCAACTGATGGCACTGCTGGTATTGGCGCTGACTCTGGCGATCCTTTGACTTTTGCTTTGTTGACTGGTGCTGGTAATTTCCACGCCGTTGCTCAATCTTCCAGCTTTACTGATGACAATGCTAATGCTGGTGTAACTGGTCAGACCATGGTTGTCAGAAAGTCTAAGCCGGTCGTAACCGCCTTGACTTTGCCGAGCACCATTTTAGCCAATGCTACTAAGACTTTGGCTAAGTTTACTGTGACCGCTACCTCTGACGATGTCGTCTTGGGCGCTGTCACTCCGACTATGACCGGTACTAATGCTACTGCTATTACCGCTGGTTCCGTATATCTATATGATGTAACCGGTGGCGCCAACACTTTGTTGAATGCTGCTGGTGTTAATGGCAGTGCTTTGATCGGTATTGACACTCCGGTTCGAATTGCCGCTGGCCAGACCAGAACCTTTGAAATCAAAGGTACTGTTAATGGTTCTGTTGCCGGTGATTCTTTGGAAGTTGTCCTTACTACCGACGCTACCGCTCTTACCGATGCTAATGGTACTGAGACTTTTGCTAATGCGAAAGCTGATGCCAACAATAACTTCATTTGGTCTGACGATTCTGCCGATACTTACGGCACTGGTTCGACCGAATGGATTAATGGCACCTTAGTGTCAAATTGGCCGGTTGATATCTGGGGAATGTCTCGCTAGTTTCTAGCTTGATACAGATATAACAAACAGGGCGGATTTATCCGCCCTGTTTTGTTATTTGTGGATATTGACTTTTATCCATTTTTGTTTTACTATCTGACTATGAACAATACTGGAGTTTTCAATAAAATAGAAAAAATTGACCAACCCGATAACTTGCCAATTAAGTCGGGCGAGGTTTTCGATCCGACGGGAGAATTTGCCAAATTAAAGAAATATCACGGTCAAGAAGGCTTGGATCAAGTGGCGATTTTTAAAGAAAAGCTAAAATATCAGAAAGAGGGAATGGCGGCCATAGAAACCAAGGTGGTCGATTATTTAAGAGAGCATCAGAATTTAAATTTGAAAGAGATGGAAGAATTAGTAGCTGCTGATTTGGATATTTATGGTTTTCCCTCAGAAACTAGGGAGAAAATAGCTGGATTTCTTAAAGAGATTATTAAGCGGTCAGAAACGATTAAGCAGACAATCGCTGATTGTTTGGACGAGAAAGGCGAGTTAGATTCTAAAAAATTATTTACTAAACTTTTTAATCGTCCCCCAGTAGGAGAGATGAAAATTGAACATGGTAATTTATGTATTAATTTTCGTTTTAAGGATGACGAGGATTTTACTTACGTGGCTAGCGGTGCTTATAAGCGCAAGCGGGCTACTAATGACAGAGACAGGGAGATCGCCCAGAGTACTGGCGGTCAATCGTTAAGCGATTATCCTAAAGTCAAATTGCGTGGTTTAATTATGATTGAGACCCCTGATTATTATGATGATGATTTCGCTCATAAAACCACCAGGTTACACGAAGAACAGCATGCCTTTAATTTTCTCTGGAAAGATTTTGAGCTCTCCGATTATGTGGTGGGATTAAAAAAGATGGCCGTCTTAAGAAAATCTTCGGGGGATAAGTTGAGCGAAGAGCAAATGACCGAATGGGCTATAATGTTAGTTAGAAATAATCCCAGAATTGAAGCTAATATTAAAGATGAAATTAGCGCTTATTTTAAAGGTAATATCAAGGAGGAGGCTATTAGTGAAGAATTATTGCTCCCGGATACTATTTATGAATATGGCGCCAAATATAATCTTTTAGACGTTGATGAGAGTGACGGCACTCTCAGCTATCGTTACATGAGAATGGTGGAGAAGGGAATACTGGCCTTCGCCTGCTTACTCGATGCCGGTTATTCTTATGAAGCCGTTCATGCTATTCTTTATACCGAACCTTTGGTTTATTGGTTGAGAGTAGCTAACCGAATGACCGGTGAGAAAATTGATTTTACCGCTTTTCAGGAGCTAGAGAAAAAATATATTTCTCCTAAAATCATTCAACAGATTCAGGACACTAAGCAATTTGAAGCTGATTTAGTAACTGATAGTGAGTAGTCTGGTTGGGTTATAATATTTTGAAAATGACTATCGCTTTTAATCTCATTCCTTATACTTCATTAAGCGGCTTGCAAGTTTTTGCCGCTGATCTTATTAAGCACTTAGAAATTGATCAAAATGATCAATTAATTTTATTTACCAATCAGAAATCCGCTGTCTGGTCTCGGGGGTTGCATCCTCGGGCCGTGGTTGTCAGCAAGGAATTTAGTAGCTTGTCTCGCCTGCGTCTCACTTGGTATCAACAATTCGGCTTTATTCGAGCCTTGAAAAAGAATAAAGTTGATATTTTGTTCTGTCCTTCTTTGGCTATGCCTTTGCTTTGGCGGCGAAAAATAGTCACTATCCATGATTTGGCTTTCTTGAGATTTAAAGAAGAGTCATCTGGGGGGATATTTAGGTTTTATTTGAAGCTAGCTTTGCTGTCGGCTAAGTATTGGTCTCGAAAAATTATTACTATTTCTAATTTCTCTCGTCAAGAGATTGTGACGTTATTAAAAATTCCGTCGGAGAAGATAGCTATCATTTCTCGGGGCATGCCCGAGTTAAAGGTGGTGGATTCGCAAACGGAAGAAATTATTTTGCGAAAATTTTTATTATCAGATGAGAATGGTTTTAAAAAGAAGTACTGGCTCTATCTTGGCGCCGGTTATTATCGCAAAAATTTGCCACGTCTATTAGAGGCCTTTCGATTATTTTTGGAGGCCGAAACAGAAGATTATTATCTAGTGATTGCTGGAGCTAAAGATTCTGGTATCAAGAAGATGGAGGCGATGCTCAAGGAGAGTGGAGATTGGCAGAAATTTTCCAATCGAGTAATATTTACTGGCCTAGTTTCGGATATTGAAAAGACAGCTTTAATTAAGAACGCTTTAGCCTTAGCACTCATTTCTCTTTACGAAGGCTTTGGTTTGCCACCGTTAGAGGCCCAGGCCCTGAATACGCCAGTTTTGGCCGGAAACAGCTCCTCTTTGCCTGAAGTTTGTGGCGCCGGAGCTTATTTAGTTGACCCAAGAGATATTGAGCAGATAAAAACAGCGTTGTCTTTAATTAGTCATGACTTTGGCTTAAGACAGAAGTTAATTTTAGCTGGACAAGCTAATTTGCAGTGCTATTCTTGGTCGAAAACTGCGCTTGAGTTTAATCACATAATGCAAAATTGTGAAATTTAAACAGCTGACAAAAAAGCATCAGAAACTCTGGCAAAAATTTTTAGCCAATATTTTGAATTGGCGGGTCAGTCAGAACCGGATGATTGTTAAAATTTTTAAAGCTTTGTGGTTTTTAATTCTTTGGCCGTTAGAAATCATAGTTGATGTTTGGTCTTTGTTTTGCCAGTCTAAAGCGATAGAGCTGTCGCTTAATCCTAAAATTCTGATTGTTAAAATTGATCAGTTAGGAGATGTTTTGTTTTCCACCCAGTTACTCAGATCACTAAAAAAGCAATGGCCCAATAGCCAGATAGATTATTTAATCAATCCAAAAAGTACAGCAGTTTTAGCGTCTAACCCACACATCAATTCTGTTTATTACTGGTCAAGCTGGCTTCTAGAAAATATTCCTGGACGAAAAAGAACTCAAAAGAATCAAAGCCAGATGACCAAGGCAGCCACCAGGAAGATTTTACTGGATAATCGCTATGATCTAGTGATTAATGGCCGAGCTTTTTGGCCGAGTAGTAATTTCTTCGCTCGACAGTTTGGCGGTCAGTTGATCGCTTTTGATATTAGCCAGTTCAGCGGCCTGGCTGATTTTGTCGTGCCTTACGATTTAAAGATTTGGGAAGAGGATAACTATTGCCGTCTTTTAGTGGCAGCAGGAGTATCTGAGAGTGCTTTGGCTAGCTTTGAAGCCCGTGGGGAATTTTATAATTTTTCTAGCCATGTTGATGTTGCCCCTAGGGATTATTGGGTCTTAGCTCCGGTTTCTTTTGATCAAGAAAGAACTTGGTCGATAGATAAATGGAGTGATTTTGTTAAAGATTTTTTGCAAAAGAATCCGACTGTTGATTTAATAGCTAGTGGTACTAGGGACCAATTGGTTTTTTTAGAGAGCATAAAGTCCGGGTTGGGGAGTTTAGGCGGTCGCTTCTACTTGGCGGTTGATCTTAGTATTGCCCAGTTAGCCGGGATTATCAGGGGCAGCTCCGGCTTCATTGGTCTCGATTCTTTTTCGGTCCATTTGGCCGTCGCTCTTTCTAAGAAGGCATATTGCCTGGTAAACAGCGACCTTTTCTATGTGCCAGGATTGAGTCAGAAGAAATTAGTGGATGGACGATCAATATTACCCAGATTAGATAACTTAAATATCTTAGATCTAAATACTACTAAGGCTGATTTTTGGCGATAATTAGTTGGTTTGGTATAATAAAATTATGGAAATATCCTGGTCAAAATTAATAAAAAATACTCGCAGCCCGGCCGCGATTTTTAATTTAGTTCGTAATTTTATTTTTAAACTTTACACCATTCGTCTCTTAAATAACGGAGAACGTTTTGATCCCTTGGTTTCTCGGCGATTCCGGTTGTCTGACAATAGCAGCTTGTCTCGTTACATTTGGGTGGCGGAGCATTTACGTTTGAGCGATCAAGTTTTAGATATTGCTTGCGGCACTGGCTATGGCACACACCTTTTGGCTGGCTTCTGCCGGGCAATCACCGGGGTAGATGGTCATTCTCAGGCGATAGATTTTGCCAAGAAACATTATGGCCGAGGGGATAATATTAAATTTATAAAAAATGATTTTCTGTTTGAGCATCAATCAGCTGACGTGGTAGTTTCTTTGGAGACTATTGAGCATTTAGAGATAGAACCAGTTAAGTCAATGGATCATCTCTGGTCTTTGGCTAAGAGATTATTAATCGTCAGTGTTCCTTATCGAGAGCCGATTGGTCACAATCATCATCACCGTCATTTTAATTTAGATGAGAATAGTTTTTCTAATTGGCAAACTAGTGGTCAGCTGCAGTTTTTTTATCAAGATCAAGTAGGGGATATTTTTGATTACCCCCAACCCGATACTCAAACTTTGTTGCTAGTTTTGACTAGAAAATAAAAAGACCAGCATTGAGCTGGTCGGCTGAAGATATTTATTATCTTAATACCCAAAGTTTATAAGGCCAACGGATAAAGCGCATGAGTAAAGTCATACATACCCCATAATGTTTGCGGAAGAAATAGTTCTGTGATTGGAAATAATATTTCCTTTTTATTTTATTATCAACAAAACTTTGGCCGCCGAGATGAACGATCGGGGCAGTCTCGCAGATTCTGATTTTTCCGCCATTTTTTTTAACTCTTAAGCAGAGATCCGTGTCTTCGAGATACATGAAGAATTTTTCATCCCAACCACCTATTTTTTCAAACAATTCTCGTTTGATAAGCAAAGCGGCACCGCTCACCCAATCAATATCGGCGGCTATTTGGTTGGTGGCGGTGATATTTTTTTTGATTATTTGGCTTAACTTAGGCATTTTTCCAAAGGCTTCGGCTTGAGGTAATTTTCTCGCGTCTAGAAGTTTAGGGGCGATGATGTCGCTGTCGGGGTATTTGTGACTAAAGTCTTCTAAAATTGCCAAGATATCGGTTTCCACTATGGTATCGCTGTTTACAAAGAATAGCCATTCGCCTCGAGCGATTTTAGCGCCCTGGTTGTTGGCCCGACCGAAACCTAAGTTTTCCTGGTTGGCGATGATTTTTATTCTTCCGGAGAATTCAGCTTCGATTTTTTTTAGTTCTGTCTCATTAAAATCGTTGTCGACTAAAATCATTTCCCAGCTAGATCCGGGACAGTGGCGAAAAAAGGAGTCCAGGCAGTTTTTGGTCAACTGGTAGGTGTGATAATTAATGACGACTAGGGAAAAAGTCATAGAATATTTTTTTGATATCAAAATTCATTTTTTTGGATAATAGCCGGCAAACAGCTCGATTGCTTATTTTTCTTTCTCTCTGGATAACTCGCCTTTCTTGTTTTAGCCGTTTTAGATTTTTTATAAAATCTCGGTAGACTCGGAAAATAGGGCCGAAAGAACGAAAACGAAGACCATTGATTATGTTTCTAACTTGGCCCAATATCCAGAAAGGGCTGGTGATAATCAGTATTTTAGTGGGGAAATTTTTAAAGACAGTATAAAGACTATTTCTGGCTACCAAGAAGAAGGAGAAATTTTTAAATTTTTGGCTGGTGCCGCCATCAACGTGATAAACTACGGCGCTCGGCAGGTAGAAACATTGATGCCCCAACAACTGAGCCCGCAAGCTAAAGTCGACATCTTCAATGTAGGCGAAGAAACTTTCATCAAAGCCACCTACTACGGAAAATAACGAGCGACGATAGAAGGCGGCTCCGGCGCAAGCCCCCATGATCGGTTCTATTTTTTCGTATTGACCTTCATCTAATTCTCGGTTGCCCCGGCGAGAGGCGACGCCGTAAATAGAGAAAATGTCGCCTACGTTGTTTATGATTTGATGATTATGGGCGTAGAGCATCTTAGTAGCCCCGAAGCTAACCGTTGGATTGTGGTCTAAAAAATTAATTATTTCCTCTATACAATTTATAGCCAGCTGAGTATCATTGTTTAGCAGAAAAATATACTCGCCGTTAGCTAGGGCGATTCCTTGATTGACGGCCTTGCTAAAGCCCTCATTTTTGGGGAAGCGATGAATAATCGCTTGAGGAAATTGGTTTAGGGTAAACTCTATAGAGTCATCGTCTGAGCCGTTGTCGATTAAGATTAATTCAAAATCTTTTCGGGTTTGTTTTTGAAGACTTGGTAAGCATTCTTTTAAAAAATGACAGCCGTTGAGATTGGGAATGATGATTGAGATTTTTACTTTTGCCGTATTGAGCATAATTTAGCGGCCTTTATAGGTTAATATAGTTTTTATAGTTTTAAGAACAATAGTCCAGTCTAGGTAGACACTGCGGTTTTTGATGTAATAGAGGTCGTGTTGTAATTTTTTGTGGGCATCAGCAGGGTTTGGGGAATGATATTCTCCAGAAATTTGATCCCAGCCGGATAGTCCGGGCTTGACCAGGGTACGAATATTGAAAAAAGGTATTTTTCTGTCTAGCTCGGCTATTAACTCTGGTCTTTCTGGGCGCGGACCGATTAGACTCATTTCGTTTCTGATAATATTGATCAATTGGGGCAGCTCATCGATTCTGGCTTTGCGCAAGAAGTTACCGCTCCTGGTTATTCGCTTATCAGCCTTAGCCGTCGGGGCTAAATCATTATTTTCGGTTTTCATGGTGCGGAATTTGTACATTACAAAGGGGATATTATTTTTTCCTAAACGCATTTGTTTAAAAAATATCGGACCACGACTTTCTAGCTTGATAATCAAAGCGATTAAGGGCCAGAAGGGAAGACTGATTAAAATCATAACCATCGCGACACTCAAATCTGATATCCTCTTGGCTTTTTCAAAAAGTCTTTTCTCGGAGAGGTTTAGGTTTTCCAAAAACCAACCCTGGGTAATAATGTCCAAAGGAACACGGCCAGTGAGATGTTCGAAAAAATTAACTAGGCTAATGTAAGTGATGCCCAGTGGCAGGCAATTGTATAGTTTCTTGTGCAATTCCTCTTGGGCCTTGATTTCTTTTTCTAAAACGATAATGTTTATTTTATACTTAGAAGCTAACTCCTCCAGATTATCATCTGAGGAGAAGACCAATATCCCATCCTGCTTGGCTGCTTCAGCTCGGTCGTCTTCGGCGACAACAAATTTTAAGTCATAACCCAAGTGCGGGTTTTTTTTTATTTCTCCAGCTAGTTCAGCGATTAATGGGTTATAGCCGATAATTGCTAGGTGGTTTTTGGGTAGGCGATTTTTTAGCCAGTCACCAGCCATATAACGCCAGAGCATATCCAATATGGTGAAAATGAAGACAAAGATCAATAGGCTGGTTTTAGGGGAAATAGAGTTGAAGGGGAAGAGATAGAAAAACAGGATGGAAACGATAAAGCTGATTAATATCGATTTGAAGAATGATTCTAGCCAGCGACTACGATGGGCGAATGATCTCAGTTGATATAGACTATTGATATAGAAGACAACCAACCAAACAGCAAAAACTGGTAGGAAGGCCTCAACGTTTTCTTGTAGAAAATTATTCTCTGGCCAAGATTGATAACGAATGGCCAAGGCTAAATAGAGGGCGATGAGTAAAATGCCAATATCGCCCAGGAGAATAATGGTTTGTTTTATTTTGGTTTTTAGCATATAATTATTATAGCAAATTTAGCTTAAAATTATAATTTTGTCTATGACTTCTAAAAATTACCTCAGTCTTCTTAAGTGGGGGGTTTGGTTATCGCCGTTGGTGTTGCTTATGGTTTTCCCGCCGCTTTTGTTCCCTTATATTACTTCCAAGCAGCTAATTTTCAATATTCTCATTGAAGCTTTATTGCCTTTTTGGCTATTGTTGGTGATTAATTATCCGGTTTATCGACCTCGAAAATCATGGATCACTTACGGTTTGTTGGCCTATTTTTTCGTTTTACTCTTGTCTTGTTTCTCTGGCGTGGACTTTAATTTGAGTTTCTTTGGTAACGCAGAACGAATGTTAGGGTGGTTTCATTTGTTTCATTTCTTTTTATTCTACTTAATAATTATTACCGTTTGGAGAGAAAAGGCTGATTGGTTACGTTTCTTCGATATCGTTTTAGGGGTGACTGTAATTATTGTTCTCTATGGCATCAAGCAAAATTATCCTGCCAGTTTTTTGGGCAATGCCGCCTATACCGCAGCTTTAATGTTGTTTTCTTTGGGGTGGTCAATTTATCAGATTCGTCAGAGATTTATTCAATATGGCGGCTTTAAATCTTTTAGCCAACACTACACTTGGTTATATTTTGTTGCTGCCTTTTTCTCGTTATATGGATTATTCCAAGCTAATATTTCAGGAGCCTATGTTGGCTTAGCTGCTGGTATTATTGGAGCTTTATTTTTGTGGTCCTGGTTATCCCCTCGGAAGCGGGATAGGTATTTGGGAATAATTGTGATTACTTTTTTAGTCATCATGGTTGGCTTTTTATTTCTCAATCGTCAAGCCAGTTGGTTGCGAGATAGCCGAGTCGGGGTGGCCCTCAAAGATTTTTCTGCCGCCAATCCCACCTGGAATACTAGGTTGATTTCTTGGCGGGCGGCTTACCTGGATTTTAAAGATCACCCAATTTTGGGGGTCGGTTATGGTAATTATGCTTTTACTTTTGATTATTATTTTGATGCCCATTTTATCGATTATTCTCCTAATGAAACTTATTTTGATCGGGCGCATAATAATTTAGTGGATATAGTTTCGACTGCTGGCGCCCTAGGATTACTGACTTATCTTTCTATTTTTGTCGCCGTCGCTTATTACCTGAAACGAGCTTATCATCTTCGGAAGATAGGGGCAGGTGAGTTGGCTATAATCTTTGGTATCATCGTTGCTTATTTTGTCCAAAATTTAGCCCTTTTTGACGCCTTGGTCAGTTATATAATGTTTTTTGTTTTGCTCGGCTTTATTTATTTTTTCAATCAAGATGGTGCGGGGAAATTAGAGACTGAACCTCGACTGAATAAGCGCCAGGAGTACATTGGAGGTGGAGTGCTGGTATTGTTATCCTTGGTTATTATCTGGTCTATGAATTTTGGGTCCTGGAGAATGTTCGCCGCCGCTATCCAAGGCTATACCGCTATTAGCCAGGGGCAAGTAGCTAGCGGTTTATCGTATTATAAGGAAAGCCTCGATCTGTCCCCCTGGAATCGTGATAGTCGCTCTTCATTGATTAACCTGATCACTGGTAATCCAAAATTGTTGTCTTCTTTGGATCAGAAGACGGCCGAAGAACTCTTGGACTATGCCGTAGAATTGGGCGAGAAAAATGTTAGTTATAATCCTTATGATAGTATGATGAATAGTCAATTGGCCAAGGTTGCCAATTTAGCTGCTCGCTATAATTATCGTAGTTTAGATAAATTAAATCGTTATTCCGTTATCGCGGTTGAGGCGATTGAGCAGGCGATCGCTTCCAGCCCCCAGCGCTATCCTCTCTACTTTATCCGCTCCGATGTTTATTTAACCAGGGGAGACAAGACGGAGGCTTTAGCATCTCTGTATAAAATAAAAGAAATTAAACCCGATAACCAGGAGGTTAGTTGTCAGTTGGCTAATGTTAATTTTTTCTTTGAAGATTATGTTCAGTCATACGAATATGCCGCTCAATGTGCTTTGACCGGTAAGGTCAAGTATCTTTCCTATTCCGACCTTATTAAGCAAGCAGCTGATTATCAATTGAAGCAGGGGAATCAGGAAGCGGCCGACAGTCTTAAGCGGGCGCTAGAGAGATAATTATCCCCAATAATTATTTGAATGGTGGATAACTGATTTTCCCAAGAATAGAATAGTCAAGGTTTATATTAAAGGAGCTTTTCTGGTATTAGCTCCTTTATTTTTTATCCGTCTATTTTAATGAATTTTTTGGTTGTGGATTATATAAACAGCAGTATTCTTAGGGTATTTTTGCGGTTGCTCACCTTAGTCACGATTGTTAAAATTATAAAAGTATTTTTTATCTTATTTTAACATTGATATTGTTATTATGGTGTCATTAATTTACTAACGTTTATCAATATGAATGATCACCAGGATTTTTGGCCAAAAATTTTTGAGTATTTCGATGACAAATTCGGAAAGATGCTCGATGACAAATTTAACGGGTTTATAGCCTACATTAATGATAGATTTGCCACCAAGGACGATTTGAAGAAGTTTGCCACCAAGGACGATTTGAGGAAGTTTGCTACCAAAGATGATTTTAATCGCTTGGAAAAAAAAGTTGACCGTTTAGAGCAAAAATTTGATTGTTCGGAGAAAAAATTTGATCGCCTGTTGATTATAACCATTAACATTAAGGAGGATTTAAAAAATAAATATGCCACTAAGGACGATTTGTCGGTTGTAAAAGATGAATTATTATCTCATATCGATGGCCTAGCCCGTAATTATGATTCATTAGAAACTGAAAGGATAATGAATATTGCTAATTTACAGAGAAGAGGGGCCTAATATCAAACAAAAAACACTTTCCCGTCGGATAGTGTTTTTTGTGAATATTTGTTCGGTGCTTTGGTACCACAGACCGACAAGGATATCAATCGACAAATATCATCTATAGTATAATGGAAAATAGGCAATCTGGCAATAATTTAAGAAGTTATTTTTTTAGCGAAATTTAACCGTCAATAATATATAACATAAGTATCAGTTCAACTGAGCTGAAAATAATTTGTTTCTTGTTCGGCGCGCGACCAGGAGCACCCTGATACTATGAAGGAGATATTAAAAAAATATCGCCAGTGGTTTTATTTACAGAAACTTTATTGGCGCTTAACTATGATTTTTGGGGCCGGAGCCGTATTTTTGTTGCTATTGTTTTGTTTGTGGTCTAAGTACTGGTTTATTTTGTCGCCCTTTAATCTGCGTTCTCGAGTGGCTTTGGATAAACTAGCATTGTCTTGTTATAACGAGCCGGTTTGTCATGAAGATTGTTTCTTGGAAAGAGAGAGATATCGGCAGCTAATTGTAGTTTCCTGGCAAAAGATTAAATGGAAGAATGCGGCTGTTGGTCGCATGATCAATGATGAGGAAAATGAATGTTTGCGACTGGAATTGGGCGAGCTTTGGGGCGACACTTTCATCCCATCGGATTGGCCACTGCCGTTAGAAGATTATTTTTCCTCTAATATGGGTGACCTAGTTTTTAAGGCCAAGCTAGGACAGGCGTTAGGTTTTCAGAATAATAATTTAGAGTCGGAATTAATTTCTCTGATTAACAACAGAGACGCTTTATTGGCTGATCGCTACCAAGCTTTAAAAGTTTTAAGCGCTGTGTCTGATTCGGACCACGTTCCTTTTTTTATAGAATTATTTAAAAGAAGTGACCATCTTAAGTTTAAAGAACAAGCTTTGGTTAACCTGAGCGGAATGGAGTCTAGGGAGATAATTGTTTCTAGTGGATTTTTATCTGATTTATTGGATTTTTTAGGTGATCCCGAGGCCGACATTTATCTAAAGAAAAATGCCGTTTTTCTATTATCTGAATATCAAAATGAGAAATTAGTGTCCGCCGGGCTGAATGATCTCTGGGAGAATGAAGCCTCTGTTGATAAATTTACTAGAGCTTTCTTGGCTGATATTCTACAAATCTCTTCCGAGAAACGGCCGACGATTAGTGCAACTGAATGGCAAGATTATAGCCAAAACAGTATCGCCGCCCGCCCCTTGGAATAACCAAGTGTTATAATTAATATTTAAATTATGAAAAAGAAAAATATTTTTATTTTACTTTTGTTTTTTGGTTTATTATTTTTTTGGCAACCTAGCCGAGCCAGAGCGATGCCTGTCGGAACCTTACTCTATCGAACGTCTAGCGACGGGTTGGCATATGGGTATAATAAGTCGGAGTTGATTATTGCTAGCAAGGGTATAGTTAAAGGGATTTATAGCGGCCACGTTGGTATTTATGTTGGTAAGATCAATAATGAAGATTATGTGGCTGAAGCTTTAGCTTCTGGATTACAACTTACCCCCGCTAAGTATTTTATTAACACCAGGAATAAAGAGCAACTAATCGGAGCTAAGATTCCCAAAAAGCTTTCCGAAGCGGAGAGACAAAGAGTCGTTGAGCTAGCTAAGGTTTTGGCTGAAAGCCGATTGGGATATGATTATGATTTTCAAAAACAAAAAGGTCCAGATGATGGAGATTGGACCTGCGTGGGTTTTACTGAGAAAATTTATGAAAATGCCGATATTAAGAATCCACACAATCCTAAAGCTTTAACCTATGACCCCAATCAATATGCCATCGATATTACTCCCGATGGTTATGATGCTATCAGTATTTATAATCCCAAAACCGGTGATTGCTTTGCGACTACTGTGGAATTTTCCAAGATTGCCAAGAAAACTGAGTCATTAATTCCGGCTCCGGAGATTATTGGTTATGACGCCGGATTAGAGATTGCTGGCAATCGTTATTTCTTCATACCTTATACTCAATTCGTCCAGCCGACACTAGAAGACGTCGAGGTCGACATTCCCTTGGCTAGCGATTTTGATGATGAATCGATCCGAGGTAAAACTCCAACTGTTTCTCTGCTATTAAGATGGAGTCTAGTGAATAATCCTTTGTCGACTGTCAAGCAACTAGCTTATCGCGTGGGAGAATTTTTTGGGATTAACCCCGATGTTCCCGAGGGGATATTAACGCTTAGTCCCGTGGCGGCTAATACTGAGATTAGTGACGAAAAAAATAATAAATCTGATAGTCAAGTTAGCGCCGCCAAGAAGTCAACCAAGGGTACCAAGAGTACCAAGAATGTAGCCACTACTAAAATCACTACAGTGAAAAACTCCGCCGTTAATCAGAAAACAACAGTCAGTAGTTCGTCTAACGAAAAAGTAGTTAGTTCTATTTCCTCCAAATCAGTTAATTCCGAGAATGTTAATTTGAAAAAGGCTACTATACCTTCACGGCCGGTAACAAGCAACAATCAAAATAATGAAGATGATCAACGCTCGGTAGTTAATAACTATCAAACGATAGTTAACCAAAATCAGGAAGACCTTAAACATCAAATAATTATTGCCGCCTTTGGCCATGATGGCACTGGCCATTGGTTAAAGCTTTATAATCCCAATAATGAAACGGTGGATTTAGAATCAGAAACTTATCGTTTAGAAAAATCTAAAACCGCTGTTGACCCCGGCATTATGATTCGTTTTGGTAATACTAGCGATGCCTCATATCCTGGAGGCACAGAAATTCCAGCGCATTCTACTTATTTATTGGTCGATGATGGGGTTGGCGAAACTTGGCGTCAAGTAGCCAATGTCTTAGTTTCTAATTCCAATTTTTCCTGGGGTGATTCTGGTTATACTCTTTATCTAGGTACTGGCGCTATCTCTTCCGAAGAAGATAATGATATCCGCGATATGGTCGGTTTTGGCCCTGATTCAAGTTATTATGAAGTTAATCCGGCTCCAGCGCTAGACAACAATCATTATCTTTCCAGACGACCATTAGCCAATACTCAACCTGGAGTCGACAGTGATAATAATGGTAATGACTTTCTGCTTTTGAGTTCTGGCAATGAGGAAGAATCAGAGGAAGAGAATAATGAAGAGGAAAATAATACGGAAGATGAAGAAGGGGACAACAACGAAGAGGATGATACGGAGGAAAACGGAGAGGGGGAGAATGATAATGCTACTTCCACAGATCAAACAGACGGTAATCAAGCAGAGGCACCGCCTAGAATTTTAATCGCTCGTATTTTTGCTACCGGCGATGATGACGCTATCGAACTATATAATCCCAATGACCAACCAGTGGATTTGTCGGTTTATGGATACCGCTTGGAAAAAACTAAAACAGCGGCTGATCCTAGTATTTTAATCAGGATTGGTGATAGTGGAGATGGTGCTTATCCCGGTGGCACCATTATTGGTCCGCGGCAAACTTATCTAATAGTCCGTGATGATGCCAGCGCTGTTTTTAGATCTCGCGCCCAAGCTATAGCCAGTGATTCCGGGTTTACTTGGAGTGAAGATGGTTATGCCTTATTTTTAGGTACTGACGCTATCAGCGGCGAGGAGGACGATGACTTGGTGGATCTAGTTGGCTTTGGTCCTAGCGCGGTTTTTTATCGTAGCTCCCCGGCTCCAGCCATAACCGATGGCTATATATTAACCAGAAAAGCCAGCTCTTTGTCTACGCCCGAATCTATGATAAACAGTATTGATGGATATGGTTATGATTCTGGCGATAATAGTCAAGATTTTGTTTTAGTCGGCAACGGAAATTCTGAAGATGATTCAATCGATAATTTATCGTTTAACCAGTCGCAAGATTCTTCCGGAATTATCCATTTATGGCATTTCGATGAGTGCTATGGCTCTAATTTTACCGATAGCGTAGGTAATAATGACTTGAAGGGTAGCTGGAAGTTTGCTAAGGGATTATTTGGTTGCGGATTATATTCTCCTGTGCCTGGGCCAGAAGTCGGGACAGTCTTTTCTTCCCGATTAGATATTAGCCAGATGACTCTTGGTTTCTGGCAAAAGAATACGGAGTTGGGAAGAATAAAATTTCGGTTTTTTAACCAAACTGATCCCGTAAATGATGTTTCCATAACACTGAGTCCGTTTTACACCGAAATTACTGGCTTGCCTGCCGCCCGTCGTTTTTATGGGAACGCTCTACCTAATGACAATTCTTGGCATCAAATATTTTTAGTGATTGATAAAAACCAAGATGGCTGGCGCTTATATATTGACGGCCAGTTTGTGCGTGAGGGTTTTTTCGATGTTATTTTTACAGGTGACTATGATACCTTTGCTTTTGGTGATGGCAACGGTCGCCCTTTGATCGATGAGGTAGCTCTCTGGGGAAGACCGTTAAGCAGTAGCGAAATCGCCGCCGCCTATAGTCAGCTATTACCTTTTAGTCCGATAGAAAAGAGGGTGGCGCCTGTTACGCCAGAGGTGGTAGCTGATTGGTCTTTTGACGAACGTCAAGGAATTGTTGCGATGGATGCTTTAGGGCAGAATTCAATTAACTTATCGGAATCTTTATGGACCAGATCTGGTTATCGCGATGGAGGATTGCGCTGGAATTCCGGTTCTCAGGAATCTATTTTTTCTGATTTAGATTCGACCATTAGTTCCGCTGATGTGGCATTTGATTTTTGGCTTCAAAAACTAGATGGAGCTAGTAGTGGTCATGGGCAATGGAGTTTATTATCTGGATCCGAAAGGATATTCGGCCTGTCTTCGGGAACCGATTATACCGCTTATCAATGGGAGGGAAACGAGTATCGCCTCAATAATAATTTATTAGCTTTAGTCCCTAATGATAATAATTGGCATCATATCGCCTTGGCCTATGATTCCTACAACTATCAATTGAATTATGCTGTTGATGGCGAGCTGTTGTATTCGGTTGATTTGCCTTGGCTGAATTATAATTTGATTGATGGCTTGGATATTAGTGGTTCCGGAATTATAATTGACGATTTTAGAATTTGGCGCGGAGCTTTTGCGGCCGCTGGTTTATCCGATTTGTATCAGGGAAGTAAAATAGATTAATAATAAATAGGCTAGAATTATTTAATTTTAGCCTATTTTTTTTATTTTTTTTTGACTTTTGCCTTTTTGTATATTATACTCAAAGTAATTGGGGCAGGTGAACGATCGCCCTGGCTTGTCCAGGGAGGAAAGTCCGGACTCCCGTTTCCCGTAACCCGGGAATCTGCTGATAGTGGGTAACGCCCACCGAGCTTTTAGCTCAGGGAAAGTGCCACAGAGACAATACTAGCCTTATTTTAAGGCCAAAGGTGAAAAGTGGACCGTCCACGGTCCTCGCCTAATGGCGACATTAGGTCGCGGTAAACCCTATCAGGGAGCAAGAACAAACACGATTATTTCGTGGAAAAGTAGTTCGCCAGACCCGATTAGTAATAATCGGGCTAGATAAATGGTCGTTCAGAGCCTTCGGGCTCGGACAGAATCCGGCTTATAGCCTGCCCTGATATTTTTAATTATTAAATTATGAAAAAAACCGAATCAATTTTTTCGTTAATTTTAATCCCTTTAGATTTCATTGTTTTATTGTTAGCTGGACTCTCCGCCTATTATCTTCGTTTTGCTGACTTTGCCAAAGAGATTCGGCCGGTAATGTTTGATTTCAATCCGGCCCATTATTTTGGTATTGTTGCTGTGGTTTCTATCATCTGGTCGGCGGTTTTTATTATCTCCGGCCTTTATGCTATTTCGACTCCTAGAAAGCTAGCTCAAGAAATCGCCAAGATAGTTTCTGTCTGCTCCTTCGGTTTGATATTGGTAGTGATCTATATTTTTTTCCGGCGCGAATTATTCAATTCTCGTTTTATTCTTCTGGCCGCTTGGCTTCTGGCTATGTTTTATATGGCGATCATGAGAATCATCGTTCGCTTAATTCAAAAATCTCTTTTTCGTTATGGTTTAGGAGTCCGCAAGGTGATATTGGTGGGGGCCGGGAAGACGGCTGATAGCTTGGTCCATGAATTTTTTTCTCAGCCGACGTCTGGCTACGAGGTAATTAAAAGAGTCAGAGATTTCTCTTTGGAGACAGCCAATGAGCTGGATGAGTTTATTAAAGATTATGAAGTTCATAATCCTCGCAAATGGATCGATGAAGTCATTCAAGCTGATCCTAATTTGAGCAAGGCTGAAGCCCTTAGGCTTTATGATTTTGCCAACGAAAGACATTTTACTTTTAAATATGTAGCTGACTTATTGGAAGTTAAGGTGCTTCGCACTGAGGTAACTGAGATCGCCGGTATTCCGATTGCTGAAGTGAAGCGGACCACTTTGGAGGGCGGGGGAGCGGCCTTGAAGCGAATTATGGATATTATCGTTTCTGGATTGCTTATTCTAATTTTGTCTCCGGTTTATTTAGTTACTATAATTCTGATTAAGATAGATTCTCGGGGGCCAATTTTCTTTTCCCGGCGTGATGATGGTTCTTTCGTTTATCGAATCGGTGCCGGCGGCAAGCCCTTTAAGTATTTTAAATTTCGTTCCATGATCCATGGAGCCGATAGCATGCGTTATAATGAGTTAGCTGATCGCAATTTACGCAGTGACGGACCCCTGGTTAAGATTAAGGATGACCCGCGGGTAACTAGGGTCGGTCGTTTTATTCGTCGTTGGAGCATTGATGAATTACCGGAGTTGTTCTTGGTTTTTATTGGTCGAATGAGCTTGGTTGGTCCGCGGCCACATTTGCCCGAAGAGGTAGCTAAATACGAACAGCACCATAAGAAAACCCTAACTATTAAACCGGGCATCACCGGTTTGGCGCAGATTTCTGGCCGCAGCGATTTAGCTTTCGAAGAAGAGGTTAAATTAGATATCTATTATATTGAAAATTGGTCTTTGCTTTTAGATATTTCCATTCTTTTGCGGACTCCTTTGGCGGTTTTACGTCATCGAGAGGCAGAATAACATATGAAAGTAGCTTTAATTCATGATCATTTAGCCCAGGATGGTGGCGCCGAGAGAGTGCTAAGGGTTTTGTCTGATATGTTTCCAGAAGCCCCGATTTACACTTTATTATGCGATCGCCCAAGTGCAGCTAAAATTTATCCTAATCGCCGAATCGAAACTTCGGTAATTCAAAAATTACCAGGCGGTGTTAGTCATTATCAATGGTATCTGGCTTTTATGCCGATGGCCGTAGAGTTTTTCGATTTACGTGACTATGATTTAGTAATTTCTGACACCAGCTCTTTTGCTAAGGGAGTAATCACTCAGCCGCACACCCCCCATATTTGTTATTGTCATACACCTACTCGCTATCTTTGGAGTGATACTCACCAATACATCAATGAGTTGAAGTATAATAAATGGATGAAGAAGATTATTTCCATGGTTTTAAATCGAATTAGGATGTGGGATAAATTAGCCGCTGATCGAGTCGATTATTTTATTGCCAACTCCAAGACCGTCCAGGGACGCATTCGAAAATATTACCAAAAGGAGAGCATTTTGATTTATCCGCCAGTCGAAGTTGATCGTTTCCGGTTGGCCACCGTTGACCCGGCCAAGCAAGAGCGGCCATATTTTTTAATCGGTTGCCGCTTAGCGCCGTATAAAAGGGTGGATATTGCCGTTGAAGCCTTTAAAAATTTAGGCCCCGAATATCATTTGAAAGTTTTTGGCGACGGTGTTGATTTAAAAAGATTGAAGAAAATTGCCGCCGGGGCGGCTAATATTGAATTTTTAGGAAGGATATCCGATGAAGATAAGGCGAAGTTATACAGCAACTGCCTAGCCTTCCTCAATCCCCAAGAAGAGGACTTTGGGATTACGGCCGTGGAGGCTATGGCTTCTGGTCGGCCAGTGATCGCTTGGAATCGAGGGGGAGCCACTGAGACGGTAATTTCTGATCAGACAGGATTCTTTTTCTCCGAGCAAACTAGTGAATCCATTGCTCAGGCGGTTACTAATTTTTATCAAGCCTTAAAGGGCGGTCGGTTAAATTTAGATCCCGAGGCTATCAGGCGTCATGCCCAGAAATTTTCTGTCGCTAACTTCAGCAGTCAATTGCGGCAGTTTATTGATCAGTCGCTAGCTGATTATCACCGCCACGACTTAAAGTCTTAACAATCTTCTATGACTATTGGCATCGATATTCGCACCCTATTAGATAAATATTATAGCGGCGTATCCGAGTATACTTTTAATTTAGTCAAGGAATTTACTGTTTCTGATCGGGCCAACCGTTATTCTCTATATTACAATTGTGGTCGTGATCTTTCCGCTCGTTTGCCGGAGTTTTCCGGCGAGAAGGTGAATATTATCAGCACTCGTTATCCTAACAAGTTTTTCAACTATTTTTTACAAAAGATTTGTCACTGGCCCCTGATTGACCAAGTATTGAAACTCAACGCCAAGACCGATGTTTTTTGGGCGCCACATATTAATTTTCTATCCCTCTCGAGCGCTCCTCGGAAAGTTTTGACTATCCATGACTTATCATTTTTGCGCTATCCGGAATTTTTTAGTGGGCGCAAGAATTTTTGGCATCGTTTAATCAATGTTCGTCGTTTAGTGAAACAGTTCGATGTTTTAGTGGCCGTCTCAGAACACACTAAGCTGGATATTATTGATTTACTGCAAGTTCCGGCGGAAAAGATAAAAGTTATTTATGCTGGCCTGAACCCGGAATTAGGGCCAGTAACTGACATAGGAGAACTAGATTCAGTTCGAATAAAATATAATTTGCCGGATAAATTTATCCTCTATCTCGGCAACATTGAACCTAGAAAAAATATAGTGGGTCTGATCAGTGCATACAATATTTTGCGGCAGTCGAAAGAATTTAACGGCGTGAAATTAGTCATTGCCGGTGCTACCGGTTGGAAGATTAGGGAAATCTTTCGCGCTTGGCGACTTTCCCCGTATCAGTCCGATATAATTTTTTCAGGGTACGTGGACAAGAAAGATAAGGCGGCACTTTATTCGCTGGCCCAGATTTTTGTCTACCCGTCATTTTACGAAGGTTTCGGTTTTCCGCCTTTAGAAGCTATGGCCTGTGGAGTACCGGTAGTAGCCAGTTCCGCTTCCAGTTTGCCCGAGATTCTCTCTGACGCGGCTATATTGATTGATCCGGACAACTCTCAAGCGATGGCTACGGCCATAGCCGCAGTCTTTGGCGATTATAATTTGCGTCAGCGTTTGGTGACCAAGGGTTTGGAGCGAGCCGCTAAATTTCAGTGGTCAAAAACTGCCGCTGACTACCAGCAATTATTTGCCGAAATAACTAAATGAGCATGAATATCAAAAAGAAAAAACAACGGGTGCTTGTGGCTTTGAGCGGTGGAGTGGATTCGGCAGTGGCTGCCAAGCTTCTGGTTAAGGCCGGTTATGAAGTGACCGGAGTTTTTTTACATTTTTGGCATGATGTCGGTGCAATAGGGGAGAACAAGTGTTGCTCGTTAAAAGCTATGCAAGACGCTAAGGCGGTGGCTGACCAGATCGGCATCCCCTTGTTCAGTTTTGATTATAGTCGACCGTTTAAAACTAAAGTCGTCGGTGATTTTTTGCGTGAGTATCGTTTAAACCGCACTCCCAACCCTTGCGTGGTTTGCAATCGAGAGATTAAGATTGGTAAACTGTTGGAATACGCTCGGGGGCTTAAATTTGATTATGTCGCTACCGGTCACTATGTTAGAAATGAACTAATAGGGAATAAATATCACCTGTCCCGGGGCAAGGATAAAAATAAGGATCAATCTTATTTTTTATATACTTTCAACCAAGATCAATTGGCTCATTTGTTATTTCCGTTGGGAAAATATACTAAACCGCAGGTTAGGGCCTGGGCGCGAAAATTTAAATTGCCAGTGGCTGAAAAAGCCGAAAGTCAAGAAATTTGTTTTATTCCCGAAAAGCACCACAATGATTTTTTAAAGAGAAATTTATCCCTGCGACCAGGAAAGATAAAACTATTAACCGGTGAAATTATTGGTCAACACCAAGGCTTACCGCTTTATACCATCGGTCAAAGACGAGGAATTGAGATCGGTGGCAACGGCCCTTATTACGTCGCTCGATTCGATACCAAAAAACATGACCTTTATGTAGTCAAAAAATTCGATGACCCCATTCTCTACAGCGATCGTTTGCTGGCCAAGCAGGTTAATTGGATCGGGGAGACCATAAAATCAGGGTTAGTATCAGCGGTTATTCGCTATCGTCATCCGGCGAAGAAGGCAACTATCAAAAAACTGAAAGATGGAAATTATGAAGTGATTTTTTCTCAGCCGCAAAGAGCTATCACTCCTGGCCAAAGCATTGTGTTCTATCATGGCCAAGAGGTCTTGGGCGGGGGAATTATAATTTGACAATATATATTTTTGTGCTATTATATATTATACTCAAGTTCACTGGGAAGTGTAGAAAAGTTATTTAACAAATATTGTAAAAATGCATAATTTAACTAAACAACAGATTTCTTTGCTCTCTACCAGATTGGTCGAGTTTCAGAATAAATTTTCTTCGATGTCAAAAGAAGATCGACAGTGGGTGATCCAAAATACATCCGAAGCAATCAAAATGTTTATCGAGGCCGTAAAGAATAGGAAAATAGATAAGTCTGTTATCCTAAAACTTATATTTGGCGATCAGCCTTTCGTCATTAAAGCCTTAGATGGCAGTTGTCTGATTCACGAAGCTGAAAAAACTTTTAAATCTTACATCGATCCTAATTTTGTCGATTGGGGTTTAAACAAGACTGGCATTGCTACTCCGGAAACTCAGATCCGAGTAGATGAGGTCGTGGGGGAAGGCACATTTATGAACATATTCGGCTTTTTGCCAGCTACCTGGAATCAGAAATGGTTATCGCAAAATCAGGTAATCGAGTTTTGTGAGACATTACATGGCTGGTTAAGACAAGATGAATGTGCGACAATGTTTCTTTGCAAGATAGACGAGAATAAATCAGTTAACGAAGAAAAGCCTCAGGATGATCTGGTTGTAGTCTTCGTGGACGTCATCTCCGGTGGTCTGGATGTCGACGTCTTTCGTCTCGATGATGTTATTGTCTGGGGTGAAGGGTATCGATATCGCGTTGTTTCCCCGCAACTTGTTCCCCTGGAGGTTTAATTAATTTAAACCCATTTCTTTGTCCCTCGGATTATTTGAACTTTGGTTCTTGAATTCCGAGGGTTTTTTATATGCCCAATTCATTGGCAAAACCACGGCCATTAGGCCGTGGATGAG
>CAZFEF010000008.1:0-415 GCA_964517555.1 uncultured Gammaproteobacteria bacterium
TAAAATATAATGACTATTGAGGCTCTTAAAAAATCAATAGTAGGTCGTGGGCGACAGTATTCCGATGACGAATTGGAGACAATTAGACGCGACTTATACCAACTGGCTCATCTGCTAGTCGAATATTATTTTAATCAGCAAAAAATATTAATAAAATAAATAAAAAATTATGATGAGTATAAGTAAATTAAGAAAATTGTTAAGCGAAAAGGCAAATGAATACAGCGAAGAAGAACTAGAAGAAATGCGGCGAGATATTTATACATTTGCTAATCTAGCCTTTGATATTTATAAAGAGAATCCCAGGATATTAGATAAATATTAAAGCGATATTGTAAAAATAAAAATATATGTTATTATCCTTAATGGACATAACTTATAATAACGGAAAGCTACTATTTTCTTACATCATAAT
>CAZFEF010000008.1:438-2058 GCA_964517555.1 uncultured Gammaproteobacteria bacterium
GGCAGATAAGTCGTTTTGATATAAAGGGAGCAGTGGCTGTTTCAACAAGGCTTTCCGCTAAGTTGTGTCCAACAGTTCACTGCTCTCTTTTTATTATTAACTTTTAACCCTATGCAAAAAGGAATAATCTATTACCGAGTTTCAACCGAAGATCAGGCTCAAACTGGCGTTAGTCTGGAACAACAGAAAAACGCCTGTCTTGATTACGCTCAAAAAAATGATATTGAGATATTAAAATTATTTCACGATGACGGCGTATCCGCCAAAACTACCAAGCGAGCTGGTCTTCAAGAACTATTGGCGTATTGTAAAAAGAATCATAAAGAAATTGACTGCCTGATAGTTTATAAGATTGACCGCTTGTCCCGAAATGTTAAAGACTACGCCACGCTGTTAATGGCTCTCGGCGAATTTAACATTAAATTCATATCCACTACCGAAACCGTTAACGAAACTTCTAGCGGAAAACTTATTGGCACGATAATGGCTTCGTTTGCCCAATTTGATAATGATGTTAGGAGTGAAAGAGTCTCGGTTTGTATGCTCGAGAAAGCTAAGCAGGGAGTCTGGTGCTTCAAAAGCCCCGTTTGGTTATCTAAACAGCCGTGATGAGCAAAATAGAGCTATTATAACCGTTGATAAAGAGCGTATGTCAGTTATTAAAATGGCTTTTGAAAAGTTTGCCACAGGAATTTATAAAATGGAGGAAATACGAATAATGATGATTAAGGCCGGATTTAAAACCTGGCGAGGTAAGGAAATAAGTATCCAAAGTGTATTTAGAATTTTGATTGATAAATTTTATATTGGCATTATGACGATTAAAGGTCAAGAATATCAAGGGAGCCACGAGGTTTTTATTAATGAAAACACTTTTTATAAATGTCAAAAATTAATCCGCACCTCTAAAAGAGGCGACAATATTGCTTTTAAACGCACTAATGAAATGTTCCCGTTAAGAAATTTTATTTTATGCCCCTCTTGTGGTCGTCCTTTTACTGCTTGCTTGTCCCGCAATCCCCGGGGGCATTATTACCCGTATTATAGATGTTATAACAAAAATTGCCGAGGTTATAAATCAATATCTAAAGACAAATTGGAAAATAAGTTCAGCGATTATCTAAAAAGTATAGCGCCTGATCCCTATTTTTCTAAAGATTTAAGACTAATGGTTATTGAGGAATGGGAGAAAAAAATAAAAAACTATAAAGGCAGTTTGGTTGATGCCAAAAATCAACTAGAAGTATTGGAATTAGAAAAGTCCAAATTGATAGAAATGAAGAAAAAGGACCTACTTGACGACAATGATTTTAAAGAAGAAATGTCTAAAGTGAAGATTAAAATTGCTGAGAAACAGTCTGTCTCAGCTGAGAATATTCCTAATAATTTTGACATTAAGAAACAATTCAAAAAAGTTTTTGATATCATTCCCGACCTTGATAAATTTTATAATAGTCTCGGTTATTACGACAAACTTAAATTTCAGAGTTTGATTTTTCCCGAAAAGGTCTATTTTGATTTTTCAGAAAGTCGAACAGCCAAAATGTCGCTAATATTACAGAATAAAAGAGAACTGGCAAGTGCCAGTTCCCCGAAAGTACCCCCAAGAGGAATCGAACC
>CAZFEF010000008.1:2068-24732 GCA_964517555.1 uncultured Gammaproteobacteria bacterium
GTGTTCTATCCATTGAACTATGGGGGCAAATCAGCTTCAATGTAGCAGAGCTACTTATTGATGTCAACGAAATTTCTTTGCCTTAAGGCTTCATATATTAATATGGCGGCCGAAACTGAAACATTTAGAGAATCTAGATGGGGACGCATCGGGATTCTGATCAGATCATCGGCTTGATTTAACCAGTCGTCGCTTAGGCCGTCAGCTTCAGTGCCTAAAATGATAGCGCTGGCTGTTTGCCAGTTAACAGCAGTGTGGTCTTTCTTTCCTTGAGTGGTTGCCGCGTAGCCTTTGATTTTATTTTTCTTCATCCAATCGATCACTTTTTTGCTGTCAGCTGATACAGTGGGCACCTGGAAAACGTATCCTTGGCTGGCGCGAATAACGTTTGGATGGTAGATATCGGTTTTAGGATCCGCGACAATCACGGCATCAATATTGCCAGCGGCGGCCGTGCGGATAATGGCTCCAAGGTTGCCTGGTTTTTCTACCGATTCTAGAACTATTATCAATGGTTGGGCTTTTAGTTTTAGGTCAGCCAGGGTGGTAATTTTAATTCCCGCGATAGCCAGATAACCGTCAGGGTTTTCTTTGGGGGACAAATGGCGGAATATTTTTTCAGTTACTGGAGTTAATGAAGTTGGGGCTGAAAGCAGATCCTGATTTTTTATTAATTCGGGACAATAGAAAATTTCCCGGATTTCCCAATTGTTTGCCAGGGCCATTTTTATTTCTCGTTCGCCGTCGATCAAAGTCAGACCGGTTTTTTGCCGTTCACGTGGCTTGCTTAACTTGACTGCCTGTTTCACTTTTTCGTTTTGGAGACTAATAATGGTTTCTTTCATAATATCTTCATTTTACAAGGGGTTTTATATATTGTCAAAAGGTGATAATCTGGATATAATAGGAATGTTATTTACAATTCCCGTGCCACTTTATTCTATGTTAAGTTGTGATTTCAAAGAAAAAATTGATCAAGCTGAAGGCTATCGCTATTCATCTTCCAATAACCAGCCCAAACCAGCTAAAGGCTGGTATATTTTAGGTTTTTTAGTGGCCGCTATTATTCTTTTTTCAGCTACTTTGTTAATTGGTGGTGACGGCCAACAGTCGTGGGCCAACATTCCTTTTTTGGGTAGACTCTTGGGCGGCGATAAAGAGCTAAGAGGTGAGAACCAAGATCGCATTAATATTTTGCTTTTGGGAATGGGCGGCAAAAATCATGATGGTGGCTTGCTGACCGATACTATTATTCTAGCTAGCTTGAAACCCTCAACGCCAGAAGGCGTGCTTTTGTCTTTGCCGCGGGACATGGCCATTCCCACCCAAAGCGGTGTTTGGCAGAAAATAAACAGCATCAACGCTTATGCCGAAATGGATGGTCTAGACGGTAGTCAGGCTCTAGCGGATAATTTGAGCAATCTCTTAGAAGTTCCCATCGAATACTACGTTCGAGTTGATTTTGATGGTTTTGTTAAGGTAATTGATGACTTGGGAGGTATTGATGTTGAAGTGGATAACACTTTAGATGATTATCAGTATCCTATTCGCGGCCAAGAGGATAATCCTAGCTACAACGCTCGCTATGAACATCTGCATATCGATAAGGGTTGGCAACACATGGACGGTGATTTGGCCTTGAAATATGTTCGTAGCCGTCATGGCGTCGGTGGCGAGGGGTCTGATTTTGCCCGCAGCCGTCGTCAGCAAAAAGTCATTGCCGCCGCTAAGGATAAGCTGCTGAAAAGTGAAAATTTACTCAAACCCGGGATGATCGCTAGAATTATCGCTGACCTTAATCAAAACATCAGCACTAATTTGGGGGTTTGGGAAATTGTTCGTCTCTGGACTTTGTTTAAAGACATCGACCAAGATCATATAGTTAATAAGGTTTTAGATGATGGACCGACTAATTATTTAGCTGCTAGTATCGGCGTCGATGGAGCTTATTTATTAGTTCCTAAGACTGGCAACTTTTCTGCCATTCGCGCTTTCGTCCATACTCTAATGGCGGTATCCGAGGTCAGTGATGCTAAAAGCTTAATCGCCTCAACCACTTCTAGCTCGACTAATCTTAGTAATGTGAATTTTGTCGCTCCGACTTTGGTGGAGATTAAAAATGGAACGACTATCAACGGCCTAGCAACCCAAATGGCTGTTAAGATGCGTTCTGCTAATTTTTCAGTCACTAAAATCAGTAATGCCAGTCAACAAGATTTTACTCAAGCAGTTATTTTTGACCTAACCTATGGCGCTAAGCCCGAGGCCTTGAAGTCATTGCAGAAAATTACTAAAGGCAAAATAGAAAAGACTCTGCCCACTTGGCTGACTCAAGAAATCAAAGATAGTGTTCAGGCTGATAATAATCAGCGTCGTCCGGATTTTATTGTTATCTTAGGCAGTGATAACCAAGAGAAATAAATTATATGGCTATTAAACCTTGGAAAATTGAAGAACAGTATTTGCAACTACCAGTAGTAATGTTGGTGGGGCGCACTAATGTGGGCAAGTCGACTTTATTCAATCGTTTGACTGAAAATAATCAGGCGCTGGTTTCTGATATTGAAAACACCACTCGGGATAGTAATTTAGGAGTAGTCAAGTGGCGACGTAGTCAATTTTTGCTAGTGGACACCGCCGGCGTCATTGACAGCCGGTTTTTGTCTGATAAGAAATTTAGCACCACTCAAACCGGGGCGATTGAAGCTAAAACCCAAAAGCAAGTAGCTGATTTTTTTAAACGCTCAGCTCTTATTATTTTTTTGGTAGATGGCAAGTCAGGCTTGCTAAAGGGGGACAAGGAGATCGCTAAATTTTTACAAAAACACCCACTCTACGCCGCCCGTACTGTTTTGGCTGTAAATAAGACTGACGGTCAGCGCCAGGCTTGGGCTTCTTCGGAGTTCAATCAATTGGGTTTAGGCGAGCCGCAATTAGTTTCAGCTCTAACCGGACGCGGCACTGGTGATCTATTGGACGTTGTTTGCCAAAAACTAAAAGATAACAATCAGGACAAGGCTGATGAGACCGAGGTTTCCGCTGGTCACCCGATTGATGTTTGTATTTTAGGACAACCTAACGTCGGCAAATCATCACTGCTTAATTCCATTCTGGGATATGAGCGAGTAATCGTTAGTCCGGTGCCGCACACCACTCGTGAACCGCAGCACACTGAGATAGTTTATCAAGGGCAAAAGATCAGATTTGTGGATACAGCTGGAATTAGCAAACATGGTCATAAAGGCGAAGGCCTAACTAAGGAAGGAATTGCTAAGTCTCTTAAGGTTTTGAGAAGGGCTGACATCGCCTTGCTGGTTTTAGATATTAATAGTGGCATTACTCACCAAGACGCTAAGATTGTGGAGGAAATTATGGACTCTCGTAAAAGTTTTATGATTCTGGCGAACAAATGGGATTTGGTTGAACCAAAAGATACTAAAAAATGGACTAATTATATTTATCGCTATTTGCCTTTTGCTACTTGGGCACCGCTTCAGTTCATTTCAGCTAAATCCGGAGCTAAGGTGGCTAAGATTATGGAGTTGATTCAGGAAATGAATCAGGCTCGTTTACGCGAAATTAGTAGTTCGCAGTTGGATAAATTCTTGCGAAGGATAGTTAAGATTCATTTACCCACCAAGGGACGAGGAGCCAAGAAGCCTAGGCTTTATGAAATCAGACAAACCGGAGTCCGTCCGCCTCGCTTTGAGGTGCGCATCGGTTCTCGTGAGGATTTGGATTATTCCTATTTACGCTTCATTGAGAATCAATTACGAGAACAATTTTCTCTGACCGGGATTCCAATTCGGGTTAGGGTTTTAAAGAAAAGTATGACTCCTCGAGAGCTAAGCGAAAGAAAGGAAGCCGCTGTCTAAGCGGTTTCTTGGTTTTTTTCAGCTTTTGACCTACAATATATAATATATGAAAATAGTCGTTGGCTTGGGCAATCCAGAGAAGAAATACGAAGGCACTAGGCATAATGTCGGTTTTATGATTTTAGATCATTTATCAGTCGGAGAAAAATGGCGCGAGGACAAAAAATTTAAAGCTTTGGTGCTAGAAAAGAACGGTGATCTTTGGATCAAACCCTTAACCTATATGAACTTATCCGGCCAGAGTGTACGGGCAGTTTTAGACTATTATCACCTATCCCCTAAGAAGCTGGGGTTTTTTCGTCCCAAGGCTAGCGATCTCAGCGATTGTTTGGTTGTTATCCACGATGATTTAGACATTGATTTAGGCAAGCATAAAGTAGCTCTTGATTCCCGAAGTGCCGGACATCGCGGAGTGGAATCGATTATTCAGCAATTGAAGACTCAGAAATTCAAGCGGATTCGCGTTGGTGTCCGCAGCGATAGTCGTGGACAAATTCCAGCTGATAAGTTCGTGCTTCAAAAATTTTCTACTGCCGAATGGGAGAAAATTTCTCAGATGCTACCCCAGATTTTCCTAGAGATTAATTAGCCTTAAATAAGATGACGTCCGGTTTGAATCCGGACGTTTTTAGTTGCTTAGCTTGACAGTCTTAAAATAATTAGTACACTAGGTACTATAATCTATGAATTTAATCATTGTCGAATCACCGACTAAAGCTAAAACCATTAATAAATTTCTGGATCGCCAATACGCGGTCGAGTCTTCTTTTGGCCATGTGCGTGATTTGCCAAAATCAGAAATGGGGGTTGATATTGAACATGAATTCCAGCCTAAATATATTGTTCCCACCAAGGCCAAGAAGACTATCAGTAAATTGAAGAGCCTGGCCCAGAAGGCTGACGAGGTCATTTTGGCTTCTGATGAAGACCGAGAAGGAGAAGCTATCGCTTGGCATTTAAGCGAGGCCTTGAAACTAGATCAAAAGAAGACCAAGCGCATAGTCTTTCATGAAATTACCAAGGCCGCTATTTTGGAAGCCTTAGAAAAGCCTCGGCAAATTGATTTACGTTTAGTTGATGCTCAACAAGCTCGAAGAATATTGGATCGTTTAGTCGGTTATGAGCTTTCGCCTTTCTTGTGGAAAAAGGTTGCTAAGGGTTTATCGGCTGGCCGGGTCCAGAGTGTAGCCGTCAGATTAATTGTAGAGCGAGAAAGAGAAATCCAAAAATTCAATCAAGAAGAGTATTGGACAATCAAGGGAGATTTCGCTGTTGATTCTAAGGCAGATGTTTTTTCAGCTCAACTACAAAAGATTGACGGCCAAAGCTTGGATAAACTGGCCATCAAGGATCAGTCGGCGGCCGACAGTTTAATCGCGGCCATAAAAACTCAGGAGTATCAGGTTATCAGTGTCGAACAGAAACAAGCCAAGAAAAATCCTCCCACTCCTTTCACTACTTCAACTTTGCAACAGACCGCCAATCATTTATTAGGCTTCAGCGCTAAACAGACCATGACCTTGGCGCAAAAACTATATGAGCTCGGGCATATTACTTATATGCGTACCGATTCTTTTAACTTGTCAGAGAAATTCTTGCAGGAGGCCAAGGAATATTTACAAACTGAATTGGGCTCTAAGTATGTTTTGTCTGCCCCGCGACGTTTTAAAACTAAAAGCAAGGGAGCCCAGGAAGCTCATGAAGCAATCAGGCCCACCTCGGCTCAGGTTAACCCCGAAGAATTAAAGGCCAAATTGGAACCGGGCCAGTATAGGCTATATCGTTTGATCTGGCAACGTTCTTTGGCCACCCAGATGCCTGAAGCGATTTTAGATACCACTGTGATTGATATTGCCGCTGGGTCGAAATATGTTTTTCGGGCTAATGGCCAAGTGCTCCGCTTCGATGGTTATCTAAAAATTTACCCAGAGAAAACCAAAGAACAAACCCTGCCAGCATTAACCGCCAAACAATCATTGGAATTAATCGATATTACTGGCGAGCAGCATTTTACCAACCCCCCAGCCCGCTATTCCGATGCTAGTTTGGTCAAGGAGTTGGAAAAACATGGCATCGGCCGGCCGTCGACTTACGCCCCGACCATTTCTACTATCATTGATCGTAATTATGTCAGTCGAGATGAAAAGAAACGTTTAGCGCCAACGGACATTGCTTTTGTGGTGGTTGATTTGCTGGTGGCTCATTTCCGAGAAATAGTTGATTATCAGTTTACCGCTGACATGGAGAGCAATTTAGACAAGATTGCCGCCGGAGAAAGCGAATGGGAGCCAGTGATCTCCGACTTCTACGAACATTTTCATAAAAATTTAGAAAATAAATACCAAGAAATTATGAAAACTGATATTGTGCCTGAAGAGAAATCGACCGAGGTCTGCGAAAAATGTGGTTCGCCGATGGTGATTAAGACCGGCCGCTATGGCAAGTTCTTGGCTTGCAGTAATTTCCCCGAATGCCGCAATATTCGCTCTCTAAAAGGGAAGATTGAGTCTCCGAAAGATGAATCACGCCTGAAAGAGTTGGAGCAAAAATATCAAGGGGAGGTCTGCGAGAAATGTGGTTCGCCGATGGCGGTTAAGAATGGTAAATTTGGCCCTTTCTTAGGTTGTTCCGCTTATCCGAAATGCAAGACGATTAAAAATATTAGTGATGATGGCCAACCAGAAATGGCTTGTCCTAAATGCCAGGAGGGAAAGATAGTTAAGAAGTTTTCCCGCCGTGGCGCTTTTTATGCCTGCTCCAATTATCCGCATTGCAAAAATGCTTATTGGGGTCGTCCGACTGGAGACAAGTGTCCTGATTGCGGTGCTCTATTGATCGATGATAAGGGACAGATAAAATGCAGCGAGAAAGGTTGTGGCTATGAAGCTTAAATAAATTTGGTGATAAAAAAACCGCCCAGTTGGGCGGTTTTTTGTAAATGATTTTATTTTTTTCGGGCTCGACTGGTCTTTGGCGCTGCTTGGTATTCTTCAGCTTCATATTTTCGTTCCTGCTTGGCTTGCATGAAATCGAAGATCCGACGTAAGACCTCGCCAATAATCATTAAGTAGGAGCCAGTGTTGTTGAGTTTATCTTTTAGGGTATGGAATAGGCCGTTAACCTTGTCGCTTAAACCCTCAATTGCCTGAGCGCCAGCTTCAATTTTAGTTTGCAGATATTGGGTCAGGTCGCCAACCTTCTGGACCGTTAATTCGATTTGTTTGATCACTTTATAAACACTGCGAAGAGTGGCGATGAGATAGTATAGCGACCAGCAGAAAAAGACAGTGAAGCCGGCTATACAGACCGCCAGGACTAAATTTAAAATATCACGGCTGGAATCGAACATAAATTATGTGATTAATTATTAAAAGTCTCTTAACACCGCCTCGAACTTCTCATTTAGACGGTTGATCAGTTTTTCTTGTAAAGCATCGACTTCAACGGCAGTTAGGGTGCGATTATCATCTTGATAGTTGATATGGAATGCTAGGCTTTTCTGGCCGTCACCTAAATTTTGACCTTGATAGACATCAAAGAGTTCCACCTTGGTAATCAGTCGATCAAAGTTTTTAATCTCCTGATATAAGTCATTATACAATATTTTTTGATTAACGACAAAAGCTAGATCTCTGACTACTGGTGGATATTTAGAATTTTCTCGGTACATTTTGGGGGCGGTATGATTCTGCAAGTCTAAAATCTGGCTTAAGTCTAATTCAGCGCTAACCATGGACTTCTTGATGCCCTGGTTTTTCTGCACTAGGTCATTAATTTTTGTCATTAAGCCGATCTCTTTCTGGCTGACTCTAATTATTGCTCTTATTTTGTCATCAGAATATCCGGGGACTAAATCAGTGGGGACAAAAGCAGTTTCCCATTGCCCCTGACCCAAGAAAGAGAACAGTCTAGTGACGATGCTTTTCATTTTTTCTAGCAACTCTTGGGTATTATCTCCGGCCAACATTATACCTAATCGTTTTCCTTGATAGGGAAGATAATCTTTCTTTTGTCCGTCTAGAGGGAAAGATCCTGGTAGGTTTTGAAAGATGGAACCAATTTCAAACAAGCCAATTTGGTCATAGCGGTATTGGTTAGATTTGATGTTGTTCATTAAACCGATGGTGAGGTTTTGCCTTAGCAGGGTATGTTGCTGAGAAATAGGATTGGCTAATTTTAATGACCCCTGAGCATCCAAATTGCTTTTTTCTAGATCAATTTCGTTAACAAAAGAATAGTTATATACTTCGGTCAGCTTAGCGTCTAAGGCTAAGAGATGACGGATCTGCCACTCCAATGATCTCTCGGGATTATCCAAAGGTAGGGCCATGATGGCCGTGGGTAATGTTCCGGGGAAATTGTTGTATCCGTAGATACGCATTATTTCTTCGGCAATATCTTCTTTAATCGCCACATCTTTGGCTGCCCGCCAGCTCGGAACGATAACAGTGAGGACATCCTTGGTTTCGGTGTTAGTTTCAAAACCTAAATGATTTAATATTCTTTTTATCTCTTTGGTTTCTAGGTTAACTCCCATTAAGTCACTAAGCCATTTAAGCGGCAGGGAAATGCTCTTGGTTTCTGGCAAAGGAAGCCCCTGGACACTTAACTCGCTACTAATTTCTGCCCCTGGAATTAATTCTTTTATCAAGCTCACCACAGCCTTTATGGCTGTGTCAGTTAACTGCGGGTCCAGCGATTTTTCGAAACGCATCGAGGCCTCAGTGCGTAGGTTTAGTCTTTGAGAACTGCGGCGAATGCTAGCGGCTTGGAAGTTGGCAGATTCAATGATTATAGCTTCAGTATCAGGTTTTATGGCGCTGTCTTCTCCGCCGATAATGCCGGCAATAGCGATCGGATTTTTACCGTCAGTAATCAGCATGGTTTCGGCCGGTAATTTTCTGGTTTGGCCATCCAGGCATTTTATGGACTCCTCTTTTTTAGCTAAACGGACTGATATCTTTTTTATGCCTCGAGCATCAAAAGTATGAAGGGGTTGACCCAATTCCAGCATGATGAAGTTGGAGGCGTCAACGATATTATTAATCGGTTTTTGTCCTACGGCCAATAATCGGTCCTTAAGCCATTTAGGAGATTCAGCAACTTTGATGCCTGACATTTTTAGGGCTAGATAACGAGGACAAAGCTGATTATCTTCCAATTTGATTTCTAGTTTTTCTTTCGTTTTAGTATCTAGCGTTATTTCTGTTTGACGGTCATAGGGCTTTAATTTAATATCGAGCAGAGCGGATAGTTCTCGAGCGATGCCATAATGGCTCCAGAGATCAGAACGATGTGATAGCGATTTATTATCCACTTCTAAAACTATATCATTTAGTTCCAGATAGTCTGACAATTTTTGCCCTACTTTTGCTTTTTCTAAGATTAAGATGCCGCTATGATCTGAGCCTAAGCCTAATTCATCCGAAGCGCAGAGCATGCCGACTGATTTTTCTCCTCGCACCTCGGCCTCTTTTATCTCTAGGCCATTGGGCAATACGGCACCGACCAGGGCGACTGGAACTAATTGGCCAGTAGCAATGTTCGGTGCTCCGCAGACGATCCGCAGAGTTTCGGAGCTGATGTCGACCATGGCAATTTGCAGTCGATCCGCATTGGGGTGTTTCTCGACACTTTTTATTTTTCCGACAATTACATTATCAAACCGTTTACCCAGATTTTCTATCTTTTCTACCTCTACAGTATGTAAAGTCAGTTTAGAGGCGATAGTTTCAGCGTCTATGCCTTTAAGGTTTAAAAAGTTTTTAAGCCAATTAATTGAAAGCAGCATATAGTTATTTAAAATTGTTCTAAAAAGCGCAAGTCGCCACTATTGAATAGACGTATATCGTCAATGCCATATTGCAACATGGTCAGGCGGTTTAAGCCGAAGCCGAAAGCCAGGCCGGTATATTCATCAGGATCGATGCCGCCAGCTCTTAATACTTCGGGGTGAATCAATCCACAACCAACTATTTCCAGCCAGCCAGTTTGCTTGCAGAGCTTGCAGCCTTTGCCTTGGCACAAGAAGCAAGTATATTCGCCGTTGGCTCCGGGCTCCACAAAAGGATAGAATTTAGGACGCAAGCGTAGTTTGGTTTGCGGGCCATATAATTTTTGTCCGACTAATTCCAAAATGCCTTTGAGATGGTTGAAGTTGATATTTTTGTCAATAATCATCCCTTCTAGTTGCAAGAAGGTATGTTCATGCCGGACATCGGTTGCCTCGCTTCTAAAAACTCGTCCCGGGATTATACCTTTTAGCGGGGCGCCGTATTTTTCCATTGATCGCACTTGGACTGAGGATGTATGAGTACGTAGGACTAGGTTCGGTTGGCCGTTAGCGCCTGGTTTTTCGACATAGAAAGTGTCTTGCATGTCTCGAGCTGGGTGATCAGCTGGAATGTTAATAGCCTCAAAGTTGTAGTACTCACTTTCTAACTCTGGTCCATCTAAAATAGTGAATCCCAGAGAAGTAAAGATATCCTCCAATTGTTTTTGGGTTTGTGATAGGGGGTGGATGTGGCCGCGATGTTGGTCATTTCCTGGTAGGGTCGGATCAATTAGTTCGGTTTTCTGACCATTGCCCTCGAGACTGTTTTTCACTTCCTGGTATTTTTTAGTCAATTCGGCCTTGACCTGGTTAGCTAGTTGGCCAACGTCTTTCCTGGCTTCCGCACTGAGATCTTTCAAGCTCTTTAAAACCTGATTTAATTCTCCTTGGCGGCTAAAGTATTTTTGTTCGATATTTTTCAGCCAAGCACTGTCTTTGGCCTGGTTCAATTGCTCCAACACCTCTTGTTTTAGTTGTTCCAATTTTTGTTGCATATAGTTATTCGACTTTTCTAGAGCTCAAAAGGAAGAACTCTAAAATCGAGATGATAATAATCAAAAGAGCCAAGTTTAACCAGCTAAAAAGATTCTGGGATAACAGCCAGAGAATGGCGACGATCAAAAAAGCGAAAAGGAATGACTGTCGGAAGGCGGTTTTAACCGATTGCAGAATTAAGGCTTGGTGCTGTAGCTGAAAGCGAATTAAAAAGCCGATGATGGAAATGGTGCCGGATAATGCTAGGAATAAACTGAGATAAAATAATAGAAAGCCGACCCAATTAGTATTCTGAGGATTAATTAATGAGACTACTAAGGCGAATAGCCCCCAAAGAATGAGAGTCAATCCGCCCATGATGGATAGATAATTTTTTAGAGTCATAAGGCTAGCGATTATTTAGTTTGTCTAATTCTAGGCGATAATTGGCTAGTTTTTCTTTTTCTACACTAACGATTTTAGCCGGAGCCTTGGCTACAAATTCAGCATTGTTCAGTTTAGTTTCCAGGTTTTGTATTAGTTTGTTTAGGTTTTCTTTTTCTTTGGCCAGGCGCGATGATTCTTTCTGAGGATCGACGGTGGCCACTAAATATATTTCTAAATCTTTAAGGGCAATGAAAATAGCTCCATCAATTTTGTCTCCGGTGGGAGCGACGGTTAGATTAGACAAGCCAGTTTTCAGACCCTTGATAATTTCCGCTTGCTCATTTATGAATTGATGTTTTTGCGGAGCATAGATAGTGGCAGCAATTTTTAACGCTGGATCAATTTTATTCTCCGCTCGGGCATTGCGGATAGCGGCGACTATCTCTGGGATTACAGTGAAAGCTTCATCGATGTTATATTTCTGATTGATTGGCCACTTAGAAACCAAGAGCAGTTCTTTCTGTTTGAGGTTTTCCCAGATTGCTTCAGTGACAAAAGGGATAAAGGGATGCCAGAGTTGGAGAATGGTTTTAAGCAGATAGGCCAATATAGCTTCTTTGTTTTTTTCGATTTTAGCAATTTCCAAATACCAGTCGGCCAATTCCCCCCAAGTAAAGCGGTTTAATTCTTCAATAGCTAAAGAGAATTCATAGTTGTCTAATCTTTGACTAACAGTCTCAATGGTTTGTTGGCAACGTCCTAGTATCCAGTTGTCGGCCAAAGTTTGACCGACGGGGGCGGTTTCGGTTTGAAAATATTTTTCTTCAGTAGTGGTTAATATATAACGGCTGATATTCCAGAGCTTGTTGACGAAGTTTCTTTGGGCTGAGATTTTGTCTTCGCCTAAGCGGGCGTCATTTCCTGGGGTGGTGCCATAGAGTAGGCTGAGCCGGACTGCATCAGTGCCAAACTCGTCAGATACAGTTACCGGATCAATGCCATTGCCCTTAGATTTGGACATTTTTTTCCCATTCTTGTCTAAGATTAAGCCATGGAGATAGACGGTTTTGAAAGGTATTTCCCCGATGGCAAAAAGTGACATCATAATCATGCGTGATACCCAAAGGGTAATAATCTCGTAGCCGGTTTCTAGCACTTGGGTAGGATGAAATCGGGCTAGGTCACCGGATTTTTGGTCATTTTGATAATTGTTCGGCCAGCCTAAGGTAGAAAAAGTCCACATGGAGGAGGAAAACCAAGTATCTAGAGTGTCTGGGTCCTGTACAAAACCAGGATCTGTCGGCTTCTCGGCTCCGACATAGATTTCTTCGCCCTTATACCAGACCGGAATTCGATGGCCGAACCAGATTTGTCTGGATATGCACCAATCGTGGAGGTTCTCAATCCAATCACTATATTTTTTATAAAATCTTTCCGGCACGAATTTAACCTCGCCAGTTTTAGCAACTTCCAGGGCTTTTTCCTTTAGGGATTTATTGCCCAACTTTTTTAATTTTTTATCAACGGCCACGAACCATTGTTTTGATGGTAGCGGCTCAATGGCAGTATTACAGCGGTAACATAGAGAAAGATTGTTTTCCATTTCTTCTTCGGCGCTTAAGAGACCGGCGGCTTTTAGTCTATCCACTACTTTCTCCCGGGCTTCTAAAGCGGTTAAGCCGTCATATTCAGCGTTGGTGTTATAGATCAATCCTTCCTCGTTGATTATTTTCTTGGTTTCTAAATTATTTTTTTCAGCCATTTGCCAATCAACCGCTGAATGGGCCGGGGTGACGCCTAGGGCACCGGTACCAAAATCCATCTCTACATTATGATCGGCAATGATTTTTATTTTCAAATTTTGGCCGACAAAATTAATGTCATACTCTTGGCCGATATAGTTTTGATATCGACTGTCTTTGGGGTTAACCGCCACGGCCGTATCACCTAATTTAGTTTCTGGCCTGGTGGTAGAAATCGCTATAGGAAAATCAGCTGCATATTTGAAAGTATAGAGTTTGGCGGTTTGGGCTTGATATTCGACTTCATCGTCGGCTAGGGTAGAGTGGCAACGCGGACACCAATTAACGATTCTTTCTCCACGATAAATAGCGCCAGCCTGATACATGTCAACAAACATTTTGGCCACGGCTTTCTGTCGGGGTTCGTCTAGGGTAAAGGCTTGACGTGACCAATCCAGTGAGCCGCCCAAGCGTCGAATTTGGTAGAGAATAGTGCTTTGGGTTTCTTGGAGAAATTTCCAGACCTTTTCTAAAAATTTTTCCCGACCTAGATCGTGCCGGCTCAGTCCTTCCTCGGCTTTAATTTTTTTCTCCACTACGTTTTGGGTGGCGATAGCGGCATGATCGGTTCCCGGGAGCCAGAGAGTGCGATAGCCTTTCAGGCGATGATAGCGGATTAATAGATCTTCGATAGCTACTGTCGAAGCATGTCCTAAGTGAAGTTTGTCGGTGATGTTGGGTGGGGGCAAAATAATAGTATAGCTTGGTGCTGATTCGGGTAAATTTAAATTATCCGGATTGAAATATCCGGATTCTTCCCATAGTTTATAGATTTTAGCTTCATGGAGCTGAGGATTATAACTTTTGTCAAGTGAGATCGACATGGTTTTATCATTGTTTTTTCAGGCTTTTTACTATTCTAGCCTATCAAAAAAAGCGCTCTCAGTCAACTTGACGTTAGTGCAAATTACCGCTATATTAGAGAGTTATCCTTATTTTCTGAGGCCGTTTTTGATTATGATGAATTTAAACCAACAAGTGATTAACCAAGTCGAAAGAGCTAAAAATATTTTAGTTACTTTTCCAATCGACTGGAACGGCGATGCTTTGGCCGGGGCCTTAGCCTGCGGCCTATTTTTGCGTAAATTAGGCAAAAACGTGGAGTTAGCGGCGGAGAAATTACCAGAAGCTAAGAGCGGAGCCTTTAATTTTCTACCTCAAATCGGTGAAATTAAAGGGCAACTAGAGAATCTGGCTAAGTTTATTGTTTCCATCGATATCTCTAACGCCAAAGTCGACCAAATTAAATATACTATCAATGATAACAAGCTTAATTTCATTATCTCCCCTAAAGAAGGTTGGTTTGACAAAGATGAGGTTAAAGCTTCCAGCTCTGGCTATCGCCATGATCTGATTATTGTCTTAGGGGCCTCTGATTTAGAGTCTTTGGGGCGAATCTATGACAACAATGTTGATTTTTTCTATAAGACCAGCGTAATTAACATCGATCATAACGCCGCTAATGAAGAGTATGGCCAGATTAATTTGATTGAATTAAATTCAGTGTCTGTTACTGAAGTTTTGTTTAATCTTTTTAAAGAATATCGGCCGGAATTGATTGACAATGATATTGCTACTTGTCTTCTGACCGGTATAATTTACAAAACCAAGAGTTTCAAAACCCCCAACCTGACTCCGCAAGCCCTGGCCGTTACCTCTGAATTGATTACTCTTGGGGCTAGGCGTGAAGAAATAGTTAATCATTTATATCGTTCTCGGCCGCTGAATGTCTTGCGTCTTTGGGGGCGAGTATTGAATAATCTAGAAAGCAATGACACTGGTCAGCTTATCTGGTCCAAGCTTTATCAAGATGATTTTTCCAGTTGTGGCGCCAGCGAAAGCGATATCAACGAGGTAATGGATGAATTAGCTTCTAATACTCCCCAAGCCCAAGCTATAGTTTTGTTCTATTCATTGAAAGAGATGCGGAACCTAGATGGCCAAGAGACATCGAAAGAGAACAACCAGACAGTGGTAGTCCATGATTCTCCAAAACAACCGATTTTTCAAACTAAGGCCGTGATTCATACGTTTAAAAATATTAGCGCTTTAGATCTAGCTAAAGAATATCAGGCTAACGGCGTCCGCAAAGCAGCTTATTTTCAGATCTCAGCCCCGCTGCAACCCACATTGGATCAAGTGATAAAGTTAGTTGGGCAGAAGCTTGATAAAATGGGAGGGTAGTGATAAATTGAAAAGTAGCGGGGCATATAGCTCAGTTGGTTAGAGCACCGCCCTTATAAGGCGGGGGTCGATGGTTCAAGTCCATCTATGCCCACAAATTGCAAATTATTTAGGATTAATCCACTAATTTTATTCAAGATTGGTGGATTATTTTTATCGAATAAGCTTAATTATTAGGCGAGAAGGTGAAAAAATGGTATAATGATGTATATTATAATTTTATCGTATGAAATTTAGAGGGTATAATTTATTTTCATATTTTTTGTTGTTTGTAGTCTTAAGTTGGATGTTTTTAATCCCCTTGACGCCGACCAATGCTATCTATGATGCTGGGGCCACTGTTCTTTTTTATGCCCCCCAAGGGTCAAATTATAAAGTCGGTTGCAAGGGTATGGCTGACTGCGAAAAGTGGTTTAGTTTTTCCTGTATTAACATTGATCCTCAGACCAAAAAAGGCGATTGCAAATTAAATTATTTAAACGGCAAGGGTAGCGTTGTCCAGTCTGACGAAGTTTTACTGGCCATGGCTTCTGGTTTCTGCTACGACGACTATGATTGCGGCATGATTCATTGTAATTTTGGCGTGATGGATATGAACAAGTATGCGCAAACTTGCATCGCTGGTTTTTACAGCCAAAAAGAAAAGGATGATAGGCAAGTTGATATTAAAAAAATTGCCGAAGGTACAGTTGATACCCCGACCAATGACTTTTCTAGCGAACCTAAAGACCCGATATTATTTACTCCTCAACTTACGATACCTGGATCAGAGTTTGTTCAGAATTCATCAACAGCTCTAGCCCGCGATACTAGCCCAATAGCCAAATATATTAAGGCTATTTTTGCTTATGCGCTAACTATAGTAGGCATCCTGGCAACGGCCATGTTGATGATCGGCGGTATAGTTTGGTTAACGGCTGGTGGCAACACCAGCAAGGTTTCTCAGGCTAAATCTTTTATTTCCAGTAGCTTAATTGGAGTCTTTCTATTGTTTACTTCTTATATTTTACTATCCGCCATTAATCCGGATTTGGTCAATTTAAAAATTAGAAAAGTCACGTACGTAGCTGAAATTCCGGTTGGGGGTAAATGTATCATCGGCGGAGCTGAAGGTCAGTATGATGAGAACGGCGAGTGTCGGCCTTACACCAGTGGAGCTGATTGTCAATCCGATGAAGGCTTGAGTGGTTTCCGTAGTGCCACTAGCGGTGCCTGCAAGACTTGTGTAGCCTATAGTAGCGATACGACCTCGGCTTATTATAAGAATGGTAGCAACACTTATTGCTCTCAGGATTATGAGTGTGCCAATGCTGATTTAAATGAAACCAATAATCCTAGCTATAAATGTGGACCATCCGCTGGCGGGGTTTGTGATAAGTCGACTCACACCTGTAAATCGGGTAGCGCCACCACCAATAATTGCGTAGGCAAAGATGATGGAGTCAGCTGTATTACCAGTGCCCCTAAATACGGTTATTGTTTGAACGAGATTTGCCAGCCATGCATCGCTTATGGCAAGCCATGTCAGAATAATTATCAATGCCCTAGTCAACACTCTAATAATACTTATCAATATAATGCGGTTTTAGGTTATAAATGCGGTAGTGATTCGGCCGCCCACAATGATCAAGATTGTGCTGACTATGACTATAGCATCGGTTCGTCCTATGATGTTTGTGATTGCGAAGCTGATTTTTGCAAGGTTGAGTGCCAGCAGAATATTGCCCCAGCGGTCCAGTCTGGTTTGGCCGGAGAGCATTGCCCCTAATCATTTAATGAATTAATTTTTATTGTATGTCCGAATATAATCCTTTAGCTCAATTTAAGAGTATGTATGTCGTTTCTGCTGATATGGGTTATGGTCATCAACGAGCGGCTTACCCTTTCTTGGATAAAGCCGAGGGCGGCATCATCACTATCAATGATTATCCTGGTATCTCCACTGAAGAAAAGGAGGCCTGGGATGATATGCGGCGACAGTATGAGAAAATTTCTTTTTTTAAGAATATTCCTCTAGTTGGTCGAGCGGTTTTTTCGGTAATGGATTATTTTCAAAGAATTGAACCGTTTTATCCTCGCCGTGATCTTTCTCGTCCTTCGCTTCAGCAACGTTTTTTTTATCGAATGATAAAAGAAGGGGTAGGCAAGAGCCTGATTGCTAAACTTAATCAAAAACCTTTACCGCTTTTAGCGACTTTTTTTGTCGCGGCTCAAGCGGCGGAGTATTATAATTATAAAGGTGATATCTATTTGGTGGTCTGTGATGCTGATGTGGCTCGAGCTTGGGCTCCGATTGATCCGGAAAATTCTCGCATCATCTATTTAGCTCCCAATCAGCGAGTCAAGGAGAGATTGTTGCTTTACGGAGTAAAGGCAGAGAAAATATATGTCACTGGCTTCCCGCTACCCAAGGAAAACATCGGTACTACTGATGAAGAATATTTGAAGCAAGACCTCAAGGAAAGATTGGAGGTCTTGGATCCAGCCGGAGTCTATCGCAAGAAATATGCTAAGTTAATCGAAATCTATCTTTGTCCAGTCAGTTCTATCGATGGACCAAAGAGGCCCCTGTCGTTAACTTTCGCGGTTGGTGGCGCTGGCGCTCAGAGGGATTTAGGGGTTTATATTTTAGAGAGACTGAAGAATAAGATAATTGAAAACAAGATTGAATTGAATCTAGTGGCCGGTAGCCGTTCCGATGTCAATGATTTCTATCAGCAAGCCTTAAAAGATAATTTTTTACAAAATTATCAGAATGTGCGTATTATTTATGATCCGAACAAATTGCAGTATTTTAAGAAATTTAATGAAGTTTTGCGCCGGACTGATTTGCTCTGGACCAAGCCATCGGAGCTCAGTTTTTATGCCGGTTTAGGATTGCCAATAGTGATGACCGAACCTTTAGGGTCTCAAGAGGAGTATAATCGCCGTTGGCTCTTGGGGATCGGTGCCGGGGTTGATTCTAAAAATCCTAAATATGCTGATGAGTGGTTGTTCGATTTCCTAAGCTCTGGCTGGCTAGCTGAAGCCGCTATGAACGGCTATTTGAATGCCCCGAAGATGGGCACTTACAATATTGAGAATATTGTTTTACGTCATCAGATAAATGAAATTGAGAAAGTTCGTCTTCTCTAACTATTATTTATGTCCTGGATTTTAGTAGCTATCGTTTCTTATTTTTTATTGGCTTTCAGCAATTTAGCCGATAAGTTTTTAATAGATAAAGTATTGCCCAGTAGTAAGGTCTACGCTTTTTTGATTAGTGTCCTTTCTGGACTAGCTTTGTTTTTAGCCCCTTGGTTTTTAGAGTGGTGCGGCTGGTATTGGCTGATGGTTAATTTATTAGTTGGAGCTCTTTTGCCTTGGGCGCTTTATTTCTTATTTGAATCTCTAAAGCGAGGCGATGCCTCCAAGGTGACAGTTTTGATTGGTGGGACTATTCCGTTATTTACTGTAGTTTTGTCGGTGGTATTTTTGGGTGACCATTTTCAGGTCAATGAATGGCTGGGGATGGGCTTGTTGCTTTTAGGCACTTTCTTGATTGCGCTAGTTCCGGGAACCAAGAAAGTAGAATCCAGACGGGTTTTAATTTTTCTAGTATTATTATCAGCTCTTTTCTACGCCGTCTTTTTTATCGGCACTAAATACAGCTATGATCACCAGAGCTTTTGGAGTGCTTTTATTTGGAGTCGATTGGGGGCTGTCGGCATGGCCGCTTTGTTTTTGGTCCCCAAGAAAAGTCGCCGGGAAATATTGGGTGGCTTGGCTCAGAAACAAGAGCACAAAGCCAAGCATATTCGTCGCAAAAACCAGATTTTGGTGGTGGGTAATCAGTTGGTAGGGGCTGGCGGATCGGTTTTACAAAACTATGCTATCTCTCTGGGTCCAGTGGCCCTGATTAATGCTTTGCAGGGCGTGCAATATGCTTTTTTGCTGTTAATGGGATTTTTGATTACTATTTGGAAACCTCGATTATTGAAAGAAAATATTGGTCCGGCCGCCATTGCTTTGAAGGTAGCGGCGATTGCCTTAGTGAGTCTCGGTCTCTATTTGATTACTAAATAGTTGAAAGCTTATGAGAACTAAGAGAGTTATAAAATTAATCATTATTCTTCTAGCTTTGTTGTTGCTAGTTTGGTTACTCTGGTGGTTAAAGTTTGCCAAGCATTACCCTCGATCTATTAATCTAGACGCTAAGCCCGATTATTATGGCGTCACTTTTTCTAAAAAATTTGCTTCTCAACTAGGCCTTGATTGGCGTCAAGCTTATGCCGCCACTCTAGATGATTTGGGGGCTAAAAATATCCGTTTGCCAATTTATTGGGATGATATTGAAAAAGTCCAAGGGCAATATGATTTTTCTGACTATGATTATCTGTTGCAAGAAGGCACTAAACGCGGTGCTACCTTTATCGTTTCTATCGGTTGGCGTTTGCCACGATGGCCCGAGTGCCATGCTCCGGATTGGTCTGAATATCTCTCTACCACGGAAAAGCAACAACAGGTATTGGCAATGCTAAAAACCGTGGTTGAGCACTATAAAGCCGAACCCAATATCGTCTATTGGCAAGTAGAGAATGAGCCGTTGCTCGACACCTTTGGAATTTGTCCCGAAGGAGACGAAGACTTTTTGCGCCAGGAAGTGGCGTTGGTTAAAAGTTTGGATAGCCGGCCGATTATCGTTTCGGCTTCCGGAGAATTAAGCTCTTGGAGAAAAGAAGCGCGAATCGGTGATGTATTTGCGACTACTATGTATCGGGTGGTCTGGGGTCCAGTAACTGGCTATTTCCGCTATCCTTGGCCTGAGTGGTTTTATCGCCTTAAAGCTGATTGGGCTAATATTGATCCTAGTCGTCGTTTTGTGGCTGAACTGCAAGCCGAGCCATGGGTGCCTCATGGTACTTTGGCCGATCAACCTTTGCAGGAGAGTTATAAATCGTTTGACATTGAGCAGTTCAAGGCCAATGTCCAATATGCTGATAATGTTGGCTTTGCTAAGGTCTATTTATGGGGGGTGGAGTGGTGGTATTATAATTATCTTAATGGTCGCCCCGAATATTGGCAGTTGGCTAAATCTCTATTTCAATAATTTATGAAGCTCTCTATTATCATTCCTACTCTAAATGAGGAAAAATATTTACCCCGGCTTTTGCATTCTCTAAAAGAGCAAAATTTTTCTGATTATGAAGTGATCGTTTCTGATGCTATTTCCGAGGATCAAACTCAGCGGGTGGCTAGCGACTGGGGAGCTAGGGTGGTAGTGGATTCTCGGCGCCACCCTTCGTATCAACGTAATACTGGCGCTCAATCCGCCCGTGGCGACATTCTATTATTTTTAGATGCTGATACGGTTTTGCCCTCAGACTTTTTGGCGGCGAGCTTGAAAGAATTTATCGACCGTCGTTTGGATGGAGCTGGTTTTTATCTCCGCTTTAACTCGCCTAAGAAATTTTATATTATTTATCGTTTTATCTATAATGGCGTTTCCTGCCTAGCGCAATATTTCAAGCCGGTAGTGGTGGGGGCTGGGATCATGGTCAAAAAGTCGATGCACGATTCTTTGGGAGGATTTGACGAAACTATTTTTATCGGCGAAGATCATGAATATTGCGAACGGATTTTGCATTGGGGAAGGTTTAGGTTAATAAAAAGCCGTCCGATTTATTTCTCGGTACGGCGGATGGAAAAGGAAGGGAAGGTTAAGATGCTTTTTAAGTGGCTATATGGTACATTGTACGTTCTCTTTAAAGGGCCGATTCGGAAAAAGATTATGAGTTATGACTTTGGAAATCACTGCTAGCCGGTGATTTTTTATTATCCCTAATCACTCGGAAAATATGCCAGATGATAGCCAACAAAATGACGCCGATGATTATTTCCTGATATTTTTCCCAAGAGGGAGCGATGTCGTGCCAGCGTTCACCTAGCTTTTTTCCTAGAAAGACTAGACCATAACTCCAGATCCACGATCCCAGAAAGGCGTATAGGCAGAATTTTTTAAAATTTCCTTTAGAGACACCAGCAACGAAAGAAAAGAAAGTGCGGATGATGGGCAGCAAACGGGAAAGGAAAAACGAGAGACTGCCATATTTGTCCATGAACTTATCCGCCCTGATTATATCGCTTCTAGATATTAGTAGCCATTTACCATGTTTCCATAGGAAGGGCCGTCCTAGCTTTAAGCCTAGCCAATAAGAAATCATTGATCCCAAAAGGCAACCCAGACCGCCAACCAGGGCCGCTAAATGCCAATTCATTTGCCCCTGTTGAGCTAGAAATCCGGCATAGGGCAAAATTACCTCTGAAGGTATAGGGACGTTACTTGATTCTATGGTCATTAATATTAAAACCCCCCAATAACCCAGATGGTCGATAGTACTGGTAACTATTTGTGATAAAAATAATATAATTCCGCTTAACATAGTATTTCTATCATAACATATTTTTTAAAATAAAAAAGCGAGGGCCTTGTCGTAACAAGTCCCTCTAGGTAATTAGCCATCAGGAGAGGAATCGAACCCCTCAACTGCGCCGTTAGCCTTGATTTGGGCTAAGCTTTAATTGACTGCCGTCCATTTCTGGTGGCGGCGCGACTCTGCGTCCCAGGCGCCTCTATCTCCACTTAGTCTGGCCCCTTAAAACTATTAACGTCTTCTACCTTTGACTGTTAATGTATATGTCCAATATTTTTTATCAAAAATTGGATAGATTAAGTTAACACATTGTTTGCGATAAGTCAAATATTTAAAAATTAAAAAACCAGGGGTTTAATCTGGTTTTTAGTAATGAGCTAGTTGGGCCCCATTAATCATTTTCTTTTCTTTTTGGCTGTCTTCTTTATATAAGCATAGATGATTGATGAAGGATTTTTTAGTGGGTGACTATACTAAAAGGAGCATCAAAATTGCCACCGTTGCTAATATCCTGCCAACTAGCGCCATCGTCGGTAGATTTGAGGATGGTATTAGAATTTGCATTGCTTACGTAGATACTATCATTAGTAGATATAGTTATTCCATAAGGACTAAGAAAGCTACCATTACTCGTAATATCCTGCCAGCTAGCACCATCGTCGGTAGATTTAGATATAGTACTAGAATCTAGATTAGTTATGTAAATATTACCAGAAGAAGAAATCGCCACACCGGCAGTAAACTGGGGAAGACTACCGTTCGCAATGTCCTGCCAGCTAGCACCACCGTCAACTGACTTCATAAACGTTCCATCGTTAGAATTGGGAGCATAAATATCGCCGGTGGGGGATGTAGCAAGACCATAAGTATAATAAAAAACTGCTCCGTTACTAGTATCCTGCCAACTAGCGCCATCATCAGTAGACTTCAAAACGATACCATTGCCAACATCAACTATATAAATATCTCCATTCGGCAATATAGCAATAGATCCAGGGGAGCTAAAATTTCCACCATTACTGGTATCCTGCCAACTAGCGCCATCATCGGTAGATTTGAGAACATTACCGTTACCAGTATTGCCAGGATTAGTTACATAAATATCGCCATTCGGGGATATAGCAATAGAGGAAGGAAGGTTAAAATTTCCACCATTACTGGTATCCTGCCAACTAGCGCCATCATCGGTAGATTT
>CAZFEF010000008.1:24832-24954 GCA_964517555.1 uncultured Gammaproteobacteria bacterium
GAGGATGGTATTAGAATTCATATTAACTACATAAATAGCGCTGGGGGTATTACCTCCTCCTCCCCCACCAATAGAACAAGCCGCCATCCCACTAGGGGTAGCACAAAGCTCACCCGCAGCAA
>CAZFEF010000009.1:0-24482 GCA_964517555.1 uncultured Gammaproteobacteria bacterium
GTAGTGGGTTCTCTTACTGCTGGTGAGCTTTGTGCTACCCCGGGTGGGATGGCGGCTTGTTCTATCGGTGGGGGAGGAGGATTTTCCTGCGGTGATTCTGTTTCCTATGGCGGTGAATCATATTCTACTGTCTTAATCGGGACTCAATGTTGGTTTGCTAAGAATTTAAATGTTGGGGATATGGTGACCGGGGTCACCCCTCAGTCAAACAACGCTATTGTAGAAAAATATTGTTATAATGATGACGCTTCTCATGAATGCGCCACCTACGGTGGCCTATACCAATGGGATGAAGCTATGCAATATTCTGTCACCGAAGGGGCCCAAGGTATTTGTCCTGACGGTTGGCATATCCCAACTGACGCTGAACAAAATACTTTAGACCAAGGTTTAAATGATACTACTTGTAATGCTAATAGAATTGCTTGGGACTGTGCCAATGCCGGTACCAAATTACAGGCTGGAGGTACTTCTCATTTTGAAGGCCTCTTGGCCGGCGACCGCTTTACCGATGGGTCGTTCGGCAGTCAAGGGACGCACGCGTTCTTCTGGTCATCTACTATCAGTGGACCGGATGCCTGGCATCGGTACTTGTACACTGGCTACGCGGCCGTTTACCGCTATCATGATGACCGAGCCCTCGGCTTTTCTGTGCGTTGCCTTCAGGACTAATTCGACTATTTTGACTATTTTGACTATTTTTCCGCCTCGTGTAAGCGAGGCGGAATTAATTAAATTTTCCTATGGCTACTTATGACAACTTGCCGGTGTATAAAGCCAGCTATGATTTACTGCTAGAAATATTCACTTTCAGCAAGAATATGGATAATGAAGGACAATTACTAAGAATATTATAAACCAATAGTCGGGCCAATATCCTCAAGGACTTTAGCAAAAATCGTCTGATGTCCTAAATCATTAGGGTGAAGCCCGTCTTCGCATAAAAGATCCTGATAGTTCTGATTTATAAAAACAGAATGGACATCAATTAAACTAACTTTAGAATCAGCGACAACCGTCTTTATTCTCTCGTTATATAAATCAATCCACTTATTAAGCCGAATCTTGCCCTTATCATTTACATCGGCAGTAATGCTCTCGTCAACTGGAATAATATTTAAAATGAATATATCACCGCCCATGCTTTGAGCTTGCCCGACAACGAACTTGAGATTGCCGACAAACTCTTCTAGGCTAACCGAAAAATCATTTTGGCTACTCACAAAAGCCGCATCATTGGTTCCATGGGCAAATATAAATATCTTCCGGTCAGAATTATCTTTTTTAGTACGATTTTCCACCTCAGATAAAAAACGCTGTCTTAACCCAGCGGTTGTCTCTCCGGGAACGCCAAGATTATAAGTTAAAAAATAAAGATCGGGGTTGTCATCCTGTTTTTTATCTAAATAGACCCTCAGTCTATTGGCCCAGCCAGAGCCGGAGATGTCCCAAGCTCCGTAGGTAACACTATCACCGAAACAAAATATTCGAGCCATATGATTAAAACTTAATAAATATTCCCTACTCTTTCCGACTAGAAACGAACCACATAAAACCAAAGATCAAAACAACAAATATACCAATAGCTATAACAATCATAAACATTAAATATTATTTTTAAACTTCGACCCCAAACGAAGCATCATCAAAATCTCATCCAAATTCTGGCGATCATAGTCCTGCCCCTTCTCCGGACTCCAGCCATGCCTCATGTTCTCCAGAATATAGCTAATAAATTTAGCCGCACCGTCTTCTCTAATACAAACAGCAAATGCCTTAACTTTAGGACTATTATCAGCAGAATAAATGCCATCCCGGCAATCATAAATCTTATCACATTCCCAGCAACCATCAAGCCCCTTACCCAAACAGCATTTTACCTGATAGCAACCAGTGGGCGAACAATTTCGAGAACAAACATTATTATCCGTCTTGCACCCAGAACATTCTTGACTATGAAGACATAATTTACATATCAAGCCACAATAAGCGAGGCTCTGAAGATAATCATTTTTATCCATAGTAATTTAGGATAATAATTTCTTGATCTTGATTATTTTAACAACAATAACGCTAATAATCTTATAGCCCTTATTATCAGGCAGGCTCTCAACATATTTCAACCATGGTCCTTTAGTGTAATTTTTTGCCTTTCCAATTAATTCAAAACCGACACAAGCCTTCTCCCATTCCTTATTCCAAATGACCAAGGAAACGTTTTCATTATACTTCAAATTCTTTATAGATTCCTTAATGTGCGCGTTGGATATTACAACCTTATCCTCTACGACCTTAACATAAGCCACAGCGATATTGTGCGGTTTTCCGTTCTTGCCAACAGTGGCTAAACCGATAGCATTAGATTCAATAAATTTTTTTAATCCTGGCGAAATCATATTCTTCATATGTTTTAATTAGTTTGAATATCTTAATTATATCATATCCTAATCTTAAAAACAGATCGTCCGCTAAGACAACAAACTCTGAGCAATATAGGTTGTTTATCATAACAAAAATGAGCCAAAGGGCCCATTTTTGTACATTTGCTCGCTTGGAGGGACTGCTTTCGAACTTTATTTGCGGAAATACTCTAAAAACTATGATATTATATTTAAGTTCTTTAATAATAAAAAAGACCGTTTCCGATTAATCGGGCGTGTCTTTAAAATACATTAAGAGATGATTCTAGCAACCTATCATTCTCGCTACGTAGTGCAACCGAAATCTTTTTACAAAAGGCCTTCTGGCTTCTATCTTTAGCATCATGTCTTTTTTTTCCAAGTCAGGAAGAAAATTTGCAGCTTTAACCGCTTCATCTAAAAGATCTTTGACAAAAAAATTATTAGTAACTTTTTCAATCTTTTCTAATCTTTTGTCAGCAGCCATAGCACTAATGATCTTTTCACAATCATTTTGGGGAAAAATTCCGTGCCACATAGGATGAGCTTCCCAGTAATCGACCTTTAAACAATATTCTCTTATTAAATCGGTCAACAATTTTTCTAATTCATCGGTGCGATTAGGCTCTGAGACCTCGTTAATGAATTTCAGCTTGTAATAAAGAGCGCTATAACCAGCTTGATCCCCATATCCAACGGAGTTTTGGTATATATATAGCATCTCCTTACTACGTTGCGGCTCAATAAGTAGTTGTGCAATTGTAAAGTGCCAACCAAGACAATGTGGTGCTTTTTCTCTTGCTCTTTTTAGTCCTTTTCCCAGTTCATTATTACGAATTGTTAAAGGGACTAAATCGACAACATCTTCTAAGTGACAAGCATAACAGAAATCTATTGCCATTTGAAAAATATTCCTCTTCTCCGTCAGGGTTAATTCATCTGCCTGTTTTTGTTCCAGGCCCAAATCATACAATATTTCTTCCAGATTGTTCATAATATATCAGGTTTTTAAAGTTCAACAATAATTTAACTATCAAAAAAGCATACCATACGTATGCTTTTTTGTCAACTGCTCGGGGTCGCGGACGAAGTTCGAAATAGCGTGGCTAATATTAGGTAATAATTTAGGGGTTAATCTTGGCCCCAAAAACCAAAAAAAATTTTTAGAGAAAAAGATGTAAATAAATATAATTTATACTATACATTTGAATAAATAAAAAATCCCACTTTTTAAATAGGTGGGATTAATTTTGCCAATTTATTCTGGTTTAGTTTGCCATACTCATATTCAAGGCAATATGGTCCTGAAAAAATTTCGTGTACATTTGATGTACCTTTAAAACCTGACATGATTGATCGTTTAATATTTTTGCGTAAGCCGTCTCACTTAAAATTAAGTGGCAATATACTTTACCGCTTTTTATCGTTTCAACGATGAATACGACCAATAAATCACCATCCGACTCCTCGCGAACTTCAAACAGGTTTTTCAGTGACTTCCCTGAGAAGGTGAACTTGTCCACACCTGTATGACTAACTCTTCTGGACTCATAAATAGTGAAGACATTTTTCAGTTTAAAACCAAAGTTTTCACGATATTCGGGGATAGTCAGCGATGGCTGAAGCTCCAATAAACCACTTGGATTGGCTTGGATTAAATCCTTAATACTTGCTTTTTCTTTCATTACATATATTTTTAATGTTCGACAATCAATTTTACTAAAACAATTATATCATAAATATATTAAATTGTCAAGCTTTGAGAGGGTACATTCAAACTAGAACCACAACACCCGTCGTGGGCTCGAACCAATATCGACCAATAAAATCAAGGGTTTTTATAAAATTCTATAAATATCCCAAAAAAGTTCGAACCGCTTTGGAACTTAATATATGTCTAATATTAAAACAAAAAAGAGCCTTTCGGCTCAATTTTTGTATTTTGCTCCCCGTATCGGATTCGGATGTTGATAATAGCATCTTCTAAGGGGTTTTCGATGATGTTTCTTGAGCTAAAATAACGGGAATCGATCGGCTCTTTAAAGAGAAAATAGGACAAATGGGACAGTACTAAGGTGATATTTTATTAACTACTTGACAAGATTAAAATAAATCAGTATTAGATATTTATATATGCTTTGGGGTATTTTGCAAAATCCATTCCAGAATTTTACGATTATCAGCTATAACTTTTTCATTAGCATACATAATAGATCGCCTATTTATTTCATTTATCATCTCCTTCTCTGGTTCGAGTGTCTCATTTCTGTTCATTTTCCAACCGCCCAAAAGTGCTATTTTTGATGATAATGGGAAAGTAATTTCTGCATCATTATATTGAAATCCCGGAACACTTCCTAACGCACAAGGGCCGTATTTTTTTATTGATTCGGGACGTAAAATTCTAAACGGATTATCTGAGGACAAAAAAACATCATTAGTATTTTTAATTTTTAAAAAACACCATTTCATATCAAAAATTATTTGTGCTATCTGTGGCAATGTCTCAGCAATAGAAATGGTATGTAATTCATTCAAATCCTCATTTAGTTTAGCTAAATCACTCATAGTAAAAATTATATCACCCGAATCAGATGGAATGGGAGCAGAAACTCTACGTGCCTGTTCATTATTTTCGAACATGCTCTTAATTTTAGTTAGCTGATTTTGTAAATTTTTAAAACCTTTTCTAAGCTCTTCCCTTTTAGATTTTGTCCTTAAATATAAAGCTGCTAGAAAAAATGATATCGTGGCTCTTTCTTGATCTGAAAGTGGTAAATTTTTAGCAATTTTTTCTCTAAAAATATTTGCATAAGCAGATTCAATGTTAGCGAGGGTATTTTCCACTATAAGACTGCCACCACCACCTTTTTTAAGTGTAATGGTGTAAAAATTATTTTCTTTAAAAATATTAGCTGGATTTGTTCCATAAATTCTATCATTCCCGTCTAAAACCCATACTTTACCAGAATTATCCGTAAAATTTTTTAAATATGAGCTGTTCGGTATATAATGATGACCGATTTTTTTATTTTCCATAATCTTTTAGATCCCTACCGTTATCATTAAAAGTATAATAATGGATAAACCGCTAATTAAACCTTACCGGATAGAAGTTTTTTTCGCTCTACAGATAATATGTCAACTGAACTTTCCCATTCGAAATTATCAAATAGTTCATGCATAGCATCTAATGCTAAATTTTCCGAATTGTTTATTACCTCGTCTTTGGAGTAATTACGGCGACGAAGAACTATATTGGATGTCCCGGTGCTATATTTTCTAACAAAGGGGGCTCTCGTAGGATCAGCTACCCACAATTCTCTATCTTTCGTGTTATTTAAAGAGATATTTACTTCTACGCCTTCGTCATATAAACCAGAAATCACTAGGCGGGTTAAAAATTCATATATCTCAGTTAATGTATATATAGCTGATCCTATAACATTTAGCTTCGTGCCCGGCTTAACCTCCCCTCTTTTAATATACCAAGAATCATCTTCGAACCAATCTTCACGTAGAGAAAAATAATGTAAAAATTGACCACTTTTATAAATTCTCCAAAATTCATTAATGCTCTGCCATTGAATCCATGCTTCATAATAGTTGCCACAAGCGGCTGCGCCAGTTTCGTTGTCATTTCGACGTGGAATATAGGGATAATTCCATCCGCGTAGAGAAAGAGAATTCTTTTCTATGATTTCCCTGCAATTTTTCATTGTAGGAAGTTTTTGAGAATCTACTACTGGACGAAAATTAACCCTCCAGTATCCTCTAGACTTTATTTTTTCTAAAAGCCCCTCCATCATATGATTTATAGGTTACTTAATTCTTTGTCTAATTTATCCTCTACCGATAAATTAGCGACAAAACCAATTTCGCGTTTTTTCTGCATCATCTTAATAGTAGCGTATTCGATAATATCACGCATATCATATGCATTAGATACTGCTGCGCTTTCTATGCGCCTATCACTGTTTCGATAGTATATAACCCCTGCAATTGTGCCGGCTTTAGGATCATCTTTCGAACAAATTACTGGTATCTCTCTGAAGGGGAAAACTTGAATAACTATATATTCTAACCCGTCTTTATCCTTGGGATGACATAAAGAAAAATCAACATGAGGATCGGCGTACTTTTTCATTTGATCTTTCATTACATCTATTTTATACGTCTCTTTATTTTTATTATCAATTCCTTGTCTTCTAATAGTTTGATCCTCTATGCCAATAATTATATATCCACCGTCCTTAACATTTGACATAGCCAAAATATCTTTAGCAAAACATACAACACTCCAAGGCATGTTAGACTTGAAATCTAATGACTGTGATTCAGATTGCCCTTCAATTTTGGATTCCAATTCTTGAGTGGTCATATGCGACTTTAAATCGACAAACTAATTTTTCTCTATTTTATAATTCCTCTGTAGATGCATTAACTCATCTACCTTTCCGTCCAACAACTCCAGATGTTTTTTGCTAAAACCATTCTTATTAATATCCTGCCCCAACAAACTCAAAACCGTAGCTAAGGTGCCAAAATAGTCATCATTCTGAACATGAAATTCTAGGGATTTATTAATCATAACATATAACAAAATAACTCTTTTTTATAGATTTGTCCAACATTGAATATATTTACCCGATGCCATATCCCCGTGGATTATTTTCATGGATTAATTATTACTCCGAGGGTTGACTTATTTTTCAGGTATGATATAATGATTATACAATTTCCGAAGGTAAGGGATCCTGCGTCATAGCCGAAAGGCCAAAAAAATCCCCTTGTTTCGCAGACCAACCTGCGTCAGCGGCCGAAAGGCTTATCAAAGGTACAAGCACATTCCCATTTTGGGGGCTGTGTTTTTTTTATAAAAAACCAGGTTTATTCAATTAATGATTAATTATATGAATAATTCTCAATTAAATATTACCTATGTAAACGTCAGTGAGCTTAAGGCCACTGACTACAATCCCCGCAAATGGTCCAAAGAGGCCATGGCTCAATTAAAAGAAAGCATTAAACGCTATGGCGTGGTTGATCCTCTCATAGTTAACTCAGCTCCTGACAGGGAAAATATCCTAATCGGCGGTCATTTTCGCCTAGCAGTCATCAAGGAACTAAGCTATGATCAAGCGCCGGTTATATATCTTAATATCCCCGACTTAGAAAAAGAGAAGGAGTTGAATATCAGACTTAACAAAAATTTGGGTGAATTTGACTTCAAACTCCTAGCTGACTTCCCTGAGGCATTCTTAGCTGACATTGGTTTTTCCAGCGAAGAGATGGATAATATTTTCACCCTGGATGAAAATCCGGAGATATTTGATCTAGAAAAAGAACTAGCTAAATTAAATATCAATGAAATCAAAACCAAAAAGGGTGATGTTTATCAGCTCGGCAGTAGCCGTTTAATGTGCGGAGACTCCACTATTACCGATCATATGGTGAGGCTCATGAATAATGAAAAGGCTGATATGTGTCTGACGGATCCGCCCTACATTTTGGATTATTTAAGAGCCGGTAAACGGAAAGGTAATGCAACTGAAGGTTTTGGTCTAAAACGTAATCGTCGTTATCTAGAAACTGATGTTTTACCCGATAACTTTACTGAACTTTGGATGGCTAATATTAAACTAGCGGCCAAGGATGATTTTAGCATTATTGTCTACGAAAACTGGAAGAACATTCGAACTATTTGGTGTGAGCTCGAGAAATACTGGAAGCTAAAAAATATGATTGTCTGGCACCTTCCCAACCGAGTCCAGGGTTTTGCGGCTAAGCATAAATTTTTTAACAAACATGATATTGCTATGGTTGGGGCTTCGGGTACGGTGGAATATAATCTTAACGAGGAAGAACAAGATTTACAGAACGAATACGAAACGGCTTTATACGCTATTTCCGGCAAACCCCAGTGGGAATCCTATGAGAAGGGCAAAAAGATCTGTCCAACTGATTTTATCGAGTACAAGTCAGCCGATGAGAATAGTTCTGGCCAAGGAATTATCTTTGGTACTAAGCCAGTTGAAATTCTGATTCCTTATATCAAAGTTTTAACTAAACGGGGTAATTTAATAATTGAGCCATTTGGCGGCAGTGGATCCACTCTGATAGCGGCGACTAAAATGAACCGTCGTTGCTATATCATGGAAAAATCGCCAGTCTATACGGAAGTGATTATTAAACGCTGGGAGAACCTAACTGGCCAAAAGGCAGTAAAAATATGAAACAGAAGCAAGAGAAACAACAATTCATCGAGTTACTGAAAAAGATGCCAATTATACAAGTAGCTTGTAGTAAATCTAGTATCAGTAAATCAACCTATTATCGCTGGCGACATGATGACCAGAAATTTAAGCAGTTAGCCGATCAAGCTCTCATGGAAGGCATCAGTCTGATGAACGATTTAGCTGAATCACAATTAATTACCTTGGTTAAAGGCCAAAATCTAGGGGCGATTATGTATTGGCTTCGCCATCGCCATCCGGCTTATAACAATAAACTGGAAATTACTAACAGCCAACCGGAAGTTCGGGATAAATTAACACCTGCGGAAACTAAATTACTAAAAAGTGCTCTGCGACTATCCAGGAATAAACATCCTCGATTAGCCGAACCACTTCAGCATTATGAAAAACATGAATCAAAAGAATGATCTTGAAAAAGCTATAGTGAAGTGTCAAACCAGACCAATATTTAGACAAAACTTTGTTTATCAAAGTCACGCCCTATTTTTTAAATTATATTTAGCTGAATATATTAAATATCCCTTAGCTTGGTTTCATGAAGAAATGCTAGAAATTAGTGAAAAGGAAAATCTAAAACTAGCAGTAATTATGGCTTTTAGAGGTTCTGGTAAGTCTACTATCCTCAACACATCCTTCGCCCTTTGGGCTATTTTAGGTAAACTCGAAAAGAAATATATTATCATTATTAGCCAAAGTCGCGATCAAGCCCGAGCTCATTTTGAAAATATAAAGAATGAGCTGGAAAATAATAAATTATTAAGAGGCGATTTGGGTCCATTTAAATTAAGTGCCGATGATTGGGGTGGAAACTTTATTGAAATAAAAAGATTCCAAGCTAAAATTATGTTTATTAGCTCTACCCAAGAAATTCGCGGCTTACGGCATGGACCACATCGTCCGGATTTAATAATTTGCGATGACATCGAAGATAGTCTATTAAATCCCAAACTGCGAAAACGAAAAAAACTGATTGAATGGTTTAAATCCGAAGTCTTACCTGCCGGCAGTGAAAATACTACCGTCATCGTCCTAGGCAACCTGCTTGACAAAAAATCATTATTAATTCAACTCAAAAAAGAAATAGACAAGGGCTTAATTGACGGAGTGTTTCGAGCCTATCCCCTTTTGGATGATAACGGGCGCATAACTTGGCCGGAAAAATTTAAATCTTGGGATGACATTTTGAAATTTAAAAAAATGATCAGTAGCGACAAAATCTGGGAACGAGAATATCTACTAAAAGTAGGTACCGAGTCAGTAATTTTGCTGCCAGAAAAAGTGGCGGATAAAGACGGCGTCAACTCAAAAAAGACGGCATTAAATGACTATGGCTATCTAATCAGTGCACCAATTATTCATAATGGTGTAATTTTCTACGAATCCGATAGCCGCTTTGATCAGATTAATGATAATGACTATTTAGAGAAGTTGAGAGAAGCTATAAAATAATTCCGATGTATTCACCGCCTTAAGGTAAACATACTAAGTCACTAATACTAGAATACGGAACAAATGCTGGGACTATACCAGCAACTCCGCTGGCTACTGTATATGAAGGAAAGTTAATTATTAAGCCGAAATTATCAATCAAAATATAATTATAATATTCGGCGTTGTTAACGCCGTCATCTATCCAGGCTTCGTTAAATTTTTTGTTATACTCTAAGCTTAATATTTTATAGAGGTCTGGCTTAATGATCGATGCTAATTTATTTATATAACCATCCCTACAAAAAAGTTCGTTAGGCTCAAGAACTTTGTTGGTTTTTAAATTATAATTGATTATAAGCGCCATATCATGATTTCCAGCTCCGCCGCCTGTGAAGTCGGTGAATACTATTTTAATGCTCACAATATCATTAATTACAGAATGGACCTCGAATCTAGAAGTTAAAATTATACTGCAAGAAGGGTAATAGTCATCAGGGCTATCTAATAACGGACCGCGACAATCTTCTACTATTTCAACACCAGATTTACCGCTCATCAAATCATTAACCTCGGCTCTATCCTCTGCAATAATGTTTAATATATCTTCTTTAATCAGATTATTAAGCTTAGCCACTCTCCAGTCGCCAATAAATTTAGGATATTCGATATCGATCCGAGTATGTGCATTTTTTTCTTGAATCTTTTCAGTCTTCCATTTTAATAAAGAATATTTATTAGATTTTGAAAAACCGCTCGCTAGTTCCTTATTTTTACTATAGAACAAAATATTTTTTGATAAATCAACTTCATCAAAAGCCTCGTAATATCTTTTCGAATTATCCAAAAGCCATTGGTCTACAGCCTCTTCGGCTTCTTCTTTGTTTTTACTCTCAATTTTCTGTCTATAAATTATAGAATATGTTGAACCATTATCCTCAAAAACCTTCGATAAATAAGCATAGGCCGTTGCTCTCTCACTATCCGTAACAACGTCTCTTGATGTTATAATATACGACGATCTTCCCTGGCTGTCGGGAGCGACAAATGGTAAAAATACTTTTTCATCAGCATCCTTTATCTGCTGAAGTATATTATCAGCTAAATCTTTAGCTGATATCTCATTTCCATATTGATTAATAATTAATTCTGATTTAGGGTCAAAATAATTATCGTCAACCGAATAGTGCATAGCCAGACCATAAGTTATAGGTTGAACATGATATAATTGAAAATCATTATCAGCGAGTTTTATGGTATCTTCGATGCCACTATTATTTTGTAATTTATCTGGAGCGAGACGTTCTTCTGTATGGCTATCCGATTTGATATTATTAACAGCTACCGGTTTGGCAGAACAACCGCCGATAAAAATAGCCAATAATATTAATATAAATAATTTTAAACTATTATTTTTCATATTGCTACTTTTTTGCTAATTTTAATTTTACCTGTTTAAGCAATCCTGATATTCTTTCTGAATTTGTTGCTCTATCTTAGCTAATTCAACTGCTTTCGAAGTTTTTAAGAAATTAGCTATTTGGTCTCTGGTCGTTCCGGCTTTAATGCTGCACCATTCACCAATTGCAGATATCCCTGAGCTTAATCCAACAAAGCCAAAATTAAAAGTTGAGCTCGCGTAGCTTTCATTTAAACAATTTTGATAAACCCTTTGAATTGTCTCGTTCCCGGCCGCTGTTAATAAATTAAAGGTATTCTCATAATCTTGCATCAACTGACTTTTAGTAATGGCCTGGTTTGATTTGCATCTTTCAATTTTTAATTGGTAGCTGCCATCCTGAGTCTGCTTTTGTTCCACTATTTTTGGAGTAAATTGATTATTTGATTCCTCATGCTTATCACCTTCTTTAGCTATCGGGATCGTGGAAGAACTCGTACTACTTGATATAATACTCTCTTCATTAATGCTGGCCTTCAGTCGTTCAATCTCTTTATTTTGATCTTCAATGATTGTTCTATTATTTTGACAACCAACCATAAATAATGAGAAAAAAAATATAAATAAAGTTAGTGTAAATTTTTTCATAATGAATTATTTTATTTAACAAGTTTACTTAATTTTTTATTAATAATTTTAAATCCATTTTTATCTAAAAATTTACTGTAGTCTATTCTTTTAACCTTTTTATTACTAAAATCAAAAGTTTCTTTGGTAATAGGGTTAACCCAAAATTTATAATTAAGACGGACGGTTCCTTGGCTTTTTTCTAAACTCTTTTTCTGTAGTGTTTTAATCGGAATTAATATAACATGCGGAACAATGATTCTTCTTCCTATTTTTTTTATCTCTTCAATCACATATATTAAAAAACAAAAATAATCGGCCGTAGCTTTATTAATAACATCCTTATCTAAAAGAAACCAGCCGGCCGATCCTTGTTTAAATTTTCTAACTTCACTTTTGCTTGGCTCGTAAGCTCGGCTGCCTTTAACCTGAATAGTAATAACTCTTTTAGTCTTGTTATTAATTAAGTATAAATCAACTCCTTCCATCTGAGCATTTAATGGTATTAACACTTCAATATCCCTTTTTGTTCTTTCCCTCATAATTCCAGCAACAACGGCTTCATCAGCATTTAAACTCCAAAAATTTTTATAAGCAGCCCCCATATTCAAAAAATTACTAATTAACGGCTATTATTTTTACCCTCTGTTCATTTAGCTATATATTGAAAAAGCTAAGGATGCAATTTTAACGGTTATAAAAAATAGCAGTAATTTTTCTCTGTAATATTAATTTTACTTATTTAAAAAACTTCTAAACTTGAAAATTTTTGATTGGTTTAAATGCGACCGGTTTTTCTAAAATAGTTAATTTTATCCTCAATAGCACCATCATAATTCACTAAAGATCTAATTTGCTTAAATGCCTCCCTAGCTTCATTGTTAGCGCTAAATTCTTTAATTCCTTGATCAATTTTTTTATTAATATCATCAATCTTTATTAACTTTTTATCCAAAATAGTTTGTAAAAATATTTCTGAAAATAAACAATTTATATAACTTTGATACGCTATGGCTTTTATCGTTCTTTTTTTGATAATCATAGTCAAATTTTATTTATTTTAAGTAAAGCTTTAAACTTTTTTTGTAAATCTTATAACTGATCAGCTGCTATAAAAAACAAAAACGGACACCTGACCTTGTTGCGAAACAACAAGAGTGCCCGTGAGGACGCTTACTTGTATGCGGTCAGGATGTCCGTTCCTGTATACAAGTAAGCTAAAGCTGCCCTAATTGGAGCGTGCCTCACAAACTTTCTCGTTGTTTCGCACTTAAAATATAGCTTAAAAGGCTGCAAAAGTAAAGCGAAGTTACCTACAGTTTATCTACTTTAGAAAATCTAAATTTCCCCACTAAAACAGGGGGGTAACGAGGTTTTAAGAGGATAAGCTCGATCAATTTATCTAATTAATGTTTTTCTGCTACTTACACGGTTCATGCAATATTTTATTAGGATAAGCAGCTAAAAGCTCCGTAATGCTGCCAAAGGATTTTAGATACTTACTAGATAGCGCTTTCCAGCCGTCATCTGTGTCGCAATAATAATACCTAGAAGTGCTATAGCTTGAAGTATAATAAATATGGCCGGTAACCGCGGGTTGATTGTTTTCCGTAGCAGAAGGACTTACAGAATCAATAACTTCAGCACAGGCTTCGGGAGCCCAAAGCCCTAATTTCTGGTCCTGAGCATATTTCTGCGCTGTTTTAAACTCCGCTTGGTATCTATAGGGAGTATTATAAGTATACTCATAGGCAAAACCGTTTTCAACCATCCATTTATTAAAAAATAATCCGTCTTCTAGGTAAACATAACGAAGTAATCTATTATATTTATCACGATTATCCTGGCTGGGATCAGCCTCCAACTTAACCTTTTTGCCGCTTAATAATTCTTTGGCCTTATTTGATGCTTCTTTGCCAAAACACTCTACCGGCTTTCTGGGGTCAACTGTTTCTGGCGTATTTATTCCTATAAGACGTAACGTTTCTATGTTCCCATCCATACTAACTTTAATAGTATCCCCATCAACTACACTAGTAACCTGATAAGAATCAGTTGTTATATCAGAATTAACAGCATCTTTAATCTCTTCAACTGGTGAAGAAAAATTATTTTGTGTATTATTATCAATATTTTGTTCAATCTCTACGCCCGTATTTTTATTGGGCTTAGTATTGTTGTTTGAATCACTCGGATCAACACTAAAACCAACAGCTATAAAGAAAGCGATAATCAAAATTATCGCCATAATAATCGGCTTAACCTTTAAGCCCAGTTTTCCATTTATTAATTTGCCAGAATAAGGAATTAAAAATAAGGAAATAATCAAGAATATTATCCCCCCTAAAATTTTAGAATTTGAAAAAGATATAACGGCAAAAAGAAAAACGATAACCCCTAAAATCCAATTAATAATGTTTTTAATTTTCATTTTCAACATAAATTTAATAGAATTTATAAAATGCCTGTCTAGGGCTAAATATAGCTTAAAACAACCAAAAAAGCAAACGGAAGTTACCTACAGTTTATCTACTTCGGGAATCTGGACTTCCTTGCTAAGTTGCGTCATTCCTTAGCTGTATAACTAACCCATAATCATATGAACCAACCAACTACCATCTTAAAGCCCAAAGTGGCTCTTTATGGCCAAAATGGGGCTAACCCGGGCATATTAGAGGTTGAAATGCGCTACTGCCTCTATGCCCGCAAATCGACAGAAGAAGACGAACGTCAGGCTCTTTCTATAGATTCTCAGGTTAAGGAGATGCTGGAAATAGCGATTCGGGATAATATCCAAATAGCGGAGATTAGAAGAGAAAATCATTCAGCCAAGGATTCTGGTCAAAGACCAGTATTTAATAAACTTATAACCGACATTAAGCAGGGCCTGTTTAATGGTATTCTCTGTTGGGCACCGGATAGATTAAGCCGTAATGCGGGCGATCTGGGGGCGATAGTCGATCTGATGGACCAGGGTTTTATAAAAGATATACGGACGCACGGACAAAGATTTACTAATAGCCCTAACGAAAAATTTCTACTCATGATCTTAGGATCTCAAGCTAAATTAGAAAATGACCATAAGGGTGAGAATGTAAAACGAGGGCTACGGGCTAAATGCGAACAAGGTTGGCGACCGGGCCGCCCGCCACTAGGCTATTTACATGATAAATATGCGAATAAGGGACAAAAGAAAATCTTCTTTGATCCTAAAAGAGCGCCGATAGTTAAAAAGATATTTGAAAAAGTAGCTTATGAACAATACAGTTGTCGTCGAATATATCGCTGGTTAAAAGATGAAACTGATTTTAAAACCAGGAATGATAAAATGATGAGTATTAGCATGATCCAACTATTAATTAAAGAGCCTTTTTATTATGGCGAGTTTGAATATCCCGAAGGTAGTGATAAATGGTATAAGGGCGGTTATGAGCCGATAATTTCTAAGGAATTGTATGCTAAGGCTAATGAGCAATTAGGCCGGGATAATATCCAAAGGCATGAGTGTAAGGAGTTTGCTTTTACTAAATTAATTAAATGCGGTCATTGCGGATCAGGCATCACCGCCGATGAGAAATTTAAAAAACGGAGTGATGGCTCCGTTAAAAGATATGTTTATTATGGTTGCGCTAGATCTAAAGATATTAATTGTAAGAGTGGGTATATTCGAGAGGAAGAAATGATTGAACAATTAACTCAAGTGATTGATAGGCTGGGTATTAATGAATTAGGAATTAAGCGGCAATTTAATGAGGAGATTGAGAGATATTATCGATTTAGTAAGAGGGTGCTAGGGGTCACAGAAATTGACTTTGATCGGCAAAAAGAGATTGATATGCGTAATTATGCTAAATATGTCTTAAGAGAGGGGTCAATTCTAGAAAAACGTGAGGTTTTAGGGAGTTTGGAAAGTAGGTTGGTGATGGAAAATAAAAAATTAATAATAAAATAGTTTTAAAATATTTCTTCACTTTCTCAATTTACCTGAGAATAAAATATATGTTATTAAAACCTCGAATATAGCGCCCTGGCCTCTTTAATTCTTTGAAGCATATCGTTAATAATTACATCCCCGGACTCTGAAAAAGTGATATAACCCTCTTTATTTAATTTATCAAAGTCAATCTTAAAACTAGCGATGGCCTCATTCTTTTCCTCAGACAAAATACCAATAATTGTTCGTTTCACCAAATATGAAAAAATATCGGGAGCAATACCAGGACCGTTGCTGTTATTGTCTTTTTTTATGATATCAAAATGATGATCATAATCCAATTTAAACTGTTCTTTTATTTTTTTATAGTATTGAGCATAGATATCAGCAAACTCATGGCTGCTTTCTTCTAATTTTCCATTATTAAAATCGATTTTATATACCAAGGGGATACTAATACTGTGACCATAATCGACATAAAAATAAAACAAATTAGCGCTATAAGCTAGATAATATATTTCCCCATCCTTCTTTAAAAAACGTTCCTTTGAGTTTGATCCATTATCAAGCCAATTAATTTCTTTTGAGGCCACAAAACGATTTGATGAAAGAAATACTGGTTGCCAATAAGTGCAACAATGGGCACCTTGACTATACCCGGAATATATTACAACAGCATTGTTTCCGTTCTTTATAATAACTTCCTCTACAAAATATGGTGCGGCGGTAAGAATTTTTCGATTGTATATACTAAAATTATTTCTGTTAATATTTAAATCGAGATCCGCCTTTCCGTCCAAAATATTAGTCTTGAGATTAAGGTTATAACCAAATAAATTAGAGTTGATCTCTTTTTCTAATATTGAATCATCGATCTGATCCGTTAAAAATTCTGAAGCATAAAAGTCCACGTCTTCTTGATTATATTTTGATTTAATTTCGGAAAATATTTCTGAATCTATTTCATGCCAGAAATTGACTACCGACTCTTCCCTTCCTTCCTTCATTGAAGGTTGTTTGGCCACAGAATCATTGTTAATTGAATAATCGATCTTAATTCTAGCCAATAAAATAATATAAACAATAATGATAACCACGGCCGGGATGGAAAATATTTTAATTTTGCGGCGTATTTTTTGATTCATAATAATCTAACGGAATATTAATTATGGTCCTATTATAGCATATTTAATTTTTAAAAGTAGCTTTTTGTTTGACTTAATCAAAAGAACTCGGCCTTAGCCGAGTTCTTTTGATTAAAGCAATATAGCAGAAAGCGTGTCGGTCATAAAACACAAAATCTGTCAATGCTCGGGGACAGGGATTCGAACCCCGATTCACGGCTTCAAAGGCCGCTGTCCTACCATTAGACGATCCCCGAATAAAACAAAATAATATTAAAGGAATTAATATTATTGGTCAAGTTAAAGTTAAATTTTCGCCTGATCTACAATCTCTTGGTCACCAGAACCATTAGAATATTCCTTAATTTTCAGCTCCCGATCATCACCGGCATAAATATAAACCGGGTAATACTCTTGAGTGGCTTTATCATGAATCATCAACAATTCCACTGCTCCTAATTTTTTTCCTTCAAGCTTAAAATCGGCTATCAAGTCCTGCAATGGGTCATCGGCAAATTCATGATTGCCAAAATGGTATTTGTTCAACATATTTAAACCTTAGAATAACGGCGAATAGCCAAACCGCTAGCGATGATATTGATCAAGGCAACAGCCAGGAACTGGGCGCCGAAAATCAAGAAAAAATGAGACAAGAAATAACTAACAATATTAAACTGATAATCCAAAAAGAAAACTTCTAGATACGGCTGTAGCAAACCCAAGAACGGGAAAAATAAAGCGACGCCGATAATAGTGGCCGCCAGGGCATAGAATATGGCCGAGAATAAAAAGGGCTGATAAATAAAACGATTAGAAGCCCCGACCAAGCGCATAATCTCAATCTCGCGACGATGAGTATAGATAGCTACCTTGATAGAATTATAAGCCACCAACATACTGGTCAAGATAAAAATGGCAATGATAAAGAATCCCACTTCATTAATCTTCTTAGTAATCTGGTTGATCTTCTGCAGAATCAAGGCGTTGTCAGTAAAATCACGAGACTCAATAATCGGGTTATTATTCTTCTTAATCTGCTCAATCAGATTTCCGGCCTGGTCCGAATCCTTGGGGCTGATTACTAAACTGGGAGAAAGCGGATTCTTGCCTAGCTCTCTAAGGGCTGAAAGAATCTCGGGATTATTTTTGTTCCGTTCTCGAAAAAAATCCAAAGCTTGATTTTTGGAAATATAACCAACCTCTTTGACCTCTGGCATAGCTAATAATTTAGTCTTGAGATCTAAAATCTCTGCCTCGCTAGCCTCCGGTCTCAGATAAAGACTGATATTAACTTTGCTCTTAACCGCGTCAATGGCATTCTGACTCAAAGACTGAACAGTTAATAGCATGTTTACGGAAAACAAAGCCAAAACTAAGATAGTAATAGTAGCCACCGTTAACCAAACGTTGCGGCTGATGTCTTGGAAGCTGAATTTTAGAATGCGCCAAAATGAAGTCATATTAAATAATATATTTCCCTTGTTTTTGATCGCTGACCACTGTGCCGTTTTCAATAGTCACCACTCTCTTTTTTAAACGATTCACCACCTCCCGATTGTGAGTAACCAGGATAACAGTGGTGCCAAAATTATTTATCCTTAACAATAAATCGATAATCTCATTAGCATTAATGGAATCCAAATTTCCGGTCGGCTCATCAGCTAATAGTATCTTGGGTTGATGCACTAGAGCTCTAGCAATAGCAGCTCGCTGTTGTTCGCCACCAGAAACTTCGTGGGGATAGCGATCACGCTTGTCCTCTAGGCCGACAATCCGCATTACGCTTGATACCACTCGATCAATTTTTTCCTGATTTTGGCCACAAACCTCTAAGGCAAAGGCAACATTCTCCCACAGAGTTTTTTTAGGCAAGAGTTTAAAGTCTTGGAAAATAACCCCTATCTGGCGCCTGAGATAAGGCACTTCGCGACGGGTAATATTAGTTATATCCCAATCGCCGATAATTATTTGACCGGTAGAAATTCGCTCTTCGCCAGTTAAAATCTTGACTAAGGTGGTTTTCCCGGCACCAGATTGACCAACCAAAGAAACAAACTCACCGGCCTCAATCTTTAAATTGACGTCGTTTAAAACCGGAACGGCCGGATTATAGTATTTGAAAACATGTTTTAGGGTGATCATAAAGAAGCACCATCATTATAACAGAATTGTATTCAGTCGCAAAGCATAGCGCAACAAATCGGCCATTTCCTTAAAACTAGAAGCCCGATCCGGAGTGCCCAAAGTCACCACGATCAATTGATCATTGCCTAATTTCAACCTAGTCATCAGGCAATACCGAGCCTCATCCAGGTAACCAGTCTTGGAGGCACTAAAATTGTACTTATTCAGCGCCACCAACTGATTAGTGTTTTTGAGGGCATGTTCTGCACCATCATTGGCGTTTTTAAAAGTATAGCGGTTGGCCGTACTGGCTGCCACTAAAATTGGATCAGCCATCACTGCCTTAGTGATCATAGCGTAATCTAGGGCAGTAGAAACATTCTCCGGTGAAAGGCCAGTTGGTTCCACAAAACTAGTCTGAGTTGCCCCCCAAAGCCGAACCTGAGAATTCATAGCGGCGATAAACTCGGAACGGCTTAATCCACTAAGTCGCACCAAGGATTCCACGGCATTATTGGCCGATCCGACCAACGAACTATAAATTAAATCTTTGATAGTTAAGGTATCACCATCTTTCATCTTGATTTTGGCTGATTCTGACGGAGAACAATATTGGTAGTTGTATTTTTCATCTTGTAGGCGATAGGCCACTACTTCGTTTAAACGCTCTCGATTATTACCTTGGTCCAAAAATACTTTGACAGCTACAATTTTAGTCAAACTAGCCAAGGGCCTGACTGTCTCAGCATTCTTCTGATACAAAATTTCGCCATCGCTTTGACGCATAATGATAATAGAAGGCGATTTGATTTCCGGAATAACAGCAGCACCATTTTTATCTACTCCCAAAACCTGACCAGAACTATCGGCCTTAATCTCTAAAGGCACCACCCGAACATTAATAATCCCGGCCCGAGGCGAAGCGATCTTGGCAAAAGCCCGATAATCTAAATCCACCGCTCGATTAGGATGCTTGTCTCTTTCTGGGCCATAGTCATTGACTGTCACGTCAACGTATTTATTATTAGCTGTATTATACACCCTAAGCTTAGAGCCTTTGGGAAAATCCGGAGAGGCCGTATACATGCCATTCTTATATTTGTACCAGCTAGCTTGGCCATTTACCAAAACCCCGGGGTAAGCAAAAACGGCTACTCGAGCAAAATTTAAATTAAAATCAGCGGAGATGATATTTTTGCCGCTAACCTCTCGACTCGACAATGGTCGCCAAGAATTAAAGTTTTTATCATAAAACATTATCTGCTTGAAATCATTGGAATCGCGATTAGGATCGTAGTTGACAAAAATTTTAGCCGGGACACTAAGCTTGGGTGAAAATTCAATTTGATAAACCGCGCTTAAACGATCTAATTGCCAAGGATCAGGCATCTTCTCCGCCAATTTTATTACCTCCACCTTTAAATCCCGATCTGACTCTTGAGCCGGAATTTCGAGGCGTAAGCCATCAGCAAAAAAATAAAGAGTTTTTCCTTGTTTCAATTCAGAAATTCTAACAGTGGCCGCATCGACTTCATTAGAAACTTCATCCATGGCTAACAAAAAATTCGGCGGGAACAATAGCAGACCCACCCCTAACCACAGCAAACAAATTTTAATTAAAGACTTCTTATTAATCATGATATAAAAATATTAATTATTATGAGCCTCCTGTCAGAATCGAACTGACGTCTCCGGTTTACGATACCGCTGCTTTGCCACTAAGCTAAGGAGGCAAGAATTATTGAAAGAAATAATGGTACCAACGTTGCCAGTTATTTCCCCAACGCTCTTCCGTCCCATTAACTACGGCGTCTGTCGTAGGCGCTACCTCCTGGACAACCACTACCTTTTCTCCAGCCTTCTTCATGCCCAAATTCAGCTTGGCCTTAGCTTCCACGGCCTGATCAGAACCAAGATAATTAACTAAATCTTGTAGTTTTTGATTCTCATCTTCATATTTTTCAATCTCCGCTTCGGCCGATTTTATTTCTCTTTCCAGAACTTTCTCTTGGCTCAAGTTTTTAGATAAAGGCCAAACGATAGCCAGTAATATCAAAATTCCCAAAAAAGTAAACCAGCCGGATTTCAGCCATTGCCGGTATTTGCTAGTTTCTTTTTGTTCTTGATGATTATTTTTTTTGACTTGGGGTTTCATAGTTTTTAGGACGAGATATTAACTTCACTGTTTCCATTAAAAGCAAATTAATCAAAGCTCCGGCGATAATAACCAGCCAAGAGTTAAACGATAGAGCCACAGTTCCTAGTAAATGCTGGAGACCGGGGAGATAGACGGCTAGTAATAATAAGTTTAGCGACAAAAAGAAAGCCAATAACAAATAACGATTATGCAAATGATTAACTCGCCAAATAGGTAAATTCAAATTTCGAACACTAAAAATACCGACGATCGACTTCAGCCCCAATAGGGCAAAAAACATAGTTCGCCAATATTCCAAGCTCCAGCCCCAAGATTCTAGATGGTAATAGCCATAAATAAAAACCATGGCCAAAGCTAAATCACGTACTATTCCCAAACCTATAACCATGCTTTTAGTCTGTCGATTAAGCAACGGTTCCGACCTTTTAAGCGGCGGCTGTTTCATCAAATTACGATCACTGCGCTCAAAGGCCAGAGAAAAACTAGGAAAACCGTCATTTACTATATTAATCCATAAAATCTGAGTCGGCAAGATGGCTAGTGGAGAACCCCACAGGATGCAGGTAGTGATCAGAACTATCTCTGAAAAACAATCAGTGGTAAAATAAGTGATCGATTTGCGAATATTTTGAAAAATTATCCTTCCCTCTTCAATGGCGGACACGATAACCTTAAAATTATTATCCAACAAAACAATATCCGAAGTCTCTTTAGCCACTTCGGTTCCCGATCCCAAACAAACCCCAATATCGGCCGCTTTCAAAGCCGGAGAATCATTAAGGCCATCGCCAGTCATGGCCACTACTTCGCCGTTAGCCCGCAAGGCTTTAACAATCCGCAATTTATGGGCTGGAGTGACTCTAGCAAAGACGTTGATCTTCTTAACCTGACGGCGCAATTCAGCGTCAGTCATTTTATCCAATTTAACACCATCGATAACCCCTTCTTGATCACCAAATCCAGCTTCTTTAGCAATTGCCAAAGCAGTTAAGGGATGATCGCCGGTAATGATAATCGGTCGGATGCCGGCCACCTGACATGTTCTAATTGTCTCGAAAGCTTCGGGTCGCAAAGGGTCTTTGATGGCTACCAAGGCAGAAAAAACCAAACCTTGACCAATTTCTTTTAAGTTTTTTCCTCCTCGCTCGTACTGTGGTAATTCTTTATAAGCCAAAGCTACTAAGCGCAACCCCTTGCTTGTCCATTCATTAAACTGTCTAGTAAAATACTGTTTGTCCTTAGGACTCATTTTTAACACCTGCCCATCTTCTAAAAAATGACTAGAATTAGCTAATATTTTCTCAGGCGCACCTTTCTCATACAAAACATAAGAATCATTTTGTAATTTGTGGACCGTGATCATTAATTTGTCATCACTGTTAAAAGGCAATTCTCCCACACGCGGACGAGACTTAATCAGCCTCTCTCGATTAATCCCCCAATCAAAAGCAAATTCTAAAAGTGAAGTTTCCAAAGGACTGCCGATAATTTTATCCGGCACTAATTCGTCCGAACTTTTTTGCCAAATAGCATTATTACACAAAACCCCAATCTCTAATGACAGAAACATAGCCGGAGTTATCTTCTGCTTTTCACTGGACTCTAGTTTGGTGTGCCCCACTAAGATATGGGAGACATTCATTAATCCCTCAGTTAGAGTACCAGTTTTGTCAGAACAAATGACAGTAATGGACCCCAAGGTCTCAGCGGCAATCAAATGCCGCACTAGAGCTTGGCGTTTGACTATCTGGTTCATGCCCAAAACCAAAATAACCGTAACCGCCACTGACATCCCCTCAGGGATAGCGGCTACAGCCACAGCTACCGCGGTAATAAAAATTTCAAACAAATCTCGGCCCTGAAAATAACCGAAAACTACAATAAACAAACAAATAATACCGGCAATGATACCAAAAGATCGGGATAGTTTAGCTAATCTCTGTTGGAGGGGTGTTTTTTCTTCCTTGACCTCACCCACCAACTGAGCGATCTTGCCAAACTCAGTTCCGGCTCCCGTAGCTACTACTAGCGCTTGAGCGGTCCCAGAGACTACGACTGTAGCACTGTAAATCATATTACGACGATCAGCCAGAACCGTTCCCGCCGGCAAAACTTCAATATCCTTTTCAATCGGCAAAGACTCGCCGGTTAAAACCGCTTCATTAACTTCAAAATCTACTGCTGTTAATAGTCGACAATCAGCCGGGACCTGATTACCCGCCTGCAAAACGATAACGTCTCCGGGGACCAAATCAACACTATTAATTTCCTGTTCCTGGTTATCACGAATCACAATAGAGCGCCGGACAATCATCTTCTTTAAAGCCGCCAATGATTTATTAGCTCGATACTCCTGGAAAAAACCAATTAAGACATTAATTAGAATCGCCGCACCAATAACTTCAGCGTCAATATATTCTTTAACAACTAAAGAAATAGCCACAGCGGCTAAAAGAATATAAATAAAAGGATTTTGAAATTGTCTCCAAAGAATAACTGGCCAACTAATCAGCTTGGCTTCAGGCAACCTGTTTTGGCCTTGTTGTTTTAGGCGGCTGATAGCCTCTTCCGAAGACAACCCTCGAGGTGCACTCTTTAATTCCGCTAATAGCTCTTTTATTTTAATCGAATGGAAAATAATCATTTTTTTATTATACCATAAAATACCTGGTATAAAAAATAAAATTAGGCAACAAAAAAACACCATTATTCTGGCGGCGACCTACTTTCCCAGGGCTAGTGCCCAAGTATCATCGGCGCTGAAAGGCTTAACTTCTGAGTTCGGGATGGGATCAGGTGTGGCCCTTTCGCTTCAACCACCAGAATGATGGTGTCTTTTTATCTAAAATCGAATCAAAGAAAATATAAACTATTACAACGATAATCGTTTGAACCACAAAAAAGTGGGAAAATCAAACGGTTTATTAGTACTCCTCGGCTGAACACATTACTGTGCTTACACCTCCAGCCTATCAAGGTGGTAGTCTACCACCAACCTGTGAAATCTAATCTTGGAGACAGCTTCACGCTTA
>CAZFEF010000010.1:0-23647 GCA_964517555.1 uncultured Gammaproteobacteria bacterium
TGGAAAAAGCTACCTGTTAGGGTAGCTTTTGGAGTGCGGGGAGGACGTCATTTCGTATCTGATAGTTTTATATTCTTTGCTTGATATAGTCAGCTAGTTCAGAGAGTTTAATTCTTTCTTGTGCCATACTATCACGATCGCGGACAGTGACATCATTGTTTTCTAAACTGTCAAAATCAATAGTGATACAGAAAGGGGTGCCAATTTCATCTTGACGACGGTAGCGTTTGCCGATATTACCGCTGTCATCAAATTCACAGACAAATTGATGGCGTAATGATTTATATACCTCCTGAGCTTTAGCCACTAACTCTGATTTATTTTTTAATAATGGGAAGATAGCTGCTTTGACTGGGCTGAGGTGATAGGGGAATTTCATCACTGTTCTTATTTCATCGTTTACCTTTTCTTCGGTATAGGCTTTATCTAGGAACATAAATAGTAGGCGGTTTAACCCGGCTGAGGTTTCCACGACGTGCGGGATATATTTAGCCTTAATAGTCTCATCAAAATAACTCAAATCAACTCCGGAAAATTTACTATGTTGCGACAAATCCCAGTCGCCTCGAGCGTGCACTCCTTCAACCTCCTTGAATCCGCCCAGTGATTTAAAATTATATTCAATATCTTCAGCGGCTTTGGCATAATGAGCTAGTTTTTCATGTTTATGCCAGCGAACGTCTTCCGGACTTAGACCGTTTTGCAGATACCAGTCAAGACGGTTTTTTTTCCATTCTTCAAATTTTTCCATGGCTAATTTTTCTGGCAAGAAATATTGCATCTCCATTTGCTCGAATTCTCGAGTGCGGAAAATGAATTGCCGGGCGACGATTTCGTTGCGGAAGGCTTTGCCCACTTGAGCAACACCAAATGGTAATTTGGGGCAGGTTGAGTCCAGGATATTCTTGTATTGAAGATAGATACTACCGCAAGTTTCGGGGCGGAGATAGACTACTTGGCTGTCGCTTAGGGCTTCGGTAGGGGCGCCTAGGTTAGATTTGACCATCAAGGAAAAACGTTTGGCCTCGGTTAAATCAGTTGACCCGCATTCTAGGCATTTTAGTGTTTTATTTGTTTTTAATTCTTCCAGTTTGGAATTTATAGCCTCCAAGCTCAAGGAATCATAGTCGCCTGGACCCAAAATTTCCTCTAAAAGATGGTCGGCCCGCATCCGGTTATGGCATTTTTTGCAGTCTACTTGGGGGTCATCGAAATTGTCCAGATGTCCTGATGCTTCCCAGGTTTTGGGGCTCATGAAAATAGCGCCATCTAAAAGGACGACGTCATCATGTTCGTAAATCATGGATTTTATCCAAGAGTCGCGAATGTTGTTTTTGAGCAAGGTGCCATAGTGGCCGTAGTCATAGATAGCAGCAAAGCCACCGTATATTTCTGAAGAAGGAAAAATAAAGCCGCGGCGCTTAGCTAGGGAGACTATCTTTTCCATGAGAGTTAATTCCATATGATTTTTATATTTCTTTTATGACTTCTAGGTCTAGTAATTCTAGACCATTAACTAGCGTTTGTCGAGCGGCCTTCATAAGTTGCAACCGGGCCCTTCGAGTTTTTGTCGGGCTTTTTAATACTGGTACACTCTGATAATAGTCATTGATTTTTTGGCTCAACTCAAATAGGTAATGGGCGATGATCGAAGGATCGTAATCCTTAGCCGCCTTCTCGACGGTTTCGGGGTACTTGGCTAAGACTACAGACAGCTCTTCTTCCTTTTGGAGGCTCAGTTCTTTCCCGGATTTTTTGGGGCTACCTAAACATAGCGGCCCCCTTTTTATTAGCTTGTTAACTCGAGCCTGAGTATATTGTAGATAGGTGGCGGTGTAGCCATCAAAACGTAAAGCTTCATTGATATCAAAGACGATTATTTTGTTGGCGGAAACTTTAATCATCTCAAATTTAATAATCGACAAGGCAATTTTTTTGGCTGTTTGGTTAATTTTTTTAGTCGGCCAATTAGTATGCCGAGATTTGGTTTCGATAGCGGCTTTTTCTATGGCCATTTCTAAAAGCTCTTGATAGGTAATGACATTGCCACTGCGAGAAGACATCATGCCGTTTGGCAAGGTGACAAATTCGTAGGGGAGATGAGTCATCTTGGCTCGATATCCGGCTAGTTCTAGGATTTTAAATAGTTGCTTGAAATATAATGATTGACGCAAGTCAACAATATAGATTGATTCGGTTAGGGGATAGAGACTGAATTTTTTTTGTGCCAGAGCTAAATCGGCCACCGGATACAAGGCGGTGCCGTCAGAACGGATGATAGGCAATACCCCTAAATTATATTTTTCTAAGTTGGCAATGATTGCTCCGTCGCTTTTTATTAAAACTTTTTTTTGCTGTAGTTTGTCAACTAATCGATGCCCCTCAGTGATCAAGTCGCTTTCCAAGAAGGTTTCCTGAAAATTGATGTCCAGGTCTCGGTATATTTTTTTGAAATACTTCAAGCTGAGATCCCGAGTCTTTTTCCAGAGAGAATAAGTAGCACCGGAGCGACTTTCAATAGCTTGCATTATTTTTCCCACTTCCTCTTTTTGTTCTGGTTGGTCGGTGAGTTTTTGGGCGGCTTCCACATAGATCTTGCCCAAAGTATAACCATCCAGTTTTTGTTGTTGATGGAATTTCAGATAAGCCCAAAGAGTTTTGGCTGTATGGATACCAAAGTCATTGATATAGGAGACCGGAATAGCCTTGGCTCCGGCTGAGCTTAGTATTTGTTTTAGGCTATGACCATATAGTAGATTGCGTAAATGACCTACGTGGTACTCTTTGTGGGTGTTAACGTTGGAAAATTCAATCATGATTGTCTCGCTGTTGGGTACGTTTCGTCCGTATTTATCCTTTTGCGAGTTAATTTCTGAGATCAGGGAAGAGGTTAGTATTTCTGGCTTTAATTTCAGATTGATATAGGGGCCAGTGGCCCTCACCTCAGCTATTGTTTCCTTTAGTTCTTGGTCGTTAGCTAAAATGGTAGCTAGACCCTCTGCCAACTCTTGAGGTTTTTGTTTTTTGGCTTTAGCTAAGGCAAAAACAGCCAAAGAAAAATGGCCCAAGGTAATATCGGGCGGGTAGCTTATTTCTAAATCACCGGTCGCCTTCCTGATTTTCTCTTTGGTTTGTTGCCAGAAGCTCATTTTGTTATTTTATTATTTTTACGAATTGTCTTTTTCCTCTTTGAATGATTATTTCTTCGGTGATAGCTATTTCTTCGTTGGGCAGGTTAATAATGGCGAAATCTTTTACACCTTTTCTTATTTTGATACCTCCTTGCTCGATTAACCTCTTGGCCTCGCCTTTGCTGGCGGCTAATTTAGTATCAACTAAAAGATCGAGGATATTTATTTTGTCCGCCTTGACGTGGTGAGTTGGAATTTCCTCCGGCATTTCTTTCTTCTGCACGGTTTTGATGAAATGTTCTTGGGCAATCTGAGCTTTCTTTTCGCCGTGGTTTATTTTGGTTATCTCAAAAGCCAAACGCATTTTGAGATCACGAGGATTGACCTGGCCTGATTTTATTTCCGTCGCTATTTTTTTGACCTCATCTAAGGGTAGATTAGTGCAGAGTTCTAGGGCTGAGGCCAAGATGCCGTCCGGCCAGGACATAACGATACCGTACATGTTTTCTGGGGTTTCATTGAGGTTAATAACATTGCCTTCTGATTTACCCATTTTTTTGCCAGTTTCATCGGTCAATAGTTTCATGGTGAGCACGAATTTTTCCTTGCCTTTCATGGCTTTTAGCAAGTCGCGGCCGCAGAGCATATTGAACATCTGGTCATTGCCGCCGATTTCTAAATCGACATCCATGGCTACGCTATCATAGCCCTGGGTCAAGGGATAGAAGAATTCATGCAGATAGATTGGCCTTTCTTCTTTAAGCCTCTCTTGGAACATGTCTCGTTGAATCATGTATTGGACAGTAAAGTGGGAGGCGAGTTTGATTAGATCCGAGAATCTTAATTTGTCGTTCCAACGGCTGTTGTATTTTATTTTTGCCGCATTTTTGCCGGAAAAATTTAGATAAGCTGAGGCTTGTTGTTTGTAGTGGCGACAGTTATATAGCACCTCTTTGCGGGTTAACTGTTTGCGGGCGGCACTTTTATCGGTGGGGTCACCAATCATGCCGGTAAAATCTCCAACCAGGAATATTACCTCGTGGCCGAGTTTTTGAAATTCCCCCAGTTTCTTTAGGGAAATAGCATTGCCGATGTGCAAAGCGGTAGCGCTAGGATCATAGCCGCAGTAGAGGCGAATCCGCTTGCCAGACATCAGTTTTTTAGCTAAAGCTTCTTTGTTGGGGTAGATTTGCTCCACGCCTCGTTCTAAGACTTCGGAAATGATCCGCGGATCGGTTATTGGCTGAGCCATATATTTGTTAGTAATTAATTAATATGCTATAATATTATCAAACTATAATAAGTTTTTCAAATTAATTAATAGCTAAAATTTTAGCTTTTAACATTATGTTTTCATATCGTCAAATTTTAAAACAAGCTTTACGAATCGCCTGGAAAAACAAGTTTCTGTGGGTTTTTGGTTTATTTGCCTCTTTATTGGCTGTAGGAGGAGAATACCAGATTTTAGTCCGTCCTACCAGCTCGCAAGCGGCGGTTAATTGGTTTGGAAATTTGTACAATTTTTTCAATTCCGGGCTATTCAGCTTCAGTGTCTTTGGAAACATCGGCGATTTATTCCAAACTCAACCCGGGGCCGCCTTTGTTTTTTTGATAATGTTTTTAATTTTCTTGGCTTTAGTTATTTTCTTGATTTGGCTGGCGGTTACTTCTCAAGTAGCATTGATCCAGAATTCCGAGAGAATTATTAATGATCCTAAGGAAAAATTATCCGCCTCTTCTCGTTTGCACTTAAGAGCCTCTTCGCGCCATTTTTGGCCGGTGTTGGGATATAATATAATCGCTAAAATTTTTATTAACTTAGCCATTACCTTGGTCAGTTTGCCATTGTTGTTTCCCTTGGCTAATCGAGCGGCCACCAACACCACTTATTTGATTCTCTTTATCATTTTTGTTCCTTTGGCTGTCTGTTTTTCACTATTAATTAAATACACCATTGTTTTCATGGTCTTGAAGCAGGAAAAATTTGCTAATGCCTTCAGTCGTGGTTGGCGGCTATTCCGTAATAACTGGTTAATTAGTATCGAAGCCGCTTTATTGCTTTTTGCTATTAGCTTTTTGACGACCCTGGCCATCTTATTAGCCTGTCTAGTGTTGTCTATCCCCTTTATTATTTTAGCTTCGGCTTTCCTTTATCTTTTCTCGGTCAGCGCCTTTTGGGCTATGGTGGTTATTGGTTTCTTGGCATTAACTGTTTTTGTGATAATTTGTGGCTCAATTTTAACTACCTTCCAAGTAGTGGCCTGGACTGACATTTTTTTGAAGCTTAATTCCGGTTTAGGAAGAAGCAAAACGGAAAGACTAGCCCCCAATAATCTAAAGACTCCTTTGCGATAAAACTAAATTATGAGCGGATTTGATTCCATCAACGCTCTCTTAAGCCAAAAGACTGGCGGGGATGATACTCCGCAAGGCAGGTTATTGGCCAAAGAGAGGGAATTAAAATCGAAAAAGCAAGAAGAACAAACCGAAGCTCAAGCCGCAGCTTCGGGTTTAGGTTATATTAACCTTTTTGGCTTTCCGGTCAGTCCGGAGGCCATTGGCCTGATTTCTGAAAGCGAGGCCAAGAGCAACAAAATCATCTGTTTTTATTATGACGGTGAGAATATTCGTATCGGCGTGGTTGGAGGTATTACCCCAGCTAGCCAGGCGATAGTTGATCGGATCAATAACCAGTATTTTACCAGGAGCCGGATCTATTTAATTTCTGATTTGAGTTTTAATTACGCTGTTGAATTGTATAAAACCTTGCCTAAAGTCAAAAAATATGAAACCGGTGTCGAAATTAAGCCGGAAGATTTGAAACGTTTCAAGGCGGCAATTAGTAGCTACAAGAGTTTAAATGAGGAAATAAACAAGGTTAACATTTCTGATGTAGTTACCTTGATGCTGGCCACAGCCTTGAAGGTTGGGGCCTCTGATGTTCATATTGAAGCTGAGGCGCAAGGGATTGTGGTTCGTTTGCGGATTGATGGCGTCTTACAAGAAGCGGCGGTGATTGATAAGCTAAAATGGAAAAAGATTATTTCTCGCATGAAGATTTTAGCTGGGGTAAAGATCAATATTGAAGACAAGCCTCAGGATGGGCGCTATTCTATTTATTTAGACAATGACACGGTGGACGTTCGTTCCTCTTTCTTACCCACTGCTTATGGTGAAAGTGTGGTAATGCGTTTGTTAAAATCTCAATCAGTCGGCTTGTCTTTTGAAGAGCTAGGTTTAAGACCCGACGCTTTTAGAATCCTGCAGGCGGAAATGAGCAAGCCTAACGGCCTGATCTTAACCACTGGTCCGACTGGGTCTGGTAAAACTACGACTTTATATGCAGTTTTGAATAAATTGAATCAGCCGGGCACTAAAATTATTACTTTAGAAGATCCGATCGAGTATCAATTAAAAGGAATCAGCCAAAGTCAAGTTAATCCTAAGCAAGGCTATACTTTTGCCGAAGGCTTACGTTCTATTTTACGCCAAGATCCTAACGTCATTATGGTGGGAGAAATTCGAGACGTCGAAACCGCTGAGATTGCTGTCCAAGCTTCTTTGACCGGCCACTTAGTGCTTTCCACTCTTCATACTAACGATGCCTCTGGCGTTATCCCGCGTTTAGTGGATATGGGGGTCAAGCCTTTCTTTTTAACTCCGGCCGTTAATGCTGTTTTAGGGCAAAGATTAGTTCGCCAACTATGCCCGAAGTGCAAAGTGGTTCATGAATTAAACCCCGAAGAAGATGAAAGGGTTAAAAAAGTTCTAGCAGTAATCTCTCCTCGGGCCAATATTAGCATCCCCAGTACTTTGCCGACCATTTATCGGGCTGGTGCTGGCTGTGAATATTGCAGTGGTATTGGGTATAAGGGACGGATTGGTATTTATGAAGTATTTACCATGGACGACAAGATAAAGCAGTTGGCCAATGATGGCGCTCCGGCTTTTAAAATTTTGCAACAAGCGATTGAAAATGGCATGGTGACCATGCTCCAGGATGGAGTTTTAAAGACTTTAGATGGCGTTACTAGTCTAGATGAAGTTTATCGTGTAGCTGGTGACTTTGATTATGTTGATGAATTATATGATATCGTCGTTTCTCAAACTATGGGTCGAGGCATTAAGATCGGTTTGCCGGAGTTAGAACGAGCTAAAGGGTTGTTAAAAGATGCTAAGGGTTTAAGCGACGCTATGGCTAAATTGCCCACCCAGGAATTACTGAGTTTGGTTACCGCCTTAGCCGTCAAAGATGATGCTGGAGATATCCATATTGAACCGGCCGAAGGAGTGGTTAATATTCGGTTCCGGATCGATGGTGTCTTGCACGATATCTTGTCTTTACCTTTTGATCATTATCTGCCGCTTTTGGGGGAAGTGAAAATATTATCCGGATTTGCTACTAATGTTAAGCAGGCTACTTTAGACGGTCGTTTTGCCATCATTATGCCGGACAAGAAAATTGATTGTCGCGTTTCCATCATTTCCGGCGGTTATGGCGAGACTGTGGTTATCCGGCTTTTGACCGGAGCTGGTTTGGATTTGAATCTGGAGGCTTTGGGCATCTCGCCCTATACTCTACCGGTTATTCAGGCGGCCATGAAAAAGACTCGAGGAATAATTATTAATACCGGCCCGACTGGTTCTGGAAAAACTACTACGTTGTATAGTATTTTAAAAGAATTGAATCGACCGGATGTCAAGATCATCACCGTTGAAGATCCGATTGAATATCGTATGGAAGGAGTCATTCAAACTCAAATTGATAATGCCGCTGGCTATACTTTTGCCATGGCTATGCGTTCGCTGTTGCGCCAGAATCCCAACATCATGATGATCGGAGAAATTCGAGACGAAGAAACCGCCAAGATTGCCATTGAGGCCGCCTTAACTGGGCATTTAGTTTTGTCCACTATTCACGCCAACTCCGCCGCTGGAGCTATTTCTCGGTTTGTGGGTTTGGGGGTTGACCGTCAGCAACTAGCTAACTCCATGGAGTGCGCCATTGGTCAACGTTTAACTCGGAAGCTTTGTCCTCATTGCAAAGTCGAAGCTTTCCTAGATGAAAACACTAAAGCTGAAGTCAAAAAAATAATTGAACCAATCAAAAACCCAGCTGTTCAAATTCCTTTCCCTTGGAAAATTTATAAAGCCGTCGGTTGTGAACAATGTAGTTCTTTGGGATATAAAGGACGATTAGGTATTTATGAAGCGATTGTTATTAGTCCGGAGATTCAGAAGGCTATTCAAAACATTAATTTAACTGATATAGAAATTGAGCAGTTGGCCGTGGCCGCTGGTACTGTAACTATGCTCCAGGATGGTTTAGTGAAAGCTTTAAACGGCGAAACTACCGTTGAAGAGGTTTTCCGCGTCTGCGCTTAAATAATTTATTTTATTATTATGATTAACTCCAGTTTTTTGAAAGGGTTAAAGACCGCTTATCGCGATGCTAATAGTGAAAGGCGCCAAATTTCCAGCTTAGCTAACATTGTTCTCCATGATTCTAAGCGGGTTATTTTTGCGCTTCATCGCGGGGAGCTAAAAGATGCTAAAACTCAGTTGGATGGGATTGAAAAGATTTTGAAAGAATTGAGCAAAAAATTTGGTAACAGTCGTTTGGATGTCGAGGGGGCGTATAATGCCGCTGCCGAAGAGTATGTTGAGGCCAAAATGTTTTATAATGTTCTGGCCGGCAAAAAAATCGAGGCCATTAAGGGTCTGAAATTGTCAGCCACTGCTTATTTGGGTGGTATCTGTGATTTACTTGGCGAGATGGTGCGCCTAGCTACCAACGAAGGGGCCAAAGGACACTGGCATCGAGTTTCTGAAGTAAAGAAAGATATGAATACCATTATGGCTGAATTAATTGAGTTCGATTTCACCGGCTATCTGCGCACTAAATATGATCAAGCTCGGAATCATCTGCGTAAAGTAGAGCAGATGGAATATGAGGTTCAATTACGAAAAAAATGAAGCTAGCCGTCATCTCCGATATTCATGATAATTTAGTTAATCTTGATAAGGCTTTAAGAATTATTAAGCGAGAGAAGGTTGAGACTATAATCTGTTGTGGTGATGTTACCACCGTTGAAACTTTAGAGAGATTGCGCCAAGGTTTTAGCGGTGAAATTTTTTTAGTCACCGGCAACATGGAAATCTATGACGAGTCAGAGGCTCGACAGATAGAAGGGATTAATTTTCTGGGTAAGTTCGGTGTGGTTCAATTAGCTGATCATAACTTTGGTGCTTGTCATGAGCCCTTCTATATTGAGAGATTATTAGCTTCTCAGCCAGACATCAATTTTGACATTATTTTTTATGGCCACACTCACAAGCCTTGGTTAGAAGAAAAAGTAGTCCGGGGAAAATCAGTGCGCCTGGCTAATCCTGGAACCCTGGGTGGAGTTTTCCAAAAAGCTAGTTTTGCTGTCTATGAAGATGCAACGGATGAGCTGCAATTAAAAATTTTAGAAACTATTGATTTATGAAAACCATGATTAACACTAAGATGATTAAAACAGCGGCGGAAGCGGCATTGACTTCGGGCCGGGCTTTAATTAAGGCTTATGAAAAATTTAATCGGTCTGAGGTTAAATTTAAAGCTTCGCGTGAAATTATCACTAAAGCTGACTTTTTGTCAGAGCGGATTATCAAAAAAATAATTAAAACCAGTTTTCCCGATCATCAAATATTGGCTGAAGAGTCCGGGTATAGCTCGAAAAAATCTCCGTATCTATGGATCATTGATCCGGTTGACGGTACTACCAATTTTTCCATGCACAATCCTTTGTGGGCCATATCAATTGCTTTGTGCTATCAAGGCGAGGTGCAATTAGGCTTAGTTTTAGCTCCGGTTTTGGGTGAGGTGTTTTTGGCAGTTAAGGGTTTGGGCGCATTTCTAAATGGCCAATCGATTAGAGTTTCCGACAAGAGATTGAAAGAGGCAATCAGCACTTTCTGTCATGGTCGGGAAACTAAACATGTTAAACGCGCTTTAAAATACTATGAAAAGCAAAAATTAAGTTACTTCGATTGTCGGCAGATGGGCAGTGCTTCTTTGGAATTAGCTTATACCGCCGCTGGACGGATAGAGTCAATCGGTATTCCTGGAGCCAGAGCTTGGGATGTGGCTGCCGGCGCTTTGATCGTTTCTGAGGCCAAGGGCAAGGTGACCGATTTGGAAGGACAAAAATGGAATGTCAAAAGCCAGGGCATTCTAGCTTCTAACAACAAAGATCATGGACAGTTGGTGAAATTGTGGCGTTAACTTTATAATATGGAATCATTAATTTCCCAACAAAACAAATGGCAAAAGCGGGCGTTAAGGGTTTTGTCCGATTTGAAATTAATTGAAACTCTTTCTAAAATTGGCGAACCAAAGATTGTGGGCAGTTTATCTTTGGGTTTAATGGTCGGTCCGGATATTGATATAGATTTAGAATCAAAAAGTATTAGTGAGCACCAATATTTTAGCGTAGTTGAATATTTATTTGCGCAGAAAAATTTACGGAGGTTAATTTTAGCTGATAATCGCATTTTGTCTCAAAAACTTAAAGCTCGAGGCATCCCTCCGAGTTTATACTTAGGGCTGATAATCACTGATAGTCAAAAGTTAGATTGGAAAATCGATATCCGTTTTGTTTTATCTAAATCATCACGAGCCGAAAAGTATATTGCTAATATAAAGAAAGAATTAACGCCAGAGAAAATTAAAACCATTTTGAATATAAAAAGTAAGGTTTTTTTACACCCCTTATATATCAATCGATTAATATCAGCAGTTGATATTTATAATTTTGTATTATACTCTAACGGGAGAACGATCTCCGGCTTTAAGGCCTATCTATGGAAAAATAAAAGAATCAAGTTTTAACTCGATTCTTTTATCTATTTTTTGAGAGGGTTAGGCTATGCCTAACTTCTTTTTTATTTCCGGCAGGGCTTTGAGCGCGGCTTTGCGACCTGACTCGATCATGGTGAGCATGGCTTTTTCATCCCAATATTTTTTTAGTCGAGAAATATTGCTGAGGCTGGAGGTGTCAGGTTCGATTACAATGTCACTATTTTTCATTTCGTTTTCCGCTAGTCGTCTGAGGGCCATCTCGGCACAGCGCATAGTTATTTTAGCGATATTTGGCTTGGGGTCTGAGAAGGTGTAGTTGTTGTATAGATTAACAGCGATGACAATGTCAGCTCCCATGGATTTAACCACTTCATTGGGGACGGGCATGGAGATGCCGCCATCAACTAACAGCTGCCCCTTGAATTTTACCGGCCTAAAGGTTAGCGGGACTGAAACGCTGGCTCGAACGGCAGTGGCGATATCGCCTCGATCGAAGATAAAGGCCTGGCCGGAGGTAATATTAGTAGCTACAATTTTTAAAGGGATTTTAGTTTTTTTGAAATCCGCGCCTCCTAACGTCTGGCGAATTATTTTTTCCATATAGTCGCCAGTGAGCAAGCCGCCACTACGGCTGAAGTCAGTGAGGATGCGTATTTTTTTAGTTTGTTTACCCAAGAAATCAGTTTTTAATTTTTGGGAATTACCATAGACGGCATAACAGGCACCGACTAAGGCGCCAATGCTAGAGCCAGCGATATAGTCTATGGGTATATTATTTTCTAATAAAGTGTCAATTATTCCCACCAAGGCTGGTCCCCGGTAGCCGCCGCTACCGAGAGCTAAACCGATTTTAGGTCGAGGCATATATTTTTTGATTATTTTAATACGGCTTTGAGGTATTTGCCAGTCCAACTATTTTTAGCTTGAGTGATTTGTCGGGGTGTGCCGCAGGCAACTATCTTTCCGCCCTGATCTCCGCCCTCTGGACCCAGATCAATTATCCAGTCCACTGATTTGATGACGTCCAGATTGTGCTCCACGATCAATACGGTGTGTCCTTTATCCACTAGGCGATGCAATACTTTTAACAAACGGTCGATATCAGCAAAATGAAGCCCGGTAGTCGGTTCGTCTAATAGATAGAGCGTCTGTCCCGAGGCTGGTCGTGATAGCTCGGTAGCTAATTTTATTCTCTGAGCTTCGCCGCCGGAAAGCGTAGTGGAGCTCTGGCCTAGCTTGATATAGCCTAAGCCCACCTCTTCTAAGGTTTTTAGTTTAACGATAATATTTTTTTCTTCTTGGAATAACTTTATCGCTTCATTGACTGTCAGGTCTAAGACTTCGGAAATGTTGTGATCGCGATATTTGATATTTAATATTTCTTTTTTATATCTAGCTCCACCGCAAACTTCACAGGTCATATAGATATCGTTTAGAAATTGCATCTCGATCTTTATCAGCCCATCTCCAGAACAATTTTCACAACGCCCTCCTACGGTGTTGAAAGAGAAATGATTAGCCCTAAATCCTTTGGCTTTTGCTTCGGGCAATGAGGCATATAGCTCGCGAATAGGGGTGAAAACTTCGGTATAGGTGGCTGGGTTTGATCGAGGAGTGCGACCGATCGGTGATTGATCAATGTCGATGACTTTGTTGATATTCTCCAGCCCGGTTATTTTTTCATGGGCCCCAGGTTTGCTTTTGGAGCGGTAGAATTTTTGGTTCAGGGCCTTAGCTAGAATATCAGTCATCAGGGTCGATTTGCCTGAGCCAGAAACTCCAGTGACGGCCACTATTTTTCCTAACGGAATTTCGACATCAATATTTTGTAGGTTATGCTCTTTGGCTTTCCAGATTTTTAGCATTTGGCCATTGCCTCGGCGATATTCAACCGGACTTTGAATGCTTAAATTACCGGAAAGATATTGACCGGTTAAAGAGTGTTTGTCTTTCTTGATTTCCGCTGGAGTACCGGCAAAGATTATTTCCCCTCCCAAGGTGCCAGCTCCAGGGCCAACGTCCAGGAGGTAGTCGGCCGCTAGAATAGTAGCTTCGTCATGTTCAACCACGATTACGCTGTTGCCACGATCTTTGAGGGTTTTGAGGGTATTGATTAGTTTAGCATTATCTCTTTGGTGTAGGCCGATTGACGGCTCATCAAGTACATACATTACCCCAACTAACCCTGAACCTATTTGTGTGGCTAGGCGCAAGCGCTGGGCTTCACCGCCGGAAAGAGTGGTGGCCGGGCGATTTAGATTAAGATAGTTTAAACCGACGTTTCTGATTAGCTCCAGGCGAGTGATGATTTCTTTAGTGATTGAGTCAATAATTAATTTGGTTTTAGCCGGCCATTTTGATTTGTTGGCTAGAGCGGAAAAGAACGCCAATACTTGATCGATACTTTTTTCTCCGATTTCATGGATGTTTAATCCTTCGATGGTGACTGCTAAGATCTCTGGTTTCAATCTTCTCCCTAGACAAATTGGACAAGGCAGGGTTTGCATGTATTGGCTAATTTTTTGGTGGATATAATGGGAGTCGCTTTCGGTATAGCGGGATTTTAAATTAGCAATTATCCCATCAAAGTCTCGGCCGCCGTTAAGAAGCCATGAGATTTGATTTTTATTCAAGTCCTTCAGGGGAGTGTTAAGATCAAAGCCATGTTTGGAAGCTGTTTCTTGTAATTGATCTAGCAACAGCTTTTGATTGCCAAAACTATAATGAGTCCAGGGTTTTACCGCTCCTTGAGCCAGGCTGAGATTGTGATTAAAGATTAAGTCCGGGTCGACTTCTAATTTGGTACCTAGCCCACTACAGGCCGGGCAAGCGCCAGCCAAGGAATTAAAAGAAAAATCTCCAGGCTTGAGCTCGGATAGGGTCAAGTGGCCGTCGGGACAGATTAGTTTTTTGTCTTCTTTCTTTAAAGCCTTCTGGCATTCCGGACAATGAGGCTGGCCGATTTTGACAAAAAGTAAACGCAGGTAGTCATAGACTTCGGTGATGGTGCCGACAGTAGAGCGAGGGTTGTTGCTCAAGGTATGTTGGTTAATAGCAATGGCCGGCGGTAAACCTTCAATCATTTCCACTTCTGGTTTAGCTAGCAATCCGACAAATTGGCGAGCATAAGCCGAAAGGGATTCAACATAACGTCTTTGCCCCTCGGCGTATAGAGTATCAAAAGCTAATGAAGATTTGCCTGATCCTGACAATCCGGTGATGACCACGAATTTATCCCGGGGGATGTCAACGTCAATATTTTTTAGATTGTTTACTTTAACTCCGCGGAGGCGGATGAAATTGTCAGCCATATTTAGATAACGGATAGGAACCAGCGGATAAAGCGAGCGGTTATTCTATCCAAAAAGCTTAGCTTAATTTTTAAATTAGGGAAGGGAATGGAACGCTTCTCCCAGCGACGAAATATTTCCTTTAAATCCCGAACCATCTTTTTTTGTCGAAAAAAAACGCCAATTTCAAAATTCCAGTTAAAGGAGAGTAGGTCAAGGTTTTGAGAGCCGACTAGACCCTCTTGGTCGTCAATAATCATCATTTTAGCATGGTTCATTTTGGGGCTGGCAAAAAATTTTAATCCTAATGGTTGGAGTTTGGAAGCGTAATAATAATTGATGCGGTTGATGATTTTGATGTCGGTGTCTTTGGGGATAATAATTTTGACTTCTACCTGACGCCTGATGGCATCGTCTAAAATAGCCATTAGCCAGCGCGGGGGGATAAAATAAGGGGTGACTAACTTGATACTTTTTTTAGCGGCTTTTATTTGACTGCGATAGTAATCGGCTAAAGCTCGGCGGGATTTTCCGGGTAGATTTTCAATAATCAAAGATTTGATCTTTTTGATTAAGGATTGATTATAATAGCGGATGATATTTTTGTCCAGTCCGCCGCTTGCCGCATAGACACGGGCGAAAGATCGGATAATCCCTTTGACTGTCTTCTTTCCCTCCAGGCGGATTTGAAGGTCATGCCAGTGAATAATTTTCTTTTCGATGTTTACCCCGCCTAAATAAGCTAGTCGTTGGTCAATAACTACTATTTTGCGATGGGTTCGATGCCAGAAATGGCTGAAAAATTGGAAGTCAACCCCGGCCTGGCGGAGATCATTAACGGTTTGCTTTTTGATGCTAAAACTGCCGAAGGCATCGGCGATTACCACCACCTTTACCCCTGATTGGGCCTTATGTTTTAGAACACCAATGAAGTCGTGGCTGTCTTGAGTGTCATCTAGAAAGATGTACATTTCAATGTAAATAGAAGTCTGTGCCTGAGTCAGATCCTTGAACATGGCGTCCCAGGCTTTCTTGGAGGTTGTGTAGAGGCGATATTTCATATTAGTTTTGAAAGTATAGCATAGAAATCGGTAAATAAAAAGACCCTGGGGGCAGGGTCGCTTGGAATTCGTTTTGATCACGGCGTCTCCAATCTCATAATTAAAATGGAGCGACCAGAAATAATTTGCAGTCCTTGTTCGCAAGGACCCCAGTCGCTTAGGTAGTCTGAGAAAATTAGCTGACCATTTAAGTAAATGTCAGTTAAACCAGCAGTAGTTTTAGACCAGAGCAGGCCAAAGCGACTCGGTGAATAATCATCATAAGGGCCTTCGTATAGGATTTTGATGTTTCCTTCTAAATCAATGTGACCGAGTTTTTTGTCAGACTCGAAGATAATTCCGCTTTGATCCGCGTTCCAGTACTTAGTTGGGCATTTAACGGTTCGGCTGCTACCATCGGCCAGGATGATTTCCACTTGATGATTTTCCTTCTGAACATAGGCCAGTATCGGTCCATAGCCCGGCCCAGGAACCCATTCGATCTTCTGATTATTATTGGCAGTGTATATAGCCTGCACCCCGTTAATCAGTAGCTGGCTGTACTCCGTCGTCTTTTCTTCCACGATCACTCCTTGAGCGCAGGGGTACCAGCTGATGGGTCGACCTTCGTAGAGAAAGGTGGTGCCTTTGAGCATCAAAGAATCTCCGATTTTAACTACCAAGCCGTTGGGTCCAGGCTTGATTTCGAAAATTTTGTTCTGGGGATAGGGCAGAGCCACCGTATCATGGCCATTGAAGATTAATTTGCCGTTGTAGTATTCGGCTATACCTCCGGGGTCGTTGAACAATGTTCCGGGGCCAACATCACAGATTTTACCGACCAGAAGTGGTTTTTGAGCATAAAGGCTAAAGCCTAACAGCATCAGAGTCAGAAAAGCTAATCTTTTCATGTGAGAGTCTCCTTATAATGGTTAATTAATAATGAACATTGAGATTTATAATAATGAGTTTTTTTAGACAATTTGTCAATAGGGTGGATAAATGGTCTGGACAAAATAATTAGCTTCGTTTATGATATAAAACTAAAGTCGTACATCAAAAAAACTTTATAATGGCAAAAACCAATGGTAAGAATCACCGTTCTTCCAAAAAACCGGAAGGTCGGGACGGTATTAAGAGTAACGGTAATGGCCACACTAACGGCAACGGGAATGGAAACGGCAACGGCCGCGATATGCTTCTTGAGGATACTATGCCCACCGACCATCATATTGTTCCTAGCAGTTGCATGCGCGAGAAACTTTATGAGAGCTATATCGGTAAGACTAATATCACTGAAGTTCCCAAGGGTAAGCACAATATTTTCCATCGGATTTTTTTCAATTTAACTCCACCCGAAATCATTGCTTTCCTGGTAAAATATTTCTGGGGCGGACAAAGGCATTGGGTCCAGATGTATCTGGAGAATCCGGAGTATTTTGATGAAGCTATGGAGAAGCGAAAAACTGCTCAAAAGAATAAAAACGGTAATAATGGCACTCAGAAATGAGTGCTTTTAAATTTTTTGACCTATGGTATACTTTAAATAGCCAAAATTACTATGATTATTAGACGAAAATTAATTCCCAAAGCCTTCACTTTAGTCGAATTATTAGTGGTGATAGCTATAGTCGGTTTAATAGCCGCTATTTCAATTATTGCTCTAAATAGTGCTAGAGCTAAGTCTAGAGATGCCAAAAGAGCGGCTGATATTAAACAGATTTCGACTGCTTTGGCTTTATTTTTTAATGATGCCGGCCGCTACCCGGATGATTTAGAATGGGCTTCTGGTTCTTTGGAATATAATGGCCAAACTTATTTAGCGGTTATTCCTAGCGCCCCCTCCCCAGCTGATGGTTCTTGCGACGGAGCCACTAATCAATTCTCTTATACTCAAGATGATAACGGCGCTTCCTATACTATCACTTTTTGCACCGGTGGAGTCGTTGGGGCTTTGGCTGGCGGCGAACTGTGCGCCACTCCCAGTGGAATGAATTCTTGCAACGTTGGCGGTGGGGGAGGAGTGGCTGCTTGTTCTGGCAGTACTAGTTGTGGTGACACTTGTTCTTATGGCGGCGAGGATTATCCGACCGTTAGTATCAACGGACAATGTTGGTTCGCTAAAAATTTAAATATTGGGACAATGGTTCCGGGGGTCAACAACCAGACTAATGATGGGATAATGGAGAAGTATTGTTATAATGATAATTCAGCCGACTGTACTACCTACGGCGGATTATATCAATGGGATGAAGTGATGCAGTATTCAGTTTCTGAGGGCGCTCAAGGCGTATGTCCTTCCGGTTGGCATGTTCCCACTGATGCCGAACAACATGCCCTTGATGACTATCTCAAGGATCCTGGTCAAGATTGTAACCCCAATCGAAATCACCTCAGTTATCCTTGGGGCTGGGAATGCGACACGGCCGGTACTAAATTAAAATTAGGAGGCTCTTCTGGGTTCGAGGGTTTGTTTGCTGGTTATCGTGATGCTGGCAATGGAAGTTTTGCCTTACAAGAAAATAGCGGTCTTTTTTGGTCCTCACTATCTAATGGTGCTAGCGCCTGGAGACGACATTTAGATTCTAGTAGTTTAGTAGCTCGAGCGTATAATGATCAGAATTTTGGATTTTCGGTTCGTTGTATCCAGGATTGATCTTGGGTTTATTAATTTTTGGGGATAACAAAAAATAGGCCTTAGCCTATTCTTTGTTTTTGTAGTCCCTAGGGGAATCGAACCCCTGTTATCAGGATGAAAACCTGGCGTCCTAACCACTAGACGAAGGGACCAAAACAGTAGTTATTCTAACTATTATTAATTATACTGTCAAGAAAATACAGGGTTTGCCTAATTTGGGGAAAATGATAAGATAATAGCAATATGACTTATATATTAGGAATAGAAACTAGTTGCGATGAAACTGCCGCCGCCGTTTTGGCTTTTGGTGCTTCTGGCCGGGCTCGGGTTTTATCCAACATTGTTTCCTCACAAATAAAAATTCATCAACGCTATCAAGGGGTAGTACCAGAGATTGCCGCCAGGGAGCATGTGCTAAATATTATTCCCGTGGTTAATGAAGCGTTAAAAACTGCCGGAATCAATCAAAAAAAGATTGCCGCCATAGCAGTCACGGTTGGTCCTGGATTAATTACTTCTCTAATCTCTGGAGCTGAAACTGTCAGGAGCTTGGCTTACGCTTGGGACAAGGCTATAGTTCCAGTTAATCATATCGCCGGCCATTTAGCCGCGGTTTTTATCAGCCAACCCAAGGCTAAATTTCCAGCCGTCGCCTTGACGGTTTCCGGTGGACACACCAATCTAGTTTATTTATCTGATTATAATAAATATAAATTGATCGGCGAGACCTTAGACGATGCGGCCGGTGAGGCTTTTGATAAGGCGGCTAAAATGTTGGGTATTGGTTATCCTGGTGGACCGGCTGTTTCTCGTTTGGCCAAGAGTTGTTCTGATCAAGAGCTTAAAGCAAAGGCATTAAATTTGCCTCGACCGATGTTGTCTAAAGGTAATTTCGATTTTTCTTTTTCGGGTTTAAAAACTGCTTTGCTGTATCAACTGCAGAAGGACAAGCAATTTAAAAAACATATACCGGTTTATTGTCGAGAATTGCAACAAGCGATTATCGATGTTTTAATATCCAAGACTATTAAAGCGGCTAAGGCCAAAAAAGCCAAGACTGTTATTCTTTGCGGTGGAGTTTCGGCTAACCCTGAACTTCGACGACAATTGGCTGATAGGCTGGCGACGGAAAAGACTAAATTTTTAGTGCCAGATATGGAATATACCACTGACAATGCGGCCATGATCGCTATGGCCGGTTATTATCTCTATAAACAGAAGAAGGTTATTTCCTGGCGAAAATTAAAGACTTCTAGCTCCCTGGAGTTATAGCTGTAATCTTATTGCTTTTTTCGGAGGTTATTGTATTATATATATGCTTTTCAAGGTCCGATGGCGAAGTGGTCTAACGCTGCAGTTTGCAAAACTGCCATTCGTGGGTTCGACTCCCACTCGGACCTCATCCGTTCTCTAGCAACTTTTGTCAGTCGCTGATCTGATTCAAAAAGATCTCTTTACGAGGTTAGTTGTCGGGAGCGGAATCAGCGAAACGCTTAGAGGTTAAGCGATAATAATCCTTGACCCTTAGGCATCAAAAGCGAGAGAGGCAAAACCCTCTCTTGCTTTTGCTAATAATTAACTGATATGCCTTTATCTATCGGCATTGTTGGTTTGCCTAATGTTGGCAAATCTACTTTGTTTAATACCCTAACTAAAAAAGGAGTTGAAGCCGCTAACTATCCCTTCTGCACCATTGATCCCAATGTGGGCGTGGTTAAAGTTCCGGATGCCCGTCTAGATGCTTTGGCAGCCGTTTCTCGTCCGGCCAAGATTATCAACACCGTCATTGAGTTCATTGATATCGCTGGCTTAGTTAAGGGTGCGCATAAAGGAGAAGGGCTAGGTAATCAGTTCTTGTCTCATATTCGTGAATGCGATGCCATTTGTGAAGTAGTGCGTGATTTCCAAAATGATGACATTATTCACGTTGAAGGGAAAATTGATCCCAAAGCTGATGAAAGCACCATCGCTTTGGAGCTCATTTTTGCCGATTTAGCGACCGTTGAAAAAAGATTGGAGAAAGTGAATAAGGAAATGAAGAGTGGTGATAAAGAGGCGATTAAGCACAAAGATTTTTTAGAAAGATTAAAGACTGGTTTAGAAAACGAAAAACCAGCCAGATCTTTGGAGCTTAGCGATAATGAATCTTTGTACCTTAAGGGATTGAATTTGTTAACCGCTAAACCGATATTGTATGTATTAAATGCTGATCAGACAGCTTCTTTGGATAAATTCGATTGGAATGGAGAAATTATTCCTCTCAACGTTAAACTAGAAGAAGAGATTGCTTCCTTGCCTGAATCGGAACAAGCCGAGTATATTAGAGAGCTAGGGTTAAGCCAGAGCGGTTTGGATAAATTGATTCAGGTGGCCTATAAAACTCTAGGGCTGGATACTTTTTTCACCACTGGCAGTGACGAGACACGGGCTTGGACAATTGTTTCTGGCACTAAAGCGCCACAAGCCGCAGCTGTTATTCATACTGATTTCGAAAAAGGTTTTGTTCGGGCTGAAGTAATTAACTGGCAAAAGTTTGTGGAGGCTGGCAGTGAATCTAAGGCTAGAGAGTTGGGCTGGATGCGCACCGAAGGCAAGGATTATATTGTCACCGATGGTGACGTTTGCAATTTTTTAATTAATAGATAATTTAGATAATTAATTTCTAATTCGTTCACTTTAAAATTGTTTCCGCATGAGAAAGACACAGGAGATTTTTGGTATTGTGGTCGAGGTGGTTGCTTCGGTTATGCAACGCGGGGATTTGCAAATCAGTCGCGAGACCGAGGTGGCCAGCCTGGGCATTAGCCCAGATCAATTTGTTAACGTTGTTTCGGGAATTGAAACTGTTATGGTCGTTAATTTCCCGGATGATTGCCAGACGGAAGACTGTTTTCCGACTATCGGCGATTTAGTTGATAAAGTCCATAACTGGCAGGAATGGTAGCGTTAGCGCTACAAAAAAGACGCCCCCTCAGGAGGCGCCTTTTTCATGTGGTCGGGCTGCGCGGAATTGAACCGCGATTACACGAACCCGAATCGTGCGTAATACCGTTATACCACAGCCCGTAATAAATTGTTTCTCGTCTGGTGGACTTGAGGGGACTCGAACCCCTTGCCTCCACAATGCGAATGTGGCGCTCTACCAGATGAGCTACAAGCCCGTTACTTAGCTATTTTAACAGAAAAAAAAGAATAAGCAAGGGTATTTTAAAAGCCGCAATTTGCATTGCGGCTTTCTTTGGGTTTAGTATTTTATGATCAGATAGGCACTGAATGCCTGGTACAGCAGATCGTACCTAAGCTCAGTCGACGCCTGGAATTTTTTCAAGTCCCAATTCTTGAAGACTTCCAGACTTGGCGCTAACTTCCAGTCGCCATCCTTGTGTTGCGAGTTGAGACCAATAGCCACTTGCAGAACATTCTGGCCGATGATGTGTCCGGCCATCAGTTCATAGTTCTCGGTTTTGCCCACCCTTTTCCCATCCAGGCGGATGGAGTACGTCCCCTTAGTGGTTAAAGGGGAGAAGTGCTTGTAGAAGAAGGGCGGCACCACCAAGTATGATGTGGCTTCGACATAGAGGTCTTGGCAGAAAAACTTCTGGTTGATTTCTCCTAGGCCGGTTTGTGACCGGAACCAGAAATTGCCAGTCTTGATGTCGTAGTTGGCGAAGGTCAGGTTGCCGAACCTTTTCAGGTTCTTGGTCCCGACAAATGCCCAGTACCTGTCTATTTCCTTGCCCACGGCCACGAAAGCGTGTTTGGGGTGGAAAGCTATCCAGGCATAGATGGCATCCTTGTCGCTTATACCTTCGCTAATCGGTTTCGATGTTACTATTCCGGCCTCGGTGGTAATGGGGCCATATGACAGGCGGCCCAGGACGAAGTCCCAAGGCCTGGCAGCTGGGCTGAATACGCGGCCCATTTCCAGGCTGGAGGAAAACCTCCGGCTCTTACCCCATTTGTGGCTGGCCCAGAGGTCAACCACGAACTGGTCGTTCCTGTTGCCATCACCCATCTTGACTAAAGCGCCCCCCATCGAGGTGATAGAATCACCAACAATCTTGGGGACGACAATGCCAAATATGTCCTTACCGTTAGCCTTGTAGTCGTACCGGATCCGACCGAACTTGGTCGAGGCTTCCAGTTTCTGAACTGGTAATCCGTGATCAGTGGAATCGATTTTCACCGTGCTTTCGCTGGTGATCGACACCTGGGCGCTAAGGGGCGCCATAGTTGCCATGCTCAGGGCAAATATCAGAACCTTAACAAATGATTTCATGTTAATTCGTTTTAAAGTTAATAATCAATTAATTGCTTGATCCTGACGGATCGTTTGACTATTAACTGAAAAGTGGAATCGGTTCAGGGGTTCTGACAAAGCCTTTAGCTGTTTTGGCTTCCGTTTTTTCGATTATCTTTTCCGAAGCCCAAACGATATTCATCGCCAGGATGGATGAAAGATCAGCATCGCTGCTTATCGTTGGGCCCTGGTAGCAGGACAGCATTCCCGGTGGCGCTTTTACCTGGATGAAATAATGCATATCATCAGCAGGTATGTTGACGCTGGCAGTGGCAGTCTTGGGGACCGCGACGGCCAACACCATGGTCACCGCTAGGGCGGGAAGGAAGGCGTGGCGGGGGGTTAGTCCGCGACTACGAAGGTAGTCTTTGTAGTCAGCCACGCTGCTTTTGGCGGCGAAGCGACGGATAACCGCCATTTCATCCTCGGAGATGAGGGTGAAAATGGTTTTCTCTGTCCGGCGGAAATAGACCCCCATGGCCCATTCCTTCCTGTCTCTGTCCAATTTTTTGATCCACACCCTGATTATCGTGTAGGGGTAGATTAGTAGACAGATCAGGAAGCTGAGCGGGTTGCTCAGCCGCCACTTCTTTTTTTCATCTATCCACCAGAGGTAGAGGAGGAGGGTGGCGAGCGGGAAGTTATGGAGATAGAACTCCCATAACCAGTTCAGGATGTTTCTGATGGTGGTGCCATCTTGCCATTCCTGCCTGGATTTAGCCAAGCGCTCTTCTTTCCCCGGATCCATAACCGTCTCGTATTCTTTCTGGGCGGCCACTATTTCGTCCAGGAACTTGTCAGCCTCCTCTTGGTTGGTGCGCATGAGCTTTTCGCGACGCTGCATGATCAGCGAATTAAGCCGCATTTTGTAGTCGTTGGCGTTGACCATGTAATGCACGCTATCATGCTGTTCGCGCAACTCGATGCGCATTAGGTCTTTGAAGTAGAGCGATGGGGTATAACCATCGCCTAACTTCAGGGCTCGGTCGTATATTCCCGATAGAAATTCAACGTCTCTCCTTCTTTCCTCATCTGTGCCCACTCGACGGGGGTTAGCACTTTGACGAGCTATGAAGGAAAATACGCCGATATTCCACAGGAACAATACGAACAGAACCCATTTCAGGACGATGGTTACTGTTCTCATCTTTTGTTCTTGGTTTTTTGGGTTTTTAAATGACAATTACCCACTTTGGGTAACTGGGTATAATAGCATATTTTTGATATCGTGTCAATGGTGGAGACACCAAAAAACCACGGATTTACCGTGGTTTTTCAGATTTGGTTTGTGAGGCTAACAGGCATCAATTCTTTCCATTAGCCAATAAAGGCTAATGTCGACTAAGTCGCTCGAAATTAATCGAGCAACAAATCTCCCTAGAAAGGAGGTGATCCATCCACA
>CAZFEF010000011.1:0-23425 GCA_964517555.1 uncultured Gammaproteobacteria bacterium
CCCGTATGAAAAAAGCTACCTTTCAGGGTAGCTTTTTGAGTGCGGGGAGGAGGTCTTAGTCTTTAGTTATTTGGAATCGATGCGGTAGTTTTTTTGGAGAAATATCAAGTCTTTCTCTAAATTATTTAAAGCTTGGGCGGCCAAATCATTGGGTCGTTTTTCTTTTTTTAATTTTTGACGAATAAGACTAATGACGGTCGCAATAGTGCCAAAATAGTCATCGTTTTTAACATGAAAACGAACGCTGTCCTCGTCGCGCATTAGCAAAATAAGCGGCTTGATTTGATAGGCACCTTTTTTCATATTAGATGATGCTGGCAAATTTATTATCCGCGATAATTAAGTGATCTAAAATTTCAATTCCTAATAGTTTCCCGGCCTCTACTAACTTATTAGTAATCTCTACGTCAGCTCGGGTGGCTTTCAGGCTGCCGGAAGGGTGATTGTGGGCGATGACAATGGCCGCGGCTGAGTATTCTAGAGCTGGTCGGAAGACATCGCGCGGCGAAACAATAGCGGCGTCTAGCGTGCCGATGGAAATAACTTCATCGTGAACTATTTGATAATGAGTATTTAAGTATAATCCTCGAAATTGTTCTTTAGGTAGTGGTCCCATATCACGGAGATATTCATAAGCTTGTTTGGCCGTACGAATAGCAATTGATCCCCCAGGTCTTTTTTGAAAGAATCGTCGGCCCAATTCAAAACAAGCGACTATCTGACAAGCCTTGGCTTCTGGAATTTTCAATTCTTTCTCGATGGTCTTAGGATTTTTTTCGTGAATGATGGCTTTTTCGCCGTATTCTCTCAGTAGTCTAGAGGCCATGGAAAAAACTTCTTCTTTTTTAGTGCCAACACCCAAAACTACAGCCAGTAGTTCAGTGGCTGACAAAGCGTTGATACCTTCTTTGATCATTTTTTCTCGCGGCTTTTCATCGTCTGCCATGTCCTTGACGCGCAGAATGTATTTTTTGTCTAAGCCGACAATGAAGTCCTGAGGTTTAATTTGGTATTTTGGCATATAAAAGGGGTTAATTTATGTCTTTTAATTATACCAGATTTATGATAAATTAAAAGGACTTATTATTATTTATCCCTTCTTTATGACCCAGGTAATTTATAAGAAACTAGCTAATGGCTTGCCGGTTCTTAATATCAAAACCATTGGCTTGAAGACGGCCACTATTTTGTTGGTGGTTAAGACCGGATCTAAATATGAAACTAAGGAAATTAATGGTTTGTCCCATTTTTTAGAACACGTCATGTTTAAAGGCACTAGTCGGAGACCCGACACTTTGACATTGGCTAGCGATTTAGATGCCTTGGGTGGCGAGTATAATGCCTTTACCTCTAAGGAATATACGGGCTATTGGATCAAGGTTGAAAATAGTCAGTTTTTCCGGGCGGCGGAAATATTAAGCGATATGTTGCTTAACTCTAAGTTTGATGCTCGAGAAATCGAAAGAGAGAAGGGGGTAATTATTGAAGAGATTAACATGTACGAAGATGATCCTCGTTCTAGCTTGGAAGATGTTTTTGAAACCGCTCTATATGGTGATACCCCGGCCGGCTGGGAAGTGATCGGCACCAAGGCTAATATCCGTCGTTTCAATCGACAAGATTTTTTGCGTTATTTCAAGTCTCAATATGTAGCCGGCAATAGCTTTATTTGCGTGGCCGGTGATTTGCCGTTTGCTAAGGTCAATCAGGAGTTGGCGCGATTGTTTAAGAAATATCCGCAGTCGAAGTTTAAGGATAAGTTGCCAGTGATTGAGAAACAAACGACTCCGCAGATCAGGGTTAAACAGAAAAAGACCGACCAACTTCATTTATCCCTGGGAGTTAGAACTGGCAAGGTTGATAATCCGTTGTCTCCAGCTTGGCGAGTAATATCTATGATTTTAGGCGGATCGATGAGCTCCCGTCTGTTTGTGAATTTGCGCGAGCGCCGCGGATTAGCTTATTATGTTCGGACTCAAGCAGAGTTTTTGACCGATTCCGGTTATTTGACTACTGCCGCCGGCATTCGCTCGGACGAATTGGAGTTGGCCGTGAAAATTATTCTTCAAGAATACAGTCGCCTGACTAAAGAATTAGTGCCAGCTAAAGAATTGAAACGGATAAAAGATATGTATCGTGGCCGGCTGTTTATGGGCCTGGAATCCTCTGATAATTTAGCCGCTTTTTATGCCAAGCAGGTAGTGGTTAGGGGCAAAACCGAGTCTCCGGAAAAAGTTTGGCAGGAAATTAAAAAGGTCACCCCAGCGATGATTAGGAAGGCCGCTCAAGAAATTTTTCAGAACAATCGATTAAATTTAGCTATTATTGGCTCGGTGGCAGACACCGCTAAAATTCAGAAATTGCTAAAACTTTAATTTATGATTAAGCGGAAGATTTATCTTCTTATTGGTCCGTTAATCCTGCTAGTTTTTCTAGTCGGCCTAACTTTTTTTTGGGTGAAACCGCTGTGGGGTGATGCTTATTTATCGCCGTCTTCGAATAATTTAATTATTGCTACCGAGGAATCAGCAGAGGCAGTGGTTGAAAATAATTTTAAACTATTAGCCTTTGGGGATTTAATGTTAGACCGTAATGTTGGTACTAAAATAAAGAACAATCAACTCCAGCCATTATTGGGAGAATTGGAGAAATCGCAGATATTTTCTGATAGAGATATTATCTTAGCTAATCTAGAGGGGGCAGTAACCAACGCCGGCGCGCATTATGCTCCGCGTAATGCTTATGACTTCGCTTTCCCTCCGGAAACTATCGCCCAACTCCAGCATTATGGTTTCAATTTTTTCAACTTAGCCAACAATCATTTTAGTGATCAGGGGGAGAAGGGGGTCCTAGAGACTCGGGCCAATCTGACTACTCTTGGTTTTGATTACAGTGGCAGTGTTGATGCTAAAGTGGATGATTACTCCGTGAAGGTTAAAGAGATTAATGGTCAAGAGATTGTTTTTTTAGGCCTGTCTATGGTCTATAATCATTTTGACTTAGCCGCCGCTCAGGAAATTATTAAATCTCAAAAAGAGCAGGGAAGGCTGGTAATAGTTAATATTCATTGGGGTAATGAATATCAACATCAATTTAATAGTATTCAGCAAGGCATTGGTTATGGCTTGGTCGATTCCGGGGCCGATTTGATTATTGGCCATCATCCTCATGTTATTCAAGGCATGGAAATTTATCACGGTCGGCCAATTTTTTATTCTCTGGGTAATTTTATTTTTGATCAATATTTTTCCGCCCCTACCCAACAAGGCTTAGCCTTGAGCGTCGATTACCAATCTGGTTCTTGGCGCTTGAAATTGATCCCACTGCAATCTAAGGCCAGCGTGCCTCGAGTGATGACTACGGCCGAAGCTAATATTTTTTGGCCCAAATTTTTGTCTTGGTCTAAAATTTCTTCCAAGCAACAATCGGATTTAGCTAGCGATGGCCTAGAGCTCAACTTTTAATTATGTCAGAATTTTTAGCTCAACTCAATCCTAACCAGCTTAAGGCCGTTACTCATGATAGCGGTCCTTTATTGATTGTGGCCGGGGCCGGTACTGGCAAAACCACGGTTTTAATTAATCGCTTAGCCTATTTAGTGTCGGAAAAAAAAGCTAAGACCGACGAGGTCTTGATCATGACTTTTACCGAAAAGGCAACTGCCGAAATGGAGGAGCGAGCGGATAAAATATTGCCTTATGGTTATTTTGATTTGTGGATTAATACTTTTCACGGATTTTGTGAACGAGTTTTACGGGCGGAAGCTCTGGATATTGGATTAAGTCCGGATTTTAAAGTGCTAAATACTACCCAGGCCTGGTTGTTGATTCGAAATAATTTGAATAATTTGGGACTGGATTATTATCGGCCATTGGGTAACCCGACTAAATTTATTCATGAGCTTATCAAGCATTTTTCTCGACTAAAAGATGAAGCGGTTTCCAGCCAAGATTATCTAGACTATGCTGAAAATCTAGTTCAAGACGAAGATCAAATGCTTTCCGGGGGGCCGGAGGGAAAATTAGAAGTTGAGAGAGTCAGGGAATTGGCTCGCGCCTATCATACCTATAATCAATTGTTGTTAGATGAAAAATATTTAGATTTTGGCGATTTGATTGTCTATACTTTGAGATTGTTTCAAGAAAGGCCTAATGTCTTGGCTAAATATCGGGCGCAATTTAAATATGTTATGGTGGATGAATTTCAGGATACTAATTGGGCTCAATATGAATTGGTAAAAATTTTAGTCCAGCCGAATAATAATCTAGTGGTGGTTGGTGATGACAATCAGTCGATTTATAAATTTCGTGGCGCCTCTTTGTCTAATATCATGCAGTTTAAAGATGATTACCCTCAGGCTCAGGAAATAATCTTAAATGATAATTATCGTTCCGGTCAGAAAATTCTTGATTTGGCTCATACTTTCATTAAAAATAATGACCCCAATACCCTGGAAGCAAAATTGGGCATTAGCAAGAAATTAAAAAGCCATAGCGTTATTCCAGGTGATATTCAATACCATAATTTTACCACTGAAAACGAAGAGGTGGCCTACGTGGTGAAGCAGATAGAAGAATTAAGATTAAACAAACCTGAGGTCAATTGGTCGGATTTTGCTATTTTGGTTAGAGCTAATGATACGGCCGACAAATACCTCAAGGAATTAAAGCGCCGCTCTTGGCCGCATCAATTTGTTTCCCTAAAGGGACTTTATTACAAACCGGTAATTTTAGACATCATTGCCTATTTTAAACTGCTTGATAATTATCATGAAGCCGCGGCTATTTTTCGAGTTTTGAACATGGAAATTTTTAAAGTCCCTTATGACGATTTGGTGAAGATCAATCGCACCGCCCGCACGAAAGTTTGGTCGGTTTATGAAACTTTAAAAAATATCAATATCATCACTGATATTTCCCCAGAAACCATGGTTGCTGTTAATCGTTTTTTGGGGTTTTTAGAAAAGCACTCAGAGCTGGTTAAAAGAGAACGTCCCAGCAAGATTTTGATTAGTTTTCTATATGACACCGGCTACCTTCAGGACTTAGATCCGGATAGGGACCAGGAAATTTTTTCTTATCTCAATCAGTTTTTGCGCAAGATTAAGGAATTTGAAGCCACTGATTATGATTTGCGTCTCAAGGATTTTATGACCGTCTTAGATTTAGAAATGGAGGCCGGAGATAGCGGTCGTCTCAGTTCTTTTAGCGACGATTTTGATACCATCAAAATAATGACCATTCATGCCGCCAAAGGGCTAGAGTTTAGGTATGTATTTATTGTGGATTTGGTAGACAAGAAATTCCCAACTATTGCCCGGGGCGACAAGATTCTAATTCCCGAAGCATTGGCTAAGGAAAAAAATTTGCCAGACAAAGATACTCATCTCGAAGAAGAGCGTCGTTTATTTTATGTGGCTCTAACACGAGCCAAAGAAGTTTTATATCTTTTGGCGGCGAAAGATTACGGTGGGGCAACGCTTAAAAAACCGTCACGATTTATCATTGAATCCGGTCTGGATCCAGAGTCAGGCTCTGATTTGGGATTGGAGAATGATTTAATGATAGAATTAAAGCGGTGGCCCGAGGCCCCGCCGGCCGAAGAGGTCAAGCCGCAACTTTTGCCTAATCATTTTTCTTTCTCCCAATTGGCCGCTTATCAGTCTTGCCCTTGGCAATATCGTTTAGCTTTTATCTTGAGAGTACCGGCACCACAAGACAAACCCAGCTTAATATTTGGCAAAGTCATTCATGATGTTTTAAAGGATTTTATGGTCCCTTTGCTTTCCGAGCGACAACCAGTGGTGGATTTGTTCGGTCAGAGCCAAGACCAGCAAGATGAATTATCTCGGGAAAAACTTTTCTCCATCTATGAATCTCTATGGCAACCGGATGGCTATGCTAATGTTTCTGAAAGGCAAGAATATCAGAAGCGAGGGAAGCAATGCCTGGATCTTTTTTTAAGTCATTTACAGCAGGAAGGTTACCCTCGGGTGCTGTTTATTGAAAAAGAGTTTAACTTTAAGATAGCCGGCGAGTCGATTAAGGGAAAGATAGATCGGGTTGATATTTTGCCAGACGGTTCTCTGGAAGTAGTGGATTACAAAACCGGCAACCCTAAGACCAGGGAAGATTTACAGTGGGCCGATAAAAAACAATTAATTCTATACCAGCTATTTTTAGAAGAAGCTTTAGAAAAACCAATTAAGCAATTGAGCTACTATTATCTCGAAAACGGCTCCAAGGTATCTTTTGTGGCGAAACCGACCGAGAAAGATAAATTGCGTCAAGAGATAATTGCTCAAATTCAGGCCATTAAGACCCTAGATTTTCTTCCTACTCCCAGTGAGCACACTTGTGGCTTTTGCGACTTTCGGTCTATCTGTGAATTTCGAAAAAGCTAGTTGACATTTTTGTTATTTTCCTTTAAAGTTTGATGAATAGTTAATCAGTGTTGTACCATTAAAAAATAGAGTTATGAGTGAAAGTAGCTTTGATAGTGGCATCCTGGATTCATTAAGAATCAGATCGGACCACTATTTCGGGATTGACGATTGGGAGAAGCTGGCCAAGGAATTACAGGTTGAAATTTCCTTTAACCGCACCATTCAGGTGCCGGCTTTGCGGGAATTGGACGCCATCGTATCCGCGAAAAAAGGAGCAGTAAGTTTTGCTGAGGCTTTAATGCATGGCGAGGCTTTTGCTTTTATGGTTCCCAATTTTTCCACCGGAGTAGAGTACTGGATGGCTGGTGCCGGCGTTGATGTCCGGGGGGTATTTCAGAAGATCCCCACCGGGTTTTACGTGGTGCACAACGAGTGTTCTCGTCCGCGTCAATTACTGAAGAATATCGGTGACCCGTTGATGATTTTATCGGCGGTTCTCTGTTCTCTGAAGCGGGAAGATCTCCCGGAAGATAAACGGAAAGTTTTCTTCAGAATCAAGAAGAGCAACGGTGCACCCTGCCACGAGGGCAATATACCCCTTTGCCTTCTGCAGGGAGTTCTGATGCCCATGGAAAGATTTCAACTGGCCTCAAAATAGGTCGGTTGCGCGCTATTTTTTAAAAAATCCTGGTTTTGACGAACCAGGGTTTTTCATATATAATATGATAACTATGGCCGAATTAGACTCTAATGAAAACCGAATAGTTTCTCCTCAAGAAAAGCCCGAAGATTTATCTTTGGATATGACTTTGCGTCCTAAGAATTTAGCAGAATATGTAGGGCAGGAGAAGATCAAGGAGCATCTTCATATTACCATCACGGCTGCCAAAAAAAGACAAGAACCTATCGAGCATGTCTTGCTTTATGGCGCTCCGGGTTTAGGTAAAACTACCTTGGCTCATGTAATCGCTAATGAGATGGGAGCTAATATCAAGGTAACTTCTGGTCCAGCTATCGAAAAGGGCGGCGATTTGGCTGCGATTTTAACTAACTTAAACGAAGGTGATATTTTATTTATTGACGAAATTCATCGACTCAATAAATCAATTGAAGAAATTTTGTATCCAGCCATGGAAGATTACGCTTTAGACATCATTATGGGCAAGGGCCCCAGCGCCAGAACTATTCGTTTGGATCTGCCACGATTTACCATCATCGGCGCCACTACTCAAGCTAGCTTGTTATCCGCGCCGCTTCGGGACCGTTTCGGCCTAAGTCATCATCTCGGTTTTTATGAAGCTAATGAAATTGAGAAAATTGTCGCTCGGAATGCCAAGATCTTAAATATGGAAATTACTCCCGAAGCCGTAGTGGCCGTAGCTCAACGTTCACGCCGGACGCCTAGAATCGCTAATCGTTTGCTTCGTCGAGTACGTGATTATTGTGAGGTAAAAGGTGATGGCAAAATTAATGATCAGATTTGCCTAGCTTCTTTTTCTTTGTTGGAATTGGATGAGTTGGGCTTGGATCACGTGGATCGCAAGATTATGCATACCATTGTTGAAAAATTTTCCGGTGGTCCAGTAGGGCTCAATGCTTTAGCCGCTGCTTCCGGGGAAGATATGAGCACGATCGAAGATATTTATGAACCGTATTTGCTTCAACTCGGTTTTATTGATCGCACTTTCCGGGGTCGAGTTTTAACTGACCGCGGCAAAAAACACTTAGGTTTAGAGTCTGATTCTTTACTTTAATATGTATAAGGTTTCCGATTTTGACTATCATTTACCTCCCAAATTAATTGCGCAAAAACCGATTTATCCGCGAGACCACTCGCGGCTTTTGGTATTAGACAAGGTTAGCGGCCAGATGGTTGATAAGCATTTTTTTAATTTGCCAGATTATTTACAACCAGGTGATGTCTTGGTGCTTAATAATTCTAAGGTTTTTCCGGCTCGGCTTTGGGGGCATAAGCAAGGAAGCGGAGGCAGAATGGAGATTTTTTTATTGCGCCGCTATGAATTTAAGAATCGAGAGGTTTGGCAGTGCTTGTTGCGAGGGAAGAGCCGACCGCAAACTATATTATCCTTAGGAGATGGTTTAGAGGCTAAAATTTTGCAAGATAATCAGGATAATACTTGGCAAGTCCAGTTTAATGTTTTGAGTGATAAATTCATGAAATTGGTTTTTCGCCTGGGGCAGGTGCCGCTACCGCCCTATATAAAAAGGGGCACAAACGACCAAAATGATTCTAAGTCGTATCAGACTGTCTATGCTCAAGCTAATAAATTGGGTTCGGTGGCCGCTCCAACTGCCGGACTGCATTTTACTAAAAAACTGTTAAAACAAATTGAAGCTAAGGGGGTGATAGTCGTTCCAGTTACTCTCCATGTTGGCCTAGGAACTTTTTTTGGGGTTAAAACCGCCGATATCAGAAAACACCAAATGCATACTGAATATTGGGAGATGGGGAAGTTGGCGGCTAGGAGAATTGTGGCTGCCAAAAAAGCAGGCCATCGAGTGGTGGCCGTCGGTACCACTGCCAGTCGGGTATTGGAAACTTGGGGAAGGGAAATGAGAGCTGAAGGTGGTTCTGGCTGGACTGACATTTTTATTTATCCCGGTTATGATTTCCGAGTAGTCGATGCCTTGGTGACTAATTTTCATTTACCGCAGTCGACCCTATTAATGTTAGTTTCGGCTTTGGCTGGGAAGAAAAATATCGATTTAGCCTATCAGCACGCTAAACAATCTGGTTATCGCTTCTTCAGTTATGGCGATGCCATGTTTATCGCTTAATAGTTGCCCTTTTTAGGGCTTTATGATAGATTGAAAGAGTAATTTATAATTTAATCATTGTCTTTATGGCTTGGCGTAAAATTTGGGAATTTCTTAAAATTGTTATCGTCTGCCTGGTTATTATTTTGCCTATTCGTTGGTTCATCATTCAGCCTTTTTATGTTAAAGGTGCTTCCATGGAACCGACTTTTCATGATCACCAATATTTGATTATCAATGAAATCGGTTATCGCTTGGGCGACCCGCAACGGGGTGATATTGTAGTCTTCCGTTATCCTGAAGATCCGCAAGAGTATTTTATTAAACGAATCATCGGTTTGCCTGGAGAGAAGGTGGAGATTAGGGACAATGCTGTGTATATTTTTAATGATAGTCATGTTGATGGTTTTCGTTTGGACGAGAGCGCTTATCTAGCTAGCAATGTCATGACCTACGATCCAGAAGCTAAAGTAGTGACTTTGCGTGACGGTGAATATTATGTTTTGGGTGACAATCGTACTTCCTCCAAGGACTCTCGTAGTTTTGGTCCGGTTAGTCGGAGTTTCTTGACCGGTCGAGTCTGGCTTCGAGGTTGGCCATTTAAAACCGCTACGGTTTTTGACCGTTTGCGCTATCAAGAATAATTCATTCTAAATATATGTCTCGACCCAGAAAAAATAATAATATCAAGCGGCCGGTTTTAGCCAAATTGCCAGAAGGACGTGAGCGGCAAAGTGGCGTGGGACGGCTTTTGGGCACCAAAGATGTCGGCGCCTCTGAGCACAAATATTGGCAACCGGTTTTAACCAAGATTAGAGAAATTGCCAACCTTTATAGTTTTCAAAGAACCGATACTCCGATTATGGAAAATTGGTCTTTGTTTAAGAAATCGCCGCGCCTAAGGTCGCTTTATTTTTGGCCCTTAGGCAAATCCGACAAAGTCGCTTTGCGCCCGGACTTAACTCATGGCTTGGCTCGTTATTTTGTTGATCAAAATTTGATTGAGGGACCGCAACCGGTGAAGTTATTCAATTTAGGTCCGGTTTTTCGCAACGAGACCAAAGTACAGACCGGTCGTTATCGCCAGTTCCATCAGTTTAATTTTGAAATTTTCAATGAACCGAAACCGATCGGCGAGGCTTTGTTGATTGTTTTGGCTTGCCAAATTTTTAAAGAATTGCAGATTGACGTCCAGGTGCAAATTAATTCTTTGGGTAATTTCGATTGTCAAAAAGAGTTTTTGCATAAGTTTATTAAATTTTATCGTGATCGAGGCAAGAAAATAAAGCTTTGCCCTGAATGTCGGAAGAATTTAGTTCGCCACCCTCTAGCCCTGTTAAACTGTCAGGAGCCAGCTTGCGTTGAGGCTCGAAAAGAAGCCCCGCAAATTACTAATTATTTATCCGAAGAAAGTAGCCAGACATTTACTCGTGTTTTAGAGTATTTGGATGAATTGAATATTAACTATAATTTTGACCCTTATCTGGTTAAGGAGTTAAATTATTACACAGACACCATTTTTGAAATCTGGCCGATTAACGAAAAGGGCGAAATCGACGGTCGTCAATCATTGGCTCGTGGTGGTCGTTATAATCATTTATTTGAGCAAATTGGTAGCAAATCCTTGCCGGCGGTGGGTTTTGCCGGTGGCCTAGAACGGACGGTTTACAAGCTCAAAGAGAAGAACTTGCTTTTTAAGAAAGAAGATACTAATATAATATTCCTGGCCCAGGTTAGCGATAGCGCCCGTTTAAAGGCTATTACCTTATTTACGGAATTGTCTAAAGCTGGATTTCAGGTCAGGCAGAGTTTTACGGTTGATAATCTTCGAGAACAACTGGAAGAGGCTAAGAGACTAAATGCCAAGATTATTCTAGTCTTAGGCAAGAAAGAAATTAGCTCAGAAACTATTTTATTCAGAGATGTTGATTTAGGTGTTCAGGAGGTCATTACTCAGAAAGACCTTCGTGAGCGTTTGCAAAAAAGGTTTAATCCAAAAAATAAATAATAATTATAGAAGGGAGGATTCACTATGGCAGATTTTAAACGTAAGCCCGGAGAAAGTTTTGAAAGCTTTTTACGCCGTTTCAAGACCGGGTTGAAGAACAATCGAATTTTAGAAGTGTCCCGCAAGAAACAGCATATCATTTCTAAACCCACCAAACGCATCTTGAAGAAGCGGGCTTTGGTCGGCTTGGAGTTGCACAAAGAAAGGGAATATTTGAAGAAGACCGGAAAGCTTAAGGACGAAAAAACCAGACGCCGATAAGTTTTATTTTTATTAGACTCTAACTTAAAACCCCTGTTTCCAGGGGTTTTAGGTTTATTTACTGAAATAATCTTTGATTTTAGAGAAGATAATTTTTCTTGAATATTTTCTGATCATCTCTCTGGCATGACGGGTTTTAGCAAACTTCAACCAAGCACTGGCTGGTGCTTGTCGGTTTTTATCAGTGATGATTTCTACTAAGTCGCCATTTTTTAGTTCCTGATCTAACGAGGCGTGGCGGTCATTAATTAAAACTCCAGTAGTTTTGTTGCCCACATCAGTATGGATGGCATAGGCGAAGTCTACTGGAGTAGCTTTATCTGGTAACTCGAAGACATCGCCCTTGGGGGAGAAAACGAAAATTCGGTTTTGAAAAACATTAGCCGATTTAACCTCTTCTAAAAATTTATAGGTATCTTTATTATCTTTTTTGATCTGGAGAATTTCTTTTATCCATTGAGGTTGATTGTCTTCGCCGCCGCCAGTATTTTTGTAATGCCAATGGGCGGCCAAACCGTAGAGGGATTCGTCGTTCATTTCTGGAGTGCGAATTTGGAATTCGGTTGATTTGCCCTCTAGACCAAAAACGGTAGTGTGAATTGAACGATAGCCATTGGGCTTGGGAACGGCGATATAATCTTTGAAGCGATTGATTTTTGGTTTCCAAAGAGTATGGATGATACCCAATACTTTATAGCAATCAGAAACGTCCGGCACGATAACTCGTAGAGCAAAAACGTCATAAATTTCATCGAATTTACGGTTTTTGTTCTGCATTTTTTGCCAAATACTGTATAGATGTTTAAAACGATATTCAATGCTGTAGCTTTTTATTTTATGCTTTTCTAGCTCTTTTTCCAATTCCTTTTTTACTTTCTGAAAAAACTGGTTGCGTTCGGTTTTTTTTTCCACCTCATATTTATACTCTAATTGTTTGTATTCGGTCGGGTGTAAGTGTTTGAAGCAGATGTCTTCCATCTGCCATTTTAATCTCCAGGCACCCAATAATCCGGCAATCGGGGCATAGATTTCCAGGGTTTCGTTAGCTATTCTTTCGCGCTTATTTTCTGGTAGGGCTTCCAAAGTCCGAAGGTTGTGGAGTCTGTCTGCAAATTTGATATAGATGATTCTTAGGTCGCCGGCAATGGCAATGAACATTTTCTTTAGGTTTTCCTTGTATCTTTCGACGCCGCGATATTTAAGTTTGCCTAATTTAGTCACCCCTTTGACCAGCGTCTGAACTTCTTCGCCAAAATTCTTTTTTATCTCTTCTAGGCTATGGTTTGTGTCCTCAGGGACGTCGTGAAGCAGTCCGGCCACTATAGTATTTAGGTCCATTTTTATCTCGGCTAAGACATAGGCGGTGTGGAGAGAGTGTTGTATATAGGGCTCTCCGCTTTTTCTAATCTGATCGGCATGGGCTTTGGCGGCAAAATCATAAGCTAAAGCGATAATTTCGGCATCGGAGTCAGGGTAGTTTTCTTGGAATTTTTTGATGATTCGATCGATTGTCATATTAGTTGTCGGCTTTTTTCTTTTATGTTATAATTTTATTATAAAAAGAGAGCGAAGTAAAGCTAAATATTAACTAAACGAACAGCATGTTTAGTTTTCTGGCTAAGCGAAGGACAATTACGCGATCCCTAGTCTTCCTGATGTTATTATTGGGGGCTTTTTTAATATTTCGCCATGTTTTGGCGGCTGTTGATGTCGGCACTAATGAAATAAATAGCACCATTGAGCTAGGTAGCGAGGATCCGCGACGAATAGTGGCTCGGATTATTAATTTTACAATGTTGTTTTTGGGGGTAGTAGCGGTCGGCATCATTATCTTCGCCGGTTTTAAGTGGATGACCTCCCAGGGAAACGAAGAGAATATTTCTTCGGCTAAAAAAATCATGAAGGCCGGTGTTATTGGTTTGGTAATAATCTTAGCTTCTTGGGGTATTGCCGCTTTCATCATTAACCGCTTGATTGGGGCCACTGGCAATTCTACTAATAATGGTCAAGAAGATTGCGTCGGTCCTAATTGTCAATTAATTGACTGCGATGGTCCTGGCTGTTTGGGGGCCAATTGTGATAGCAATTCCCTGACTGAAGGTTGCCAACCCGGTTCTTGTAATACTGAATCTTTAACTTGTAGCCCTAATAGCTGTACTTGCGTTTTGGTACCCGACAATCCTCCGGGCGGCTATGGCGCCAGTTGTGATAGTGATCCGGAAACCGAAACTTGCGATGCCGAAAATCAGCTTTGTGATTCTGACCAGGGATTAACCTGCGATACCAATACTTGTACTTGCGTCGGTTCGCCCGTAATTACTGACATCAGTCCGATGGGGGGATTTTGTGACGGTAATCCGTTACAACCCTGCGAAGACGACTTGGATTGCGGCAATGGTGTTTGCAATCTAACTGTGCCCAATGGCGCTCCAGGGAATATTATTTCTATTCATGGCTATAATTTTGGTGGTTCTGGTATTAATTCCGGTTACTCCGGCTCTATTTGGGCCAGAATTAAACAATTAATTGGTGGTCTCTGGGGAGCTGAACCGGCCGCGGCTTTTACTGCTGGTAATAGGGTAGTATTTTTGGGTGACCCGACTACTGAAGCTGACGACGTTGAAGCTTTAGATCCAATTGATGTCAATTCTAATTGTTATAGTAATTGGAATAATAATGAAATTATCGCTATCGTTCCGGTGGGCGCTCAGTCTGGTCCGGTAAAAGTTATCAATGGTTCAATGCCTGGTGGCGGGGTTAATTATGACACCACCAATAATGATCAAGGGCCATCGCTTGAAGATTTTGTTATTAATAATATTGTTCGCCCTGGACTTTGTCGCATCAGTCCAGCCGACGGTCAATTAGGCGATGAAATAACTTATTACGGTGTCAATTTGGGCGGCGCTGGTTACTTTGGTAATTATCAGAGTAAATTCCGTGGTCTTAATTCCTCTTTCACTAATACGAATGGTGTGGCTGGTGTTCCTAATGTTGGTTCTGGCAAAATGAGCACTTTTGTTACCAACAGTGTTGGCGGCCATGATCAAAATAGTAACTATTTAAATTTTAAAAAGAATTCGGAGCCGGATGCTGGTCCGATGATCGCCTCAACCTCGCCATTATTAGGTGCTTCTGGTCAGTATGTTACGATCAGTGGTAGCGGTTTTGGTTTCCGTCGTGGTGCCAGCCAAGTATTTTTTTCTAGCGGCAATAATGACGTTGAAGCAGATTATAATTTTCCACCTGCCTGCGCTCAGTCCGTTTGGGGAGATAATCAGGCGATAGTTAAGGTCCCCAGCGGCATTGCTAACGGCAATTATAAAATTAAGATGAAGTTGGGCGATGTTGAAGTTATTAACCAAAACATCACTTTTGTGGCTAGTTCCAGTGCTCCTTTACTTCCTAGCGCTTGCAAGATTGAACCAAGCCGCGGTCCGGCCAATTCGCCGGTTTCAGTTTGGGGTGAATATTTTGGTACTAATTTAGCGATGGTCAGATTCCATAACAACCAGGATGTCAGCGGTAATATTGATCCGGATGATGGAGCTCAAAAGGTCAGCGTATTGGTGCCGGCGACTTCCATTTCTGGCCCAGTGAGAATAGTTAAAAACAATGAAGCTGGAAATAGCTTAAATTTTACGGTCGGTCGTTGTAGCGCTAACACTGATTGTAGTGGAGGAACTCCGGTTTGTTGTCCTTTGGGTTCGCCTAATTATGGCAGTTGCGTTAATTCTTTATTCGATAACGTCAGTGGTTGTTATTCTAATATCCCGCGATCGGTTTTCGAGTGGAAATTTAATACCAGCGCTTATGTTAGTTGCGACGATGATCCTTTAACACAGACTTGCGAAAGAAATAATAGTCGTTGTGGTGTGGGTACATCTTGCGACCCCAGCTCTTGTCTGTGTATCCCTTGTCCAGGCGGGAATTGCGCTAACAACGATAGTTGCGCCTCTCAAGGTGAGACTTTCTGTCCTACGGGTTCTTGTCCGAATGTTCCCGGTCAATGTGACGGTTCTGAAGGGCAGAACCAGAACACCGGCATTAAGTGCGATGACAATTATGCCGTTAATTACCCTTATTGTAGTACCCCCGGAGCGTGTCATTATGATGCTATTTCTAATCGTTATATTCGTTATTTTAATCCTTCTTGTAATGTGCCCGTAACTGTTTCCTTGGATGTTCCTGGTCAGGGTGTTAGAGATATAGTACAAACTTGTCGTAATCATGAAATTACCGTTCAGTCTTCCTGTCCTTCAGGTTGGACTGATTTAGGTAACAAAATTTGCCGGAATTATTTTTATCAAATTACCGTTCCGTCTTCTTGTCCTTTAGGTTGGACTAATTTAGGTAATAATCGGTGTACTAAATATAAAACTTGTTCTCTGTGTCCTGCTGGTGGTCAGTGCGTCGCTCCCGCAGGCTCTGCTACCGGCGTTTGCGCCACTACCATCATTTGCCCCCAAGGATCAAGCTGTCAGAATGGAGATTGTATCGCTACTGCCGATGTTTGCGAATGTTGTTGCGAGGTTAGCCAGTCAGCTCGCGATTGTTGTTTTCCTTTGACTTGCTCTGGAACTTGCGGCAGTGGTAATAGCAATTTTGGTAAATGTAGTGGCTGTGCTGATGTCGGTGCCCCTGGAGACATTGCCGCTCATGATCAAGCCTGTAATTGTTCCGGCCACACCGGTCAATATTGTCAGGACGATGGCCAGGGAGGGTACTGTACTGACTGTTCAGCCTTAACTCAGTCTGGTTGTTTCGACCATCAAAAAGTTTGTTGTTGGGATGGTAAGAATGATAAGTGCCGGGGTGGAGCCGGTGATTTAACCGGTATTCCTGGCGCTTGTGCTTACTACGGTTGTAAAGTTGGACAAAATTTTTTAAAAAAGATTTGTTCTTTGGCCGAGCCTTATAATCTGGGTAAAGGATTAATTTATCCTTCTCAAGTCCAATGTAATAGTATTTGCGGTAATAATTCGCCCTGTGGTTCTTTGCTCGACCAAAATAGTTGTTCTGGTAATGCTTCTTGCTGTTGGGATGATCCTTTTGACGCCTGTGTCGATGGTGATCGGATTAGCGGTACTGATGGTCGTTGTGATTATTATAATTGTAAGCCGACCCCTAATCAGGACGAGTGTAACTCTAGCGTTGCCACTAGTTCTGGGGCCTTTACCAAAGTGTCAACTTGTAATTCTATTTGTTCCGCACCTCAATTCGGTCTCAGTTGCGCTGGCAACAATTTAAATAGCTGTAATACTAGTGTTTGCGGTAGTGTTTTCTCTTGCATTAATGGCAATGGTGGTCAAAATAATAGTGATTGTGGTTCTTGCTGTTGTGATCCTAGTATGACCGGAACTGATCCTCAAGATGGTGCGACTTATGATTTTTGTCGAAGTATAAATAGCAAGCTCCAATGTCTACCCAACAAGACTCCTTGCTCCGGTAATAATCGTGGTTTGTGTTGCGGTTGCTCTGACAGCTCTGAGTGCGGTAGTCCGAGTGTTACCGGCTGCGGTGATGATGCTTGTTGTCACGCTCGCCCTGAAGTGGTAGCTGCTTCTACTACTCCGACTCAAGATCAGAATTATGTTTGTCGTAACGCCATTATTACCGCCCCTTTCAATACTAAAATGGATATTATTTCCTTCCCAGGAAACTTCATGTTATTGGAACAACACGATTTAGGCGATACTTGTCCTTCTGGTACTATTCAATTATCGATGGGTGACGCTAACCGTTTAGACCAAAGCTTATTGGCTCGTGCTTGGCGCACTGTGAAAAACTGGTTTGTCGACTCCACCCGTTATTTAGCCGGATTATTCGGCCAAAACACTTGGGCGGCTCCACCAGCCAGTGATAAGATTTACTGCCAGGTGCAGGGCTCAGTATTGCCAGAACAATTAGGTACTCAAACTATATTGAAATTTTTGCCCAACCGTCTATTGTCGCCAGACACTGTGCACTACGCCATCGTTTTGGGCCAGGAGAATTTAGCCAGCAGTTCTTCGGGTGTCTTGAGTACTTATAATATTGGCATGAGCGGTGGTGGGTATAATAATAGTGGTACTATCTATGGACCGTTTGAAGGAGCTCAATTCCCGAATTCTTATATTTGGTCATTTAAAACCTTAAGTGATAATAATGCTACTAGCGGTATCTGCGAAGTTGACCAAATTTCCATTGATCCGCCGGCCCACGTTTTCCAAAAGAATGTTAACGACTTAAACGAAAATGATATTGACGCTGGTAATAATACTTTTGATACTATAGATGATCGTGACCGAGTTTATACGGCCAAGGCCTGGAGTACCACCGATCAATTACTGCAACCGGTTACTGGCTATAGCTGGTCTTGGGTTTTTAGTATTGATCATCCGGCCTATGTCGATTTTTCAGCGGTCAATGGTCTGCCCAGCGACCAAAAATTATTAGTAGTTCAACCTAATATTTCCGACAAACAAACTACATTGCATTCTGATATTCATTTTGATCAGAGTAATTATATTTCTACCGCCGACAAGAGCGCCTCAACTACAGTTCGGGTTTTTGTCTGTTCCAACCCTTGGCCGCCAGTGTCTAATAGTGATTATTGGTTCCCGGAAGCTGATGGCGTTAATTGCAATCCGGGATCAGGTAGTTGTAATAACTTCCATTACGAGTTCTATTATTGTCGCGATGCCGGTGATCCCAATACTACCGATGATGATTTACCGGCTATTTCCAGCGGCACCGGGACTGTCAGTCTGGGCCAGTCTAATCGAATGATCTGTAGTAATAATAATGAATTGGAGTGCTCTACTAATCCCAATAATCCCTTGTACGGCATTTGCGGAAACGGTTTGTGTATCTGGGAGATCTTGAAGGAGTCTTACTATTTCCAGCAATCTAACTAGTCTCGACTTATAGCATCAAAATTAATTTATTTATATGGAAAAACTAAAGAATCTTAATAGTCTCCTAGTATCGATTATTGTTTTTCTATTAATAGGGGTCGGTATTTTTGTTAATTTTAGTCATCATTTTAGCGCTGTGGCCGCTGATAATATTGATGCGATTGCCATTAGGATTATCCCCAACCCCAACCATTTAGGCATCAATGAATGGTATGCCTCTCAGAGATTTAGTGGCTCACCTCAGGCATTGTTAGTTGATGGCTATGAAGCGGTACGTGATAATCGCACTGTTTATGTGGCCGCTACTAATATTAATGAGAATACTAATCCCGACCAGCTTTATTTTAATATTTATATTATTACCTATAATCAAGACGCTGGCGAAAAAACCGTTGATGTCTTTGGCAAAATACTGTCTAATTGGCGCTTTAATAATAATCTTAATGAAACTATCCCCGGCACTTGTTCTTTGCCGAAAATAAAATGTGTAGTCGACGAGGATTGCGGTGATGACGGCGACTGCATTGATGGCGGTGATTATTGTTTGAGTAAGAATAATTGTCGCCTAGATACTGACTGTCCAGCCGGAACTTTTTGTTTAAGCGAGAAGGCTAAATTGCAAAGAGATATTAAGCGCTTTAATTCATTAAATAGCATTAAGGCAGCTTTGGCTGATTATCGCTCGCTTCACCAACGTTACCCCACTTTACTTTCTGGCACCTATTTACCTAGTGTGGCTGTTTCTACTTGGCCTAGCTGGCAATCTAACTTCTTATTACCCTTGAATTTACAGGCGACTGTTGATCCGATTAATAAATTAGGTCTTTGTACTGAAGATGTTAATGCTACCAGCTCTGATAGCGGCTACGAAAATCAGAGTTGTTTTAATCCGTCTCTAAAGAAGTTTTATAAGAACGGCAACAGCTCTACTTTAGAGCTTCCCAGTAATAGTTCGGCTATAGTTTATACTTCTGATCCCAACGGCTCCAATTATAACCTTTGCGCCGCTATGGAAACTAATTATCAGATAATGTCTTTTGTGGGCGGAGCTCCTTTAACTTTTTCGGCTAATAGTTGTGCCATCACTGCCCCAGTAGGATATAGCGGCTCGCAAAACAGTCCGGCGCAAATAGTGGCCGTTAATCTTAGCGGCCAGAGCGGCCAAGAGTTTAATGGCTATGTTCAGGCTTCTGACCCCGAAGGCAACCCGATAACTTTTACTTTGGACACTAGCCAGGACGACTGGAGCTCATGGTCTGACGTCCCTAAGCTATTAGCCACCAATGATCCTAACCAACGAAAGATTTGGGCGGCCACTGCTGGTATAGCTGATACTTATACCATCGGAATCAGTGTTAAGGACAGTCAATTGCAGGGTAATTCCACTACCACCACCATTACTATCGCCGGTGGGGCTCCAACTATTAATGCCGGTGATGCCGAATATGATCTTAGTACTTTAACTGGCAATCAATTAGATTATAGTATCTATTTTACTGATAGTAATTTTAGTAATTTACAATTGTCCTTTGGTACTAGCTTAGCTGTAGAGCGAAGTCGTCAATTATTCTCTTGGCTAAAAACTAAGGTAGCTCAAGCCGCTCCCCAGGGACTTCAGGGGCAGTTGCTACAGCTACCACAGTTGCCTCAGTTGCCCCAGATCCCTACTCCTTTGCCGCCAGCAAATTGCAATTCAGGAATCGGTTTTAACCCCTGGACCATCTCTAAGCATAAAGTGAATTGCACTATTAATTTGCACAATGGTTTAAAGGGTACATTGACCAAGGAGGCGGTTAATTCTTATCGTTTTAGAATTTTTGGCACGATGAGTGGCTTGAATTTAGCCGGTGACACTAATTTTAATTATCAGGTGAAAGTTAACAGCGGTTCCGGATTAAGCACCACTAAGAATTTTAAAATTTTAGTGAAACGGAATTTGCCTAGACTAGACTATGGTTGTAGTCGAATAGCCGATCTCTACGAAAATTATAATTGTCAGATTAATAATTTGAATTTATCCAATGCTTCCACTACTTATGCTTTCTCTGGTTTACCTCAAGGGTTAACTGGCAGTACTCAGGGGGTAATCAGCGGCAAGCCGCTTTCGGCCGGCACTTATCAGGTGCAAATTCAAGCCCGAAATGAATATAATTATTCCGCTACTTCTAATTTTGATTTGAAGGTTGAAAATGCTTGTGGTCGCAATTTAGTTTATTATCAGGGCGGCCCCTGGGATTCAACCGGTGAAATTCGTAATCAGGGTGGTTATTATCGCACTATCTTAATTGGCGATCAATGCTTCTTGGCTGATAATTTGAATGTCGGGGCCAAGAAATTAGTTCAGGCGGATTGTGTTAATGTTTTCAACTTGGAAGACTTTGATAATAATTCACCCAACATCCCTGACATTTTTATTAATGGAAACCTTAATTTACAAGGAGGTTTACAGCAGAATGGATTGAATGTCCAGCCGGGGTTAGGAGAACCTTTGAATGAAAACGAAATCGTTCTTCCTCCGGTATTGCCAGACAATAATGATGACCAGATAGACGATCAGCAAAATGGCGCCTATATCAATTCAAAAAAGGTTTCTTTTTGGACGAAGATTAAGAATTTTTTCTTGATAAACATCGCTCAGGCATTTAATTTTTCATTTTCTCCAATCGGAGAATGTTATGGTGGCAATAATGATCCAATATACTGCGAGGCTGATGGTCGCTTGTATAGTTTGGCTGATGCGACCTTTAATCCGCCCTGCGTCGATCAGACTGAAGGTATGCGTGGTCCTTGTCCTCCCGGCTGGCATGTGCCGACTGACAATGAATGGCATAAATTAGAATCAGCTCAATCCGACCCGCCCTTGACTGAAACTCCTGGTTTTTGCTCTTCAACTCGTGCTAATGCCTGGGATTGTACTAATGCTGGTTCTAAGTTCAAGCCTTTCGGCGGCTCCGGATTCGATGCTTTAATGTCTGGGCGTAAAGACAATACTGCTTTCCAGGAAAGAACCAATTCCACTTATTATTGGTCTTCTAGTAAGGTTGGCGCCCAGCCAGTTTATTACAAGCTAACCAACCTGGGAACCACCACTGCCGCTGTCTATCGAGGTCTGTTTACTGCTCCTCAGTCAGCGCAACAATTACTCTCAGTTCGTTGCGTAAAAGATACGCCCTGCATGGCGGATTGTCCTAGCGGCCAGTATTGCAATACTCTGGGACAATGCGATACTTACACTCCTTAATTTTTGTGCTATAATTTAAACGATAAATATTAAATTCAAATTTATGTTTAACGAATTGACTCCGCAAAAACCAGTTGACGACATGTTCGCCGACACTGACAAGGCCGCTCCTCCAGCTCCGACTGGCGTTCCTGTTCCGCCCTTACGCCCAGTAGTACCCCCAGCTAATGCTTCTTGGGGGGAAGAGAAGAAGGCTCCAGCTAAAAAGGCCATGAAAACTATTATTGTCATTCTTTTGATTGTAGTGGTAATTTTTGTCTTGGCTTATTTTATCTATACTAAATTGCTTTCTACTTTCATGAATAAAACCGACGAAGAAGTTAATGACAACTGGTCAAATGCTACCACCACCAATAATCAGATTCCGGCTACATCCACCCCCGAGGAGATAAATACTACTACGGCTCCGGTGATTGTTGATACTGATGGTGATGCTTTAGTTGATTCCGAGGAAGTCATTTTAGGGACTGATATTAATTTAATTGATACTGATGGTGATTCCCTGACTGACTATGATGAAGTTAAGACGCATCTTAGCAACCCCTTACTCAAGGATACTGATAGTGATAACTTGAGCGATGATGTCGAGGTTAAAATCTACAATACCGATCCTAATAAAAACGATACTGATGGTGATGGTTATTTAGATGGTCAGGAAGTGGCTGGTGGCTATAACCCTAAAGGGCCGGGCCAGTTAGTCCAATAAATTATTTCTTATGTCTTTGCTTTCCGGTTCCAAAAAAGAATATCGTAGTGAAGAAGACCTGAGGCGCGAACAAGATTTAGCCAACCAGGTTAGTCGCAATTTGGTTGTCCATAAGATGCCCAAAGGTTATCGCACCAATGGCTTTAGTTATCAAGATTATTTTGCTGATAGCACCAAGACCACCCTGATTAAAGCTAGCGATTCCGGTCAGAAAATTGTTCCGGCGCCAACCCTAGCGCCTAGCCACAAAAAAATTGGCTTGGTTATTGTTGTTATTGGCGTTTTAGTAGTAGTTGGTTTGGGTTATTTGGGTTGGATGCTAATGTCTCGCCCGGGTGGCTTTGATATTGCTAGCTTATTTGGCTCTAAAGAGAGTGAAGTTAATAATGTTATCCCCAAGATCAATAATCAGGTTAACACTCCCGTAGCGTCTTCTAGCAGCTCTACCGTTGCCACCAGCTCAGAGTTGTTAGCTACCTCCACTATCCCGGCGACTTCGACCCCGCTTGTGTCTAGCAAAATAACTGATACTGACGCCGATGGCTTAAGTGATGAAGAAGAAAGGGCCCTGGGCACTGATGTGACTAACATTGATACTGACGGTGATAGCTATAATGATTTAATTGAGGTCACCGGATCTTATAATCCTACTGGCAAAGGTGCTTTGTCTAGTAATCCTAATTTGAAGCGTTACACTAATGCTACCAAGAATTATTCCTTGTATTATCCTAAAACCTGGACTGTCTCAGCTGCCGATCAGGGGAATACTATTATTTTAACCGCCTTGGATAATTCCTTCATTCAAATCGTAGTTCAGCCTAACACCGCTAAGGTCAGTATTGATAGCTGGGCTCTGTCTGAGCTAAATTTAGTGGCCGATGTGGCTAGCTATGGTTGGGGGGAAGGATTGAGCAACAATGACGCTAGTATTTACTATCTCACCGACAACTCTAAATCCCAAATTTTTATTTTCTCCTATGTGCCTGCTACTGGTCAGCCGACTTACTACCAAAACATTTTTGATCTGATAATTAAGAGTTTTGCTCCCACTAAATAAATATTGTTTTAATAAAAAAAACCGGGATATCCCGGTTTTTAAATACCTTACCAGGAAACCCCGTGTGTAGTTGGGGCGAGAAGCGAGCCC
>CAZFEF010000012.1:0-22501 GCA_964517555.1 uncultured Gammaproteobacteria bacterium
AGGATAATAGTGGTGAATCATATACCCTGACCTTCTGTACTGGTGGAGTAGTGGGATCTCTTACTGCCGGTGAGCTTTGTGCTACCCCTGGTGGAATGGCGGGGTGTGGTGGCGGTGGTTGCATTCTTGATTGCTCAGGCAAGAACTGTGGTGATGATGGATGCGGCGGAAGCTGTGGCACCTGCATTGGTAATAATCTATGTCTCAATAATAATTGTTTTAGCCCTCAATTAATACCTAATATATTTGCTTGGTATGACGCTAGCGGCTTGGCAGACAACGCCAATAATAACTATGGAATAGTAAACGGAGGAAATATTAGTAATTGGAAAGACCTAACTGGCAACGGGCAAAATCTAACGAATTGTGGTGCTTACGGAGCATTTCCAATATTTTCGCAATCTCTTGATTATTTTAATAATAAACCAGCTGTTACTTTCACTGGAAGCCAGGCTCTATCAGATTGTCCAGGTGATGGCAGCTATGGAACACCCAGCACAATCTTCATAGTTCATCATGTCACCGAAGACCCATTAGGAGCGAAAACAATCGCCTCTCCGACCGGAGCAAGCGGTCTTTATGTGGGTTACGACCAATCAGCTCAAGAAATGTACATGTGGACAAATTTTACAAATATAAAATACTACAAGGCATCGCCTTTTACTATTATCACTACCGCTGTTTTTAACGAAAGCTCTTCTGGGTTATACGAGAACGGAAACTTAATAGACTCAGGTGATCTATATGCCGGGAGTAACAATGCCACAATAATTGGGGCTGATGCTTGGTGGAATAAATTTGTTGGCGATGTAGCCGAATTAATTATATATACATCTGAACTATCTAGCCCTGATCGTCAAGCCGTGGAATCATATCTAAACAATAAATATAATATCTATTAACCCTATGGACATCAAAGAACTATTGAAAGACGTCAAAAATTTAACCGAATATCAGATCGATCAACGTCTGGAACATCTAATTCACAGTAATTCCTCATTCAGCAATTTAAATTCCGAAAACAAAGAAGTGGTACTAAAGATGATCAAGGAATATAAAGCGATTATCAAAAGAGGCCACCCAGTAACCGGAGAAAGGATCCGAGAAGATATGTATGATCTATATCAAAAAAGACTGAGCCTAAAACTCAGTCAAACCGACCTAGACAGAATCAGAAAGATTCTAGAAGCTTTCCGGGGCTAACTCTAGATAATAATTATACCGATCTGATTTTAGAGACACGATTCGGCCGCCAGCCAGGCGGCTGATTTTTTTTAGTTCCCGACGAGTGTAGACATGATAATAGCGCTGGCCCAAAATATTGCCGGCTGAATCTTTCCAGGGGAAAACCAGATCGCGATAGCTACGATGATGTCGGCCGCTTAGACGTTGCCAGATATTTTGATACAAACGCCGGCGATATTTCTTTTGGCGCCAAAAATTTTGGACGGTAATAAACAACTGTCCTTGAGGCTGAAGATAATTTAAAGAATCTCTAACCGCTTGAACCTGCCAATCTCTGCCGGGCAGATGATGCCAGACGGCAATGGCAAAAATAACATCAAAGGGGGCTGAAGCTTTCAGTTCCTGATTTTTTTCTAAAGATAGAATATCACCAAGCACAAACCGATAATCAGGGTAGCTATTCCGAGCAATCGCTAGTAGTTCAGGACTATTATCCAAGCCGATATAAGACCAATCTTTTTGCTCAATATGTTCCAGTAAGCGACCACTGCCACAACCTAGATCTAAAACCTTGATATTATCCGGCAACGTCGACACAATTTTTTGCAAAGGCGGCCACAACAAATACTGACGGGTACGATTAAAATCTGAGGCAATCTGATTATAGCCAGAGCAAGACAAACGATATAGATTATTTTGTTCAGTTGAGTTCATAATTAACCTAAATATTCCTTAGTTTGCCAAGAATTATTCCTACCCCCCAAGCACCAATCACAAATACCACAACCCTTAGCCTGAGGATCGCCAAAATACTTCAAAATATATTCCTGGCGACACCCGCGATGAAAAGCATATGACTCCATCTCATCTAATTTCTCATGAGCCCGACGTAGTTTGTCTTTTAAAGCTAAAAAGTCAATTTCCAAATCCTCCGGCGCTACAGTTTTTAATACTCTAATCTCCGTGCCTCGAAAAGGTGGTTGATATTCCAGCAGACCGGATTCCTGTAATTTTTTGAGGGCGCGAATAATTGCCTCTTTCTTGATACCTAAACCAGAAGCTACCTCTTCTAGATTAGCATGCCAGCCGCCGACTAATTTGTCCTGAAATTGTTCCCAGATCTTTTGCCAGGCTTCAATTTGAGTTTTAGCTCTTTTCCCTAGCGCCGCTAAGTGGCTATCTAAGGCAACGGCGGTTTTCACAAAAGCGCTGGAGGTGCGTTCGTTGGGGCGGGAGATATATCCTTCTCTTTCTAAAATTTTTAAAGCCGTGCCAATCGCCATTTCCGGCAAATTTTCTGACAAGCTCTCAGCGATTTCACTATAAGTCACCAAGATCGAACCTTCATTCTGATTAGCCCGATGATTTAGGAGGTAGTCATAAATTTCGGTGATAATATTCGGGGGCGGATTATCGCCTTTGATAAAAAATTCCCGCAAATAGCGATCCTTGGGAGAGTAAAGTAACAGACAATAACTAGATTGGCCATCGCGACCAGCCCGGCCAGCTTCTTGATAATAGGCCTCAATTGTTCCGGGCAAATCATGATGGATTACAAATCTGATATCCTTCTTGTTAATCCCTAAACCAAAGGCATTAGTGGCCACCACCACCTGTGCTTCGCCGGACATAAAACTATCTTGCACCCATTGGCGACTTTCAGCATCCATGCCAGCATGATAACCCACGGCCCTAATCTGGTAATCATTTAAAATAGCCAACAGCTCGTCCGCCTTATTTCTGGTACCGACATAAACAATCCCGCTTTGGTTAGGCAAACTTTCGATAGTCTGCATCACTATTTCTACCTTGGCGCTATCACTAGCTGGAATAATACCAAATTGCAAGTTAGGTCGAGCGAAGCCGGTAATAATCATCTCCGGATTACTCAAAGCTAATTGCTTGGCAATGTCTTGACGAACCTCCGGAGTGGCAGTAGCGGTTAAAGCTAAAAGCGGCGGACGCCCTACCAGCTTAGCGGCCTCTTTGAGTCTCAAGTAGCTAGGACGAAAATCATGCCCCCATTGGCTGATACAATGGGCTTCATCAATAGCAAACAGAGAAACCTTAATTTCAGCTAAAACTTGAATAAATTCGAGATTATAAAAGCGCTCTGGAGCGATATAGACCAGCTTATACTTCCCATCCTTAACCTCTCGCAAGCGCCCAATCGTCTCCTGCGGACTTAGAGCAGAATTTATATAAGTGGCGGGAATACCAACTTTAGTCAGGCTATCCACCTGATCCTTCATTAAAGAGATTAAAGGAGAAATAACTAAGGTCACCCCCTCCAAAATTAAAGCTGGCAATTGATAGATTAAAGACTTGCCGCCGCCAGTAGGCATAATCACCAAGGTGTCACGGCCGGAAATCACACTGTCAATCGCTTGTTCTTGCCCAGGTCGGAAAGACTCATAACCAAAATGAGCCTTAAGCAGTCCTAATAATTGTATTTTCATCTCTTGGGGCGACATAATACTTGACGACAGTTTTTAAATTTGTTATATTATCGACTCACCTTAAAATTATAAAGGAAATGGGAGAAAGAATTATTATTTCAGGGTTTATGCCCCTGAAAAATTTAGTGACGCTCGAAAAAGAGATCGTCAAACTTAACAAGGATAGCAAAACAAAGCATTTGAAAAACAAGGCAAAGGTAATCCAGACCGGAAGCTACGACACCGGCGCGTTCATCCTGCAGGTGACTGCCAAACTGGATGCCGCTACGCCGGGCAAAAAAGTGACCAAAATCAAAAACCTCTTCTCGGTCTTTGGTGCCCCGCCTGCCCAAAAAACCCAACCGACGGAATAACCGTCAAACAATACCTGGAAAAGAAGAACTACGCGTTCTTCTTTTTTTCTTTTTGGTGATATAGAGCTAAAACGTTTTTAAATAAAAAGGCAATAGTCATCGGACCAATTCCTCCCGGAACCGGCGTGAGCCAACCCGCTACATCTTTGACGCTTTCTAAATCGATATCGCCACAAACCTTACCCTGATCCCGACAAATACCAATATCAATAATAACCGCCCCGGACTTTATCATATCGGCCTTCACTAACCTCGGTAAACCTAAAGCAGTCACAATAATATCAGCCTCTCTCCCTAGGGCACAGGCGCGTTGATACAGCCTTCCGGATTCTGTCTGATCTAATTTTTCATAGCTAGCAAAGGAAAGCTTCTGAGCGGCAATTTCTTTAGAGGCCAAAAAGTCTGAAACCGAATCCCCGAAAACATCAGAATTATGTAGTATTAAAGCTTTCTGGCCACGATAATCAGCCTGGGTATAGAGCAAGGAAGCTTCGAGGGCCGCTAATACCGGAGATAAGACACAATGAGAATGATCCGGACAAAAACCATCGACATCTTTTTGAGGATCGAGGGCGGCCAAAACTTTAACAGTATCAAAGCGATCAGGTAGAGGGAGTTGAACTAAAATTCCGTCGATCAATTCATCATTATTTAAAAACTTAATCAAGCCCAATAAATCCTCTTCAGTATCTAAATCACCCAAGCGATAAGTGTGAGTATCAATACCAACCTTTTTAGCCTCTCTCTCTTTAAGGGAAACATAGAGAGCGGAATCTTCACGATCCCCAGCCAAAATAATGGCCAGGTTTGGCCTGGACCCAGAAAGCTGATGAATGTTTTTGGCGATATCATCCTTAATTCTTTCCGCAATCGCCCGACCATCGATTAATTTCATCATACTAGAGAAGGAGTCTTATACTGCTGACAGAGGTCTTTGACTTCCTGCTTGATACTATTTAAAATCTCTTCATTATCTCGATTCTTCAAAGCTTGGTCAATCAATTCAGCCACTCGTTCTACTTCTGCCTCTTTAAAGCCACGAGTAGTAATCGCCGGGGTGCCTAGACGAATACCGGAAGGATTGAACGGCGGCTGAGGATCATTGGGAATAGTAGATCTAGAAATTGAAATGCCTACCCTCTCCAAAACCTTCTCCGCCTCCTTGCCGGTTATTCCCTGGTTAGCCAAATTAACCACCAGCAAGTGGTTATCAGTGCCGCCGGAAACAATTTGATAGCCTAAAGAAATTAATTTCTCGGCTAAAGCCTTAGCGTTAGCAATGACTTGCCGGGAATAAAGTTTAAACTCTGGCTGCAAAGCCTCTTTGAAGGCCACGGCCTTAGCGGCAATAATGTGATCATGGGGCCCGCCCTGCATACCAGGGAAAACAGCACGATCAATGTCCTTAGCAAACTTCTCTTTGCACATGATAATCGCCCCTCGAGGACCGCGCAAAGTTTTGTGAGTGGTAGTAGAGACAACATCAAAGAAAGGCACCGGACTATTTAGTTCTCCAGCCGCTATTAATCCAGCTACATGAGCAATATCGGCAAAAGTGTATGCTCCAACTTCATCAGCAATTTCTTTAAATCTTTTCCAATCGATTTCACGACTATAGGCACTAAATCCAGCCACAATCATTTTCGGTTTTTCTCTTAAGGCGATCTCTCGCACCTCATCCATATCAATTACGCCGGTCTGAGGATCAACACCATACTGTACAAAATTATATAGCCTGCCAGAAAAATTAACGCTATGCCCATGAGAAAGATGGCCGCCGTGATCTAGGGCTAACCCTAAAACTTTGTCACCAGGGTTTAAGAAAGCCATATAGACAGCCGCATTAGCCGGAGAGCCAGAAAGAGGCTGGACATTAACATGTTCAGCGCCAAATAATTCTTTAGCCCTAGCGATGGCCAGTGATTCGACTGAATCGATTATTTCATTGCCGCCATAATATCTTTTGCCAGGATACCCTTCACTATATTTATTGGTCAGCACCGTAGCCATAGCCTCCAACACCGCTCGAGAAACATAATTCTCAGAAGCGATGAGTTCCAGTTCATTGTCTTGGCGTTCCATTTCCTGAAGCACTAAATTCCACAATTCCGGGTCTTGTTTTGGTAATTCTTGATATAAATTCATATCTCTATAATAGGGTAAAAATTAAGCTTTGTCAAAAGCCAAAAATCCCCATATTTTGGGCATTTTTCTTGATATTATTGACAAATAATACTAAATATGATATACTATGTTTGTTTAGTTAAGCCCATTAACAAACACTCATGATTGACCTTTAGTTCCCTTTCAAGCTTCGGTGCTCTAACCGAGGTTTAAAAGGGAACTAAATAAATTATAAATCATAAAAAAATCATATAATCATGAGAAAAATATCAGTATTATGGATGGCCATGACCATGCTCATAGCTACCACAGCAAGCGCTCAGTACAACGATGAATCCGGATCAACCGCTTTCTACGCAGGCCAGAAAACGATCGACCTGCTCCAGAAGGATCTGAAAACCATCAACAAACAGATCAGCGACATTGAAAAAAAGATGGCCGCCGAACTCAAGATGGTTGACAAGGCCATGGCCGCGGCTGGAACCACTGTTGTTGCAGTAAAAGACGCAGCTTACCAGGGTGAAGATCAGGATACCTCAACGGTCGCTGGAGAATCAAAGTGGGATCTGGAGAAGAAAGACATCAAAGCTAAGTATGAAGCTGAATTAAAACCTCTCAAGGAAATGAGAGAGAAAAAACTCAGCCAAATAGCTAGCAGCGATTCACTTTTCTATGCCACCGGCAAAACCTCCGCCTACTCCGCGACTAATGCCATCAATGGCATGAAAGGTGGTCCAGCGATAGCGTCAACTGGAAACTACAGTCCAGCCGTTTCCACCGTTGAATACAGTGGGGTAATAAACAATCCTTTGTGGGTTGATGTGAACGTTAACATATCTGGTCCCACATTACCTGGCACAGGCAAAAAAGGATTCTACCTCCATAAAGGTTCAACCCTGGAAGTATCGCTGCCAGCCGGACGCTACACTGCCTGGAGGGTAAGTGATCAGGGAAACGTTATCGGCAACTCAATTGTGTTTCACGTCATCCCGGGCGTGACTCATAATTACTTGGGACGCGAAGTAAACTTCTACATCGTTGTTTCAAAATAATAAACGGGAAACAAAAAGGCATTCGATTCCGATCGGATGCCTTTTTTCTTTATCTAAATGATATAAATGATTATGGACTGCCCTGTAATCCTCCCTGATCCTGATTACCATTACCACCCAAAGGTAAGTTGCGAAAGATAAAGACGGTAATTGCCCAAGCGGCCAAAACGATAACTAAACCGATAACAGCATTAGTCAGCCTCTTCTTGGCACTTTTTATGGTTTCTTCATTGCCCCCAGCCATCATCCATTGATAGCCAGAAACCACAATCAAGACTAGAAATATTATGCCTAGAACCGACAAAACAACTCCAATAAGAGTAGAGACAATATCACCAACTCCTAACCCCATATTAAACCCGGCTCTAGCACCCAGGGCCTGGGTCTGAGCATCGCTTTGAGCCTTAACGCTGCTGGCGATAGTCCCACCGATTAACATTGGATCTTCAATTGGTGGCGGATCTTCGGCTAAAACCGGTGATACTAGAATCAAGGAAAAAATTATGGCCAAAAAGAAGGCAAAAGCTTTTTTCATATTATTATAATAAAGTGTTAGAAATGAAAGCCCAGATAGCATAGGCGGCCAAAACGATAACTAGACCGATAATGGCGTTGGTAATTCGCTGTCGAGATTTTTTGATAGTTTCCTCATTGCCGCCAGCAGTCATCCATTGATAACCAGCAATAACTATTAGGATAATAAAGATAACACCCAGCAAGCCTAGAACCGCTGCGATTATCGTACCGATAATGGTAGCCATTGAGGTTTCGTTGGCTTCGGCGTAAGGGCCGTTAGCACCAGAACCGACTTGTTGCAATTTATCGATGGGATTGTTGCTAGCAAAAACTAGATAAGGGAGAATTAAAAGCGAGCTTAAAGCTAAGGTGGCAAAAATTCTTTTGAATATTAGATTCATATATTTTAAAATTATCCTAACTTGTTGTTATTCATAAAAACAGATAGGACGAAATAGCTAATAGCATAGGCGCCGATAACAATCAGCAGACCGATAATTGATTCCCACATTATATCCGAAGAGCGCTTGAGTTTTTGCTCGTTGCCACCAGCGGTAAACCGCAAAAAACCAGCATAAATCAACATCGCTAGAAAAATAGCCCCCAAGATAGACAAAACCGCCGTTATAAGAGTACTGACAACCCCCTCCACCGTTCGAGATTGTCCGGTATTGTCAACATAATTGGCTCCTCGAGCAGCACCGTTTAGATAATCGCCGGAAAAAGCGTTATTCAAATCAGCAGCCTGAACGGAAAAACAAAGAAATGACAGAGAAAAGATAGTAGCGATGATCGTTTTTTTCATATTAGAAAAATGTATTCAAAACGAAGTAAGTAATGGCATAGGCGGCCGCCACAATCACCAGGCCGGTGATGGAATCGTTAACGATATTCTTAGCCTTATCCACTCGCTGTTCATTACCTCGAGCAGTCATCCACATTAATCCGCCATAGACCATTAAGATTAAGAAAATCACACCCAAAAGAGAAAGGGCGGCAGTTAAAATTATTCCCAGACCCGACTCTATTGGCGTTCCTTGCCCAAAAAGTGCCTGATCAGCATATCCGCTTTCCTGGGCCGCGGTATTAAGTCCACTATTCTCCTCAAAGCTATAAGCCGCTCCTAAGCTAAGCGGCCAAATGGCGGTGAAAAATAGAGTGATGGCGATAAAAGAGAAAAACTTTCTCATAATAATTAAGGGCTAGATTGTACACCACTGCCCGTGCTGGTATTAATATCACCCGGCTCAGTCAGCTGACGACCGACAAAAGCTGTAATTGCATAAGCCGCCAAAACGATAACTAATCCAATAATGGCTGAGCTAATAATATCTTTGGCCTTGTCGACATTCTTTTCGTTGCCGTTGGAAGTCATCCAGAGGATACCAGCGTAAATAATCAAAATCAACAAAATAACACCAATAAAAGACAAAATGGCGCCAATGATTTGGCCCACTCTAGTTGAGATAAATTGCCCCGGAGAATTACCTACTTTAGATACTGACAAAGCACTGCTAACGTCACCCTGGCTCACAGTTTGATCTAGACCATAATTGCCATAAGCTGATTTAGCTGGCAAAGCTTGATTAACGGCTAGAAATAAAGTCCAAAAAATAACCAAAGACAATAAACCAAAAACTGTTTTTTTAAATTGAGAGCTCATAATTTTTATATTATTAACCACTGCTGTTTTCACCAAAAAAATTGATGGAAACGGCAGTGGTCCCGTGTAAACACGGGCCACTTTCAGAAATCGATTTCCAAAAACAGCTAACTATTGTTAGTCGCATCAATTAATTTGGTCAAGATGAATTGGGCGATACCCCAGGAAGCCAAAATGATTACTAAACCGATAACACCAGCACCCATGATTTTCTTGGCCGAAGTAATACTCTCTTCGTTGCCAGCCGCAGTCATCCATTTGAAGCCACCTAACAAAATAATCACCACAGCGATCACACCTAAAAATAACATCAAGGTGTTAATAATCCTAGCCACGATGACTCTTGGGTCTTCTTTGCCTAATTCAATCTCATCATTGATAACATTAATACCCGGGTCAAGGGCGGCATGGGCTCGCAAAACTCCGAAGACACCCAAAACCAAAGACAAAATGCCGAAAGAAATTAAATTCTTTGCTAATTTTTTACTCATAATTCACCGCCTTTCTAGTTTTAGTTTTAATTTATAGACTAATAAAATATTAGCATATTTTAAAAATAAAAACAAATATGATAAACTTAAATATATGAAAATTAGGCTAAAAATAAACTATTTAACGATTCTCTGGGCGGTTTTCTATCTCTTTCTGGCTGCCCTCTTCTGGCGGCAGTCCTTTTCCTATCTTGATCCTGATTTGGGTTGGCACTTAAAAACCGGTGAGCAGATCGTTAAAACCATGGAATTACCCCGGATAAACGAAATTAATTATCCTTTGGCTGGCGAAAAATGGATTGACCATGAATGGCTCAGTAACGTCTTAATTTATGAAACCTACTCCCATTTGGGCTATATAGTCCTCACTGGCATTTTCGCCTTAATCTTCGTAGCCACCTTCTTTCTGCTAAACCGTTGGCTCAAAAAAACAATCCTTAAGGAAAAATGGCATTGGGGCCTAATAATGGCCCTGGAAATAGCTGGGGCTTTAGCCATTGCCCCTCATATTGGAATTCGGATCCAAATGGTGACGACTTTTTTCTTACTGGTTACTCTTATAATTTTAGAAGGCTATCGCCGACAGCCTCATTGGATTAAACTATTATGGCTCATACCCTGGCTCTACCTTTGGGCCTGCCTACACGCTGGTTTCTTGGCAGGAATACTAACCATAGTTTTATTTTGGATAATTAATATAGGTCAAAGAATAACCAAATGGCGAGGACTGAGCTCGGAGTTCAGACTATCCCAAAAACAGATAACCGCCGGATTAATAGTTTCTCTAGCAGCTATAAGTTCGACGCTAGTCACGCCTTATTTCTTGGAGCTCTACTCTTTCCTCTTCGGGTATCGCGACACTTTCTATCTCAATCATATCTCTGAATGGTTGCCGCAATGGTCCTACCCTTATATCTATTATCAATTTGCTTATATCTGTGCCACCCTAGTTCTTCTTTGTTTATACCTTGGCCAAACTAGCAAGAAAATTGGACGCCAAATCGACCCTTGGTTTTTAGGAATAACTCTGATATTTCTAATTCTAGCCGTTAAGTCGCGGCGCAACTTTCCACTATTCTTCGTTGCCTCCCTGCCCTTGATTTCCAGTTTTATCATCGACTACTTCCAGCTGAAGTTGTTCGACATGGAAAAATGGCTGGCTTTTAAAATAATTACCCGTTCGCTATTGTTCTTCGCCTTTATCTTGACTACCGCTAGCTTGATAAATTCCGCAGTCGTTACTAACGACCCATTCAATCACTTCTGCGAAGGGCAGGTTAAGGACCACCCCAATCGCCACCTCTATCCTTGTGCGGCAACCAATTTCCTCAAGCAACAAACCGAATATCAAAACTACAATATCTTAAACAGCTTCGGCTGGGGAGGTTATCTTATTTGGGTCTATCCAGAAAAAAAATTATTCATCGATGGCCGCGGTCCGCAAGCCAGCTACCAAGGGCATTCAATCCTAGCGGAATACTATGAATTTTGGGACGAAAATAAGGTATCGGAAAAAATAATTCAACATGACATTAAGTTAATAATGGTTAAAAACCGACCACGACCTTTGAAACTAAGCTGGTTATCTAAAAATTTTCTACTGATGAACGAAGAGGAAATGAACGCCACCCGCAGTCGAGATCATTTATTAGACTATCTCGAAGCCAATCCTGATTGGCGCTTAATCTACCAAGATGATCTGAGTATAATTTATGTTAAATCTCAAAACTGAATTAATTGATTGGAATAAGATAAAAAACAAAAGCCCATGGCTGACAATCATCTGGGCCGGATTAACCGTCTTGGTGGTCGGTGCTTTTTTAAAATATTTTTGGGCTTGGAAGTTTATCAATACTCCCAAAATCTTCTATCAATTAACCCGATCAGACTTAGGTTTCTTTAGCGCTATCATCGGACTACTTTTTGTCTGGCTGCTGATTAATATAATCAGCTATCGATTAATTGCTTGGGAACAAAAAACTAATTGGAAAATAATACTATTTACAGCTCTAATAGTAAGCTTGATAGCTATTTCAATTTTCCCGCTGACCTCCATGGACGTCTTTTGTTATTTGTCTGTTGGCCGAATTTACGCCCTACATCATTTAAGCCCCTATCTTCACACCTATCTTAGCTTGCCTCAAGATTCTTTCTTTCCGGCCCTAAGGGATATAATCTGGGTCGACAAATTTACCCCTTATGGGCCCATAGCTATTTATCTTAATGGTTTAATCGCTTGGTTATCAGCGACTAAAATTAGCACCGCTATTTTGGGGTTCAAATTACTCGCCCTAACCACTCATGGCTTAAACGCTTGGATCATGTATCGCCTCTGGGGACGAAAAGGATTTTGGCTCTACGCCTTCAACCCCTTAATTATTTTCGAATTACTAACCAACAATCACAACGAAGGAATAGTTCTATTTTTATTATTGTTAGGATTGCTTTGTTTAACTTCTAAAAAAATCTTAGCCGGCTGGTGGGCTTATATAGCCGCGGTTTCAACCAAAGTGAGCGCCATAATTTTTTTGCCTTTCTATTTTCTGGTTGCTCTTAAAGAAAAAAGGCCAGACCAAAAAATTAAATTTATCATCAGCGCCATCTTTGGCGCCCTAATTATCAGCATCGTACTTTATTACCCCCTAACCGCCGGCAATTGGTGGGCTTTGTGGGGAGGCTTAAAGGCGCAGGCCAATCAGGCTATCCCAGCTTTCTATTCACCGCTAATTACTATTTTTCAAATCGGATTCGATTTCTTTCACGTCTCCAATGCGGCTAATTGGGGAATAATAGCGGGCAGGGGTTTCTTCCTCTTAATTTATTTACTCCTGCTGATTAAACTATGGTTCGGGGCCAAAAAACAACCATTGAGCTATTATTTAACCGCCGCTTATGGAACTTTATGTCTTAGTGCCTTGACTTGGCTGATGCCTTGGTATTTGGTAATATTAATTACACTCCTAATCATTGAATACCGCCGCCAAAATAATGTCTGGATGTTGTTTTTCTATTATCTAGCCAGTCTATACGGCGTCGCCTATTATCTTTCTTTGCGCTAATATGACCATGGAAATTTGCGTCCCTATCTATAACGAAGAACAAATCATGGCGGCTAATATCCGACGACTGTTAGAATACGTTAGAAAACAGTCCTGGACTGACTGGCAAATAGTATTGCTGGTTAACGGCTCCAGTGATGCCTCAGAAACTATCGCCCGGAAAATAGCTAATGATAATCCTCGGGAAATCAAAACAGTAGTCACTCCGTCCCCGGGCAAAGGACGAGCAATCATTAACTATTTCAAATCCAGTGGAGCCGACATCTTGATCTATCTAGATGTTGACTTAGCGGTGTCCTTAGAAGACTTGCCAGCCCTAATTCAATCTATTAAAGACGAAGGCTATGATCTGGCCTTCGGCAGTCGCCTGATTAAAGGCGCTAAAACTGACCGCCAACTGGTGCGCGAACTCAGCTCCCGGCTATATAATTGGCTCTCTAGAAAATTATTAAATCATAGTTTTCAAGATTTGCAGTGCGGTTTTAAAGCGATGAAAAAAGAATTATTCCAGACTATCGGCCCCCAAATCCAAAATCAAAATTGGTTTTTCGATACTGAGTTGATTGTCTTGGCTCTCCGGGCCGGCTACCGCCTAAAAGAAATTCCGGTAGACTGGCAAGAAGCTCGATACGAACAAAGGAAAAGCCGCATTAAGATCTTTCGTGATGCCTGGGCCTTCATTAAGAATCTGATTCAATTCCATCGCCGCTTAAAATCATCCGAGCAAGGTAAAAAGCCATTTTAAAACTAGCCATTTAATCATAAAATTTTATATTAGAAGGAGAATAAACACCTCTTTTTTTATTTGACAAAAAATGGTGCGGATGATATTTTAATCAGTCAACCCTAGTTCTTTATTAACCCTAAAATAACCCGAAATGGAAGAAAACAGAAAACCAAAAAGCTATCCCGCCTGGCCGTTCCTGTTGGGATTTGTTTTGCTCTTAGCAATCATCGGATTGTTCGGCTATTTCTCAGTATCGCAAGATCAGCAGGAAAAAGGCGAAAAAGCCGTCCTGGAAGAAAAAGTGATTGTCCTAACTTCTTTGCTGCAAAAAAAGATGGTTTCGCTCTGCGATACAACATCGATAGAAACCAAATTAAAACAGGAAGAGTACTATCGCTTTGAAGATTCGATTCTCCAAGTTTTTGCCGCTATTCAAAGGCAGATTTGGGAGGCCAAAGATCGAGCTGACCAAGAAGCTTGGAGAGTTAAAGAAGCTGCCGAAAATCGAGAATTCAAATCTTACTTATCGAAAGTGGAAACCGCGACTAAGAAGTGGCAAATTGATAATCCAGAAGAATTATCAGAATACGCCCTGCTAAAATTTCTGGAATCGTGCACTTACAGCTACTTGGAGCATTGCGAGGCCATAACTCTTATGGAAAAAAGAGCCAGCCCCTCCTTTCTCGATTATCTTTTAACCAGAAAAGAAGGGTGGGAGCAGAAAGAAGCTTATGACCGAAAACAATACCAAGCTTATCAAGCGACATTAAGCCAAAATCGCACCATTGCCGAGGCCAAACTAGCTGAAGTCAGAGAAGCGGTCAACAGATTATTGAAGAACAAAAAAACAGCCTTGGGCATCTAGGCTGGCCAACAAAAAAACAACCCCGGACAAAGGTTGTTTTTTAAATCCAATTATTTAGGTAGGTATTTTTTGAATAGCTTTTCTGCCTCTCGCCGCTGTCGAACCTCGGGTGATATTTTGGTCTTTTTCAAAACCTTAAACATCCAAAAGACCATCAGCGCCACCCAAAGCAAAAGAATAATCCGCGCTGTAAAAAACGGGACTTGTTCATAATGAAAGAATAATAAAACGATGCCAATGGCAAAATTACCCCAGGAAAAATTTTCCAGCCGTCCCCAAAAACGAATACTCTGCCGGCGACGCATAATTAAAGAAACAACGGCCAGGGCCAGAAGAACCAGTAAAAATCCAGCAAAAATATACTGCCAGATAACGAGCAACGGCGGGTTAGAATAAGAAAACCAAAATCCAAGTGTTATCCAATTACCCATACAATTATTTTTTCTTAAAAGTTAGGCCAAAATGATAGGCACCAGGAGAAAAATCTTGCTCTAGTTCCAGTCCCATTCCAGATACCGTAGCCAACAATTTATCCGGCTTGAGGCGCTGTGAAGGTGGCGGACCAAAGCCCTTAGCTTTGGGCGACCAATCGACTAGCACTAATCTCCCGCCTGGCTTTATCATTCTAGCGGCTTCCTTAATCATGTCAAGACCGTTATGAGCTTGATGCAAAACATTAATCAAAAAAGCGGCGTCTAAGGCCTTCTCTTTAATTTTAGTGGCGCCAAAAACCTCTAAATTACTCCAAACAGTTTCAATCTGGCTCAAATTCTCCAACCGAGCTTGTTTTTTGATGGAATCTAGAACCCCGGGCAAAACATCAACGGCATAAACCTTGCCACTTGGCCCGACTAGCCTAGCTAGCGGAAAAACGAAATAGCCGAACTGACCACAACCTAAATCAGCTACCACCTTATCATCGGGCTGACTTAGTTGACCTAATATAGCATAATAATTTAATAGCTTGTTTTTGCTCATCATATATTTATTCAACTAATATTTGCCTAGTTACGGCTCGCTCTTGACTATACTTTTTTTTGGCGGTGATTACGATCACGTTAACCCCAGGCTTCAAGCTTACTATCTGATTAAAATTTCCGAAACGATCAATTAAGATGATTTGCCCATTAATTTTCACCTCGCTCTCAGGATCGGTTTTGCCGCTGACCGGAGCTGATAACTCAGTCTGAACTTGTTTTTCGGCTGTTGGGGAAATAATTTTTAAATCCGGAGGAGTAGTAATTTTTTTTAGATAAAAACTAAGATAAAGCAGGCAGGTAATAATGACAGCGGCAATCAAGCCATTGCGCAAAATTTTAGGAAAGATCATCAACTTATCCTTGGCTACCACCTTATTAGCAAAAGCGTCGGCAGCTGAATGTCTAACCATCTTCTTTTCGCTTAAAAGCGCCCGATTAATCTTCTTATAATCCAAACGCAGAAACTCAATATATTTTTTTAAAAAAATCTGGCCATAGATGCCGGCTGGCAATCGTTGATATTCCTCAGTCTCTAGCGCCTGAATATATTCCGCCTTGGTTTTCAGTCGTTTGGCCACTTCTTTAATCTCCCAACCGGACTCTAGGCGCGCTAAACGTAGCTGATCGCCAATGCTTTTATACTCTGACAAAACCGGCCGCCTAGAAAAAGCGTTCATAATCTAAGGAGCGACCTGCCCGTCAAAAACGTAATCGTCGACCACGCCCATGGACTGGGTAAAAAACTGAATAATCAAATAACTAGAAAAAACGATAATCAGACCCATTACTGACCCGAGAATAATCTTCTTTCCCTGGGCGACACTCTCGGCATTACCAGCAGATATCAATAACATAAAACCACCATAAATGAACATCAAAAGAGTTAGCGATCCGACGATTCCCAAAATCCAGTCAGCCACATTGACACCAGTTCGAACTATATCATTTAAAGTGTAGCTACCACTCTCCTTGTTGTTATCTGGAACAATCGCTGCTTTAGTTCTAACCACAAAGATTAAAGACAAGACGAACAAACTAAGAAGAAAGATTCCGAAACGACGCAAAAATATTTTTTTTGATTTCATATAATTTAGGGATTAATGGTTTGTTGTACTCGTCCGACCGTCAAATTCATTATTTCTCCCAACTTAGCCTCATTGCCCACGGCATTATCGATCATTTCGTTCATAGCTTGTTCGGCGGCAGTTACATTCTTGCCATGATACCAACTCTTAGCCGTTAATATCTGGTCAGCAAAAACGCCGATCTCCTGATCTTCGCGCTGAGTAGCGATCAATGATCTCAAAGCGGTTGGTTTCTTGGTTTTGTTCAAATAAGTTTGGGCCTGCTCAGCTTGAGCCATAAATTGAATGAAGTCCCAGGCCTCGTTGATATGAGCACTTTTTTTAGAGACTACCTCGACCCAATAGTTAGCGAAATTAGTCGGGGCCGAACTGCCCTCAATCTGCGGTAATTTAGCGACGCCAAAGTTAAGCTTTGGAGCTCTAGCTTTAATAGTCGGCAAGTGATAAGCATAACCGAACATCAAGGCTAGGTTGCCACTGGTGAATGCATCGACTGAATTATTTAAATCATTATTCCAAGAATAGACTTCCTTAACCGGATTAGCAAAATCGGTATAGAAGCGCAAAGCGGCGGCTCCAGGATTATAGTCCCCCTTAAGACCAGGCGGCATTTGATTAAACATTACTTCACCGCTATCACTCAACATAATAGCCCCGTTTTGCATCATTAAAACCGAAAGGATATCAGTTGAACGTTCAATACTCGTCGACCCCCCTAGAGCGGCTCCCGATTGCAGTATATTGCCTTTGAGGTCTTGCTTGGTCAACTTCTTAACCACTTGCTGAAATTCTCGATTCCAGTACTGAGGAATAGTGGTCAACCCAGCGTTGTTTAATAAGTCGCGATTATAATAGAGAGCCAGAGTGTCTAAAGCTAATGGCAAGCCATAAATCTTGTTGTCCATCACTACATCAGAGTAAACCACATCAACAAAATTGTCCTTTAATCCCTTGAGGGTCAAACTGCGAGTAGTGCGCAATTCCGGCACTACTTCTTTTTTGATAGTTCCCTTAGTGACCGGATAGACCATGGAAATTTGAGCTGGTAATGGCGCTAATTTGCCTTGATATTTTTTCATCCAAGTATTGTTGATGGAGAAAATATCCGGCCCACGATCTTCGGCAAAAGCGTTCAGCAACTCATTCTCATATTCATCATAACGCAATTTGCGATAGTTGATGCTGATAAAAGGGTGCATGGCATTATACTTCTGGATAATCTCAGCAAAATCATCCGGGCCATCCCAAACCCGCCAATAGGTCAAAGTTACAGGTTTCATGCCTTCCGCTATCTCTTTGCTAGTAGTCTTGCAACCGAAACCCGAGGTCATAATTAAGACGAACAAAAGACTTAAAACAATTAATTTTTTAGTCATAAGATAATATTAAAGGTATTTTAATTATACCAGAATTATCCGAAATAGTCCAAACAAAAACCGGCCCCTCTGGGCCGGAGAACAGAAAATAACCTAGTCGACTTTAACTTCGTCTAGTTTGACGCTCAACAACTGGGAAACGCCATCGGCTTGCATGGTAATTCCATAAAGGACGCTGGCCTTCCGCATCGAAGCACGATTATGAGTAATCACAATAAATTGAGTCTTGTCAGATAAATCGTCTAAAATCTTAGCTAGACGCTCGGAATTAGCTTCGTCTAAAGCGGCGTCAACTTCATCTAAAACCACGAAGGGCGAAGGGTTGGCACTGATGATGGCCGAAATTAAAGCAATGGCCGTCAAGGCTCGTTCTCCGCCGGAAAGCATAGAAATAGAACGGATTTTTTTGCCCGGAGGCGTAGCTTCAATCTCAATCCCGGCCAAGCCAGTGGCATTGTGTCGGCGCAAGAATTTTATTCTCTGCAAATTATTATACTCTAATTGCTTGTCGCTCTCCGGAGCAATGGTCGCTTCAATTTTATCCTTTGGCTCTTGTCCCTCTAACTCATCAGCCATCACTTTAATAATCTTGGCCGAACCGCCACTAAAAAGAATCTTGAAATATTCTGAAAACTTTTCTTGAATAATTTTAAATTCCTGGTCAAAACGCTCCTTGATGGTGACATCTAATTCATAAATAACTTTTTCTAGCGACTTAATCGCCTGGTTTAAGTCAGTTGTCTGCTTGAACAGGAAATCATAACGTTCTTTGGTGGTTTCATATTCCTTAGTAACTTCAGGATCAATGCCGCCAATCATCTCTAAGTTCTTTTTGAGCTGGCTAATTTTCTCTTGCCAAACATCGACATCATAGATTTCACGGTTGCGACCATCTTTTACCTCCTTTAAGTCTCCGAGTTGAGCCCGAATATCAGTTTCCAAATCTTCCAATCGAGTTTCATAACGGGTAGCGCTCACTTTTAATTCACTAATTTCGGCATTGATCTCTACTAATTCCAGCTGCAAGCTCTGTGCGGTCTTTTGCAAATCAAATAACTGCCGTCTTTGTCCTTCTTGTTCGTCCTGAAACTGTTTCAAGGCCTCTTTAGCTGCCAACCAAGCTGATTCTGCCTGAGCTAATTTCTGCTGGCATTCTTTCTTTTGCGATTTCATCTGATCACTATCAGGCAACGAGGTGGACTGTTCTAATTTTTGTTCGATATTACCCAGCTCCTGGCGCAAAGACTTCTCTTTTTCTGACAAAAACTTCTGCCGTTCCTGCACTTGAGCTAATTCTAGCTGGGCTAGATTCCAAGCCTCACTTCGGCTTTCACGCAAATCGTTGACGGCTAATAACTCGGCTTGGATTTTTTTGATAGCCGCCTGGCTATCAGATTTGGCGGCCAAACGACTAACCTCCTCTAATTCCCGACGAATTTCTTGTAAAATAGTTTTAATTTTGTCGATATCCATTTCCGCTTCGGCGGCGGTTAGTTGTTGCAGCGATTTATCTAAACGCTGATTAATTTCATTTAAACCATCGTCACCAGCCTTGATCCCTACCTGGCTCAATTCTTGATTTAATCTAGCCACTTTCTGGATCAAATCAGTTCTCTCGACTTGCAAATGTTCGATATTCTTCTGGTATCGATCAACAACAGTGATGGTATTTTCTCGCTCTGTCTGGAGAAGGGCTAGCTCCTGGCCCAGCTCTTGGCGACGGTTGTTTAAATAGGCTAAATCAAAAGCGCCGCTGGCCTCCCATTTAGTTTCTAGATAAGCATCCAAGCGGTTGATCTCCTTGGTTAACTTTTCTTTTTCGAGCTGACAAGCATTAAGTTTCTGCTCTAGCTCCAGGGATTGGGAATTAATTCTGGCGCTTTCTGGCTCTTGATTCAATTGACGATTAAGTTCAGCTAATTTATCATCCCGACTATTACGCGTTTTTTCCAACTCCAAAAACTTTTGATTAACCTCATTTAATCGATCATTGATCTCGTGCCACACCTGGCGATAATACTGTATTTGATATTCTCTCAGCTCCGTTTCTAGAGAACTGCGTCTTTCCAAGCGATTAACCTGTCTAGTGAGACTGCGCAAACGCGGCTCGATTTCGTTTAAAAGTATTTCGACCTGATTCAAATTCTCATAACTGTTTTGCAGTTTGTTTAAGGCAATGTCGCGCTTGATCTGATATTGCTTCACTCCGGTAGCTTCGTCAAAAAAATCTTTCCGTTCGGCTAAGCTAGTATTCAAAAAGCCTTCGACCATTCCTTGGCCGATGACACTATAGGTTTTTTGTCCAAAATTGGCTTTAGCTAACAAAATTTGAATATCAGACAAACGAGTGCGGCTGTTGTTGATTAAATATTCCCCCTCGCCGTCACGATAGATGCGACGGGTAATAACTATCTGTGGTTGTCTGAGAATTAGATCTAAATTTTTCTCATCTTCGCTGGCTTCCGGATTAATCGGTCGTCTGGGACCGTCTTGGTTATTCAAATGCAAAGACACCTCGGCCATGCCTAAACGGCCCTTTTGATCAGAACCGGAAAAAATTACATCATCGCTTTTCTTGCCGCGCAAAGCCTTCAAGCTTTGTTCGCCCAAAGCCCAGCGCACCGCATCAGCGATGTTGGATTTGCCCGAACCATTAGGGCCGACCACGGCGGTGATACCCCGCTTAGTGCCGGAAATGATACCCGGGAAAACTAATTTATTTTTGTTGGCGAAAGATTTAAAGCCTTGGATTTCCAGTTTCTCGAGATACATAAATAAAAACGCGAGAGGCGTTAATAGTGTAATTAACTGCTATTTTTGCTATAATATCACTATAAATTATTTTATCTAAAAAGTAAACCGCAAATTGCTATGATTATTTCCCTCTCCGGCGCTCATGGTTCGGGCAAGTCCACGGTCGCCCAAAAACTGGCCGAAGCCTTAAATTGGCCCCGATATTACATGGGCGGAATGAGACGTGAAGCGGCCAAAAAACAAGGAATGACTTTAGCGGAATATAATCAGCTGGGAGAAAATAATCCAGAAACCGATAGGATTGTTGATGAATACCAACAAGAATTGGGACGAACCCAAGATAATTTTGTCATCGAAGGCCGCACTTCTTGGTACTTCATTCCCCACTCCCTAAAAATATATCTAGACGTCAGCCCGCAAGTTGGAGCTGAAAGAATATATGGCCATTTGCAAGAGAAAAACGATCGCAATGAAGACAAAGAATTAGACAGTCCCGAAGCTGTTCTGACCAGCATGGAAAAACGAGCTGCTAGCGATGCAAAAAGATACAGTCAGTACTATAATTTCGATATTAATGACAAAAAGCACTACGACCTCTATTTAGACACCACCAAAATGAACAAAGACCAGGTTTTTGCAGCTGTTTATCAATTCGTGCAAGAGAAAATTAACCAACTTGACAAAAGGGATTAGCCATTATAAGATAGACGAAGATTTTAAATAAAAACCGTCTGAAATTAAGCTTCAGGCTTTTAAATTACTCAATATGACTGCTGTCAAAACTAATGCCATCAAAGACCGTTCTATTGATTTAAAACCGGGCATGACCGTCCGTGTTTATCAGAAAATCAAAGAGCTAAACACCAAGGGTGAAGAAAAAGAAAGAATACAATACTTTGAAGGAATGATTATCGCTCGTAAACATAACAAGGAAAAAGGAGCAACAATCACCGTCAGAAAGATTTCCGATGGTGTCGGCGTAGAAAAGATCTTCCCGATCAACCTACCGACTATCACCAAGATCGAAGTCAAGAAAAAGGCTGAAGTCAAAAGAGCCAAACTGTATTTCTTGAAGAAGGGTTATAAGAAAAAACTAAAAGAAAAAGTAGTAAAGTAGAATACGATATATTTTATATAAGGCTGTTTAGGCCTTATATATTTTGGGCGAGTGGTGAAACTGGTAGACACGCAAGCTTGAGGTGCTTGTGGGGCAACCCTTGGAGGTTCAAGTCCTCTCTCGCCCACCACCCCAAAGAAGGGCGCATAGCTCAGCTGGTTAGAGCACTTCGTTTACACCGAAGGGGTCCAGGGTTCGAATCCTTGTGCGCCCACCGATACAAGAGACAGGCTAGTGGCCTGTTTTTTGTTAATGCAGCCTAATGATCTCAAGATAATTATAAATTTGACCGGTGACATAAGCATAACCACCGACAGTAATATTAAAAATCGGGGCAGTTAAATAAGGAGCGCTGCCACCACCATCAAGCAAAGCGCCGACATGGACAGGATTAGCTGGATCAGAAATATCTACTATTTCTAAGGCGTTGGAATTGAGGCTGGCAATGTAAGCATAATTACCAGAAATAGAAATGGCCGTAGGTGAATTCAAATAAGGGGCGCTGCCACCACCATCAAGCAAAGCGCCGACATGGACAGGGTTAGCTGGATCAGAAACATCTACTATTTCTAGGGCGCTGGAAAGAGTGCTTGCGATATAAACATAATTACCTTTAACAGAAACTGAGCGGGGATTATTTAAATAAGGGGCGCTGCCACCACCATCAAGCAAAGCGCCGACATGGACAGGGTTAG
>CAZFEF010000013.1:0-22085 GCA_964517555.1 uncultured Gammaproteobacteria bacterium
GCCGCTCATCCACGGCCTAATGGCCGTGGTTTTGCCAATGAATTGGGCATATAAAGCCCTTTTCAGGGCTTTATTTATTACTAACTTCATGCTAAAATACAGGCAGATTGAGCCAGATTAATCATTCTTTAGTTATCTATTGACTAAATATAGATTATATGGTATAATATAAGAGTTCGAAAATATAAATATTTCCCAGCTTTTATGGGAATTAATCAATAAATTTAATAAATATGAACAATTTTGAAACTAACAACAACACTATGGACAAGAAATTTGAAAATCGCAATGAAAGCGATGTTGAGGTTTTAGAAAGAGAGCCGGAAACCGTCGATAGCGGGGAACTGCAAAAGAAGGTGACCGAGGATCTATCCTTTGCTAAAACCAAGGTAGAAGGAGCCATTTCTGATATTCAGAAGATGACTGGCTCGGTGGAAAACAGTTCTGGCGTTGAAAAGATTAAACAGCTCAAAACTGACATGTTTGAAGACTTGATTAGCCGTGTTAAGGCTAAAATGTCTCAGGCCAAAGAAGGTTCTGATATGTACAAGAGATTGAACATGGTCTTAACCAGTTTCAAGAATGGCCAAGAAAAAGGTGGTAACCCCATCACTTTAGTAGAAAACATGCGCATGACTTATGGTGTTGATATCGCTGGCGATATCGCTGACGAACTAGTTAGCGAGAAGGCTTTAAAGAAAGGTTTGATGGATTTCATCAACGGCGGTAAGTTCAGAAACGAAGCGATGGCTAAGTACGCTGGTCGCTTCCAGAGCGAAGGTGTTAGTGACGAAGACATCGAAGCCATGGTTAAATCTGGCTCCAAAATGTCTGCCGCTTATGGCGAAAAAGGACTTTAATTGACTCAATTATAGATATTCACAAAAGCCCCAGAAATGGGGCTTTTGTAATACTTGCTTTTTTAAGGCGTTTGCGTTAATATAGGGGTATTAAAAACCAATAGACACCTATAATAAATTCTGTGATTTCAGGTGGTCGCAGAGCTCTCGAGTCATCGGGGGTTAAAAGCGCTTTTTTTATTTCCCCTAAAAAGCCTTTTAAATAATATGGTTAAAGATAGTAATAATAGTCTTTTCTCCAGTCTATTAGACAAAGAGGAAATGCGGGTGCCTCAAGCTGGTGACATCGTCCATGGCATTATTTTGTCTGCCTCGAAAGCCGAAGTTCGTCTAGACATTGATGGCGTGATGACCGGCATAGTTCGCGGTCCCGAGCTTTATTTAGAAGCTCCGGAGTACTCTGATTTAAAACCAGGCGATGAAGTCGATGCTATGGTAGTTGAAGCGGAAAACGAACAAGGAAACCTGGAGTTATCCTTCCGCCAAGTCGGTCAAGGCAAAGCCTGGGAAAGCTTGCGTCAAGCCTATAAGGACAAGGAAACCGTTAAGGTCAAAGTGGTGGATGCCAACAAGGGCGGTTTGCTTTGTAACTACCTTCAGATCAGTGGTTTCTTGCCGGTATCACAGCTAGCTCCAGAAAATTACCCGCGCATTAGTGGCGGCGATAAAACTAAGATTCTAGAGAAGTTAAAATCATTTGTCGGCCAGGAGTTCGAGGTTAATGTCATTACCTTAAGTGAGGAGGATGATAAGATTATTTTTAGTGAAAAAGATGTTTGGAACAAAAAGCAAAAGCCTTTGCTGGATAAATATACTGTCGGTACCGTCGTGGAAGGAACGATCACTGCCGTCACTAATTTCGGCGTTTTTGTCAGCTTCGATGACAATATTGAAGGCTTGATTCATATCTCCGAATTGGCTTGGCAGAGAATTGATTCTCCGGCCAGTTTATACAAAGTAGGCGACAAAATTAATGCCGAAATTGTCAGTATTGATAGCCATAAGATTTTCTTGTCTGCTAAAAAGATTATGAAAGATCCTTGGCAGGAAGCGATTAATAAATACCAAGTGGGCCAGGTGGTTCATGGTAATATTTTAAAGGTTAATCCTTTCGGCTTGTTTGTTAAGCTTGATGATGATATCCATGGTTTAGCCCATATCACTCAATTAAATTTAGGTAAAACCGAAAAGATCAATGATTTATTCCGCGTCGGCGAAGGGAAGGATTTTGAAATCCTTTCTATTTCTCCGGCCGAACATCGTTTAGCCTTGCAATTGGTTAAATCTGGATCCAAAAAGACTAAAGAAGAAAAAGCTGAGGCTAAGAAAGAGCCAGAGGTGGAATCCGAAGAAGTCGCTAGTTAATTATACTCCGTGCGCATATTCAAAAAGGACCTACTTAGGTCCTTTTTGGTATTGAAAAACCTCTTCGGGGGAAGAGGTTTTTGTGAGCCGATACTTCGGTTATCTTATCTTTCTTTTGTTTTTCATTCGGCCGATGATTATTCTGATAACTAATCCCAAAACGAAGCAGACATTAATCATTATCCAAAAATTGGCGATATTCTGCGGGCGCGGATCTGCGTCTAGCCTCAAGATTTGCATGAGCATCAGCGGGAAAAATAGAGCTATCATCGAGCCAACCTGGAAGGGGTTGTCAGTCAGTATAGCCAGCATGATTATTAATCCGGTCGCCAAGATCATTATGGCAAATACTCCGAGAATTGCGGCGCCGGATCCTTGTGGCATTGCCAGGAAAAAACCACCACCGACCATAATGTTGATCGCCAAGAGATAAATAATAGATTCTACGGTGGGCTTGATGTTTTTTCTTTGGCGAATGGTGGTTACGCTCAGGATCACTCCGATGCAGCTTAGCATAATATACATTCCGGCGGCGAAAGAAGCATCATCTTGGATATCCTCAATAATAGTTTTTTCAGAGTGGGATGTTATTTCCCCGTTGGCCAATTGATAAGTGCGATATGTTTTGTATATTTGCACCTTAGGGAAAATTTTCCAGATGTTTCCCTCGATTACGGTTTCCGCTTTTACTAATACTTCCACCGCCTCTCCTTCCATGATTTTTTTGATATCCTTATCAGCGAAAATAATCTGATCGGTGGAGTCGGCTAGTTTGATGACTTTGCCTGGGGTTAACATTTTGATTTCCCCGTTACTGCTTTTGACAAAGGTTGTGTCCTGGGCCTCGGCTGAGCCTGAAGCCAAGACGGCGATCAAGATGATCAATAATAAGTTGATTGCTCTTTTCATTCCTATGGTTTTTTGTTTTCAATTTACGGTTAATTAACTGTTTATTTAAACATAGATATTCGTTGGTGTCAATATCGGATGATTAGACAAAAAGAGGTTGTTATTATATACTAACATTAGTTTTAATTAACTATTTTCTGTTAAAATATTATGAAAAATTTATTCAAAAACTTTTTTTGGTATTTCTTGATTTTTTTGATTTTAGCTAGTATCTTCAGCTCTCTGGCTAGCCGTCCTAAGACCGAAGTGGCTAGTTTGGGTTTTTTGGTAGAGCGAATTAATCAAGGCGAAGTCACTGATATCAACGTATCTGGCGATGAGTTAAATATTTCCCTCAAAGATGGATCAAAAAGAGTGATCAAGAAGGAGGGCAGTGAGTCGTTGTCCAATCTTTTGAAGAATTTTAATGTGGCTCCGGAAAAATTGTCGCCAATTAATATTCAGGTAAAAGATGAGAGCACTTTTAGCTCTTGGATGATTAACTTATTACCTATATTGTTGCCCATTATTCTCATCGGAGCTTTTTTCTTCATTACTATGCGTGGAGTAGCTAGTGCTAATTCCCGCGCTATGACTTTTGGCCAATCCCAGGCCAAGGAGTTTCAAAAAGATCCTAAAGCTAAAGTTTCTTTTAAAGATGTAGCCGGAGCTAAAGAGGCCAAAGAAGAATTAAAAGAGATTGTGGAGTTTTTGCGGTTTCCTAAAAAATTTCATGAGCTAGGCGCTCGGGTGCCCAAAGGAGTCTTGTTGCTCGGCAGCCCGGGAACCGGAAAAACTTTAATGGCTCGCAGTGTAGCCGGAGAAGCTAATGTACCGTTTTTCCATATTTCTGGCTCGGAGTTTGTGGAGATGTTTGTGGGCGTCGGTGCTTCTCGAGTCCGCTCTTTATTCCAGAAAGCTAAAAAAACTAATCCTTGCATTGTCTTTATCGATGAAATTGATGCTGTCGGTCGTCGTCGTGGCGCCGGCTTGGGCGGATCTCATGATGAGAGAGAGCAGACCCTTAACCAGATATTGGTAGAAATGGATGGTTTTGAACCAACAGCTAATGTAATTGTGATTGCCGCTACTAATCGACCCGATGTCTTAGATCCGGCCCTGCTTCGTCCTGGTCGTTTTGATCGCCAGGTTGTTTTGGATTTACCGGACATTCGCGATCGCGAGGAAATTTTAGCGGTCCACGCTCAGCGCAAACCATTAGCTAAGGAAGTTAACTTAAAAACGATTGCTGAACGCACTCCGGGATTTAGCGGAGCTGATTTAGAAAATGTTTTAAATGAAGCGGCTATTTTAGCAGCTCGAAAAAATCAAAAACAAGTTACTCAAGAGGACGTGTTGGAATCGATTGAAAAAGTGATGATGGGTCCAGAGCGCAAAAGTCGAATTATTACCGAAGAAGAGAAAAAGATTACCGCTTATCACGAAGCTGGTCATGCAGTAGTGGCTCACTTTTTGCCTCAGGCTGACCCGGTTCACAAAGTTTCAATCATTGCTCGTGGACAGGCCGGCGGCTATACCCTTAAACTTCCCACTGAAGATCGGCATTTGCATCGTCGCAGTGAATTTATTGAAGAATTATCAGTTTTACTAGCCGGTCATTTAACCGAAAAAACTGTTTTTGGAGAAGTGACTACTGGCGCTACTTCTGATTTGCGCCGAGCCACTTCATTAGCTCGCAGTTTAGTGACCGATTATGGCATGAGCGAGGTTTTGGGCCCGAGAACTTTTGGCGAGAAAGAAGAGATGATATTTTTGGGCCGAGAAATTCACGAACAACGAGACTACAGCGAGAAGGTAGCCGAACAGATTGATGGGGAAATATCTCAATTGATTCAGCAGGCAACTAAGCGGGCCTTGGAAATAATTGATTCTCGTCGGGAAGATATTGAGCAGGTGGTTAAAGGATTACTGGAAAAAGAAACCTTAGAAAAGGCTGACTTTGAGGCTATTGTTGGGGTTAAACCGCAGAAAAAGGCTTAGTTTTGGCTTGACTAATCAGCTAATTGCGTTATACTTTTAGTGCTATGAATAAATACGGAGAACCTAATTTCCGCCCTGATTCGCGAGCGAAAAGCTCCGTATCTGCTACCGTGGAAACCATTGAAGTTGTGGCTAAAACCAAGAGTCCAGAGGTTAAAATTGGCCGGGTTAAAGCCGAAAGGGCCAAGGCGATTCCTAGAAATTTATCCCAGGAAAAGTTAGACCGACAATCGGTTAATACCTATCTGGAGAAGATTGCCTATGATCACGATGGAATCAGGGAATCGGCCAAAGAAGCTTTAGTTGATCATTTTGGGTTAGAAACTGAACAGATTGTCTATGTTGGCAGTGTTTATGACAGTGAAAATCCCAATCGCCCTAACCCCAGCGTCTTTGCTCGTTTTCAAGATGCTTCCGGGAAAGCCGTTCAAGGGTTCGTGGAGATCGACAGCCAGACGCATAAATTTTCTAAATTTATTAACTATTAATTTAAACTTAATTTTATGGCTAATCCTAAAAAAAGGAGAACTAAAAGTGCCGTTGGCAAAAACCGTTCTCACCTAGCATTAAAAAAAGTCACTTTAAATAAGTGTCCTAAATGTCAGCAACCGGTCAAGCCGCACACTGCTTGCTCTTTCTGCGGAGAGTATAAAGGGCGAGTAGTTTTAAAAACTAAGAAGAAGGCCGTTAAAAAGACTAGTAAAAAATAATCTTCTTTTTATGTCTAATCGTCACCTAGCTCGAACAATCGCCATGCAAACTTTGTTTGCTTGGGATTTTGGCGACCACAGCCAGGATAATTTGGATTATATTATTTCGGAAAATTTTAAGAATTTTGCTCCCAATTTCAACGACGGTGGTTTCGTGCGGGATACGGTTAGGGCGGTGTTAGAAGAATTAGAGGAGATTGATAACTATATTAGGAAATATGCCACTGAGTGGCCCTTGGAACAGATTACCCCGGTTGATCGTAATGTGTTGCGGATCGGTATTCACGAATTACTGTATTCGGAAAACATTCCTCCTCGAGTGGCGATTAACGAAGCAATTGAAATTGCTAAAGCTTTTGGTGGTGAATCATCAGGCAAATTTATCAATGGCGTTTTGGGTGCGATTTATAATAATCTGCCCGAAGCTGAAAAAGAGAAGCGGGAAGCGATTACTTTAAAATTAAAAGGGGGCGAGGCTGAAGAGGAGAAGAAAGCCGAAGAGCCGATGCCGACCGAATAATTTATCATGGACAGCAATTTAATGGAAAATTTGAATATTGATTTCCAGAACAAAAAATTATTAGAGCAGGCCCTGACTCATCGCTCATATTTAAACGAACATCCTGACGTGAAGGGTGGACACAATGAGCGGTTGGAATTTTTAGGTGATGCGGTTTTGGAGATTGTTATTACCGAGTATTTGTATAATAAATATCCGGATACTCCTGAAGGTGATTTAACTAACTGGCGCGCCAGCTTAGTTAATGCCAAAATGTTGTATCAAGTGGCCTCTGAGTTGGGAGTAGAAAACAATCTGCGCCTGTCTAAGGGGGAGGCTAAAGATAAGAATACTAAAGCTCGGCAATATATTTTAGCTAATGCCTTAGAGGCAATTATTGGGGCTATTTATTTAGATCAAGGACTAGAGGTCTCCAGAAGGTTTATTATTTCTCATTTAATTCCTAAACTAGCTTATATTTTAAGCCACGAGCTATATCTTGATCCTAAATCTAAGTTTCAAGAATTGGCGCAAGAGAAAGAGGGGGTCACTCCGGTTTATAAAACTTTAAGCGAGGAAGGACCGGATCACGAAAAAACCTTTACCGTGGGGTTGTATTTAGGTGAAGAATTGGTAGCTGAAGGTTCTGGATTGTCTAAACAAGAAGCCCAAGTCAATGCGGCTGAATTAGGCCTCAAGAACAAGGGTTGGTAATTATATGGTTAATATCAATGATTTACTACAATTAGCCGCGGATCGTTGGGCTTCGGATCTGCATGCTGTCTATGGTTTAAAGCCGATGCTTAGAATCGACGGCAATTTAGTGCCCTTAAGCCAATTTGAGGCCTTAACCGATGACGACTTAGCTAGCATGGTAAAGGCTATGTTAAATGCCGATCAGCGCTCTCGGCTTGATCAAGAGAAGGATTTAGATTTAGGTTATTCTCTGGACAAGAATCGTTTTCGCGTCAATTTTTCTTTTGAAAGAGACCATTACAAATTAGTCGCTCGGGTAGTTAGACAAGAGCCGCCGTCTTTAGAAGAGATTGGTATCCCGCCTATAGTTTATAAATTGCTTGGGCATCAGCAGGGGTTGATTTTGGTTACTGGTCCGACTGGCTGTGGTAAGTCCACTACTTTAGCTGCCATGATTAATTATCTTAACGAGAATTATAATTATAATATTATTACTTTTGAAGATCCGATAGAATATCTGTTCGAATCAAGCAAGAGTATTATTACTCAACGACAATTAGGTTTTGATATGACTTCGTTTGCTGCTGGATTAAAGCATGTGGTCCGCCAAGACCCCAATGTCATTATGGTGGGCGAAATGCGTGATCTAGAGACTATTGCCGCCGCTATCACTTTAGCCGAGACCGGGCATTTAGTTTTGGGAACCTTGCATACTTTTAATGCTGCTCAGACCATCGATCGCATTATTGACGTTTTTCCTCCTTATCAGCAAACCCAGATTCGTTCTCAGTTGACCACGGTATTATCGGCGGTCATTTCTCAAAAACTGTTGCCTAAAGTCGGCGGCGGTCGAGTAGTTGCTCGGGAAATATTGATTCGTAATGCAGCGGTCGCTAATTTAATTCGAGAACAGAAGATACAGCAGATCAAGAACGTGATCGAAACTGGCTATAGTGAAGGTATGATTACTATGAGTCGTCATATTCGCGAATTATACGAGAAGGGAACTATCACCAAGGAGACGGCTGAGAACCATTTAGAGGAATTGGCCATGATTTAATATGCAGTTGATTTTTGACGGGCATATTCACTCGCGTTATTCTCGAGCCTGTTCTCGAGATTTAACTCTAGAGAACATTGCTCGGTACAGTCAAATAAAAGGCATTGATCTTATTGCCACTGGTGATTTTACCCATCCCCAGTGGTTTTCGTCTATAGAGAAAGAATTGATTGAAACCAGTCCTAACTCTGGCTTTTATTGTTTACGTTCGGGTAATTTTCCTAAGATCAAGTTTCTGCTTTCAACTGAGGTAGCTTTGATTTATAAAGCCGGTGGTCGAGCTCGGCGTCTGCATATTGTAGTTCATGGACCTAGCTTGGAAGCGGTGAGGGAGTTGAATCGTCTGTTGGGTTTGAGATTTAATGTGAAATCAGACGGTCGACCAATTTTAGGTATCAGTGCCCCTGATTTTATTAAGCTTTGTCTGTCTGTTGATCCTCGTTTTATTATCTACCCGGCCCATATTTGGACGCCTTGGTTTTCAGTTTTTGGATCTAAATCAGGGTTCAATAGTTTAGAAGAGTGCTTTGAGGATACGACTAAAAATATTTTTGCTTTTGAGACTGGGCTCTCTAGCGATCCGGAAATGAACGACCGAGTTTCGCTTTTGGATAATCTAGCCTGTTTGTCCAACTCCGATGCTCATAGCTTAATGAACATCGGTCGAGAAGCTAATATTTTAGAAATGAAAGAAGAATCATATAATGATTTTTATCAGATCCTGTCTCAAGAGCCAGAAAGGATCAAGGCGACTATTGAATTCTATCCTGAGGAGGGAATGTATCACTTTGACGGCCATCGAGCCTGTGACTTTAGCTGTGCTCCGGCAGAAACGTTGAAACTGAAAGGTATTTGTCCTAAATGTCGCCGCCCCTTAACTGTCGGCGTGGCTTATCGTCTAGAGGAACTAGCCGATCGACAACTAGGAGAAAAACAGAATCCGCGACGTTTTCATCGTTTAGTGGGATTGGATAAAATAATTGCCGAAGTTTTTGGGATTAAAAGTCGTGGAGCCAAGAAAGTGAGACAAGAATATGACCGTTTAATTACATTATTTTTCAATGAAATTAATATTTTGCTTTCTGTTGATTTAAAAGAATTGGCCGTTGAGATTGATGCCGCTATTGTTGATGGCATTGCCAGGGTGCGCCAAGAAAGGCTGGTTATCAGCCCGGGGTTTGATGGGGAATATGGCCAAGTCAAGATCTTCTCTGGCGATCGTCAGATTAATCGCCAAACTCAGCCCGGCTTGTTTTAATTTAATGGTGTTTTTTGGTCCCCTTAGAGGCTGTTCGCCTCTTTTTTGTTGCTCAGTATTATGTTATAATATGGGCAGATATTATATAATTAATTTTTAATCAAATGATAAAGAAATCACGTCTTTTTTACATTGCCGGGGGCGTGGCCTTATTATTTTTATTTCTGGCGCCTCTAGCCTTAGCGGCGGTTGATGTTGGAACCAACGAAATAAACAGTGCTATCGAGCTAGGGTCAGAAAGTCCACTAAGAATTGCCGCTCGGATCGTTAATATTTTTATGATGTTTTTGGGCGTGATTGCTGTTGGTTTAGTAATTTTTGCCGGATTCAAATGGATGACCTCTAATGGAAACGAAGAGCAAATTTCCACTGCCAAGAAGATTCTTCGCAATGCTCTGATTGGTTTGGGTATAATTTTGGCTTCCTGGGGCATAGTTACTTTCATTTTCAATCGTTTGTTAGGTGCTACTGGCAATGGTGGCAATAACTTGGGCGATGGTGGACCAAAAGGTGGAGCTCTGGGGTTTGGTGCTATTGGCTCTTGTGTAATTAACAGTGTCTATCCAGAGATTGATCAAAAAGATGTTGCTCGTAATACGTCTATTATTGTTACCTTCAAAGAGCCGTTAGATCTGTCTTCGGTTTGTGTGGATGGCAATGGTGGCGAGTGCGTTTGTAATAATACTAATAGTTGCAACATACCTAATCCGGAGAGGATTAAGGTTTATCCTACTGATGCCGGACCGGAGAATAGTGCTTCTGATTTGATGATCATGGCGCCGGATGACTTAACTTTGATTATTGTGCCGAAAACTCCTTTAGGTTCTCCGACGGCTAATACTTGGTATACCACCTCCTTGACTAATGATTTAAAAAAAGCCGATGGCCGACAATTGTTTGATACTTGCTCTACTGATTATTTCCGTTGGCAATTTGAGGTTAGCAACCGTTTAGATTTAACTCCGCCGCAAGTGAAGTCTGGTGGTGTCTTTCCGGCTCCGGATAATGCTCGCGATCAAGCTTCTACCAGTACTAATTGGGCTTTTGCCACTGGTCACATTCGAGTGAAGCAACAACCTCAAGTATATGCTCCGGCCAGTATCGTTTCAGTCGCTAAGAATGGCGGCGGTAACTATAGCAACGCTACGGCCGTGGCTGAGAACGGTTATAATGGTTCGGCTACTACCTTTGTGGTTACTGTCGTTGGTACCGGTGCTGTTCGAGCTCAATTATCTTCTGGCGGTAATTCCTTGGGGATGGCTGATTTCGTTGGCAAGGACGTTAATTTCCCTGGATATTTTACTTTGACTTTAGATACCGAAGATGACAAAGATCCAGGTAACTCCTGGATAGTAACTGTTTCTCCTGAGAAGATAGCTGATACGATTACTATTGCCGGTGATACCTATACTTTTATTAGCGGCAACTCCAATGGTTTTAATATTAAAAGTGTTGCTGGCTTACCTCAGCAGGCATCAAGCACTCAGGCAGCAATTAGCGGTAGTGCCGTTGAGCCTACTATTAATATCAATAATCCAAGCCGGATAGATTTGCGAGCTCGGAATGCCGGCACTGTTGGTAATGATATCGTGGTTGATACTAACAATACTCAGACTTTTGAGATCGGGTCTATGTCCGGCGGTGCTAATCAGCAGGTGACATTTACCGTTAATGAGCCGGCGGACAAACCGATGAATTCGGTCATCCAAATTAATTTTGATGAGGCGCTTAATCCGATGTCTGTTTCTGGTACGGCCGACCAATTAAAAGATAGTTTGCGAGTGGTTAACGCTCAGGCCGGTTCTCTGGCTAACGGCGCTACTTGTATTAGTGATAATGCTTGCTTGTCTTTCAAATGCGAGAGTAGTAAGTGCGTTGGTAATTATTTGGACGGTACTTTCAAGGTTTCCAATGGCTATAAGACGGTTGAATTTAAATCTAAGCGTGAATGCGGTATGAATGGTTGCGGCGAAAAGATTTATTGTTTACCAGCTAACTCTAATGTTAAAGTTGAAATTATGGCCGCTGATCTTGGCACTTGCGACACTGACGTAGATTGCGCCGCCAAAGCTCCCTATAGTACTTGTGTTAATAATACTTTCTTGGGACATAAAACTTGCCAAGATAGTGGTAATCACAATTATCCAGCCGCTGTTAGTCCAACTGCTTCTGGTATTATGGATGCGGCCATGAATTCTTTTGATGGTAATCGTGATACTTATGCCGATGGCCCGATAGTAGTTGGTGGAGTAAAATATTTTTATGATCAAAACAACCCTAACGCGACCTATAAAGACAACCATCGTTGGTCTTTCTATATTAACAATCAAGTGGCCACTGATCCGCCCAAGATTTCAAGCATCACTCCGGCCATCAATGGCAATAGCAGTAGTTTAATTGACCCAGTGACTATTGATTTTGGTTCTTTGCTGATGAATAGTTCTCTGCGAAGCGGTGTTGAAGGAATCCAAATGGGGACCACTACCGTTGAACATCATTTTTTCGGTCTAACCACTAAAGACGGACCAGCTCCGGGTTATTGGATAACTGGCGATAATATTGATAATAGCCCTCAGGATGGTGAAATGGATTATACTAAGGTTAGAATTAATCATGTTATGTTAGCCGAAGCGGTGGGGTATAATTCTCAGGCCGGTAGTGGAGTTCGGGATATTTATCAGAATTGCTTTAAACCTAGCGCTAGTGCTACTTGTTCGGCTACTCAACTAGCTCCTTCCTGTTGCAATGGTACCACTACCTCGGCTTTAGACGATGATGGTAATTGTATTATCAATTAATCTTCAGCGCGATTTTATAGTTTTTTGAGTTGAGGTTAATGATCGATGAGGTATTATTATTTTATTAATATTTAATTGGCCTTAAAATTCTTGGAATTAATTTCAGAATTGTGAGGTATAAGTTTTATGAGTAAAGAAAAGAATAAGCACGAGTCCGAAAAAAAGATTAGCAACTCAGGTCGAGACGAAGCGGCCCTGACTGCTATCAATCACATCAAGGACAAGTTTGGCGAAGGAGCGATCATGAAATTTGGTGATGTTCGCAAAACTCATATTGATGCCGTCTCTACTGGTTGTTTGTCTTTGGATATTGCTTTTGGTATCGGCGGTGTACCTCGGGGGCGCATCATTGAGATTTTTGGCCCAGAATCTTCTGGTAAAACTACTTTAGCTCAACACATTGTTGCTGAAGTTCAGAAATTAGGTGGTATTGCCGCTTTCGTTGATGCCGAACATGCCTTGGACCCTGATTACGCTCAGAAAATCGGGGTTAACATCAAGGAGATGTTAATTTCTCAGCCAGATACCGGCGAGCAGGCCTTAGAAATTGTGGAGACCCTAGTTCGTTCCAACGCTGTTGATGTTATCGTGGTCGACAGTGTGGCCGCCTTAGTACCGCAGAAAGAAATTGAAGGCGACATGGGTGATCAGCACATGGGCTTACAGGCTCGTTTGATGAGTCAGGCTTTAAGGAAATTGACTGGTATCGTTTCCAAGACCAAAACTATTGTTATCTTTATCAATCAGATTAGAAATAAGATTGGTGTTTTTTTTGGCAACCCAGAAACCACTACTGGCGGCAATGCCTTAAAGTTTTATTGCTCGGTCAGAGTCGAAGTTCGTCGCACTGCCCAGATTAAACAAGGCGACAAAATTATTGGCAATCAGGTTAAGGCTAAAATAGTTAAAAATAAAGTGGCCGCACCGTTTAAAGTGGCTGAGTTTGATATTATGTATAACGAAGGTATTTCTGTAGCTGGAGATATATTGGATTGTGGGGTTAATTATAATGTTCTCAAAAAATCAGGGGCTACCTATACCTATAATGAAATTAAATTGGGCACTGGCCGGGAAAATGTCAAGCAGTTCCTCAAAGATAACCCCAAAATTATTGCTCAGATCAGAGAGGCTGTCTTAAAAGAAGTATCAGCTAAAGACGCTGAAGACAATAAATAGCAGATCGATTTAGTAAATTAAAAAGGGCATGCTGGACATGCCCTTTTTTGTTGGTCGCTATTTAAAGCGACTGAAAGTTTCTTTTTCCTCCGGGTCCTTTCTTAGCAGCGACTGCACTAAGAGTTTAGTTCGACTCCAAAACATCATGGCGTTGGTTTTCGTGGCCGGAGCAAATTTTTCCAAGTATTCCGATATCACGAATCCGCCGGTGTCGTTATTTTCTAACACCTGAGAGCTGACTTCGGGGCAGAAGACAATGATATCCTTTTGGGAGGAGATGGAAATCATTTTTACTTTCCGTCCTTTAAAAACCAGGTGAATGCGGAATTGTCTTTCGTCATCCAAGATTGGTTCAAAGCGGAAGTACATCTTTCCCTTGAATTTCTTTTCCCATGTCTTTTGGAGGCAGTTGGTCTCACCCTCCCAGGGGATAGATTCTCTTAGGAGGCAGGCGTGGAGTAGTTTTGTACCCTGGGTTTCTAAGGTATCCCAGATAGTTTGACTGGCGGCCAGAAGGGGTAGCCAGATCAGGCAGGCGAATAACAGTGATTTTTTCATTCCAATTTAATTTTTTGGGGTTTATACAATGAACAGTATAAGGATTTTTATAGTATAACAGATAATAATATTTGTCAATTGCCCGTCTTTACAACCGCAATTTCTGGTGCTAAGATTAGATTCTTGGCTTAATCGTTCTTTAACCTAATCAGAAAAAATAATGAAAAAATTGTTTCTTAGCACTTTGTTGTTGGCGGCTGTCTTGGCGACTTCGGCCCAGGAGGCCACCGACTTAGTGTCTTTCTTGAAGAGCAACAAGAAAGTTATTATCCGAGCTCATAGAGCATCCCGGGAATTTTGTATTTCCGCTGATCAATGTCTGAAACCGGTGCCAACCGGCCTCTCGCCAAACTATCTTTTTTTGGCCGATTCTTTAGGTCCGGAAATCCTTTTTGGCTTTGGTTGCAACAAATACATTAAACGTGATTGGGGGTATGTTTCAGGTTTGATCTACGTCTATTATTGCGATCCTGATCCCCAGAAACCAATTTGGCTTTTCTATGCTAACAAAAATCTGAAAGGGATTTTTCTGGTTGAGGATTCGGAACAAGGGACAGTTGAGGTGCCAGTGCTGTGCGGAAGATTTTCGCGAATGAGCAATCAGCAAATTGAGCAATTTATCGCTATCATTAAAGCGTGGGTAAAAGTTTTCGGCGACAATTAATGGTCGTTGAACGAAAAGGCAAACTTCGTAGGTTTGCTTTTTTTAATTTTGCGATAACAAAAAACAGGTCGTTAAACCTGTTTTTTGCTTTGTGCGCCGTGAAGGATTCGAACCTTCGACCTTCTCCTTAAGAGGGAGCTGCTCTACCAGCTGAGCTAACAGCGCGGCCTATTTTTTTGTGGCTGGGGAGAGGCTTGAACTCTCGACCTTGGCGTTATGAGTGCCACGCTCTAACCAACTGAGCTACCCAGCCCTATCATCCGTGCACCCGGCAGGGCTTGAACCCACAACCTCCTGGTCCGAAGCCAGGCGCTCTATCCAGTTGAGCTACGGGTGCTATTTAGTCTTTAAAGCATCTTTAAGATTCTTGCCGGTACGGAATTTTGCCACTTTAACTGCGGGAATGGTAATTCTTTCTTTGGGATTACGAGGGTTAACGCCGCCACGGGCATAGCGAACCATGGCCTCAAAGGTGCCAAAGCCAGTAATCGTTACTTCGCGGTTATGCTTCAATTCATCGGTAATAGTGTCAGTTAAGACATCGACCATTCTCTCGGCTATCTTTTTGTTGATATGCTCTTCGTCTTTTTTAGCTTGTCGGTTTACCTTATCAGCTAGGACTTCGATTAATTTGGCTTTGTTCATAGTATCAATAATTTAATGTTTTAGCAATTTTAGCGGGCGTATTCGGTAACCCTCATCTCGCGGATGACATTAACCTTGATTTCCCCTGGGTATTTTAACTCTTCTTCTATCTTTTTGGCAATATCGCCAGCTAGACGCTTAGCTTTTAGGTCGTCAATGGCTTCTGGTTGGACAAAGACTCTTACTTCGCGACCGGCCTGAATAGCATAGGTTTTTTCAACCCCCTCAAAAGAGTTAGCGATTTTTTCTAATTCTTCCAATCTTTGTAAATAATTTTCTCTAGTATCGCTTCTGGCTCCAGGACGGGAAGCGGAGATTGCATCAGCTACTTTGACAATGATGGCGGACAGAGAAGAAGGATGGTCGTCGTGATGAGTTTCGATAGCCGGAATAAGCTCGGCGGCCAAATTGAATTTTTTAGCAATGTCACGGCCGATTTCTGTATGATTGCCTTGAATTTCATGATCAACTGCTTTGCCGATATCATGCAGTAGGCCGCTCTTTTTGGCTACGGTAACGTCAGCCCCTAATTCTTCGGCTAACATAGCCGACAAGTGAGCCACCTCAATTGAATGACGCAAAGCGTTCTGGCCATAGCTGGTGCGGTATTTTAGGCGACCCAAGATAGAAACTAATTTCGGATCAAAGCCAGTGACACCGACTTCATACATCGCCTCTTCTCCGGCTTTCTTAATATCAATGGCAATTTCTTTCTTGGCAGTCTCCACAGCTTCTTCAATCTTAGTCGGGTGAATCCGACCATCTTTTATTAAGTAGTCTAAGGTTTTTTTAGCAATATGGCGACGAATCAGAGAGAAACCGGAAATAGTGATAGCGTTGGGGGTATCATCAACGATTATTTCCACGCCAGTCATCTGCTCAATGGATTTGATATTGCGTCCTTCGCGACCGATAATTCTGCCCTTCATTTCATCGCTGGGTAAATCAACGGTAGTAGTGGTTAGTTCCGGGGTATAAGAAGAAACTAACCTTTGCATGGCATTAGCCAAGAGGTTTTTAGCTCTTTCATCGAGAGTATCATCATTGTCATCTTCTAACTTCTTAATTCTGATTAACAAATCTTGACCGTATTGGTCTTCGACGTTTTTAAGTAGTACTTCTTTTGCCTCCTCTTTGTTCAGTTGGGCAATTTTTTCTAATTTGGCTAATTGCTCTTCTCGGATCTCTTTTATTTTTTCTTTTATTTCTTGAACTTCGTTAACTTTGTCGTATAGTTTTTGTTGTTTGTCCTGTAGGTCTAGCAGTTTTTGAGAAAAAGCGTTTTCACGTTGTTCTAAGCGGCTTTGTAGGGAGTTGATTTCTTTGCGGCGGCTAGCTTCTTCGTGTTTAGCTTCGGCAATGATTTTTAAGGCTTTTTCCTGGGCTTCTAATTCGGCTTTTTTCTGTTTTCCCCGAGCTTCGGACAGGATCTTTTCGGCCTTGGCTGAAGCATTGTTGACATGGGAAGAGGCGATCTGGCGGTAAAGGAAATAACCGATCAGGAAACCGCCGATGAGACAAGCGGCGTAAATTAAATAAGTCATATTAAAGTATGGCCTGTTTTAGGAAGAGATTGAATTTTGCGACAATCCAAAAGAAAGCTTCAGGTCGCCAAGATTCAAATTGTTATGCTAAGAGATAAAGTTTGGAAGGGTAAAAACTACCGGATATGGAGCAATTTTCCTAAAAACAGTTGTTAGTTATTAATTTCTGACTCCTCTACATTAGCACACCGCTATTGGTTTGTAAAGACGGTATTCTTAGCCATTTTTAGCCACTTGCTGAATAAATTGCCTTCTGTTATAATAAAAGCGATTTCCTTTGAAAATCGATATTTTCGGGCTCGTAGCTCAGTTGGTTAGAGCGTTACGTTGACATCGTAAAGGTCGCCTGTTCGAGTCAGGCCGGGCCCACTTTAAGACCAAAATTCCATGGACTCATCGGAAGCAAAAACAAAAACTATTTTAGTCGATGCAGTTGACACTTTCGTGATCGAAGGGCAGGGTGTCTTTAAGGAAATGCAAGATTTGTTGGAAAAGTATCCTCAACCGAAAATAATATTAAGCAATGCCGACGATCAGCAGCTAAAGCCATTTGGGCTGGAGAATTTACCTTACGAACTATTTACTCTAAAGCATAATCCTGATAAGACAGACCCTGCTTATTTTCGGTCGCTATTAACTCACTATGGTTTGCGGGCTGAGGAGGTTGTTTATTTTGAGCATAATTTATCGGCCGTAGAGAGTGCCAGGTCCGTGGGCATAAAGTCTTATCATTATGATCCGGACAAGAAGGACTTGGAGGCGCTTAAAATTTTTTTAGATCAGTCGTTACAATTATAACTATCATCTTATATGTTAGCATCTTGGTTTAAAAAGAAAGCTCAACCAGCCAGCCCTGAAAATGATAATCTGTGGGACGAAAAGTGGCTTCCGGAAGACTTAGCCGAAGGACAACTCTTGGTTGATGTTTTTCAAACCGATAAACAGGTTATTATTAAAGCGGCCATGGCCGGAGTCAAGCCTCAAGATTTGGATATATCCTTAGACCATGATTTGTTAACTATTCGAGGCAGGAGAGAGCCAGACAAGATGGTCGACGCGGGCCAATATTTAACTAAGGAATGTTATTGGGGCTCCTTTTCCCGTTCTTTGGTGCTGCCAGTAGAGGTAGAATCCAAAAAAATTGATGCCGTGTTAGAGAATGGTGTTTTAACCATCACCTTGCACAAACTGGGGGCAGAGAATAATATTACCGTTAAGGTCAAAGACTAACTATGACTCGCCGTTTTCAAATTGAATCTTTAGACGATAATCAGGCCTATCTTGTCGATTCCGATGGCCAACGATTATTATTACCTCGAAAATTTTTTTCAGCCAAGGCTATCATTGGTGACCAGGTTTTGATTTCTGTTAATGAAAACCGGGATCTGGCAATGGATAATAAAGAGCTAGCCCAAGAAATTTTAAACGAGATATTGCATCTCTAATTATATGAAACGTTTTTTTGGCCCCCGAACCCTGTTATTTACCTGGAGCATCTTGCTGTCATTAGCCGCCATTTTAGTGGTCGGCTATTTAGTATTGGCCGCTTCCTATGATGGTCGCGTCTATCCCAATATCAAGCTGGAGGGGCAAAGATTAAGCGGCCAAGATGAGGCTGGGCTCGCAATAACCGTCTCTGATCAGTCCAAAAAATTATTAGCGCGTGATTGGTCTTTTCGTTATAACGACCAAAGCTTAGTTGTAAGTCCACAGTTAGGACAAGCGACCAGTATTGATGCCGCTCGCCCCTTGGTAGAGGTCGACGTTGAAGCGACAGCCGCTAAGGCTTGGAATGTGGGACGGAGTAATAATTTTGCCATTGATTGGTTTGACTCTTGGCGCTCTCTTGTTTTCTCTAAAGATATTTCTTGGCAATATGAATTAGATAATCAGCGCCTACTATCTATTTTGAAAGATAAGTTTGGTTCGCAGGAGAAGGCACTCAAAAATGCTGAACTAGAAATCGGAATCAAGGCTGACGGATCATTAGATGTTAAGACTACCAGCGAGCAAGCAGGCTGGCAAATTGATTATGATGCCGCTATTTCTCAGCTACGAGAGCAAATAGATTCTGGTCGCTATCAAGAGATAGTGTTAATCGCGAGCAGTGTCGAGCCAGAAATAAAATTAGCTGACGTTCCTGGCCCGGAAGGCGTTGAAGAGTTGGTTAATTTAGCCCCCCTAGAAATTAAAGATCAAAACCCGGCTTCCAGCTCCCCTTTAATTATTAAAATTGAGAAGGCCGACTTAGCTCGTTTTGTAAATTATATTCCTGTCAGCTTTGGACGAATCACAGTTGGTTTTGACCAGGCGCGTATTGAACGGTGGCTGACTGAAAAGGTTAGCCCCTTGGTTGATCGTGAGCCTAGCCCGGCAAAGTTTGAGATGCGTGGCTCTCGGGTGGCCAACTTTCAAACCAGTGCCGATGGTCGTCAGCTTGACGTTTCCGCTAGTGCCCAAGCTATTTTAAAAACTTTGGAACAAAAACAAAAAAATGTTGATTTAGTGGTTAAGGTTATCGCCGACGATACTGCCCAGCCTGACAGCTTGGGAATTAAAGAGCTTATCGGTACTGGCCATTCTAACTTTGCCGGCTCTCCTAATAATCGTCGTCATAATATTCGGGTAGGGGCTACGGCGGTTAATGGTTTATTGATTAAGCCAGGTGAAGAATTTTCTTTAGCCAAGGCCCTGGGCAATGTTGATAAAGAGGCGGGGTATCTGCCGGAGTTGGTTATTAAGGATAATCGGACTATTCCGGAATATGGCGGCGGCCTTTGCCAGGTCGGCACTACTTTATTCCGCGCCGCCTTGCAATCAGGACTACCTATTACCGCTCGTCGCAACCATTCCTATCGAGTCAGTTATTACGAGCCGGCTGGCATGGACGCCGCTATTTACATCCCTCAACCCGACGTTCGCTTCCTAAATGATACCCCTAATTATATTCTCATTCAGTTTAGAATCGAGGGCAATGATCTGTATTTTGATTTTTGGGGAGCCAAGGACGGTCGTCGGGTCAAAGTTTCCACCCCGACTGTTTATAATATAGTTAAGCCGGCGCCGATCAAATTTATCTCTAGTCCTGATCTTAAGCCGGGAGAGAAGAAGTGTACCGAGAAGGCCCATAATGGCGCTGATGCTTATTTTGACTACCAAGTAATCTATAATCCTGGGACTGACAAAGAAGAAATAAAGGACAAGCGTTTCACTTCCCACTATGTTCCTTGGCAAGAGGTTTGTTTGGTGGGGGAGGTGGCCTCTTCAACAGCGTCTTCGACTCCGAACAATTCTTCCAGCTCCTCTTCCACTGTTTCTACTACTACCGAATAGCTATATTAAAAAACACCAATCATGCTGATTGGTGTTTTTTGGTATAAAAAAACCGCTTGGACGGGATAGGAAAGAAAGTCGTCTCTTTCGAATTCGTGAGCCGGAGCCCTAAAACCGAGAGAGGCGATCCCATGCTTGTCGTTCCGACCCCGTCTAAGAGGTCTTGATGTTTTGTGATTTAATAATATACCATATCAAAAAAGAATTGTCAATACACAGAATATCCACAGTTTCCGCCCCTTCAAATATCTAGCTTTTTATTGGTTTTTTTGTGTTTTTTGACCATTTTTCACTAACATGAAGAAATCGCCCTCTTGATCGGTGCGCCAATAGCTAATTCCGATATCTTGCAGAGATTTTAAGGTTGAGGTGCTGGGTAAATTGTATGAATTGCCAGCACCTACTGAAATTATGGCTAGCTTTGGATCAACATTTTCCAAGAAACCGATGCTGGAAGAAGTGTCAGAGCCATGATGTCCTAATTTAATCACCTCAGCTTTGAGATCAATATCAGTGAGCAGGAGTTCGCTTTCGCCTTTCTTTTCTAGGTCGCCCATAAACAAAAAGCTGTGGCCCAGACAATCAAGTTTGGTGACTATCGAGCCGTCGTTTATTTTTTTTAATTTTTGGCCACTAATATTTTCCAGTGGATAGATTATTTTTAAGTAGCAGTTTTCTTCTAGTTTGATAGTGCTCACTCCCTGGTTTATTTCAGTGATAATTTGTTTATCTTTAGCCAAATTTAAAAGATGGCCATAGTTTTTATTAGCGGATTGAGTGCCATTATAGATAAATTTTCCAATTCGGTATCTCTCCATTACCGGGATTAATCCGGCCAAATGATCGTCATGGGGGTGGGTTAGGATCATTAAGTCTATAGAGGTGTCGTCTAGATCCATTACCCCTCCTAGTTTTTCTAATATTTTTTGATTAGGGCCACCGTCAATTAAGATTTGTTTTTTGCTTGGGGTTTCAATAAATATGGCGTCTCCTTGGCCAACGGTAAAGACATAAACCCTTAGTCCGTTCGCCTCGGCTTTTAACATCCAATATACTAAAACAGCCAAGAATATAGCTAAAACTATTAGTATTTTGCGTCGAAAGTGTTTCATGGCTAATAGTCTAGCACAGTCAATTTTAAGAAGCTATAAGACAAAAAGGCCCGTATTTAACCCTCTTTTGCTGGTTATTGACAAAATTAGCTAAAAATGCTATTATAACTAGTTACTAAATCGTATATTAACAATTAAAAACCGTATATAAAATGAAAGAGCAAACCTCTGTACAGAAAAAAATGGACAAGGCTGAAAAATGCGCAGTTCTGGGTGATTATGTCAGCTTCGAAAAGATTTCCAATAATGGCAAGCCGGGGCACTACATCTTTAAATTTACTCGCCGCGATGGGAAAGAGGAAGAAAAAGAGTTGTGCATAGTTGACTCTAAGTACAAACTTCTTTGGGAGGGTGATTGCGATATTTACCTGCCCACACTGCAATTTGCCTCTCCAAAGGGCGAAGTTTACATGCTGACCCCGAATCCTAAGGGAGACACATCTCATCAGATTGTGTACATCGCTCCGCGCTGGTCCTTGGCCAACATTTTTCAGACCAAGGGTGCCGCTAGCCTGGTTCTGAATTATTACGCCAAACCGGATAAAACCGGCTTTCCCTCATTCATGATCACCGACGAAGACAATATGCCGCTTGGCCGCAAGGTCAGAGCAGAAGTCAGGATTCAGGAAAAGAAGAACGAAAAAGGTCGTCAGACCATCGTGGACTGTTTCGTCTATCTGGCCACCGAACCGGCTCGCGACCCCGAAAAGGTAAAATTCATGACGGTGCAGAAAATCGCGCCGACTGGGTTTAAAACAGTAAAAACTTTCAACATCGAAGGTGAAGATCGCAAGGTTTTCATCTGCGAAAAGTAGGGAGCTAAGTTTCCCTGCCAATAAAAAAAGCCCAACTTCACGGAGTTGGGCTTTTTAAATACCTTACCAGGAAACCCCGTGTGTAGTTGGGGCGAGAAGCGAG
>CAZFEF010000014.1:0-20832 GCA_964517555.1 uncultured Gammaproteobacteria bacterium
TTTTTTTGGGCGTAAGCCCTGGATACCACGTCCGTAAGGGCGTGGAGGTTCATTTTTGTGCCGCGAGAGGGAATCGAACCCTCATGGTATCGCTACCACACGAGTTTGAGTCGTGCGCGTCTACCAATTCCGCCACCGCGGCTAAAGCACATAATTTTCAAACTAAATCCTAGTATATGGCATTTTTTATGGATTGTCAAAGAAAAATAAATAGGTTATAATGAAGATGATTTTTTTAGGAGGTTGGTACCTCTAATTTATCATTTTTTTATCCTATTTTCATGGGAAAGATTATTTCGGTAGTTAATCAAAAAGGAGGAGTTGGAAAAACGACAACCGCCATTAATTTGGGGGCTTATTTAGCTCATTTTGGCAAACAAGTGCTCCTGGTTGATGTTGATCCCCAAGCCAACGCTACTTCCGGCCTGGGGGTGGATCACCGAAAACTGGAACAGGGAGTCTATGATGCCTTGATTGGCAAGGTGGAGATCGGTCAAGTGATCAAGAGAACTTTGGAAAATAATTATTATTTAGCTCCAGCTACTTTAGCCCTGGCCGGTGCCTCAGTCGAGCTAATTAGTATTGAAGATCGGGAGTTCCGTTTAATGAGGATATTGGAATCAGTTCGAGCTGATTATGATTATATCATCATTGACGGTCCGCCGTCCCTAGGATTATTGACGATTAATAGTTTGGTGGCCGCTGATCAGATATTGATTCCGATTCAGAGTGAATATTATGCCCTCGAAGGCTTGAGTCAGTTATTGGAAACTATCTTTCTGATTCAGAATAATTTAAAACCGTCTTTGGGTATTTTGGGGGCGGTTATTACCATGTATGATCGCCGCAATCGTTTGTCTGAATTAGTTAAGAGTGAGTTGCATCAATATTTCCCTAACCGTCTTTTTGAAGCAGTAATCCCTCGCAGTGTTCGCTTAGCTGAAGCTCCTAGCTATGGCCGAACTATCTTGCAGTATGACCCCAAGTCAGCCGGGGCTAAGGCCTATGAAGCTTTAGCTAGGGAAGTGATAGCTTTAGAAAAATAATTATTTAATTATAATATTATGCCTCAAGGATTGGGCCGCGGACTTTCTTCGTTGATTCCTAAAAAAATTTCTAATAATTACGCTGATTTTGATATTGGCGGCAATGATACCCTACAACTTTTTGGCCGACAACAAGTCAGTTATATTTCTCCGGACAAGATAAAGGCTAACCCTTATCAGCCTCGACGCGATTTTAATGACCAGAATTTAAATGATTTGATGTCTTCCATTAAGGCGCATGGCATCATTCAGCCCTTAGTAGTTACTCGAGATGGCGATAGTTATGAGTTAATCGCCGGGGAAAGACGTTGGCGTAGCGCCAAGCTTTTGGGATTGAAAGAGATCCCGGTGATCATCCGTAGTGCTGGTAGCCAGGAGAAGTTGGAGTTGGCATTGATTGAAAACTTACAACGCGAGAACTTGAATCCGATTGAAGCCGCTGTGGCCTATAATCAGCTACTTAATGAGTTTAATTTAACCCAAGAGTCAGTAGCTCAGAGAGTGGGTCGAGCTCGTTCCAGCGTGGCTAACAGTTTGCGTTTGTTATCGCTTCCGGCCGAGATTCAAAAAGCGATTGCGGAGAAGAAAATCAGTGAAGCTCATGCTAAATATCTATTGAGCCTAGAATCAGAAACTAAGCAATTGGTAGTTTTTAAGAAAATACTTCACCAGAATTTGTCAGTAGCCGACACTGATACTATTATCCGTCGCTTGCAGTCTAAAAAATCTGATAGCCGCCACCAGGATGAAGCTTTGGTTAGTCGACTGCAAACTTTTTTTGGCACAAAGGCTAGTATCAAGCGGGGCGCTAAAGGTGGCCAGATAGTTATTAATTTTTCCGATGATTCTGAGTTAAGGGAAATTATGAAACATATTACTTAATTTATGTCATTCGTGCATCTGCACAACCATACGCACTATTCCTTGCTAGACGGATTGACCAAAATTGACGATCTAATTGTCAAAGTCAAGGAACAGGGATCGCCCGCCGTGGCCATTACTGACCACGGTTCTATGTATGGCGTGGTTGAATTTTATGAAAAGTGTACCAAGGCCGGAATCAAGCCGATCATTGGTGTGGAAACTTATTTAGCCCCTAACTCTCGTTTTGACAAAAATACTAAGGAGGATGCCCGCAATTTTCATCTTGTGCTTTTGGCGGAGAATAATCAGGGGTATCAGAATTTAATTAAATTAGTATCAGCGGCTCATTTGGAGGGCTACTACTACAAGCCGCGGATTGACTGGGACCTGCTGGAAAAACATCATGAGGGCCTGATCGCTTGTTCGGCCTGTTTGGCCGGGGAAATCCCTCGATTGATATCAGCCAAGAAGCTTGATAAGGCTAAAGACAGGATTAAGCAGTACCAAGATTTATTCGGAGCGGATAATTTCTTTTTAGAAATTATGGACCACCCGGAGTTAGAAGGACAGAGCGAGGTTAACCAAGGATTAATTGAATTGTCGCGTCAAACTGGTGCGCCGCTTTTAGCCACTAACGACGTCCATTATCTCAATCGTTCTGATGAGGAGGCTCAGGACATTTTGCTGTGTTTGCAAAATAAGAAGAAACTAGAGGACACCGACCGGATGAAAATGATTGGCTCCGGCGATTATTCTTTCAGGAGTAATGCTGATATGATCCAGGCTTTTGCCAATACTCCAGAAGCGATTGCTAACACTTTAAAAATCGCTGAACGATGTAACGTCGAACTAGAATTAGGCAAGGTACAGCTGCCGTATTTTGAGGTGCCCGATGGTTTCGACGGCAATTCTTATTTACGTCATTTATGTGAGCAGGGAATAGTTAAGCGCTATGGTGATAAGCCAAAAAATGAAGTTCAAATCAGAGAACGCTTGGATTATGAACTAGAGGTTATTGCTAAAATGGGCTGGCCGTCATACTTTTTAATCGTGTCTGACTTTGTTAACTGGGCTAAGGACAAAAAGATTGTGGTTGGCCCTGGTCGCGGTAGTGCCGCCGGCTCCTTGGTTTGCTACTTGACTGGAATTACTAATTTGGACCCTCTACGTTATGAATTATTATTCGAGCGTTTCTTGAATCCGGACAGAATTTCTATGCCTGATATTGATATGGATTTTGCTGATCTGCGTCGAGATGAAGTTATCCGTTACGTCGAGAGTAAATATGGCGCTGATCATGTGGCTCAGATTATTACTTTCGGAACCATGGCGGCCCGAGCGGCAGTTCGCGATGTGGGCCGGGTATTAAATGAACCATATGAATTCTGTGATCGCTTAGCCAAGATGATCCCCATGAATTATCATCTGCCCGAAGCTATCAAGGAAATACCAGAGTTGAAAGAAGTCTATGAGAAAGACTCGGAAGCTAAGAGGGTTTTAGATTACGCCCAGATATTAGAAGGGGTAGCTCGACACGCTTCGGTTCACGCTTGCGGCGTGATTATTACCAAAAATCCCTTAACTGATCATGTGCCGATTCAATACGCTTCTTCTTCGGATCGTAATATAGTTTCTCAATATTCCTTGCATCCAATTGAAGATCTGGGGCTTTTAAAAATAGATTTTTTGGGCCTCAAGAATTTGACTATCATCGAATCAACTTTAAGGATCGTCAAAAATACCAGAGGACTGGAACTTGATATTGATACTATCCCGCTAAACGACAAAGAAGCTTATCGTTTGTTCCAGCGCGGAGAGACTACCGGAGTCTTTCAGTTTGAATCTTCGGGTATGAAGAAATATCTGCGAGAGTTAAAGCCGACCGAATTTGAGGATATCATCGCTATGGTGGCCTTGTATCGTCCGGGACCAATGGAATGGATTCCTAATTATATTGAGGGCAAGCATCAAAGGCAAATGACTTATTTGCATCCGAGTTTAAAACCGATTTTAGAAAAAACTTATGGCGTGGCTATTTACCAGGAGCAGGTCATGCAAATTTCTCAGGAAGTAGCTGGTTTTTCTCGAGGTGAGGCTGACACTTTACGCAAGGCCATGGGCAAAAAAATTCCAGCACTTTTAGCTGAACAAAAAGAGAAATTTATTAGTGGCTGTGTTGATAATGGCTTGTCGCTGGAATTAGCTCAAAAGATATTTTCCTTCATTGAGCCTTTCGCCGGCTATGGTTTTAATCGCAGCCATGCTGCTTGCTATGCTTTGATTGGTTATCAAACCGCCTATCTCAAGGCGCATTATCCGGCGGAATTTATGGCAGCGCTTTTGAGTTCTGATCAGAATGATACCGATCGGATTGCTATTGAAATAGATGAATGTCGCAAAATGGGAATCAAGATCATGCCGCCGGATATCAATGAATCCTTTGGTTCCTTTACAGTAGTTACTAGCGGCACCAAGAGTGACACCCCGGCGCAAAAAGGGGAAGCAATTGATACTATTCGTTTCGGTTTGAAGGCTGTCAAAAACGTAGGTGAGCACATTGCCGATGAAATCATTGCCGAACGCAAAGCTAACGGTTTTTATGTCGACATTTTTAATTTTTTAGAAAGAATTACCGACAGGGATTTGAACAAAAAATCATTGGAGAGCTTGATTAAGAGCGGTGGCCTGGATCGTTATGGCGAAAGACAACAATTATTGGCTAATTTGGAGTTGTTCTTGAATTTTAACAAAGAACAAAGCCAGGTCAAGAATAGTCGGCAGAACAGTTTATTCGGTGATAGCCCTGATTTATATCTTTCTACCCGCCCTAAGCTATTGCCGGCTAAGGAGATTGCTGATAAAGAGCGATTGCAATGGGAAAAAGAATTGTTAGGTCTTTATATCACCGAGCATCCTTTTAATAGCTATCAGGCGCTGGTTAAGGATTTGATTTGTCCCATTAGTGAGTTGCGAGAAAAGAGACAAGAAGCGGCTGTAGCCACGGCTGGTATAATTTCGTCAGTCAAGAAGATTATTACTCGTAATAATCAAAGCATGATGTTTGTCAAAATCGAAGACGCCGTTAGTAATGTCGAACTTTTGGTTTTCCCTAAACTATTGCAGGAGACTATCAACATCTGGCAGGATGGTAAGCCCATCTTGGTCAGCGGTCGGGTTTCTGACAAAGATCAAGACGTCAAATTTTTAGTTGACAAGGCGGTTTTGCTGGAAGGGGATAATTTATCTGTGGCTCTTGACGGTTTTAAATCTAAACTTGGAAATGGTAATAATCGTTGGCGGTTTAATCGCCAGGGAGAAAATGGTTACGCTCATAATCCTGAACCCCAGAAGATTAAAACTGAACCAGAAGTAAAAATAATTTTCAAACGTGAATTTGATCCTCAGGAGTTAAGTGATTTGCGAGAAATTTTATTACGTCACTCAGGCGATAGTGTGGTTTATTTTGAGGTAATCAATGGCGGAGACGGTCATTTATTGAAAACTGCTTTTAGGGTTAATCCCGATCAAGCACTCGCCAATGATTTAACCGATCGCTTCAATGGCAACCTCCATTTGACAGTCTAGCGTTTTTGTTTAAAAAAGTGCTATAATGTAATTAGTTCAATTTATCACTCATTTTAAACTTATTTTTATGCCTGCCACTCCCAAAAAAACAACCAAGGCTTCGGCCGGACGTTTTAAGGCGACCAAGATCGCCGCTGACTTGCCGAGTGTTTCTCGCCCCGGCGATGAATTTGATTCTCGGCGACAGTTTTTTCAAATGATGTCGCGGCAGATTAATAATCCAGAAAAAGCGGTTGCTGAAGAGTTGGATATTAAGGGTCGTTCTTTTGGTATTTATCGCCGAATGGTCAAGCGGTTTTTAATCTTAACCGTTATTTTAGTTTTGGTCGTGCTGTATTTTACCATGGTCAAATTAACTATTGTGGTTCATCCTGGCCGGGAAGTGGTTAGTGATTCTTTAGTAATTGATGTCTATACTTTAGGAACTTTGCCTGATGGAGCTGAGAGGGCAGTGGTTGGCCAAATTACCCCAGTAGTAGTGGAAGGACAGGCTGAATTTCCAGCTACCGGCGAGAAACCGGAGAGTGCCGCTGCAGTGGGACAAGTAACGATTTATAATAAATATAATCAGAGTCAGACATTGGTAGCTACCACCCGCTTGCTTAGTCCGGATAATAAGTTGTTTCGTTTGAAAAAGAATGTTATAGTCGCCCCGGGGGCTGAGATGAAGGCTGAGGTCTATGCTGACCAACCTGGAGCTGATATGGCTATCGCTCCGGCCCGGTTCACTATTCCCGGTTTAAGGGCTAATTTACAGTCTTTAATTTATGCCGAAAGCCACGAAGCCTTCAGTTATAATACTAATGTCGCTAAATATATTAGTCAGGCCGACATCGATCGTTCCAGCCAAGGTATTAATAACGCCCTAGTGGAGCAAGTGCAGAAAAACAATAGTGTTATTGAGGGCTACGACCAATCAGCTTATGATCCCAATCTTTCCAATATCAAGACCGAATTGGTCGATGCTAAAATTGGTGATCAAAAAGATATGTTTACCCTTAAAGGTAAGAATACTATTAACATTATATCCTTCAAGCGCCAAGATGTAATGAATATCGTTCAAGCTCAGCTCAAGAAAAATCTTTCTCCGGAAAAAGCTATCAGCCAGATTGATGCCGCTGGTTGGCAATATACTTTCAGTGGCTATAACTCTCAGGATGGAGTTGCTTCTATTAAGGTGGATTTTTCCAGTCAATTAACTTCGGCTAAGAGCAATATTATTGACCGGCGTAAATTAGTTAATTTGTCCCAATCTCAGGTAGAGAATTACTTGCGAGGAGTTAAGGAGATAGAAGGATTTGAGTTATATTTTAGTCCTAAGTTTATCAAACGTTCCCCCTGTTTGGTGGATCGCATCAAGGTGGAGGTTAAATAAAAATATGAAAGAAAGATCAGATAATAGCCAAGAGTACTTAACTAACATCTATGAAAAAGGTGCTGGTAGTTTGGCGACTATGGCTGTTGGTAAATTTAAAGAATCTCGAGCTAAGGGCCAGGAATTTGTCGCCGATATTTGGAATGAATTGTTGTTGCGCACTAAGGATAGTTTAAAAGGGCAGTTAAGTTTTTCTCCGGACGTTTCTCGTTTAGAGCGTTCGGCCTTAGAGAAACTAATGTTATTGCGCAAAGAAGAGCCAGAATTGGCCGTCTCAGGTTTTAAGTTTTTTACTGATAAATATTTAGAAGTTTTTAAGGAAGGAGTTATCGCCGATGCCTTAACCTCTGGGCTTGATTTTTATGACCTTCTGGGCCAACGTCTGCGAGAGGCCGGTTTGAAGGGGGTTGACTTTGATAACGATTTAGTTAATAAGTTAAAGATAGATTGGGCGGATGAATATTACGCCCGCCTGAGTCGAGTAGCTTAAATACATGGATTTAGCGAAATTAGATGAAATTTTAATAGCCGAACCGAAATATCGCCGGGCCCAAGCTCGGCGAGCTGTTTGGCATGAGTTTATTAGTGATTGGTCTGAGGCCACCAACTTGTCTAAGCCTCTGCGGCTACGATTAAATCAGGAGTTCCCCTTGGAAATTAAGGCTAAGATGTCTACGGCCACCAAAAACTTTACCCGCAAAGCGTTAATAACTTTAGCTGATGGAGCTAAGATAGAAACTGTTTTATTGTCTCACGCTGATGGACGGCGGACTGCTTGCTTGTCATCTCAGGTTGGCTGTCCTTTGGGTTGTCGTTTTTGCGCCACTGGTTCTATGGGGTTTAAGCGTAATTTGAGTTATGACGAGATTGTCGCCCAGGCCTTATTCTGGTCTCGAAAGCTAAAGGTCAAAGGCGAAAGCTTGAGTAATGTAGTTTTTATGGGCATGGGTGAGCCTTTATTAAATTACAAGGCCGTGATGAAGGCAATTGATATTTTAAATGATTCAGAATATTTTAATATTGGCGCTCGACAAATTTCAATTTCTACCGTGGGCATTGTTCCGGAAATCAAGAAATTATCTAAAGAGAAGCGGCAAATCAATTTAGCTTTATCCTTGCACGCTAGCAACGATTCCAAACGTTCTCGCTTGATGCCAATTAATCAGCGTTATCCCTTAAAGTCGGTCTTGGCCGCGATTGATGAATATATAAGCCGAAGCCGGCGCCGGGTAATGCTAGAATATATTTTGATCGATGGGGTAAACGACAGTGCTGAGGACGCCAAGGCCTTAGCTGATTTAGCTAAACGCCCTTTAGTTTTTGTTAATTTAATTTCGTATAATAAAACTGGTAAGTTTCGTCCTAGTCCAGCTTCCAAGATGGCCGAATTTAAACATCTATTAGAGATGGCTGGTATCAATGTCACCTCTCGTTTTCGTCTAGGTGATAGAATAGCGGCGGCCTGTGGTCAATTAGCGGTTAAGTAGTTCTTGACAAATAATCATCGAAATGATTATATAGGGCTAGTTTTTATGAAAGAATTTTTAGGATTATCCCTCAATTTATTAATTGTTTGGGGACTATATGCTCTGATTAAAAGCCTATTTTCTCAATTGGCTCTTTGAGACTGGACGAGGGTGTCTTATCTTTGCTATAATTTAAATAACGAATGGTAAACGTGATTGTCATAGCCACCAACTATGATGCTCCTTTTGGGGGTAACCGCTGTCTAAACGTTTTCTATTTCTGATTAAGCGTCCCATTTTGGGGAAAGCTAGATGGAACCGCGGGAGAAGTCTCGTTCTAGCAACTTAAAGTTATTTAAGTTGCTAGAACGAGATTTTTTTATAAATTAAAATAAAAATATGGAAAAGAATACATTAGAGACCAAGCGTCATTCTTGGGCGCATGTTTTAGCCGCCGCCATTAAGGAAATTTATCCTTTTGCTCAATTAGCCATTGGCCCGGCGATTGACAATGGTTTTTATTATGACATTGATTTCGGCGACCACAAATTCAGTGAAGAAGAGCTGGTTAAAGTTGAAGAGGCCATGCGTCAGATAGTCGCTCGGAAATTAGAATTTCAACGCAGTCAGTCGGCCATTGCGGTCGCTTTAGAGTTAGTTAAAAAATCGGGCGATGTTTATAAGGCAGAATTAATCGCCGATTTACAGACTCAGGGCGAAACCGAGGTCAGTTTTTATCAAGTTGGTGATTTTATTGATCTTTGTCGTGGACCCCATGTTGCAAGTACCTCCGAGCTTGATCCTAAAAGTTTTAAATTACACAAACTAGCCGGTGCTTATTGGCGCGGCGATGAGCATAACAAGATGCTTACCAGAATTTATGGTTTAGCTTTTAATAATAAAGCTGAATTAGCAGCTTATTTGAACTTAATTGCCGAAGCTGAAAAACATGATCATCGAAAGCTAGGGAAGGAGCTGGAGTTGTTTATGTTGCATGACTCGGCTCCGGGTATGCCTTTCTTTCTGCCGCGCGGAATGGTTTTGGTTAAAGAATTGATTGATTTTATCCGTGAATACTCCTACGGTCCTGGGTATCTAGAAGTTCGGACTCCGCAGATTCTTAATGCCGATCTCTGGAAGGTGTCAGGCCATTGGGATCATTATCAGGAGGATATGTTTTGTCTGCATCATCATGAGGACGATGTTGATTTGGGGATTAAGCCGATGAATTGTCCGGCTCATATGGTAGTGTATAAAAATAAAATTCATTCCTATAAAGAGTTGCCTTTGCGTTTGGCTGAAACCACCACCTTATATCGCAATGAAAAATCCGGCACCTTACACGGATTAACTCGGGTTCGGAGTTTAAGTCAAGATGATTCCCATATCTTTCTAAAGCCAGATCAAATTGGAGCAGAAATTTTTCTTTTACTAGAGAAGATTAAAAATATCTATCAGGTTTTTAGTTTGGAAATCGCCGCTGTTTATCTTTCGACTCGGCCGGAAAAGTTTTTGGGAGAAAAAGCCGATTGGGATTTAGCTGAAAATTATCTTAAAGACGCTTTAGCTAAATCGCAACTGGATTATATTATCAATGAAGGTGACGGTGCTTTCTATGGCCCTAAAATTGATGTTCAAGTTAAAGACGCCCTGGGTCGCCTTTGGCAATTAGCTACTATTCAGCTTGATTATCAACTGCCTCAGAGATTCGGTTTGGTCTATGATGATGCCGATGGCAGCGAGAAAACTCCAGTGGTTATCCACCGGGCCCTCCTGGGGTCAATTGAGCGCTTCTTGGGGGTAATCATCGAGCATTACGCTGGCGCCTTACCTCTATGGCTATCTCCGGTTCAAGTCAGGATTATCGCTATTGGTGAAGCTCATGTTGATTTTGCTAATAATTTAGCTCATTCTTTGGAGACTAAGAAGATTAGAGTAGAAGTCGATGCTAATAATGAAACGGTGGGAAACAAAATTAGAAAAGCGAGTAATGAGAAAATCCCTTATGTCGTGGTAATTGGCGATGAGGAAATGAAGTCCGGGTCGCTGGCTGTCAGGCTGAGAGGGGAGCGAGAGAACAGGCAGCTAAGTACTGAAGAGTTAACCATGGAAATAGTGGAGAAAATAAAAAAGCGTCAGTCTTGATAGCTGACACTTTCTTGGTGCTGTATATTTTTAAAACAGCTGTTTGCAAGTCTGCAAGTCATTCCGCAGTGGGAGTATTCTGCTCCGGGGAAAGACTATCACTCCATAGATCTCACACAAATTCATTATTTGTTCATCACCACAGACTATCATCTTTGGCCAGAGCTTTTGGTTCTGTTCAATGATGACGGCCGGTTTTTCGTTTTCCGGCAATTGGCCAATAACAATTGTTTTCGCCTCTTCCAGATTGGCCGCGGCAAAGCTTTCGGCCAACTCAATTTGCTGGTTTTTGGCCTCAGCCTGAAACAGGTGGGTCAATAAATACTTCCAAGCTTCCCGGTATTCCGGATCCTGGTCAATAATGACAAATTTCTCCATGATTAATTTTTTTGAAGGTTCTTATTCCAGTATATTTTGAGCAACTTTTAAATCCTTTTTCTTAATTACTAAGGCCTTAATGGCTTTAGCAAGTTTCACCGCCGTATCTAAGGGGTATTGGTGTAAATTTCGACCAATAGCCACTCCGCCGGTTTGGGAAATTTCTAGTTGATAGGCCAGATTTTTTAGTAATTCCTTGGGGGATAACTTGCTGCCACCAGCGCAGATGACTTTAGTTTTGCCAGCGGCCTGGACTACTTGGCGAAATTCTTTAGCCGTTTCTTTTTTGCCAGTATAGGGGTATTTTACTTTAACAAAGTCTGCCCCTAAGCACAGGGCTACGCCGGCTCCTCCAGCAATTAATTTAATATCTTCTTCGTTTTTGATGTTCTTGCCTCGAGGGTACATCCAGATAACACAGATGAATCCAGCTTCGTGAGCCTCTTGGACTATCTGAGCGGCTTCCTGTAATATTTCGCTCTCGCGGTCGCCGCCGATATAGACCGTATAGCCGACACCAACTATCTTTAATTTGGTTTCAGCCTTGAATTTTAGCACATCGGAAACATTTGTCCAGGCTAGACTAATCGGATCCTGATCCTTGGCCGGGACCAGGTTGGTGCGGGAGTTTAATTTAACTAAATAGGGGACGGAACGATATTTTTGCCCATATTGGCTAATTAGTCCTAGTTGGGCGGCAAACACTCCCACCTTAGCCGCCTTAGCAATGGCGAACAGATGCTCTGGATTTTGATCTTCCGGTGATATGCCCTCTCCCAAGAAATCTTGGTTTAAATGCTCGACTTTCTGGTCACCGGCAAACAGAAAGAGCCGTTCGCTCTTTTGGGTGGCTAGACGATAGTTTTTGCGATAATGACGCCTTTGACGGCGAGGAACACTTAAGGGGATCTCCATATTTGGAAATTAATTAATTTATGTTATAATTATAGCATAATTATGAAAAAAGAGAATGAACTGAATCGATCTATCGATATCAACCAATTTAAGGATCGAGAGGGAATAACCCTGGGGAAGCTTAACTTTGGTTTATGGGTGGTTAGCCATCGTCGGTCTTTTATTATTGGTTTTATTGTCTTTTTATTAGCCATATCAGTCATATTCTATGGCTATTCCTTGTATAGCTATATCGATTATTTTTTCTTTGGTGGCAAAAAAGAAAGAGAGGCGATTAACCAATTGGCTGATGACCAGGCTATTTTAAATATCCAGAAGCTGAGAAACACGGCCACTCCGCTACAAATCGGCAATCTTCAGGTCTTCGGTCATAATGGGCGCTACGACTTTTTGGTAAAAATTACCAATCCTAATAAGGATTATGCTTCCAACTTCAGTTATTGTGCTTTAAGCGGTGAGATTGAGTTAGCTTGCGAAGTCGGATTCATTCTGCCTAGTGAAAGTAAATATTTCCCAATTTTGAATCGTGAGTTGGCTGGTTTCCCCGGTGGACTGACTTTAAAACTGAAAGATCAGGGTTGGCAGAGAATTGATGCTCACCAATATCCTAATTGGCCAGAATTTTCCAAGAATCATTTGAATTTTATTATTACCGACGCTATTTTTAAGAGCGCTAAACAGACTGGAATTTCTGATAAGTTAGAATTAGATACAGTTGAATTTTCAATCAGCAATCAAACTGCCTATAGTTATTTTTCCGTACCGCTCCATATCGTGGTGTTTGCTGGAACGACGCCGGTTGGAGTTAATTTTTATAGTCTAAATAATTTTACTTCCGGCCAGACCCAGAAGATTAAGATAGTTTGGCCCAATTCTTTGCCGGCAGTAGATCGAGTGGAAATTTATCCTAGTTTAAATATATTACAGAAAGATATTTATATCCGTTATTGATATGTTGGATTTGTGGCGACGACATTTTCGCAATTTTGATTGGCTGCTTCTCGCAGCAATTTTATTATTACTCTGTTTTGGTTTAATTGAAATTTATAGTATTGCTATCGGCCAAGGGCAGGGTAATTTTACTGATTTCCGCAAACAAATAATGTTTGTTATTTTAGGTTCGGGTGTTCTAGTGGGATTTTCCTTTATTGATTTTCGGTTTTTAAAAAGTTTCCACCGCTATCTTTATGTTTTGGGAATTTTTTTGTTAGTAGCAGTTTTGATAATTGGTGAATCAATCAACGGCACCCGCGGTTGGTTTTCTATTGCCGGTTTCGGTATCCAGCCAGTGGAACTAGTCAAGATAATTTTGGTTATTTTTTTGGCTCGAATGTTTTCCAACCCGGCATTTAAAACTAGGCCCTTGAAATACTTTCTCTTTTCCGGCGGAGCTACTATGGTTTTGGTGGCTTTGGTTTTGGCTCAGCCCGATTTCGGCTCGGCTTTGATCTTGTCTTTCATCTGGGTTTTCATGTTAATTGTTACCGGATTTCATCGTCGTTATTTTATTGCTATTTTTTTAATCGCCGCAGTTATTTTCGGCAGTGCTTGGCTTTTCTTCTTTAAAGATTATCAGAAACAGCGAATTCTAACTTTTTTGAATCCCTCCTATAATTCCTTGAATCAGGGATATAATATTAACCAAGCGATTATTGCCGTCGGTTCCGGCGGATTAACCGGTCGGGGAGTGGGTTTTGGCTCTCAATCGCAATTGAAATTTTTGCCTGAATCTCATACTGACTTTATTTTTGCGGTTATTGCCGAAGAATTGGGTTTCTTGGGGGTAATTCTAGTTTTCTCTTTTTATGGGGTATTTTTTCTGCGTTCCGTCCGGGTTTTAGAGAAAATTAATGATGATTTCGCTATTTTTGTGGTTTTGGGAGGCGTGGGCTTGATTTTTGCCGAAATGTTTATTAACATTGGTATGAATATCGGTATTTTGCCGGTAGTCGGTATTGCCTTGCCGTTTATTAGTTATGGCGGCAGTTCGGTCCTAGCCAGTTTAATGCTGGTGGGGATTATTCAAAATATTATTATTAAATCTAGAAATTAATTCTAAATTCTATGGAGATAAAACTAAAAGCTGTCTTGCGCGACGAAAAGACTGTCGCTTCCAAAGACGATGTTTTGGCAGTTATCTATGGTCCGAGTACCACTAACCGCAGTTTATTGGTTAAAAAATTGGAGCTGGAAAAGGCCTTTGCTGCTGCCGGTGAATCCAGCTTGATCGAGTTGACTATTGATCAAGAGGCTCCGGTTCAGGTTTTGGTTAAAGAAACTCAGCGCCACCCGCTAAAAGATTCTTTGCGTCATGTTGATTTCTACCAGGTGGATATGAGCAAGAAGATTACCACCGAAATCCCCCTACATTTTATCGGAGAGTCTAAGGCCATTAAGGAATTGGGCGGAATGCTGGTCAAGAGTTTTGATGCTATCGAAGTTGAGTGTTTGCCTAGCGATTTAATTAACCATATTGACGTTGACATTTCCGTAATTACTGAATTGCATCATGGTATCAAGATTTCCGATCTTAAATTACCGGCCGGCTTGAAGGTTCTGACTGATTTGGAAGAAACAATTGCCATGGTAGTTGAACCCGAAAAAGAGGAGGTGGCTCCAGTGGCCGCTGTCGAAGCTGCTCCAGCTGAGGGCGCTAAGCCGGACGAGAAAAAGGTTGAAGAAAAGAAATAACATTTATTGATTTCAAAACACCTCCCGGTCGGGAGGTGTTTTATATTTGTATTTCTACTATTCGATTGACGGTAATTTTTATTTTTGCTTTGGGCCAATATTTTTTGGTTAATTCTTCTATTTTTTTAGCTTGGCTCGGATCGATTTCAATAATTAATTTCATGTTGACGTGGTTGATTTTGGCTATTTGAGCGAAGAGTCGACGATAATGTCGCAGTCCATCGGTTCCGGATAATTGTGCTAGTCGCGGTTCGTATCGGATAGATGGTTCGGCTTTGACTTGTTTGGCGGTGAGATAGGGAAGGTTGGCGGCAATAATAATTCTGGGGTATGATTGGATTTTTTTGATTGGCAAGGCCGAAAGCAGGTCGCTAGCTATAAATTTTATTTTTTGATCTATTTGGTTTAATTGAGCGTTTTTTCGGGCGATGCGCAAGGCCGAAGTCGAGATGTCTAGGCCATAATAGTCAGTCGGTCTTTTTATATTTTTAGCTAGAGCGATGATAATAGCACCACTACCACAGCCGACGTCAATAATCGCGGTTTTTGGTTGATTATTTTTTTGAACTGCGATGATTGTTTCTGCGATGATTTCGGTTTCGGGGCGAGGGATGAGTACTTGGGGGTTAACGCGGAAGTCGAGGCCATAGAATTCTTGATGGCCCAGGAGATAGGCCAAGGGCCGATGGTGGCTTCGGAGAGTGATTAGTTTTTGATATTTTTTTTCTTGGCTAGATTTAATCTTTTCCTCTCCATGGGATAAGACATAAGATCGGGACTGCTTGATAACCCCGGCTAGTAAATGTTGGGCGTCTAATTGGTAGTTGGGGATTTGATTTTGGCTTAGTTTCTGGTAGGCGTTTTGGAGTGATTGACCAAGAGTCATATGATAGGTATAATGGGATAATATTAGTTCATTCTTAATTTTTTATCATGAAAGGAATCTTGCATATCGATTTTATTGGTTTTCGGGGTGAATATAATACCGCCGAATTGGAAGTGGCAGGTTTTATTTCTCGGGCAGTGGAGAGCGGTGAACTAAACGCTAGTGATATCGTTTTTTTTAATAGCCCCAACATGGATGCTAAGAGTTTAACTTTTTCATCCGAGGGAGCAGAGAAAAAATCTTGGCGGTTAGCTCAGATCCAGTGTGTCCGTGTCTATTGCCTTTATCTTGATTTCCCCATGAAATTGCGACAGATTTTTCGTCGCCTAGAGCATATCAAGGGCCATCGCGTTTATTTCATATTTTTAAGCGACGAATCGCTCATGCCTCAGGGGATAAGACAGAAACTTAGTGAACACAAAAAATCCGATTGATGACCGATCGGATTTTTAAATTATCCTTGTTTTTTGAGGGCGCTGATAATATCATCAATTTGTCCATCCATAATGTTGGCGATGCTGTGCCAAGAAGTGTTGATGCGATGATCGGTAACTCGGTCTTGCGGAAAATTATAGGTACGAATTTTGTCGCTACGATCTCCGGCGCCAACCTGGCCCTTTCTTTCCTGGGATTCTTTGATTAGTCTTTCTTCTTCGGCTTTAGCTAATAGGCGGGACCTTAATATTTGCATGGCTTTTTCTCGGTTTTGCTGTTGTGATCTTTCATCCTGACAGCTGACGATGATGCCGGTCGGGAGGTGCAAGACGCGGACGGCTGAATAGGTGGTGTTGACGCTTTGCCCGCCCGGACCGGAAGAGCAGAAAGTGTCTAATCTAATTTCATTAGCTTTAATTTCTAAATCCACCTCTTCGGCTTTAGGCAAAACAACGACAGTCGAAGTGGAGGTGTGGATACGGCCCTGTTTTTCAGTGTCTGGCACCCGTTGAACTCGATGAGTTCCAGCTTCATATTTCAGTTGGCCATAGGCCCCCAGCCCCTTAACTTCAAAAATTATTTCTTTATATCCGCCGATGCCAATTGGACTGGAATTTAGGATGTTTATTTTCCATCCTTGGCTCTCACCGTAGCGAGTGTACATTCGGAAAAGGTCAGCGGTAAATAAAGCGGATTCATCGCCGCCAGTGCCGGCCCTGATTTCTACGATGGCATCTTTTTTGTCGTTAGGGTTGGCCGGGTGGATTTCATCTTCTATTTTGGTTTTTAGTTCTTCGATTTTAGCTTTGATGCCTTCTAATTCATCGCCGGCTATTTTTTTCAATTCCGGGTCCTTTTCAGTGTTTATTATTTCTTCATTATCTGCTAGCTGTTTGATCTGTTTGTTCAACTCTAAAATTAGCTCAAAGGCAATTTTGAGATTGGAGTGTTCCTTGGAAAGCTTGGTATATTCTGGAAGATTATTGGTAATCTCCGGATCTGATAACTGGCCTTCTAATTGTTTAAATTTGATTTGAATATCCTCGTACATATTTTTGGTAATAAAAATTGGCCTCCCGACAACTATAGTTTAGCATTTTAAACCACAATTGTAGAGAGGCCAATCTTTTGTTACTTAGCTGCTTTCTTGATAGCTTTAGCGGCTCGCTTGACCTTTTTGGTCTGGCGTTCTTTGGAGACTTCTTTTTGTTTGGCTACCTTGGCATGGAATTTTTCAGCCCGACGAGCAGTATCCAGCAATTTTTGTTTGCCGGTATAGAAAGGATGACAACTGGAGCAGATATCGGTTTTGATCTCTTCTTCAGTTGATCCGGTTTCAAAACTGTGGCCACAAGCACAACTAGCTTTGATTTTTTTGTTATATTTGGGGTGGATGTCTTTCTTCATACAAATATATAGGTTATTTTATATTTTTGGAAATCTGTTAGGCACTTTATCATAATCCGATAATTTAATCAAGCCTGGAGTCGAAAGTATTTAAAAAAGCTGGTTTGGGGCCAGCTTTTTTTATGTCTTTTGGCTTAAAGCTATTCCAGGGTTCCCTGGAAATCCGGTCCGGCTTTGATAATCTCGAGGCGATGTTTGGCCAGCGCCTGGATGGTGCTGGCGTACCAGAGCGATATGAGTTGGTCAAAATATGACTCCACCCCGCTGGAACCGACCACCTGGCCGAAATGATTGACGCCGCCATAATACAACACTTCTCCTGGCTTGATTAGGGCCGGGGACAGCTCCTGGATCAGCAAATTGCTGCTGCCGTGCTCCCAGGCCTGTCTGGCTTTCAGCAAGGCGAATTTCTGATACTTGCTCATTTTTTCATCCATCCCGAAGCTGATGATTCTGAGTACGGCTTCATCAAAGCTGTGAGTTCCCGGTCTCTTGGTCGGATCGATGATCGCGACTACCAGGGCAAACCTTTTGGCTACCCGTCCCAGGAGCTCTTCGATGCTCGGTCTCAGAATTTCTGTAGCGACAGCAAAGATGTCCGAATCTTTAGTGATTACAATTTTCTCTTTCATTATTACTCAATTTAATTAAAGGTACGTTTGATTGGGTATAATAGTATTATTTTATTGAATTGTCAACCTTATTTTTGATTGAATATTATTATAATAGTCGGTATAATAGGGACATATGAAATTATTAATTACTGGTGGTGCTGGTTTCATCGGCTCCAACTTTATTCATTATTGGCTAAAAGAACATTCAGAAGATGAAATCATCAATCTGGATAAGTTAACTTATGCCGGCAATTTGGAAAATTTGACTGGACTAGAAAATAACCCGCATTATAAATTTATTCAAGGAGATATTACCGATAGCGTTTTAGTAGAGGCGCTGGTGGCCCAAGTGGATATTATCGTCCATTTTGCCGCCGAGAGTCATGTGGATCGATCAATCAAGTCCAGCGCTGAGTTTATTCAAACTAACGTCGAAGGAACCAGGGTGCTCTTGGATGCCGCCCGAAAAAGAATGACTCGCTTTCATCATATTTCTACCGATGAGGTGTTTGGCGCTCTGAGCCCCAATGATCCTAAATTCAACGAAGACACTCCTTATTCACCTCGCTCTCCTTACAGTGCCTCTAAAGCCGCTTCTGATCATTTGGTTCGTGCTTATTACCATACCTATGGCTTGCCGATCACCATTTCTAATTGCTCCAACAACTATGGCCCGCGGCAATATCCAGAGAAACTGATTCCTTTGTTCATCACTAATTTAATTGACAATCGTCACGTTCCAGTCTACGGAGAAGGGAAGAATGTGCGCGACTGGATTCATGTCGATGATCATAATCGAGGGATAGATTTGATTCTGCAAAAGGGCAGAATCGGAGAAACCTATTGTTTGGGGGGAAACAGTGAGATGAGTAATCTAGAAATTACCCAAAAAATACTGGCCGGATTGGACAAAGGGGGAGAGATGATTGATTATGTCCCGGATCGCCTCGGCCATGATTTCCGTTATGCTATTGATTTTTCCAAAGCACAGCAAGAGCTAGATTTTTTCCCTCAGATTGATTTTGCTTCCGGGTTGAAGAGCACTATTGAATGGTATCGGAATAATGAGTCCTGGTGGCGGAAATTAAAATCATAATATGCGAATATTGATTTTAGGTCATCGCGGTAATTTGGGTAGTCAATGGGAGAAATTTCTTTTACTCCAACCAGGAATAGAGCTATCAACTATCGATCGGGAAGATCTGGATATTACGCAGACGGCGGAATTTAATAGTCGATTAGCAGCTATCAATCCAGAAATTATTATCAATACCGTCGCCTATAATGCCGTTGACCAATGTGAGACTGTCGAAGGGTGGGAAATGGCCAAAAAATTAAATGGCCAGATTTTGGGGGGCCTAGCTGACTTTTGCCTTCAACATCAAGCCACCCTCATCCATTATTCCACTGATTATGTTTTTTCAGGGAACAAACCAGGGGGTTATTTGGAAGGCGATATTCCCGATCCGATTAGCAATTATGGCCGCTCTAAATTACTCGGAGAGCAGGAGGTCCTTGGACGGGCATCGGCTGGTTTAAAGTATTATCTTATTCGCACCTCTAAATTATTCGGTCCCTGTGGTAGCGGTTTAGCTAAGCCTAGCTTCTTTGACATTATGCGTCGTTTGGCGGCTGATGGCGGGGAGTTGAAGGTGGTAGACGGTGAAACCAGTTGTTTTACCTATACTCCTGATTTAGTTAAATCCAGTTGGCAATTAGCTATCACTAATCAACCTTGGGGAATCTATCATCTAGTTAATTCCCATCCGGCTACTTGGCTGGAGGGAGCTAGGACTCTTTTTGATCTGTTAGGCCAGAAAGTGGCCATCACCCCGGTTAATCCTGGCGATTGGCCTCGACCGGCGCAGAGACCTAAGGCGTCAGTGTTGTTAAATACTAAGGTCGAAAAATTACGGGATTATCAAGAGGCCTTAATTGAGTATCTAAATATTAATAAATAAATAAAATATATGAAAGGTATTATCTTGTCCGGTGGCAGTGCCACTAGATTGCGACCTTGTACTAAAGTAACTTCTAAACAATTGTTGCCGGTTTATAACCGTCCCATGATCTATTACCCCTTAAATACCTTGATCAAGGCCGGGATCAAAGAAATTTTAGTTATCGTTTCCCCAGATCGAGCCGGTGATTATCTTAACCTTTTAGGAAGCGGCAAAGAGTTTGGCGTGAAATTCACCTATGAGATCCAAGACAAACCAGAGGGCCTAGCCCAGGCTTTTATCATCGGTGAGAATTTCATTGATGATGATTCGGTTTGCATGATTTTAGGGGATAATATTTTTGAAGATGATTTTTCCGAGGATATCAAGAATTTCAAATCCGGTGCTAAGATTTTTGCGAAAGAAGTGAAGGATCCGGAACGTTTTGGTGTAGTAGAATTTGATTCTAACCAGAAAGCGATATCAATTGAGGAAAAGCCAGCTCAACCTAAGTCTAATTTCTGCGTCACTGGCCTCTACGTCTATGATCATCGAGTGGTGGAGGTGGCCAAGAATCTTAAGCCCTCCTCCCGGGGAGAGCTAGAAGTAACCGACCTAAACCGCTGGTACCTAGAACAGGGAGAGTTGGAGGTGGCCATGGTATCTGGAGCTTGGATTGATGCCGGCACCTTTGATAGTCTCCTGGAGGCTCAGAATTTAGCCAAAGAAAGATTGCAAAGCAAATTGGTTATATAAAAAAAGACCAACCCCGGAGTATTGGACTTTGGATTGCGAAGTATCTTCTTACTTAGCGGCGCTGCTGAGAAAGAGCGCTGCCAGTATCATTGTGCATATAGTGGCACGTTTTTGGCACACTGCAAGAACTGCAGGATAAGGCGAAAATTACCACGCCGAGTATGATCAGCGCTGCTAAGGTGGTCGGTAAAGCCTTTTTGGCGGATGCTTTCATTTTTAATGTGTTGGTTAATATTGATATAATATCACATTTCTATATTATTGTCAATAGTAACGCAATGGTTCAATAGCTTGGAAACACTAGGGGGCCAGAAAGTGGTATAATTAGG
>CAZFEF010000015.1:0-20234 GCA_964517555.1 uncultured Gammaproteobacteria bacterium
ATAGGCCAATAATGGCTATTACTACCAATAGTTCTACTAGGGTGAAGGCTTTTTTAGGTTTCATATATAGGGAATAATAATAATATATAATTATACTCCCTTGGTTATGTTTGAGCAAGTTTCATTTTGAGCAGATGACGGGAATCGAACCCGCCTTTCCAGCTTGGGAAGCTGGCATAATAACCACTATATGACATCTGCCACTATTGCCTAGACTTAGGAGTTACCCAAAAGCCCATGTATTTACCTCGAGCCAATCTGATCTGAGCATCTAAGCAAGGGATGGCTCCAAAAATGATAATTGAAACTGGCACGAAGATCCACTCCAGCACCACCAAAACACTCTTGAAGGAGCTATACCCCTTGGGCCGCTTTGGCAACATGATACTAGAAATAGCCGCCGACAAAATCATGCCGATCATTGCCAGATTCATCAACCAAGTAGTGACGATCGGTAAATTGCCGGACAACACTGTGGAGTTAAAACGATCCCCTCCCAAAATCTGCGGCAACCAACCGATTACCCCAACAATTAAAGCGTTAGTAGCCCAAGAATGAAAGCCATAGAGCTGGACGAACACGTGACGGAACATAGCGCCCTTCTTTTGCTTCCACGCCGGCCATTTTTTTTGAGCGTTAAAGATTAGATAAGGAACATTTTCACTGCCCCAAGCCCAGCGACGTTGCTGTTTGTATAAACTTTTAGCAGTCGCCCAAAAACCACTGTCCATAGTCGTATCCATATAGACCGGAAAATATAATGGCTCGACGCGATAGTCGCCGTTGTAATATAAGAAACAATGCCAAAAAATTCGAGAATCTTCTGAGACCATATTAACTCCCCAAAAACCAATATCCACCAAGGCTCGCCAAGTCATGGAATGAGAAGAATAGGTAGCCAACTTCTCTGGTCGAATCTGTTGCATCATCTGCCAAAAAGTATTAGAGGACGAAGCGACCCGAGCGAAGAACGGCGCCTGCCAAACATTATTGTGATAGACCGGAATGGGTTGATAACTGGCGCGGTAAGGATTAGAAACTGACAGGAAAGAGTGAGCGAAGCGGAAAAAATAGCCGGGATGAACGACAGTATCAATATCAAAAACGCTAACTAAAATTTTGTCATAATCAAATCCTTGAGGGTCAATTATTTTTTCCTTAACCATTCGAGCGGCATAAGCCTGGTTAGCCCCCTTACCTTTTAACTCCCCAGAAATATCGCCTGGGTGAAAAGTAACTAACAGGTGCCCGAACTTATCACGATATTCATTCTCTATTTCCGCTGCCTTAGTCCAGGCTGATTCCCCAGCTCTTTCCTCCATCGCTAAAACGACAATCATTTTTTCTGGTGGCCAACCATCGTTCAATAAAGAAGAGAGGGCGGTACGCAAAATATCCGTATCCTCATTATAGGTCGGCAAAATAATCAATTGGGCCAAATCAGACCATTGCCAACCCCGAGCACTTAGGCTCTCGGCTGATCCGGGTTCAGTTTTTAGTCTCTCGCATTCCTGGCGCCAATCCATCACCCGATGTTTTTTGAGTTGTTTAAACCCGGCTAAAAGGTAGATAGCCAAAAAAATCACCAGTAGCAACCAATAGACATCAAAAGCTATCAAAAAATAAGCTACCCACACCGGCTTGAGCCAGGAGAACATAATCAAAACAAACAGAGTTCCCAACGACAAAAAACCGGGTAACATTTCCAGTATCCGGTACCATTTCCGCTCTTTGCCTGTTAAATCGGTAGCTTTGCCGATTTTTAGATAATCCATATCACTCATTAAAATAAACGTCCTCTCCTTCTTTTAACTCTTCTGCCTCGTTTTCGTCAAGACTAGGGCTCGAAACCACTGGAGCGGTCTTAATTTCCCTTCCCTTGAAATCCACCGGTTTAGTTTTAGCTAATTCGGTCAATGATATACCTTTAACCTCTGGCCGCTTCTCTTCTCTGACCGCCTGAGGCCGAGGCGTGGAAGGTAAACGTCTTAGCTCATTCTGCTTGGCTAAACGACGAGATTCTAAATCCTTCTGTTTCTTCTCTTTAATCTTAGGCAAACACTCTGGACAATAGACCGGACGTATACCATCGGGCTGAAAAATAGTTTTAGTTTCTTGGCCACAATTAGCACAGGTAGCCGAATATTTGCGCGGATCAAATTTAGGCTTTGCCGGCTCAATCGATTCTTCTTGACGACGTGATTCAGCCGGACGAGTCTCAGTTCGTCTCTCAGGACGAGTATCAATTGTGCTGCTAACTGGTGCTCCTTCGTCGTCATGGTTTTCATGCCACCGCAGAATCTTTTCTTCTACTTCGCTCTTGCGACTAGCATAGCGTTCTCGGGAAACATTGATCACCTTCTCTACATTATGGGTTTTCTCTTCATTGGATAAAGGCGGCAAACCTCGAGCCGAGAACGGATCAGAAGCCACACCGTCAATCATCAACTTCAAATACATTTCATATTTAGGCAAATTAACTAAATCCTCTTCGGTAAAGGTTGGAGTGAACTCTTTGACCAGTTCTTCGGCATCGGTCGCTCCGACCCTAAAAACAATCATGGTCCCAACGTTACCAAAAACTGCTGGCTTGACCTTCTCCGATAGTTGTTCGATGTACTGATGGGCCATGATCAGGCAAAGGCGGTATTTTCTAGCCTCAGAAAGAATGTTAGCAAAACTGTCGGTAGAAAAATTTTGGAACTCGTCGATATATAGATAAAAATCTTTGCGTTGTTTCTCGTCAATGTCTACGCGACTCATAGCCGCTAACTGAATTTTAGTAATCATCATCGCGCCTAAGAGGGCCGAGTTATCCTCACCAATTCGTCCCTTGCTCAAGTTCATAATTAAAATTTTGCCTTCATCCATGATCTTCCTCATATCCAACGCCGAACTAACCTGGCCAATGATATTTCTCATAAAAGCGGTCGACAAAAATTGGCCAACCTTATTCTGGATCGGAGAAACTGCCTCAGAAGCAAATTTGTCAGCATAAGAGGCAAACTCTTTCTCCCAAAACGATTTTACCACCGGATCTTTGATATTAGATACCACCTTTTTGCGGAAAGCCTTATCCGATAAAATTCGCACTACCCCCAAAAGTGTCGATCCGGGGTAATCTAAAATAGCTAAAATAGCGTTACGCAAAATATATTCCAGACGTGGCCCCCAAGAATCAGCCCATAATTTCTGAAAAACTCCGATCAATCCGGAGGCGACCAAATGACGCAAATGAGGATCAACCTGCTCTACCACGTTAAAAGCAATGGGGTATTCAATATCGGCCGGATTAAAGTAGATAACATCGTTGATGCGTTCATCGGGAATAAATTCGATAATTTTCTCCGCCAAGTCACCATGAGGATCAACTACGGCCACTCCATGGCCGGCCCGAATATCATCCACAATCATATTCTCTAAAATAGTGGACTTGCCCATACCGGTTTTCCCGATTAAATACATGTGTCGCCGGCGATCATCTTCTTTAATACCAAAACGACGCATTTGATTACGAAAAGTAGTTTGTGCAAAAAAAGTAATACTCATAATAGTTAGCGCAACTTCAATAAATCACCGGCACCAGATTGAACATTTAAAACCTCTTGGTAGGTGCCTTGCAATTGTCGAATCAGCGGCGGCAGATAAAACAAACTGATGATGATTGGAATTAAAATTAGGAAAAATTTTAACCAACCAAAAACCCTCTGCCAGATGACATAGCGTTTAATATATTTAACCCGTTCCAAAATCTCTTCGCTTAACTCAATCTGGCGCAACAATAGGTCGCGCTCAGTTTCGGGTTGCTTGGTTTCTAAATTGTTAGGCATAATTTTAGCCACGGGATTCGCAGAGATCAACAAACTGCTGTCCTAAGCTGGCCAAAGCCTTCATCTCCTTAACCGTATAACTAGGTTGATGCTTAAAACTCGGATCCAGCAATTCAGTGTCAGCTTTAAATCTTTGCAAATACCATTTAGCCGCTCCTTTAATTAGTTTTCCCATAGCGGCAATATCCGCCTCCTTAATCAAAGATGGAACTACTGTAGTTCGAAATTCATAAGGTAAACCACTAGACATTATCATTTTAACAGATTCCTCGATTTTATTAAAGTCAAAAGAGACATTAGTGGTCCGAGAATACTTCTTGGCCGGAGCCTTTAAATCCATGGCGATATAATCAATTAATCCTTTGTTGATCAAACGCTTGAGCATCTTAGGATTAGTGCCATTAGTATCTAACTTGACGCTGTAGCCCAGCGACTTAATCTGCTGAATAAATTCCGGCAAGTCAGGGTGTAGTGTCGGTTCCCCGCCGGTGATAACTACTCCCTCTAATTTGCCAGCTCTCTTTTTTAAGAAATTAAACAGGCCAGCGACAGAAGTCAAAAGCGAATCATCATTCGCGTCTGAACTCTGGCGCTGGCCTTTTATATTTTCAGTGTCTAGCTCCTCAATCCGGGGCCGGACAAGCATTGGGTTGTAACAAAAACCACAACGGAAATTACATCCGACGGTAAAGACAATAGCTGCTAATTTTCCTGGATAGTCAATCAGGGTTAGTTTCTCTACGCCGCCGATGCGCATACTGTTTAGATTATTAAAGGACTAAATCTTTGACGACAAAGGTTTTGCGATCTTTGTACTCGGCCGCTTTGCCCTTGTTGTAGTTTCTGACCGGAGTCAACCAGCCGACGACCCGGCTGTACACGATGCATTCTGTTCTCTTCACCGTAGTTGGTGCCATATATTTTTGATTCCTGCCACCCCCTCCCAACTTTGGAGCCGATGACCGGAATTTCTATTAATATTATACAAAAAATTTATAGGTTTGTAAAGGGAAATTTTAAACGTTTTCTTCAACTTTTTCCATCTCACCGCTTAAGGGAATATAACCTCTTTCTTCATCGCATTTCGGGCAATATTTGTGCTCTCCCGGTAGATAACCGTGAAAAGGACAAATGGAAAAAGTAGGGGTAATAGTAAAATACGGCAGACGGTAATTATAAATAATTTTCTTCACTAATTTTTTAGCAGCCTCCGGGTCATTTAGACGCTCGCCGATATAGCCGTGCAAAACGGTGCCACCGGTATATTTAGTCTGCAAATCGTCTTGCAAATCCAAGGCACTAAAAATATCGTCAGTGAAACTAACTGGCAAATGAGTAGAGTTGGTGTAATAAGGATCGGCATGATCGCATTTCACTGCCTGGTCATTAGCGAAAACCATATCCGGATAAACCTCTAAGTCTTTCTTGGCAAAACGATAGGTGCAACCCTCTCCAGGGGTAGCCTCTAGGTTATACAAATTGTTAGTCTCATTCTGGTAATCCATTAATTTCTCACGCATGAAATCTAAAATCTCGCCAGCGAAAGCATGGCCTTCGGGGGTAGTAATATCCTTCTTCAAAAGATTCAACAAAGATTCATTCATGCCATTAACTCCGATAGTATTAAAATGATTTTTCCAATAGGTGCCGAAGCGAGCATGGATGTTATCTAGATAATGGCGAGAATAAGGGTAAAGCCCTTGATCAGTAAATTTTTCAATAATCTTGCGTTTGATTTCCAAACTCTCCTTAGCCAAGTCCATCAGTTTAATTAAACGTTCTTTAAAATCTTCTTTGTCTTTGGAGAGATACCCCAAGCGAGCCAAATTGATAGTCACCACCCCCAAACTACCAGTCAAAGGATTAGCGCCGAACAAACCACCGCCGCGCTTTCGTAACTCTCGATTATCTAACCGTAAACGACAGCACATTGAACGAGCGTCGTCACGATCCATATCGGAATTAACAAAATTAGAAAAATAAGGCACGCCATATTTAGCTGTCATCTCCCACATCGGCTCCAAACTCGGTCTCTCCCAGTCAAAATTCTTATCGATGTTATAAGTCGGAATTGGGAAAGAAAATACCCGACCAGTGGAATCGCCGGCCAACATTACCTCGGCAAAAGCCTGATTGAACATATCCATTTCAGTTTGAAAATCTTTATACTTCTCCGGCTTGATCTCCCCGCCAATTACTACATTTTCCTCACCGATCAACTTAGACGGAGTGACGTCTAAAGTAACATTGGTGAACGGAGTCTGAAAACCCACTCGGGTAGGTACATTAACGTTGAAAACAAACTCCTGCAAGCATTGCTTGACGTCGCGATATGACAGGTTGTCATAACGGATATAGGGAGCTAGATAGGTATCAAAGTTGGCAAAAGCCTGGGCTCCGGCCGCTTCGCCCTGCATAGTATAGAAAAAATTAACAATCTGACCCAAGGCGGTGCGGAAATGTTTCGGTGGTCGGCTTTGAGTCTTTTCACTGACTCCGCCAAATCCGCGAACTAGTAAATCCTTCAAATCCCAACCGCAACAATAAGGGGCTAACATGCCTAGATCATGAATATGAAAATCGCCATTAACATGGGCATTCCTGATATTTTCAGGATACAGTTTGTTTAACCAATATTTAGCCGAGATAGCGGAGGCCAGATAGTTATTTAAACCTTGGACCGAAAAGCTCATGTTGCTGTTCTCTTTCAGGCGCCAATCAGCCCGACCCAAATAATCCTCCATCAATTTTTCTTCAGTGGTCTGACCAATATCGCGAAGCTGGCGATGTTGATCACGATAAAGGATGTAGGCTTTAGCAATTTTTACCTGTCGATTAGAGATCAGAACCTCTTCTACCATATCTTGGACCTCCTCCACGGCCGGAATACTGTGAAAATGAAATTTCTGATTAAGCCGACGCACCACTTCATCGCTTAAGCGTTTGGCCAAACGATCATCTTTAATATCGACTGCTTCAGCAGCTCGAATAATGGCTTTGGTAATCTTGGCGGCATCGAAGTCAACAATGTCTCCGGAGCGTTTGATGAGTTTGGACAATTTTTCTGACATAAATATATGATTAGTTACTATTTTTTCTTGGATCCTAACAATTTATTCAATTCCCTCTTAAAGTCTTGGACATTCTTGAATGATTCGTAAACCGAAGCATAACGGATATAGGCCACTTGGTCAGCTTTTTTCAAATTCTTCATGACAATTTTCCCTAAGTCCTGAGAGCTGACTTCATTGGTCTTTAAAGCTTGGATATCTCTTTCAATCACATGGACTAACTTTTTAAATTTATCATCACCAATTCTTTTTTCACTAGCCTTTTTAAGCCCGGCTACCAATTTATCCCGGCTATAGGCTTCACGGCGACCGTCACGTTTAATAATGGCCACATCTAATATTTCCAATTCTTCGTAGGTCGAAAAACGAAAGGCACACTTCAAGCATTCTCGACGCCGCCGAATAGATAAACCGTCGGTAGCGACCCGCGAATCAAGCACCTTGGTATCCGGGAAATAACAGATCGGACATTTCATAATATTGCCAAAATTTACTATATCTAGTGGTCATAATTAGACTTAAACCACAATATATCGAACATGGGTTATTATAGCAAAAAATAAAAAACCGGACAATGCTCCGATTTTTATCTAATTTTAGTCGATTTTTTTAATATCCCCCAATAACCCTGGTCAGTTATCCACAGACTATTGTTTAGTCACGGCTTTCAAGGGCAGATCGATGAAAAAAGTGCTGCCAACCCCCTCCTGAGATTCAAACCAAACCCGTCCCCCCAATTGTTCCACCGAGCTCTTGGTAATATACATCCCCAAACCAGTACTGCTTTCAAAATTAGCCTTAGCGGCATTGGTGGCTTGATAGAATTTCTGGAAAATCTTCGATTGCTCGGCCTGCGGAATACCAATTCCTTCATCAGCCACTGAAAGCAACACCCCCAGATCACTTTTCTTGATATTAATGACCAGATTCTTCCGATCACGGTTATATTTAATACCATTGGAAATCAAATTAGCGATGGCCTTAGACAGGATACTACGGTCAAAATCAATAGTCGGCACTGAGTCGTGCTGTTCCAAGATGGTTATGCCTCGCTTGTCGGCCAAAGGCTTAAATTCGGAAACAGTAGCCGCTACCATAGTCGGAACATCCAAGGGTTCAATTTCAATTTTTAGACGGCTATCTTCAATTCGAGCTACATCCAACAATTCTTCCACTAGCTTAATCAACTGGTTATTGGTATTGGTTAAATTATCCAGCATTTCATTGGCTTCCGGCAAGAGCTTCTTCTTGAACTTCAGCCCAAAGACCTCCAAATTAAGCTTAGTGGTCGCTAGAGGAGTTTTTAGCTGATGGGAAGTGACGGAAATAAAATCATTCTTAATCTTATTCACTTTCTGGAGCTCAATATTTTGTTCTTGTAGTTGTTTAGTGGCTTGATTGATCTTTTCTTTTAATTCAATATTGAATTGCCTGGTTCTCTGATACAGGGCGGCGTTCTCCATGGAAATAGCCACCTCAGTACTGATAGCCCCTAAAACCTTTAAATCTTCATTGTTATAACTATCCCCCGATTCTTTGGGCCCTAAAAACATCAAGCTGTGCAGGCGATCCTTAATCGCTATCGGCACGATAACGGTAACGTTCATTTGATCAAAGAATTTAACCATAGAAAAAAACTGCCGCCATGGTCCTTCCTTTATTTCCCCAACTATCTGAGGTTTGTTATGATCTTTAAAAATGATCTGCAAAACCTCATAGTTTAGAGATATTTCTGGTCGACCATCAAAAACAAATCCATTATTATACAAAATATTCCATAAACCCCGCCGCTGATTATAACTCACGATTCCAATTGCTTTAGTTCTAAACGACCGAATCAATATCTGCGACACCGAAGAAAAGATGCGGCTCATATCCAAGGAAGACCTTAGGGCGCTGTTTAGATCGGAGACTAGATCGTGGATATCATAGAGTGAAGAAAAAAAGTATTTATTGGAAATTCGGAAATAGTACTTTTTTAGTCTAGAAAAAATTGATAAAGAAAAAACAAAAATCAAGACATAGGACACCATGGTATACTGCGGCAAAAAACTATAAAAAAAGTATTGCCAGATGAAGGCTGGAATTAATATGGACAAAAAAGAAAAGAAATAAACCAAAGAACGTCTCAAAATCAACTTAACATTCATGAGCTGATATTTAACAATAGCATAAGTAAAAATAAATACATAAAAAGCAACTAAAAAATTGCCAATTGGGGGAATGGGAATTTCATACCACATAAAAAAATTAGTTCCCCCGCCGATAAAGGCTAACGATGAACCGAATAAGACATAGCGCAATTGCTTTTTTTGATTAGCATCCACGCTTTGCAAATAACCCGAAGCCAACAAAACAACAGAATAAATAAAAACAAATATGTATAGTAAAAACAAATAAATAGTATACAAAAAACCAGCTCTAGGCCAAAAAGCAAAATTCATAATCGGCTCTGCCCGGGAAACAAACAAGTCCGAAAAGGAAAAACACAAAAAGAAGGCAGCCAAAACATAAATGAAAATTAAAAAAGGGCGCTTCTGCTTATTAAGGCCCAGTAAAGATATAATCCAATGACTAAAACAAACCGGAATCAGGGTTGAAAAAAAAGACAAAATCCTTATCCAGAATAACGCTGAATCATGACTATCATATATCGACAACCAGCGCCAATAGGATAACGACCAAAAGGCCGTAACCACAGTTAAAGAGAACAAAGTTCGGTTAATAATACTGCGTCTATTATTGAAGATGATGATTAATCCGAAAAAAAGAGAAATCACTCCATTAATAAGGCCGCTGATAGCAATAGCTGACTGCATAAATATACTAAAATTATATTATAATTAACGCCAATAGTCAAAAAGCCTCCCTGGGAAGGAAGGCTTTCAAATTTCAAGCGCATACTGCTATGGCGTGTGTTTTTAGTGGTTCTACCTCAATTTCCGGGTTGAAACCGGATTGAGCTAATAGTTGACCAAGTTTAGCTGGTCGACGATAGTACATAGGCCAAAGCAGAACCCAATCAAGAAAGATCTTTTCTCGGTTAGGAACTATATTGCAAGTAACGAACTTCCCTCCGGGATTAAGTCTCTCCCGTATCCGTCCAAATAGCTTAATTAGGGTTTCGTCTCTGACATAGTCAGCAAACCCGGCCATTTCTATAATATCGGCGTTCTCTACTTGCGATACTGCCCGAAAAACATTGGCCGTCTGAAACTTAAATTGAGCGGACAAACCATTGATCAAGGCTAGTTTTTTAGCCTGGGCCAATGCTTTCTCGTCGGCGTCAATCAATGTCACCCAAACCTTTTTTTCGGGAACGGCCTTGATAGCAGCAATCACCGCCTCAGCTGACCCAGAAGCCAGGGACAAAAACTTAACCTCTGATTTAGGACAATCCAGAATAAGCTGAGTGAGCTTTTTAGTAATAATTCTGCGTCGGTTAGCGACGCCTCTCGAATTATTCATTTTTCCTATCCACAATGATCCGTTACTCTGGCTATACTCGTAATTATAAAAGAGGTTCAAAACCTCCGAGCTAGCCGCATTGACCTTGCACCAATGATTTAGTTTATTAAACCGATCGACAAAAATACTGGAATAATGCTTGGGATTGCGTCCCAATTTCCAGATATTATCACGAATGATGCAAGATAGCTTCAGGGGAGATTTTCCTGTTAATTTTTGGGATATTGAGATAAAAAAAATAAAAATGATATTCGAGATAAGAGCCAAAACACTTACTAAGTAAAGTGCCAGGGCGAACGGAAATTTGGCTTTTTGCTGAAACATTGCTGAGTTTTTTAGATGTTAATATACGAATTGTGAGTCAATTAATTTAATTTATCACTTATTACTAATTATGTCAAATAATACAAAAATATCGGCCATTTAGCCGATATTTTCCTAATATTTGTTTTATTTTAACTCATTTTTTTCCGAATAAAGGCCGGGACCGATAGTTCGTCGTCTTCATCATCTTCATCGCTATGTTTTAAGCTGCTTTTCCTCTCAGTTTTAGGGGCAGCCTTAAAATCAAACTCCTTACCCTTTTTGTCAAACCAAGGGAAATTAAAACTAGTGGGCTTATCGGTGCTCTCCTCTTCTTTCGGTACCTCTTCCTCTTTAACTTCTGGCTCTTTATCTTTCATGAAAGCTGGAGCGGAATAGGAACGGATAGAACTTTTTTCTTCAACGCTAAAATTATCATTACGCTTATCTTTATCATTAAATCCAGTAGCAACGATAGTAACCTTAATCTCATCTTTCATTTTTTCATCAATCACCGCTCCAAAAATTATCTTAGCGTCCTCATCAGCTAAAGAGCTGATGATCTTAGCGGCTTCGCTAACTTCAGTCATGCCCAAATCTGGACCACCGGTAATGGTAAAGACGATACCTTTAGCACCATTGATAGAGGTTTCGAGCAAGTTAGAATTAACAGCCATCATTACCGCTGCTTCCGCCTTGCCGTCGCCCTTGGCCTGACCAATACCCATCAAAGCTGAACCAGTATTAGCCATAATCGCCTTAACGTCAGCAAAGTCAGCGTTAATTATACCAGGGACAGTAATAATCTCGGCTATTCCCTGGACTCCTTGGCGTAAAATATTGTCAGCCAGTTTAAAAGATTCTAGCAACGATGTCTTCTTGTCGATTATTTGTAGTAATTTCTCGTTGGAAACAGTAATAATAGTATCCACCCGAGCGGCTAAATCAATAAAGCCCTGCTCGGCAATTTTCCGTCTTTGTCCACCTTCAAAGAAAAATGGTTTGGTAACCACAGCGATAGTTAAAGCCCCCAGCTCTTTAGCAATTTCAGCGATAATCGGAGAAGCTCCGGTACCAGTGCCACCGCCCATACCGCAAGTAACAAAAACCATATCAGCTCCCTTAAGCAATTCCCTGATCTCGGCTTGAGATTCTTCGGCGGCCTGACGACCCAAATCTGGGTTCATGCCAGCTCCTAAACCCCGAGTTACATTCCGACCAATATGAAGCTTAATATCCGCTTTATTATTATGTAAAGCCTGAACATCGGTATTGATGGCGATAAATTCTACTCCCTTTATTCCTTCTTCGATCATGCGGTTAATAGCATTACCACCCGCACCACCGACACCTACCACCTTTATTTTAGCAAAAGTTTCTGCTTCTGGTTTGACTTCTGGCATATAAGTATAAATAATTATTGATAAATTATTGGGGCATTACCTTGCTCATGAATCCTTTGACGCGACTCATGACTCCACCCAAATTCTTCTTCCAATTAGTCTTGCCTCCAGGAGCCATATGATGCCCCCAGGCCACTAGGCCTAAGGCGGTTAAAAATTCCGGCGACTTAGCTTTCTCAATGGCTAATTGCAGATTTTTAGCTTCGCCCAACCCTACTGGCAAACGTAATTGCCTCTTAGCAGTTTCGGCGATACCCTTCAAAAGCGAGCCGCCACCGACTAAAATAGCGCCGGCCGGCAACATACCGGAACGATCAATCAATTTTAACTCTTGATCAACTTTAGAAAATATTTCTTCAACTCGAGCTTCGATAATTTCCGCAACATATTTTTTAGAAATAACATCAATATTATCGTTAATCCCTTCCTCCTTAACTAGATCACTAATATCTACTTCTTCTTTCTTGCCCACAGCCGCAGCCTCACTATAGCCATGTTCAATCTTTATTCTTTCCGCTAAATTTATCGGGCAACGCAGACCGATAGCGATGTCGTTAGTGATATGGTCAGCGCCAATTGGTAGAATAGAAGTGCTTAACAAATTCCCTTCTTCATAAACAGATAGGCTGGTAGTGGTAGCGCCGATATTAATCAAGGCTACGCCTAAATCTTTTTGGCGACTGTCTAAAACCGCATCGGCCATAGCCAAGGAAGACATGATTACGCCATCAATATCCAGTCCGGTACGATAAACCGCCTTGGTTAAATTCTTCACTTGATTGCTTAAACCTAAAATAATCAAAGTCTCAACCTCTAGACGCAAGCCACTCATACCAATCGGATCCTTGATGTCCTCTTGATTATCAATGGTAAAACGCATGGGGATAACATGTAAAATCTCATAATTGTTGGGGACTACCATGCTCTTAGCCGCTTCCATAGCTCGTTCGACATCCTGAGCATCAATCTCGCCATTGCTCTTAGAAACTACTACCACCCCCTTGCTTCTCTCGCATTTAATCTTGGGGCTATTGTAGCTAACCCAAACACTAGATAGAGGCACCCCTACCAAACGCTCGGCCTTCTCTAAGGCAGCCGAAACAGCTGAAGTAGCCTCATCAATACTATTGATACTGCCACGAGAAACACCAAAAGTCGGCGAAGACACTGCACCAATAATTTGCAGTTCTTCATTGCCTAAATGGTTAACTTTCTGGCCAACAACCAAACGAATACCGGTGGAGCCGATATCCAGCCCGGCAATAATGTCTTCTTTCATAAATTGATAAATTTTTCTTATCTCTATTATACCCAAAAAACCAAAAAAAGCCAACTAGAAGAGCTGGGTCAAATACCACGATAATATCGGCTCTCCGATAAATAAGGCTAATAGAGTGCCCAGGGCCAGAAAAACCCCTAAAGGCACCTTCGCCTTTAGATTCCGCCGGTTTCGAGCTAACAAGAATAAGCTAAAAATCGCCCCAATAATATAAGACAAAAATAAAGCGGTTAAAAGCAGCTGCCAGTCAGCGAAAATCAGGCCCATTAAAGCGCCTAAATAAATATCACCACTACCGATTCCCTTCCCCCTGGTCACTAAATATTGCAAACCGAAGAACAGCGCTCCGATAGCCATGGCCAATAGAAGACTAATCATTGATACGCCCAACAATAATTGCAAGACTAAAATGATACCCGCTCCGATCATTAAAGGGGGCAAATAAATTTCCATCCAGGAATAATCGCTTAAAAAGATCAACAGCCACAGACTGCTAACCACTAGATACAAACCCAATTCCAGCCAACCGCCGGAAGAAAACCAAAGATAGGAAAAACAAAGGGCATACAAAATACCACTAGCTAATTCTGCCAAAAAATGACTAACGGCAATCGGTTGACGACAATGGCGACAACGACCACGAAGACACAGCCAACTCAAAAGCGGAATATTGTCATACCAACTGATTTTCTGATTACAAGAAAAGCACTGAGAGCGTCCACCAAACTTATACCCTTGATGATAACGCGAAGCCAGACAATGAATAAAACTCCCCATCATCAAGCCAATTAAGAAAAACAAAACCAATAATGGATAAAACATATTTATTTTTTATTATTTAATTCTTCGGCCAAATGGCGATATTCCTGAAAGAGGCGCGAATTTCCCAGTTCCTGATAAAGGTAGGAAATGGCCAACGGCCAAATATAATTTTCTTTGTCCAGATACATGGCCCGGAAGTTAAACCATAGGGCCTGATCAAAATTTCCTTCCAGATAATAAGTATCGGCTATTTTCTTATACAACCTCAAATCATAATTATGTCTGATAGCTTCTTGATAATACCCTCGAGCCGCTAAATAATTTTTTTGTTTGACGTCAGCTTCCCCTAGATAATATTCCAACGTCGACAAATAACGGGACACATCTTGCCTATGCCATTCATTAAGGCGCGGATCATGACTATCTGGCACTAAGCGTCTAGCTTCTTCTAAATAAATTTTAGCCTCTTCTGTTTTCCCCTGGTAGAGATAAAGCCTAGATAAAGCTAAATAATTTTCCGGCAAAGAGGGGGTATAATCAATAGCCTGCAAAAATAAATCTTCGGCTAGAGGATAATTCCCCTTCAAGGCTTGCAGTTTAGCGTTAGCCACTAAAGAAAAATAATCTTGATCATCGATAGAGACACCTGCAAATTGTGCCGCAAACAATCTACGACTCTTTTCGGCAGGACCATCAAAAATCGCTTCATACCATAAAGAAATATAGCGATCACGATAATGGCTTGGCTGTAAAATCGGCAAAATTCGCAGACGCTCATAATATTCAGCCGCCTCTTCATAGCGGCCAGAATTAAAATTATCACGGACCGCATAAAAATAACAGTCAGCCGTCAAGGTGGATAATTGTAATTTAACCCCCAGAAGTAGAAACGGAAACAGAAACAACCAAAAAGACAGGCGCCATTGCTGGTGCAACTTGCCGCTGCCAAAAACAATTTCTGGTTTATGGTTTCGATTTTCATAAAAACCGGCGGCCAAAGCTAGATAAAGCCAAAAATATAATTGTCCGGCCACAAAACTAAAACCAAATAACAATGAAACAAAGTAGCCAGCCAGAGCCAAAATTAGATACTTGGCTCCACGATTAACCTGCCGTTGCTGGTCAAGCAATAAATAAATTTCAATAAGCATCCAGACATAAAGCCCCGCCAAGATAATTCCACCAGCCAGAGCTAAATCTAAAATAAAATTATGCGCTCGATTAGTGCGAGCATTAACATAACCGTTGATACCCCAATCTCTCTCGTAGTATTTAATCAACACCGATTCTTGATTTTCTAAACCATAACCTTGAAGCGGTTGACGATAAATACTGGAGAGAGAGTCGCGCCAAAATATCAGCCGCGAAGACACACTCCCCTTCTTCCAGTCAAAAGCGGAACGCAATCTTTCGCTAAAATTATTCTGACCGTTAAACAGCAAAACCAAAAATCCAACCGATACTAATATTACGACGGCCAAGCCAACGTAAGTTCGCTTAACAGTTAGCCAACCACGCTGACGGCACTGATTCCACGTCCAAGCGACCATTAAAGCTAAGGCGAGAAATAACCCCAACCAAGCGCTACGACTAGCCGTAAAATAAATAGCTCCTAATTGTAAAAACAACACCAAGCCTCCCAGAATCCGCCACCAACGTTGTCGAAAACGCCCGAGTAAATAGAGCGTTAACGGCCAAGTTAGGAGCAAGAAAGACCCTAAAAAATTAGGCTGGCCTAAAGTGGAAGTTGCCCGGCCAGTTATAAAAGCCGGCTCGCTCCAACGAATCGGATCGAAGGCCATCATCTGCAACCAGGCATAAAGGCTAACTAAGCCAGCGCTAGCCGTAATTGCCCCGGCTACAAAATCAAATTTACGGCGGAAATCACCATAACTGAAATTGTAAACCAGCAAGAAAAACCAAAGAAAGAAAAATAAATAGCTCAAAACACCCTCTTGGCGATCATAGAGACCAAAAAAGCTTAAACCCCGATCCGGAGACCAAATTAAAGTTAAAAGCAAAAAAACCATCAAGGCCCCAACCGCCAAATAATGCCTGGCTCGAAAGTTTATCTGCTTAGCGCCAAATAACAGATAACGCCCCAACGACAGAAACAACAACAACGACAACGAAGTCCTAAAATATATGGTTTTATTCAATTCAAAGACATTGACATTCGGAAAAAGCCAAGCGAAGATTAAAGGAATTAAAAAGATGGTAATTAAGTAAACGGCTTCAATGGATCTTTCCAATAAACGCCGCCAGTCAAAGTTTGATTTCATAGTCTAATTATACCATATCTTAAAACCGTCCCCTAGAGGACGGTTTTAACCACAAAATATTATTTTTTCTTTCGTTGCTGTATTTTTTCAGCGATTACTAACAAAGGCGAGGCCAAGAAAATAGAGCTATAAGTACCGAAGAAAACACCGACTAATAAAGCCAAAGAAAAATATTTAATCGAATCACCTCCGAAAAGCACGATGGCCAACATTACCAAGATAACGGTCATTGAAGTATTAATGGAGCGAACCAGGGTCTGATTGACACTGCGATTAACTGTATTTTCAAAGTCAGAATCGCTCTTAGGTAGATTTTCTCGAATACGATCAAAAACGACGATGGTGTCATGGACGCTAAAACCCAAAACGGTCAAAACCGCGGCCACAAAAGAAGCATTAACCTCCACTCCCCAAAAATGACCTAAGATAGCAAAGAAACCAATAACTAAAAACACATCGTGGAATAAGGCAATTAAAGTAACTACGCCGTACTTCCAGGAAGCAACTGGCTTAGAGACCTTGCGGAAAGCTAGAGCTATATAGACGCTGATGGCGATTAAAACTAACAAAATAGAAGAAATGGCCTTGCGTTGCATCTCCTGACCGACGGCTGGGCCGATAGAAGTAAAGTTAACCTCTTCAAAGTTGCCGGCACCGGAATTTTTTTGTTCAGCTAATTTTTTTAAGCTAGCCACCACCTGCTGATGGACATCCTCGCTAGATTCTTGAAAACGCAAAATGAAAGAGTTCTCAGTCGGTTGAATAGTCAAACTACTCAATTCCAAGGACTTAACGGCCCCCTGAACCTCTAAGACATTAGGTTGGTTCTGACCGACAAATTTAGCTTCCAATAAACTGCCACCGGTAAAATCAATACCCATCTTTAAACCCCAAAGGCTCAAAGCGGTAATAGCGGCAATTAACAAAACAATTGAGATACCGATCCAAACTTTACCCTTTTGAATAATGCGATAAGTCATATGATTATTGGCGCTTAACCGTAGTCACTAACCAATGGTATTTAGTCAGCCACTTAGGATTGATTAATTTTAAGAAATTGCGAGTAACAATAATGGCGGTAAACATAGAAATCAAGACACCGAGCAATAGTGTAAAGGCGAAACCCTTAATCACCGAGCTGGAGGACAGAATCAAAACGAAACAGACGATGATTGTGGTGATGTTGCTGTCACGAATAGAAGGCCAAGCTCGGGAAAAACCATCAGCAATAGAGCGAGACAAATCCTTTCCAGCTCTTAGTTCTTCTTTTAAGCGTTCAAAGATTAAAATATTAGCGTCAACGGCCATGCCAATAGATAAAATAAACCCGGCGATACCAGATAAGGTTAAAGTCACCGGCCACAGCTTGAAAACTGCTAGAGAAATCAAACCGTAGATCAACAAAGCAAAAACCGACAACAAACCAGGTAAACGATAGAAGAAAATCATGAAAACAGCAACTACCAATAAAGCTATTAATCCGGCTTCAATACTGTGAGTAACTGATTCTTGCCCCAAAGTTGCCCCGACGGTTTGCTGACTAATCAAAGAGATAGGCACTGGCAAAGCACCGGTATTTAATCTCTGAGCTAATAGTTTAGCCTCCTGAGCGGAAAAAGTACCGCTGATGCTGGCCTTACCTCCAGAAATCTTAGACTGCACATTAGGAACGCTAATTGGATAGCCATCTAGGAAAATAGCTACCGGACGACCAATATTACGAGCGGTAATATCTTCAAAAAGCTTAGCGCCCTCATCATTAAATTCCAAAGAAACCTCTGGGGCACCATCATTAGGATTAAAGTTAACCACGGCTCGCTTCAAATGTTTACCGGTCAATTCAGTATTAATCCAGACCGGCTCAGTAGTAGCCTGATCATTAATCTTGACTGAACTACTAGCCGCTTTGTCAGTTTCAATAGTCAAACCATCGATGCTAGGAATACTAATTGCCGCCCCAGATCCAGACTGCTCCTTGAACTCCAACAGAGGAGTTTCGCCAATCATTTTAATTGCTTCTTTAACATCCTTAACACCGGCCAACTCGGCAATAATTCGATAATTGCCAGCCATGGTTTTGTTGACCTGGACTATCGGCTCACTAACACCAAAAACGTTGACCCGGCGCTCTACTACACCGCGTACCCCTTCCAAGGCGCTACTCTTGTCGCTATCGGGAACATTTTTGACATCAGCTTCATAAACCAATTGAGTACCTCCTTGCAAATCGAGTCCCAAACGAAAAGGGACCTCCCTGACCTTGGGCAATAATACATAATTTTTAGAAGCAGTGGCCACGGTTTCGCGAAATTGATTATAGTAATTACCGCCACTGACCAAACCGGCCGCTAAAGCTAATAAAATAATCACCGCAAAAATCCACCAAGAACGACGTCGAGGGGAAGAATTAAAGACTTTCTGAAATAAATTTTGGCTCATATTAAAGATGATAATGCAGAAACGCCCAGAAAATATCTGATGCGCTTAAAATTTATCCTAATTTATATTTTATCTCCTTTTATATTAGGCCAAAGACTTCAAAAAATCAAGGGGAACTCAGGGGAAATCTTGCTTGACTTATATTAACAATCCTGCTATTTTAAAAGACTAAATATTGGACCTTAAAAATATATACACATGGAAAATATATGGATCATAATCATTGGGATGTTCATAATTGCCATCCCCATTATCCGCGGCATTAAACACCGCGCTCGGATCAAAAAATTAATTTTGTACGTTCGGCGCCTGAAAGATCACCAGGAATTCTGGAGACAACAACAGTTGGCTAATTTCAACAACATTGGGCTGGGGGTTAAAATTGAATATTTCCCTGATCATATTGAAATTCATGACAGTCACAACGCCAACGTGATTAACCTTATTCTGGACGAAGAAAACCAGATAAAGGAAGAAACCAAGCTGCCATTCCGGATCATTACCAACACTGGGCGCTGCAAAACCTATGTGGCTACTATTAAAAATGGCAAAGTCACGGAAATGGCCAGGACCTTTCAACACAAAGGAAGGACAAGAGATTCCTGGGCGGAAAAGAAATTAATCCGGTTAGGATTGTCCGGACTGGAAATCGTCATGTAAACGCCTGACAAAGGACCTGCTGTCAATTGACTGCAGGCCCTTTTTATTTTATAATGTTAAAACTTAATAAATAACCAAATATCATATGCCTTTAATTCCAACAGTTATTGAAAAAGACGGACAAGTAGAACGCGCTTATGACATCTATTCTCGTTTGTTAAAAGATCGGATTATTTTCCTAGGAGAGCCAATTGACGACCATGTTGCTAATATTGTCATAGCCCAATTCTTGTTTTTGGATGCTCAAGATAAAGATAAGGACATTAAGTTCTATATCAATTCCCCTGGAGGTTCAGTTACTGCCGGGCTAGCCATCTATGACACCATGCAATATATCAAAGCTGACATCACCACTATTTGTGTCGGTATGGCCGCTTCTATGGCCTCCCTGCTTTTAGCCGCTGGTACTCCGGGCAAAAGATTAGCGTTGCCCAACAGTGAAATCATGATCCATCAAGTAATGGGCGGAGCCGAAGGACAGGCATCGGATATCAAAATCAGGGCTGAAAGGATTTTAAAGATCAAAGATCGCTTAAATAATATTCTCGCTAACCACACCAACAAAAAAACAACCGAGGTAGAAAAAGACACCGACCGTGATTATTTTATGACGCCAGATGAAGCTAAAAAATACGGCATCATTGACCGAGTTATCAAAAAACAATCATAAACAAATATAAACAATGACGTCCTCCCCGCACTCCAAAAGCTACCCTAACAGGTAGCTTTTTCCATAC
>CAZFEF010000016.1:0-20226 GCA_964517555.1 uncultured Gammaproteobacteria bacterium
TATGGAAAAAGCTACCTGTTAGGGTAGCTTTTGGAGTGCGGGGAGGACGTCATTTGATCTAGGCTACCAGCAGTAGAAAATTAGTAACATTAGTAGTATGTGTCCAGTGTTATCCACTATGGTGTAGACAATAGCGGAAAAGGCTAAGTCTATTTCGTGGTACCTAGATCTAGATTCGTAGGCGGTCATAAAATTTCTCCCCTTGATGAAATCCAACCATTTGCCAGCTAAGGACCAGCGGTCGATAGGGAAATGGCTGAGAAATATCAGGCCGATTTTTAAAGGTTCGACAGTTGACGTAAACAAGCAGATTGCCAGTGTATATATCAGACAGTGAAGCAAACACCAAAGCAGTCCTGACCAACCCTTGTTTTGTTTTTCAATGGCCATTTTCTTAGGTTGGAGTAGATAGTCTCCAACTAAGTGACCCAGTACTAGCTTTTCACAGATGGTGAGCATGGCCTGATCCTCCCCAGATTAAAGCGTTAAGATTGGTAGCCTTGTCTTTTAAATTGCCCAAAGGACAATCAGTATTGATATAGCCAACTTGCAGTCTGTGTTGTCTGGCTATTTTTGCGGTAGCGCTTCGGTCCGGTATTTTCTCGATGAATTTAGCTAATTCCGGAGTCCCTCGATTTTTCAATCTTTCCAGGTTCAAATTTTCGTCGTCGCAACCGATGTAGATAACCTTGCCACCGATGAAACGCCAAAGGGCTTTGTCGGCCTGTAGGCCATAGGGGATCTCTACGAAGACGTTAGCTCCCGCCGGAGCTGATTTAAGAGATTCTTTCAATAGCTCCAACCAGGATTTAGCGATAACTTTCTTCATTTCCGTTTCGTTTTCTAGCGCTACTTTAATCAAATCCTCTTGGCCAAATTTGGCTTTCAGCAAAGGGCGGAGTTGGTGATTGAAATCGTCGGTGTTAATAGTGAAATTGCGAGGATCGGTTTCTGCCAGCATTTTAAGAAAAGTTGATTTACCCGATCCCGGCTGTCCGACTACTAGAAAAATGTTCTGGACTTTAAGGGCTTTTTCTAGCATCGCGCTGATAACCAGCGGCGACAATTGTTCGCTGAAGTTATCCCAGTCCAGGGCGGTCGCTTCTTGTCTAGCCAGGGAAGAAGATATTTTCCTATAACCGTTTGATCCGAAAATATAGCAGTACTTGCTAATTCCGAATTTTTGATGGTTATAGAGCAGTACTTGTTGTTCTAGGGCGAAATCTTTTTCGTCCCTTAGTCCGCGGATCATTACTATCTCATCTTTAGCGTTAAGCTGGGGTTGAAATTCAGCCAGGGTAGTGACAGTGGCGTTTTTAGGTAAACGATAGCTGAGCCACAGCTTTCGACATTCTTCGGGACTAAACCAGCTAGTGGTTTTTTCCGGATTTTCCGAACAGAGAATAATGATTTCCGGAAACATAGTGGCCGCTTGATTAACGATATTCAAATGACCCAAGGTGGGCGGGGAAAAGGTTCCAGGGAAGACATAAAGTGTTTTCATTTTAACCTCCTTTGTTAATGTTCTGCTATTAGTATAGCGCTAATAGAATTCTTGGCTTCGGCTATTCGTCGATTTTGCGGCCCAACTTGCTTTTCCTAATAAAAAGGGCTATTATATCAGTACTATTGTCGGATTTTTCCGACAGCAATTAAAAATATGATTAGAGATTTAAAAAATTATTTGCGAGAGCTGGGGTTTAACAAAAATGAAGCCAGTGTTTATTTGTCTTTGGCTAAACTCGGAGAAGCTAAGGCTTCACAAATAGCTAAGACAGTGGAGCTACCTCGAACTACGGTTATTGGCATCTTGAACAAGCTGGCTGAGGAAAATTACATCACTACCCATATTTATCGCGGCGTTATGTCCTATTGGATAGAATCGCCCCAGGTTTTGCTCGATGTTTTAGCTAATAAAATGTTGGTAGCCGAGAAATTAAAGGAAGTTTTGCCCCAGGTTTACCGTTCCGATCGACGCTTTCCATTATCACGGTCATTCGATACCAAAAAGGGAATTAAAAATTTTATTGAAAAAGTTTTAGGAGGATTGGAGAAGGGAACTACTATTTATACTATTGATACTCCTAATGAAGGCAACTACAGCAAAATTTTTTCTGATGATTTGTCTAATATTGTTTTTGCCCTCAAGAAGAAGAAAGGGATAATTACTAAGACTTTGGTGCCTAACGGATCTTTCGTTGGAATCAGCCGACACAAGGTTAGTAGTCAAGCGATAATTATTAGGGAATTGCCAGCGACAGTGAAATTCACCGGTTCTTTGTGGCTAATCAATGATATGTTGATTAATTTTTCCGGTAACCCTCCATTTTTAGTGATGATTAAACAAGAATCGATTGTTAGCGGTCTTAAAGGGCTTTATGATTTTTTGTGGAGCATCTCTAAGGAACAGCGTTAAGGTTTAATTTATGGCCAATTCATTAGAACAATTGTTAGCCGCTGGTGCTCTGGCTAACAAAATTAATATCAGCTCAGAATGTACACATTGCTTAAAGGACAAATATTTTTCCTATCGTCGTGACCAAGTTTATGGCCCAGAGACTATGTTGGCCTATATTGGGATTAAAAGTAATTAATAATATTATGAACAACGCTCTGAGCAAAGAGTTGGAAGTATTATTGGATAAATGTTATTCAGCAGAGGTTGCTGATATTTTTAGAGAGAATATTGAACATGGTGGCTTAGTGAAAGAAAGAGATCCGCAAAGACATCTCTGTGTTTATTTTGCCGCTTGTGATTTTCAATCCCGGAAATTATTTATCGGACATCACAAAAAGTCTGGGCTTTGGTTGTTTAATGGCGGTCATGTTGACGCCGGGGAGTCGCTTTTGGAAACTGCCCAGCGAGAGATTGAAGAAGAATGGGGTTTATCTAGCCAACTTTTTAAGATTAATCAACCAGCTCTTTTGACGGCTACTGATATCAATAATCCCACCAAGCAAGTCTGCCGGCTACATCTCGATGTTTGGTATTTTATTGATGTTCGCCAAGAAGAATTTGCCCCAGACCATTTAAAAATAGCGACTGAGTTTTATGAGGCGCGCTGGTTGGATTTGGATCAAGCCCGAAAATTGATAACTGATAAGAATACTCTCATAGCCGTTGATTTTATCGAGGCCAATTATTTCAATAATTAATAGTTTTGGGGTGGCTTGTTTTTTTACCCCCGAAAAGCTATGATATTAGTATATTAACCCTATGCTTAAACCTAAAACTTTAGCGGAAAAATTGGAGGATATTAATCGGATGCATGACCAATACTTAGAAAAATTGGTGTCTTTGCATGAGCAGAAAATTGCATTGATCAAGCGCTATCAGGCAGATTCGGTTGGCCAAAGCCTGAAAAAGATTAGAGCTTCATTAAAAGATAATTAAAATATATGAACAAAAAAACTATCGAGAATATTAATCAAGCTGATCAGTCGACCGAATCTAGTCAGGAGAAGATTTTGAGTCAAGAGTATGATAATGCTAGAGAGCAGATAAAGCGAGCCGAGAAAGCCGGTGACGAAGCCGAGGTTAATCGTTTGGCCGCCGAGATTTATCGTCTGGAAAATAAAATGCAACACGGGAAAGCCGGAGCGGAGATAATTTCCTTGCGAGAGAAAATTAGACAGTTAGAAAAGGCCAAGAAAGATCCGACCGAACTAGAAAATCAAGTTCGTAAGTTAGAGCTGAAACAATCGGAATTAGAAAAGACAATGGTTACCCAAGAGGTTAAAGAAAAATTAGATAATCTTGATAGTAGCATTCAGGATCAGCAAGCCACGGAAAATCAGATGGCTGGTGGTATCAGCGATCAATCTTTCGCGACTGAAGCCGAGGCTATTGATCAGAAAAGATCCGAGGTTAAAACTGAGGCTGGTCTGGAAATTAAAAAACAGGCGAAAATTACCAAAAAAGATTTGGAGCGATTAGAGGCTGAAATCAACGAACAACGTTTAGCTATCAAAGCGGCTGAGAAAACCGGAGTGGAATCCAAGGTATTGGAAGCTGAAGATCGATTGCGAAAAACTGAGGTGTTGGTTAACTATCAAAAAGAAAAATTAGGTGTTAGCGATGAGGCGATTGCTTTAGAGAAGCAGATTAAAAAAATTAGAGCCGAGATTAAGCAAGCCGAAAAGGAGCAATCAGAATCCAAGGTAGTGGCAGCCGAAGATAAATTGCGGGCCGTTGAGCAGGATATAAATAGCAAGAAAGAGCAATTACAATCTATAAACGACAGGGAAAGAAGCTTTCTTGCTGGCAAACCGAAGATCGAAGAGCCGGTGGTCGAAGAGCCGATGGTTGAGGATCTGCCGACAGAACCCGATGTCTATGATACTTTTGCTGGTGCCGCCGAACTCAAAGAATTAAAGAATCGGGAGGCTAATGGCGAAATCCTGTCTAATGCTGAAAGCGCCCGTATTTCTGAATTAGAAGATATGGCCGTTAATCCTGAAAAGTATCAAGAAGAAGAGGAGGAGGAAATATCCGCCGAACCAGATCGAGAATGGGCGATAAATTTCAAACAGGTATTAACTGAGGATGGCCCAGAGAGGCTGGAGATTCAAAGGACTAATGATCCTGATTTAGTTAGATTAAAGATTGGCAGAGGCGATTGGAAGCTGGTAGATAAGGATGAAATTGAGGAGTTGGAGGCTGTTTCCAGAGCGATAAAATCTCGTGAAGCTTTGGCCGCCGCTCGCCCGGTTAAAAAATCTTCACCAGTGGTTTCTTTCTTCAAAAATCTCTTTAGACGTAAAAAGTAATTATGCTAAAAATCTATTTAGCTCGTCATGGCCAAGACCAGGATAATGTTCTTGGTGTATTAAACGGTCATCGTGACCATTCTTTAACGACCACTGGCATTAAACAGGCAGAAGATTTAGCGCGGCGCATCAAAGAAGCAAAATTATCGTTTTCCCGAATTTATTCTTCTCCCTTGATTCGAGCTCACCGGACGGCAGAGATAATTGCTGATACCTTAGGAAGGGATCGTCCAGAAGTGTTGGCCGGTCTGATCGAGCGGGATTTTGGTATTATGACCGGAAAGAGAAAAGACGAAATTGAAAAACTTTGTGCTCCGGATATACTGTACACGGAGACTATTAATTATTTTCTCTCTCCTCAAGGGGCAGAGACCTTCCCTCAGCTGCTGGATCGCGCTAGTCAGATTTTGGAAGTTATAAAATCTCGGCATGATACCGGTAATATTTTATTAGTTACTCACGGTGATGTCGGCAAGATGATCTATGCCGCTTATTACCATCTTCCTTGGCGGGAGGTTCTGACATTATTCCATTTTGGCAATTCTGATTTATTACTTTTATCTCCGGATTCAGCTCCTGAATCCGCCCATGTTTTTAAAGCTCAGCAATTTAATAGCTAGAAAGCGAAAATTAAAAAAGCCATCATTCCTGATGGTTTTTTATAATGTAGTCCGGTTCCGGATCTACAATGAATTGTTTGGCTGGCAAAGTTTCGCGGCCGATGATCAGGGCCTTGGCGATTCGATGCCACCCGTCCATGGGGTAGCCGTCAGAGCGGAGTATTAATGGTTGATTTAGATCAGCATCTAAGACTTTTTGAAAATGAACTGTGAAGTCTCGGAGATTTTCTAGTTGCCATTCGATTTTCTGCTCCATTAGCCATTCTCGGTTTATGGGGCACTCGATAATTTTTAGGTCCGAAGCCGCTCCGATTAATGATTCTACAAAGAACACTCTGCCTTGACTGTCGATAAAACGATTTCTAGCCATCTTAATCTGTTTTGCCTTATTCTGTCAGCTTAATATGATTATGTCAATATTGTAAAAAAGTGGCTTTTGTTTTAATATAATCAGATTGTTTCTTAACAAGTTTAATTATGTATCACTAAATTTTATAAGATGAGAAAAGTAGCAATTTTACCTTTAGATGGCTACGGCAGTAGCCAGGCATTGATAGCGGCCATGGAAAAGCTATTAGACGAGCCAGGATTAGCCGATTTGGTCCGGTTCATTAAGTTAAATGATGGCGTCCACAACTTGGATGCCGGCGGTCCTTTTACTGTCACAGCCATTCAGAAGATTCTGGCTGATCGGCAGCTGGGGATTGGTTTGTTCCTGGATCTCAAGGTCTATGACGTTTCGGCTACGGTGGAGAATATACTGAGGAAGTATCTCACTTGTCCGCCCGACATTCTAACCGTCAGTTCCGGTTGTAGCGTGGAAGGAATTATCAAACTGCGGAAGCTTTTGCCCACTACCAAATTGGCGATGATTAGCACCCCGACTGATATCAGTCGCGATGAATGCTTGAGCCGTTTCGGCCAGGCTCCGGAGATCAAAATTTTCAATGATCTGAGCAATATTGCCACGATCTACCACCGGGAAAAAGCAAATGACTTTTCCGGATTGGACAAGCTTGAGCCGTTCGATATGGTGGTTTGTTCGCCGAAAGAGCTGAAATTTTTACGGCCAAATTTGCCTCGGAGCTATGAATTCATCGTACCCGGTATCCGCGATGCCTGGATGTTGAAGAAGGATGAGCATCAGAAGCGGACCACTGGCGTTCGCGAAGCCTTGGAAGATGGGGCCACTTATGTAGTTATGGGAGCCCAACTCACCAAAGGAAACCCGGAAAGAGAAATCAGCCCGGAAGAAAGCCGGACTCTGACTCAGAGCGAAGTGGCTAAAGCGCGTCAGCGTTTGAACGTCTATGACGATCCCTTGCTGGTGCTCAAATCTTGTGACGGCTATTATTGCAGTCCTCAGAATGAAAAGCCGCTCGGCCCGCTGGTAGCCTATGCCGGTACTTATGAATCAGGAGACGGCCCGAAAAATTACGTTGGTTTCGAGTATTTCAACTTTGCTCGAGCCGAAGCTAATTCGGAAGCGCGTTCATTTTTCGCCGAGAGAATTGCCCTGGAAATCAGCCTGGCTGGAATACAGTGCGATTTGGCAGTCGGTGCTCCCATGGGCGGGATTCTGTTGAGCGGCAGTTTGAGTGATAAATTGAGCTGTCGTTCGATTTTTGCCGAGAAGAAGATTCTGGGTTTGGCCAATCCGGCCCAGGGCCAGAAGGAGCAGAGTCAGTTGGTGATCGACCGCCATGAAATATCAAATGGTGACCGGGTGATAATTGTCGAAGATGTTTGTAACAATTTCTCGACTACCCAGAAGTTGGAAGACCTGATTGAAGAACGGGGCGGGGAACTGGTGGCTATTGTTTGCGCCATCAATCGTTCCGGTCATAAAGAGTGGAACGGTATTCCGGTTCTGTCTGCCGCCTATCTTCCCAGTAAGCAATGGCGCCAGGACGATCCTGAAGTGGCTGATCTGATAGCGGCCGGCTCGATCGTCTGGAAACCCAAGGCCGAATGGGCCAAGTTAAAAGCAGCTATGGGATAACTCCCAGTAGTCTTGCAAAAAAGGATACCCCGGTATCCTTTTTTAAATTTGCGTTATTAATGATTTAAGGGCTATAATATAAATAAGCTCAATATTAACTAATAATATGTCTTTAATCTACGGAGTAGATAGCAATCAGGCATTGACCCCTTTGCTGGTGCGCGATGCCTTAGTAAGATGTTTCGCTTTGGCTCATTGTCAGGATGTAGCCATCGAGACCAAGGATCAGGCGGTGATCGAGAAATATTGTCATGATTTGGTGGCTAAAGCTTTCTCGGATTCTGGAGGGGATTTTGAACATCCGGATAAACAGTCAATTTTGGCCGCTATGAGCGAATTGGTAAAGCTATCTTCTCAGTTTCGCGATCAAGAGGTGATTCGTGGCCACTATCAAGAAATCATGACCTTGGTTTCTAAACTTTAGTCTTTTTATTTCCCGAAGAAGCCGGTATTGCCGGTTTTCTTTTTTTGTTTTTTTTGCTATAATTTTAGTATAATCAGTACTTGCTTTAGTTGGGAAATTATGGTTATTGGCGCTAAAAAAGGGAATAAGAATGATGTCTATAATTGGCCAAGTTTTGGCAACCAGCCGGTGATTGATTTTTTAACCGGAGTCATCAATCAGGGCCGAATATCTCAGGCCTATATTTTTTCTGGTCCGGAAAATCTAGGCAAGAGTCGAATCGCTCAGTGTTTTGCTAAAAATATTTTATTACACGACAGCCACTCTCCGGCGGAGTTAGCCGATTTAAGCACTGATAAGTTGATTTTAACCGGTGATGTTCATATTCTAAGGCGGCTGGAAGAAAAACGGGGGATAAGCATTGACCAGGTGCGCGACTTGATTAAGACCTTGGATCTTAGTTCTTTTGGCAATTCTTATAAAATCGGTATTATCGATGAAGCTGAGACTATGAGTTTGGAGGCGATGAATGCTTTGCTGAAAATATTGGAAGAGCCAAAGAGCAAAGTAGTTTTGATTCTCATTACTTCTAATATTGAATCATTGCCCAAGACAGTAGTTTCCCGAACACAAGTCTTGAATTTTTATCCAGTTAAAAGCGATATCATCCAGGATTATTTAGTTAAAGATTATGGTGCTTCGGCTAATCAAGCTAAAGCTATTGCTCATTTAGCTATTGGTCGTCCGGCGTTGGCGATAAAGTTTTTTGAAGATTCGGATTTTTATGAAAGTTATTTGCGCCAGGTAAAACTATTTTTGTCATTATCCTTAACCGATCCCTTGCAACGCTGGGGACGTTTGCCGGATTTAGGCAAGCCTGATTTTCATTCTGCCGCCATTATTCTAGATTCCTGGGAGGCTTTGGCCAGGGATTTGTTGCTAATTAACTATGGTCAAACAGATTTAATTCGCCATGAAGTAGTCCGCAATGAATTAATCTCTTGGGCCCGACGTTTATCCAGTAAATCTATTAGCCAGCTATTGTTTCATTTACGTCAATCCAAGGCCTATTTAGCGGCCAATGTTCAACCGCAAGCAATCTTTGAATATCTTTTTAGTTATAATTTTAATTAATTATATGCGACAAAAAAACAAAATTTGGTTATGGCTTCCTTTGATGACGGTTATTCTCTTTACCTCAGGCTGTAGTCTTAATTTCAGCACCAAGACTAATTCGGTTAATGACGTGGGCGGAGTCTTTGTATCCACCACTAAGGGCGATTCCTGGAAGGCCATGAATGGTATTCCGACAATTTCCGGTGCTCCAGGTTCAATTTCCGGAGTGGATATCAATCGGTTAATTATCGATCCTAGCGACAACCAAACTATTTATGCCGCCACTTTTGACAATGGATTATATTATACCAATAACGTCTCCAAGGGCTGGAACTTTGCTTCTCGTTTAGCCAAAGAAACCATTAATGATTTAGCGGTTGATAGTCGCAATAAATGTGTTTTGATGGCCGCTATCGGCAACAAGCTGTATAAGTCTACTGACTGTACTCGTTTTTGGAAAGAGATCTATTACGACAATAATCCTGGAGTTAGTGTGACGGCAGTCGCTATTGACCACTATGATAATCGCCAAATTTATATCGGCACCTCTCGAGGCGAGGTTATCAAATCATTGGATGGCGGTACTTCTTGGAGTACTATCCAGAGGCTTAAAGACGGTGTCCGGCACATTATCTTAAATCCCAAAGACAGCCGAACCGTGATTGTGGCCTCGGACAAATCAGGATTGTATAAGTTCAATAATAACGGCACGACCAAAATGGAAGACTTGGCCAGTTATAATAATCGCTTTGACGGTAATAATTGGACCGATTTAAATGATGAACTGAAAGAGTTTAACCTAGGCTTTAATTTTAAGGGCGCTAATTATTGCGATGATGGAACTTTGGTAATCGCCACCGACAAAGTTCTGTTGCGTTCCACTGACAACGGTTCCAGCTGGGCACGGATCAAATTGATTACTCCTGACAAAGATACTTTTATTAACGCTATCGCAGTTAATCCTCAAAATTGCAATGAACTTTTTTATGTGACCCACACTACTTTCTATAAGTCTTTGGATGGGGGTACGGCTTGGATTACCAAGCAACTGCCGACTGATCGAAGCGGCAACGCTCTATTAGTTGATCCAGAAAATCCTAATTTAATTTATTTGGGAATCAAGAAGATCAAACAGGAAAAATATTAATTTAAATCTAAAATATATGAATCAATTTATTAACAATAAACAAGCCGAGTTCAGTGGAGCTATCGAATTCTTCAAGAAAGATATTGCGACTTTGCGTACCGGTCGGGCCAATCCTTCGCTTTTAGAAAATGTCAGTGTGGAAGCTTACGGTGTTCGCACTCCGATTAATGGATTAGGTAATATTGCCGTTTCCGATGCCCATAGCATGACCGTTTCTCCTTGGGACAAAGGAGTCCTCAAAGACATTGAAAAAGCTTTAATCGAAGCTAATCTAGGCATGGGGATAATCAATGAAGGTGATAAAATCCGAATCACTATTCCGCAAATGACCGAAGAGAATCGCAAGGACTTGGTTAAGAAGGTTAATGAGCGTCAGGAAAAGGCTAAGATCTCTGTTCGTCAAATTCGAGAGGACGTTAAACAGGCCATCGAAGCGGCGGCTAAAACTAAAGATATCAGTGAGGATGATAAATTTGCTTTTATTGAAGAGTTGGATGAAACGGTCAATAAATACAATAATGAAATCAAGGAATTGCGCGACAAGAAAGAAGGAGAGATAATGGAAATTTAAACTAACCACATGTTATTAACTATCATCATTTTTTTACTGGTTTTATCCGTTTTAGTTTTTGCTCATGAATTGGGACATTTTGGTGTTGCTCGTTGGTTTAAGGTGCGGGTGCTGGAATTTGGTTTTGGCTTTCCGCCTCGAGCCTTAGGTTGGCAGAGAATAAAGAAGCAAGGTTTAGAGAAAATTGCTGAATCCGATGTTGTCAGTGTCCAGACTGAAGCGACGGCTACCGGCATTAAGGAAACTATAATCGAAGAGAAACGGGAGGTGGATGTAATCAGGACCGACAAGTCTTGGCGGTTGATTAAGGGTAATCGGGAATTGGAAGGGGAAGAATCAAAAGAGGGGACTGTTTATTCTTTGAACTATATTCCTTTAGGTGGATTTGTAAAAATCAAAGGTGAAGATGGTTCGGATCGGGAGCAGCCGGATAGTTTTGCTTCTAAAAAGATTTGGCAAAGGTTTTTGATGTTATTTGCTGGAGTATTCATGAATATTGTTTTAGCTTTCATATTATTTTCCTTGGCTTTTGCCATTGGTTCGCCTCAGGCGATTGATCAGGGAAATCGGGGTCAGGCTGACAATCTGCGGGTTCAAATCGTAGAAGTCTTGGAAGGTTCTCCGGCCCAGAAGGCTGGCATTCAGGTTGGCGATGTAATTTTAAATGTTTCTGGCCAAGAGATTAGCACTGAAAAAGACGTGCAAGATTTAGTAGCGGCCAATGTTGGCCAGGAATTAAATCTATCCCTACTTCGAGATACCGAGACGATTAATTTGAAGGTCAAGCCTGAGTATCGTGAGGATATTAAAAGGGGTGGAGTGGGGGTCGCCCTCACTGCTGTCGGCGTCGTTCGTTATCCCTGGTATCAAGCGATTTTTGAGGGCTTCAAGCAGACCTTTGTTTTACTAGCCGCTATTGTCGTAGCTTTTGTAGATTTGATCAAAAATTTGATTGTAGGTCAATCAGTCGGCGGTGACGTCGCTGGGCCAGTGGGTATTGCCAGTATGACTGGACAAGTGGCTCGCATGGGCTTTGTCTATTTACTGCAATTCATTGCTTTATTATCTCTAAACTTGGCCGTGATCAATATTTTGCCTTTCCCTGCGCTAGACGGTGGACGAATACTATTTCTGATTATCGAGAAGATAAAAGGACGGCCAGTGAAAAGAGAAGTGGAGGCCGTGATTCATAATATTGGATTTTTGTTATTGATGCTTTTGGTTGTCTGGATCTCTATTCGCGATGTTTGGCAATTATTTGTCCGTTAGTTGTTTATAATTAATTTAAACCATATGAAAACCAACATTAGAACTACTAAAATCGTTTTAACCCCTGACATCAAAAATTATGTGACCGAAAAAATAGACATGCTCGAAAAGTATTTAGGGGATATCAAGGCCACTAATTGTGATGTCATTTTGGAAAAGGTGGCCGGCGAACAGCATACCGGTTCAATTTATCGAGCTGAGGTTAATTTGGCTTTGCCAGGTAGCTTGTTGAGCGTAGAGAAGACTACTAAGGATTTATTCAAAGCTGTGGATAAGGTTAAGGATCATCTGGCCCAAGCGATTAAGAAGTATAAAGGCAAGCGTCAGGATAAGCGAAAAGGGAAGTAGAGTATTATATAAAAAAAGAACGGCTATTAAACTGTTCTTTTTTGTAAAAGAAAAAACCAGGCTTTAGGGGCCTGATTTGATGCGGGGCTTGGGAAAGCCACTAGGTCAGTATCTGTGTTTACGGGGCATGTTTTGATTTTTTGGGGTTAAACAATGTTTTTCGGGTCCATTTAATGTTACGGGGGATCTCTGGGCATTAGAGGTAGTTTTTGAGTGAAAAAACGATTGTTGGTACGATGACTATATTATATCACATATTGTATAAATTGTCAAGGGGTAATAAGGCCTTTATTTCCTGGGATATTTGGCAAAGAAAAAACCAGGCTTTAGGGGCCTGATTCGATGGGGGTTTGCGGTAGTTTAGACTACTTTTTTCTGGATAGACGGTTCATGGCTGTGGATTTATTGGTTCAAAAACACTTATTGGTACGATGACTATACTATATCATATATTACATAACTTGTCAAGATAGTAATAATTTAGGGGATGTATTATACTGAAAACAGTTAAATTTATTAATTTTTAAAGCTTTTTTGGTAATTATCCAAATAGGCTAATTATTATATGTCTTTTTTGAATAAATTGTTTGGCGATCCTAATACTAAGATCATTAAATCTCTACAGCCGATAATTGATCAAATAAATGCTTTTGAGCCGGCAATGCAGGCTAGAAGTGACGCTGATTTTAAGGTCCTGACCGCTGACTTTAAGGCCCGACTGGCTAACAAAGATTGGGAGGAACAGGCTAAAATCATTGAAGAAATTTTACCTGAAGCTTTCGCGGCTGTTCGGGAAGCTTCGCGTCGAGTTTTAGGCCAAAGACAATATGATGTCCAGTTGGTGGGCGGTATCGTGTTGCATCGAGGACAAATCGCTGAAATGAGAACTGGTGAAGGTAAAACTTTAGTGGCGACTTTGCCTCTGTATCTTAACGCCCTAGCTGGCCGGGGGGTGCATTTGGTCACGGTTAATGACTACCTTTCCAAAATCGGTGCTGGTTGGATGGGTCAAGTTTATAGTTTTTTAGGTTTAACCAATAGCGTTATCATCCACGATGCGGCCTATCAATATGATCCGGAGTTTATCGATGACAGTCAATTTGATGAACGCTTAAAGCATTTTCGTCCCATTCCTCGTCGTGAAGCTTACCATTGTGACATTACTTATGGTACTAACAATGAATACGGCTTCGACTATTTGCGTGACAACATGGTTTCGGAATTGCAACAGATGGTTCAGCGTCAATTGCATTATGCTATAGTCGATGAAATCGATTCTATTTTAATTGATGAAGCTCGGACCCCGTTGATTATCAGCGGCTCTATTGATGAGGCAACTGACAAATATTATCGCTTTGCCGAATTAGTTAAGCGCTTGGTTGAAAATGAGGATTACAACGTTGATGAGAAGATGCGAGCCGCGACCTTAACCGAAGTCGGTATTTCCAAAATGGAGCAATGGTTAGGTTTGGGTAATATTTATGTCGAAGGTGGCGTTCGTGAAGTCCACCATATTGAGCAGGCCTTAAAAGCGCAAGTATTGTTTAAACGTGATAAGGATTATGTTATTAAAGATGGCGAAATAATCATCGTTGACGAGTTTACCGGTCGTCTCATGCCCGGACGTCGCTATAGTGAAGGTTTGCATCAAGCCATTGAAGCCAAAGAGGGGGTTGAAGTACAAAAAGAATCACAGACTTTGGCTACCGTCACTTTCCAAAATTATTTCCGTATGTATCGCAAGCTAGCCGGTATGACTGGTACGGCGGTTACTGAGGCTGAGGAATTTTATAAGATCTATAATTTAGATACCATTGTTATTCCCACCCATCGTCCGATGGTCCGCAAGGATCATAACGATTTGATTTATCGAACCGAAGAAGGGAAGTATCAAGCGGTTATCAGGGATGTAAAAGAGCGGCACGAGAAAGGTCAGCCGGTGTTAATCGGTACTATTTCTATCGAAAAAAATGAAGTTTTGGCGGAAATGATGCAACGAGAAGGACTGACTCCGCAAGTATTAAATGCTAAAAATCATTTTAAAGAAGCTCAGATCATTTCTCAGGCCGGTCGTTTGGGTGGCATTACTTTAGCCACTAATATGGCTGGTCGTGGTGTTGATATTATTTTAGGCGGCAATCCTCCGGAAGAGGGTGAGCAGGCTAAAGTTATCGCCTTGGGCGGTTTGCATGTTATCGGTACGGAACGGCACGAATCACGCAGAATTGATAACCAGTTGCGAGGTCGCGCTGGTCGTCAGGGAGATCCTGGTTCATCTCAGTTTTATGTCTCCACTGACGATGATTTGATGCGGATTTTTGGTGGTGATCGCATGAAAGGAGTTATGACTACTTTGCGAGTCCCCGAAGATATGCCCATCCAGAACAAGATGATTTCTAATTCCATTGAATCAGCTCAGAAGAAAGTTGAGGGCAACAACTTTGACATCCGCAAACACTTAGTGGAATATGACGATGTAATCAACAAGCATCGTGAGGCTATTTATCGCCGTCGTCGGGAGATTTTAGAAAAATATGAAGTTGAGGATAGTAATAATTTGTCCGAAATAGTTATTGACCTGCTCTCGGAAGAAATTATCTCAGTCATCAATTTCCATACCGCTGGCGAACCCCAGACCTGGAATATTGGTGAGATTGCCGAGGTGATAAAAACTATCGTTGATATTAACGTTCAAGACCAAATTGCTGACCTCAAAGAACCGCAGGCGATCATTAATCTGGTTTTGGATTTAATGAACAAAAAATATAGCGAACTAAAAGAAGGGTTTAAGGGTGTCGGTATTAACTTTAAGGAAATCGAAAAAGGCTTGTTGATTAGAGCTATTGATGTTTTGTGGATTGAACATTTGGAAACCATTGATTATCTGCGTCGCGGTATTGGCTTGCGAGGTTACGGCCAGCGTGATCCTTTAGTTGAATACAAAGCTGAAGCCTATCGTCTTTTCTCGGAATTAAACAATCTCATTCGCCAACAGGTGGCCTATTCGATTTTCAAAACCGGAGAAGCGCTCAGCACTAATACCGCCGATAGATTGTTGGCTTTAGCTCAGAATGACCAACGTCGTCTGCGCTATCAAGCTCCGGAAAAAACAGCCGTGGAGCAACATAGTCACCAGAATGCTGACTTAGTGACCATCAAAGCCAAAAATGACGAGGGGATTAAGGTGGGCCGCAATGATCTTTGTCCTTGTGGCAGTGGCAAGAAATACAAGAAGTGTTGCGGGAAATAAAGCTATGAAAATATTGATTTTTCTCCACGGAACGGCAATCATGCATCAGAATGCCGTCGGAAAAACACGAGAAGAACGAGTTGGCCAAAGCATAGGAAGAGAAGAGTCGGTTCTTGATTATGGATCTTATGTCCCCATCGGTAATGTTGTCGGTAAATTAAAAAAATGGAAACAACAAGGCGCAAAAATTTTATATGTCAGTTCTCATAAATCAGAAATTGATATTAATAAGGATATATTAGTGTTGAAAAAATATGAATTTCCTGAAGGGGAGGTGCTATTTAGAAAAAACGGAGAATCATATCAGGACGTCGTTGGAAAAGTTGTCCCAGACGTTCTTATAGAAGATGATTGTGAAAGTATTGGAGGAGAAGGGGAAATGATAATAACTCATGTCGAGCCAGAAATCAAAAAGAAACTAAAATCAATTGTTGTGAGGGAGTTTCAGGGAATTGATAATTTACCCGATAATATCAGTTTACTGTAAATCTATAAGGAAAATATGGAGCAAATACAATGGAGAGATTTTGAAAAGGTTGAACTGCGCGTCGGAACAGTTTTGGCGGTTGAAGATTTTCCGGAAGCTAAAAAACCGGCCTATCAACTGACCGTTGATTTTGGCGAATTTGGTATTATGAAATCCAGCGCTCGAATAACTGAGTTGTATAAAAAAGAAGATTTAATTGGCAAGCAGATAATCGGTGTAATTAATTTTTCGGCCAAAAAAATAGGTCCATTTGTTTCAGAATTTCTAACAACTGGTTTTTATCGGGAAGACGGTTTGGTTGTTTTGGCTATTCCTGAAAGGCCGGTCCCGAATGGTTCGAAAATTGGTTAAATAAATATATGAAAATTTGTAGTGCATGTTTGCTGGGGATAAAATGTCGCTATGATGGTCGAGCTAAGACAAATGCTAAAGTTGTTAATCTTTCCCGTCAGGAGGTATTAATTCCTGTTTGCCCAGAGCAGTTAGGGGGATTGTCAACACCGAGAGAGGCAGCCGAGCAGAAGGGAAAAAAAATTTTTACCAAGTCAGGGGAAGATGTCTCAAAAAACTTTATTAATGGCGCTCAACAATTTTTAAAAATAGCTAAACTATATAATATTAAAGAAGCTATCTTAAAACAGGGGAGTCCTTCTTGTGGTTGCGGCAGGGTTTATGATGGCACCTTTTCTGGTAAAATGATTAAGGGTGATGGCGTCACGGCGGCTCTATTGAAGAAAAGCGGCGTCAGGGTCGTTTCCGAGGAGGATTTATAATTTTAGGTTTAAATTATGATCGGTTTAAAGCGCGGTACAGTAAGGTTGGTTGAATATGATTTGAAATGGTCAAGTAGTTTTAATCGAGAAGAAAAAAAGATAAGAAAGATTTTTGGCAAAGATGCATTAAAGATACAACATATCGGTAGCACTGCCATTCCGGGTATTCTGGCTAAGCCAGTTATTGATATCGGTTTGGTCGTCCCCTCATTTAAGAAAGTGCTGGGCTGTGTAAAAGAACTAGAATCAATAGGGTATAAAATTAAAAATGACGATTTTAGGAAAGAGCGATTATTTTTTACAAAAGGGCCGGAAGACAAACGTACCCATTATCTTCACATTGGCGAATTGAACGATTATTATATTGAAGATATGATTTTGTTCCGAGATTATCTTCGCGCGCATAGAGCCATTGCCTTAAAATATTCCAGTTTGAAAGAGGAGTTGGCTAAAGAATATGGAGATAAGAGAGAAATATATACCGCCAAGAAAGAAAAATTTATTGAAGGAATTGTGAAAAAAGCGAAATATGAAGTTTCTTAAATTTTCAGAAAATTTATTACCTCTAATAATTTCCGGAGAAAAGACCGCCACCTGGAGGCTTTTTGATGATAAGAATTTGCAGAAAAGTGATGAACTGGTTTTGGTTAATCAGGTTGATGGTAAAAATTTTGCCCTAGCCAAGATCGTGGCGGTCACCGAGAAAACATTGGGCGAGATACGAGAAAGTGATTTTGCGGGGCATGAGAAATTTGAGAGTAAAGAAAAAATGTTTGAGATGTATTCCAGCTATTATGGTGATCGGATAAATGATGGCACCGTAGTTAAAATGATCAATTTTAAAATTTTGCGGTTGTTAGGTAATTATATTTCTGAACCGATTAAGTCCCAGGAGGAACTAATGGCTACTATAAGATATATAGTTGTTGAAGCTTCTAAAATGATTAGTAAGGTGATAGGTAAAAAATTACCAATTAAATCATTAACAGTTTTCTCTCATTCACAACCAGAATTTGATTTTCTCAGTGAGATGATTGGCGGAATTGGTCGGCCATATAATTTTAATAATGGTCCAAGGGTAGAGCTATTTGAGCCAATCGTAATCGATGAAAATCATATCACTCATCTTCGTATCAGGCAGCCGGATTTGGAGCGGCCGCAGGTCGGATGCAATGATTTTGACACTGATTATCGAAAATTTAAGCAGGACTATTTATCTCAAAATCGTACTGGTCTAAGACTTATTGTTAGGCCAGAATATGAGATGATAGAAATAAGTGATTCCGGTTTTGATGTATTATCGTATGTTGTTTCTGATTAAATTATATTTATGATATACAAAACTTTGCCCCCAGATTTTAATCCTAAGTTTGAAGTCGTCAGTTGCTATATGGAGCATGATGGTCGCATTTTGTTGCTTCATCGTCAGGACCATAAATCAGAAGGGGATAGCTGGGGAGTGCCCGCCGGAAAAATAGATAAAGGGGAAAATGAACTGGAGGCGATGATTAGGGAAATTAGAGAGGAGACTGGGCAAGAGGCAGCAGCGGATAAAATTGAGCACCTATCCAAGGTTTATGTGAAATACCCGGATTACGATTTTGTTTATCACATGTTTAGATGGCGCCTAGATAAAGAACCGTCTATTAACCTGAGCGTTGGTGAGCATAAAGATTATCGCTTTGTTCTTCCCAGTAAGGCCCTAGAGCTCAACTTGGTTCGCGATCTTGATGCTTGTATTGAGATGTATTATCAACTTGAAGATTAGTATGAATAAAAAATTGGTTTTTAAAACTGATCGTTTCAAAAAAAATCGCGGCGGTTATTCTCGCTGGCTATTATTACGCTGCGAAAAATGTCAGAACCATCTCTTTGTTTATCAAAAGGATGGGCCGGGAATACTCAAACGATTGTATTTAGATCGAATTATGTTGCCGGCTGAATTGAAGCCGAATAAGAGTTTGGCTTGCCGTCATTGCCAGGCAGTGTTGGGTGTCTTGTCTGTTTATCAGAAAGAGAATCGGTCGGCCTATCGTTTATTCGCCGGAGCTGTTGAAAAGAGTTTAATCAAGGAGAAAGATTTGGCTACTATAAAACTCGATTAATTATATGATAAAAATTGGTCGCTATAGACATTACAAGGGCGGGGAATATGAAGTTATCGGTGTCGGCCGCCATAGCGAGACTCTGGAAGATTTAGTGGTTTATCGCTCGCTTGATGATAAGCAACAGATATGGGTTCGACCTTTGACTATGTTTTTGGATAAGGCAAAGACTGATAAGGGCGATGTTCCTAGGTTTAAATATCAGGGATAATTAATTTTTTAATAAAATAAGATAAAAAATATGAAATCAGTAGTTATTTGCGGCAGTTCTCGTTTTGCCGATGGCATCCGAAATTTTACCAACCAATTACGAGATTTAGGGGTGACAGTTTTTGAGCCACATCTTTATCGGGCTTCCGGTGGGGTTTGGGAAGATATCAAAGAGTCCGATCGTAAATTTGTGGCTTCGGGGTTGACCCACGATCATTTTTATAAGATTAGGATGGCTGATGTGGTTTATGTTTATAATCAAGACGGTTATGCTGGTGTCAGCACTACTATGGAGATTGGCTATGCAGTAGCTATGGATAAGCCGATTTATGTTTATGAAGGTCAGGACGAAGAAATCTGTCGCCAAATTTTATTCAGCGGAGTAGTCAAGACGGCCGAATCCCTTTTGCCGCACTTAAAATAATCTTATTTATGGATCAAGCCATATTAGACAAATTTGATATTCTAACTCAAGATCCGGATTTTACCCCGACTGATTTTAAGGTTTTTGCCGATTCTTTGGTGGCTACTATGCGTCAAGAATTGATGGTGGGAGATTTCGATTACTCCGAAAAATCTTTACAGTTGATCGACCCTATTATTGATACCCTGCAATCTAAGCTCGCGGAGAATGAAGAATTTTTTCTGACTAATGTTTTACGCTTTGGTTGTTTTTTAGGGCAAGCGATGGTGGTTTTGCATAATGGCCAATGGGTTTATAATCCGGAATATCAGCGCTGGGGAGTGTCGGTGGCCTTAGCTAATAGCGATCAGGCATTTTTCAATGTTTTTAATAAAATGAAAAATCGGATTTTAAATGGCATGGATGATTCGATTAGTTATTATTATCAACTCAATAAAGAGATTCTGGCTTCGTAAATTTTTACATAAGACAAAAACCGCTTTGAGGGCGGTTTTTTTGTGTTCAGATTCAAATGTTCAAATGTACGATGACCCGGGAGGGGCCGGATGCCGCTAGAAAAAATTGTCGCTTATGAAACATTGGAGATCGCGGCATCCGTCCCGGGCATAGCATGTAATGCTATGAAGCCAATTAAACAGTACCTTATTATCCGGACTTAGTCAATATATTTAGGTAAACGTTTTCTAATCAATAGCTTGGAAACACTGGGCTGGGGTTTTGAGTCCCAGACC
>CAZFEF010000017.1:0-15671 GCA_964517555.1 uncultured Gammaproteobacteria bacterium
CTCATCCACGGCCTAATGGCCGTGGTTTTGCCAATGAATTGGGCATATAAAAAACGAAGACCGGATTCCTTGGTCTTCGTTTTTTTATTGAAGTCGCAAATCTTTTCGTGAAAAACAACGGTAATTACAAGATAGCGTCCTTAGCGGCCTTAGCGACCTTGAATTTAACTACGGTTTTGGCCGGAATTTGGATCTCAGCTCCAGTCAAAGGATTGCGGCCAGTTCTGGCCTTTCTCTGAATTTTTACCAACTTACCGAAGCCCGGCATAACAAATTCGCCATTAGACTTCACTTCTTTGTAACCTAATTCTACTACTTTCTCCATGAAATTAACGACATCCTTCTTAGCCAAACCAGTCTTCTCGGCTAGAGTGGTCATCAATTGAGATTTAGTCATTTTTGCCATAATTTTTAGCTCTTCAATGTGTTAAACTTGCTGGGCCTAAAACATCGAAAAAATAATTATAGATTAAATATTTGTTAATTTTTCTAAGTATATTATAGCATTTATCAAAAAAACCCGCAATATCTGGGGTTTTCCAAGCAATCTCAAATAATTTGCCTTAAATTAGCCATTATTTCATTGAAATAATAATAGCGTTTTTCAATATCTTTTTAATGGGTAAATGGTTGCCGGTGGGATAATCTCTAATAGCTTTAAATAGAACTGCCTCAGAGTACTCATAATTCTCTCCCCTTCTAGTGCCCGGATCATTAGTGATAAACATTTTTCGAGTTTCGTCATAACCCTTGATAAGCAACATGTGGCGATCGGGTCCACCCCCAGTAAAATATGGATTCTTAAGTAGGCGACCGTCTGTCGGAACAATCACTATCTTTCCTTCTCTAAGGGCGGCGATAATATCATCCGTTTTTATCTCTTCTTTTACTTCAAAATTATGATAATCATAATAAACTCCCAAAAGTCTTTCCGCCGTATCTTTGGCAGAGGTATCGCGATAAGAACCGTATTTTTTCTTCTCCCAATCAGCCATTTTGGCAATCTCATTGCGCACCGCTTTCTTGCCGGCGCTAGTTTTAGTAATGTCCTGCCCCTTAACCCACTTCATGGCCATTAGAATACTAGCTTCCTCACAAGCATCCTGAAAACGCTGGTCTTTCCACTCCAATAAAGGGGCCTGAGAAGTGAAAGGCACGGTGATAAAAATATTCCCCTGTGCCAAAGAAACACTGGGGAAGAAAATGAAAGCTAAAATTATCAACCAAAATAATCGCATATTATTCTAAAATAGCTTTTATCCGCCTAACACCAGAGCTGGAACTCTCTTCCTTTTGAATCTTGAACTTCCCTAGAACGGAAGTATTATCCACATGCGGCCCTCCGCAAATTTCATAAGAAAAAACCTGGTCTCCCTGTCCTACTTGATAGACCTTCACCATCTCTTCATATTTAGAATCAAAGACTCCCATAGCTCCTTTAGTCTTAGCTTCGGCTAAGGGCATCTGTTCGCAAATAACCGGCTGGGCCTTAATAATCTCCGCATTCACCATTTCCTCTACTGTTCTAATTTGTTCGGCAGTCATTTTGTCGGGATAAGAGAAATCTAGACGTAATCTCTCTGGAGTAATGTTGCTCCCTTTCTGGAATACGCCATCACCCAATACTTTTCTGAGGGCCGCCAAGAGCAAATGAGCGGCGGTATGTAATTTAGTAGTTTGCTCACTGGCATCAGCTAGCCCGCCCTTGAATTTTCCCTGTGAAGCAGTACGGGATAATTCTTGATGTTTGATAAACTCCTTAGCAAAGTCTTCCCTATCGACCGTCAACCCCCTCTCTTTAGCTAACTCCTCAGTCATTTCCAAGGGAAAACCAAAAGACTGGAACAATCTGAAGGCTTCTTCTCCATTAATTTTTCCATTGGCTGGATTCAGCTTAGCCAATTCTTTCAATCCATTCTCTAAAGTATGATTAAACTTTTCCTCTTCTTGATCAAATTGAGTGATAATAAAAGCCTGATTGCGCTCTAATTCCTCATAAATACGGCCATAATCGCTAATTACCACCCGGGCAATTTGGGAAATCCAAGCCGGATCTTTTATACCTAACTGCCTCCCCTGGCGTATGGCCCGCCTAATCAGCCGGCGAACAATATAGCCTTGGTCAGTATTAGACGGAGAAATGCCTTTGTCATCGCCAACAATAAAAGTTGCAGCTTTTAAATGGTCAGCTACAATCCTGATTAATCTTTGATAATTCAAATCCGCATACGACTTCTGAGAAAGCTCCTCTATTTTCCTAACAATGTTAATAAAAACATCGGAGAGATAATTATCTGCCAGACCGTTCATAATAGCCACTACCCTTTCGAAGCCCAAGCCAGTGTCTACATTCTTCTGCTGTAAGGGCACAAAACTACCATCGGCCTGCTGATTATACTCCATAAAAACATTGTTCCAAATCTCCACCCAACTAGGATGATCATCATTAAACGACTCTGGCACCGCTTGCGGATCGCCAGTCCAATAGAAAATTTCAGTATCTGGCCCGCAAGGTCCGGTTTTCCCGGCTGGACCCCACCAATTATTCTTTTTCGGTAGTTTGGCTATCCTCTTTTCTGGGATACCTAGACTTTTCCAAACATCAAATGAATCCTGATCAAAAGGAGCATCAGCATCACCGACAAAAACCGAAACAGCCAAACGATTGATATCTAGCTCCAACCATTTAGGATCGGTCAAAAACTCCAGGCTCATCTTAATTGATTCGGCTTTAAAATAATCGCCTAAGCTCCAATTTCCCAACATCTCGAAAAAAGTATGATGCGTAGCGTCGCCAACCTCATCGATGTCATCAGTACGGATACATTTCTGGGCGCTAACCAATCTTTTGCCGGCGGCATGAGGTTCGCCCAAAAGATAAGGGACCAAAGGATGCATACCGGCGGTCGTAAACAAAACCGTCGGATCATTTTCCGGAATCAAAGAAGCGCTAGAAATCACTGCGTGATCCCGCTGTTTAAAGAAATCAATATATTTTTGTCGTATTTCCGAACTAGTCATAGAATAATATTAAGTCTTAAAAGGCTTTCTGTAAAGCCCTATTTCCAAGATATTAAAATCGCTCCGGAGACCATAAACAAAACACCAATTAAGGCCCGTAAGCTAAATTGCTCGCCTAAGAAAAGCAAGGCTAGTATAAAAACAAAAACCATGCTCAAGCGATCAATCGCCACCACCGGAGTCGCTTGGCCGTGTTTTAAAGCAAAAAAGTAGAACAACCAAGACAAAGCTCCCAAAACACCAGCCAAAACGATAAGTAGCCAATCACGGCCGGCCAAAGATCCCCAGGAAAAATTATGAAACTTGCGCAAAAACAAACTAACAATCACCAAAAAACCGGCCATAATCAAAGAACGGATAGTGGTGGCTAAAGTCGAATCAATATTCTTTAACCCCAACTTCCCCACAATAGCTACTCCAGCGGCGAAAATAGCAGACAAAAAAGCATATAATAACCACATAATTTTATTGTTTTACTAGTATTTTAGCTAATAAATTATTGACATAATCTAAGGGGCCGTCGTTTAAAATTACCACATCAAAAGCAGCTTGATAGGCGGCCAAATTTTCCTCCACTTTTTCATTCAAAAACCCGACTTTTATCAATCCCTCATAATCAAAACCCGAAACCATACCAATATCCCCCAAGCTATCGCCCAGAAGAATAACGAAACGCCGGTCGGCTATCTCTTGATAACAAGGAAAATCATGGATCATAGTTTCGTCTTTGTTGGCCGAATGAATTACTGGATCATTAACTGCCCTAATCCTCCCGTCTTCATCCCAAGAAAAGGAGTTAGCAATTAAATGAATATTAGAAGAAAATCTCTGGCGCTGTTTCAAAAAAAGCTCAATTGACTCGCCGCCCAAACCTGAGGCGGAAAAAATCACTAGCGGGATAGCTGCTTGGCGCAAAGTATCTAAAAACTCATCGATGCCAGAACGCAAAGATACGCCGCTATCTGAGATTACTCGTTCCACATCTTGTCGAGTTAGGCCTGATTCCACTAATAAATCAAAATGGCGGCGCCACCACTGAGCCATCTCTTGTTTTAATCTTTCCTTAGAAACTGTGGGGTCAATTTCTATTGGGCGATAATAATCAAAAAGAGCCTGAGCCTTGGCTGAATAATCCGGGGTGAGATAACGTCTTTTCATTAAAAGATGGATCAAGGTTGGAGACCTCTGACCATCTTTAAAACAAAAAGTCAAGGTTCGATCAAAATCAGCCAAAACATGGAGCCGATTAGCACCGGCACGAATAAAACTATTTATTTTATTTTCTAATCCCTGCTGATCGGGGATTATAATTTGAGGAGGCATAAATATATTATACCATAGATTTTAATGATAGAAACTGTAACTTTTTAATGAAACCACCGAATACTATAATATCAAAAAATATGCGAAATTTATTACATAAAACTTGCTTGGTACGCGATTGTAAGGCCATCGAATGGGGCTACTTTACCCCGATGGTTAATTTATCGTGCCAGTATGGTTTTATGAATATACTCATTAGAGATTAAAGACTATTTGATATATTGATAATCATCCCGGCCCGATAAAGGCCGGGATTTTTATTAGTCATTTAACAATTAAATAGTCAACATATGAACCGGAAAATTATTCACACCTATTGGGGCTTTGTATTCATCAACGCCCTGGCTTTTTCCTTCTTTTTCGCCACCTCCCAACTATTCCTCAAAAGCCAAGGAATGAACTTGCTACAAATCAACATCATCGGCTTCGTCTTCGTTGCCGCCGCCTTCATCTTGGAAATACCGACTGGCTCTTTCGCCGACACTTGCGGCCGCGGCCGTTCGGTTGCCACCGGCTGTTTCATTATCGCCGCTGCCTTCCTAATTTATTTCTTTGCCACTAGTTTCTGGATGTTCATTCTGGCGGAAATCATCGGAGCCCTAGGCATAACTTTCATCTCCGGAGCCTTGGATGCTTGGATGGTTGATGCCCTGAAACATCATCATTACACCGGAAAGCTGGAAAAAATTTACGCCGACGAAGGTTTCTTCCGCTTACTAGGCTTAATTATCGGCAGCTTATCCGGCGCCTATTTAGGCGAAACCGATCTGAGCTTACCTTGGCTATGCAGTGCCATTGGCCTAACCCTATCCGGATTCTACGCCCTGCTAAAAATGAGGGACTATCATTTCACTCCCCGGAAACCGTCACTTAATTTTAATTGGCGACCGCTTAAAGAAAATGCCAAAAGCAGCATTCAATATGGTATCAAACATCGCTCAGTATTCTATATAGTCATCTTCGGAGCGGTTCTGGCCTGGAGCCTAGAAGGGGTTAACAAGCAATGGGCTCTGACTTTCACGGATTATGGTTTAAGCGTCAGCTCTTTGGGTTTGATGTTTAATGGAGTCTCTTTAGCGATATTTTTAGGCGGGCGTTTGGCGATTTTGGCAGTCAGGTGTATCAAGCAAGAAAAACGTTGCCTGATATTAACCCAAGTAGTTACTGGAGTTGGCTTGCTCTTGGCGGGGATAATGTTTAATTTAGAATTAACCATGATCGGCTTCTACGTTCACGAAGTTGGCCGCGGCTTATTCAAACCGCTCAAATCTGCCTATCTCAACCGTCGCCTAAGAAGTCAAACTAGGGCCACAGTCCTCTCTTTCGATTCCATGATCGGACAACTAGGCAGTGGTTTGGGACTTCTAACTAGCGGTGTTATAGCGGAATTCTTTTCTATTTCTCTCTCCTGGATAATTTCCGGAGCGATGATTCTGATCGCCATCCCTATATTCCTAAAACTGAAAAATGGCGACTAAAAAAGGCAACCTACAAAGGCTGCCTTTTTAAAATACTTGAAAAAATTATTGACAACCGGTCTTCTGGCATTGAGCCTTAGCCGAAGCATCAGTTATCTGGGCGCACAAAGCGCACAAATCAACTCCGGCCGGAGTACCAGTATTGGTGGAAGTATTAACTGATGGAATAATAGAATTTAAATCTTTGAAAGTTATGTCTTTTGGTAGTTCTAATAAAGAATTATCCACATTCCATTTCTGACAAGAAAAATTTAATTTTTCGTCCCAATCAACTTTCTGGCTATTATCCGCTGTCTCGGCCTTGGCCTCATCAAGCTTAATCTTGTATCCTTGTCCTGGCAAAAGATTGGTCCAAGAGTAAACGTATTCTTTGTCCATGATGGAATAAGCGAGGATAGTAGTTTCCGGAGCTTCTTTGGTTACCATATTAATATCAGAACGAACTTTTTGATTACGACCATCGATATAAAAAACCCCCTGATACTTCCCTTGATTGTCATCTTTGGCATAACTACACTTAACCGCTTCACCCCGATTTAGCAAATCATTAAGAGATCCAACAAACGACTCTAGGTCATTAAAAGAAGTATCAACCGATTGCTTTTGACCGCAACCGCTTAGTCCCAAAGACAAAACCAAAAATAGGGCGAAAAAAGAAGCTTTTTTCATAAAATAAAAGAGTTATTATTAACTCTTTTATCCTAGCAGATAAATTCAATAAAATCAACCGAACAGCCACCTATTTGATCAGCTGGTCAGTGCTGGTCGGAACATTATTCTGGTCGATATTTTTTGGCCTGAGCTGAACCATTTGAGCCGTCAAACTACCGTCGGCGTTAGCCGTACCAGCCACCATAATGCTTTGACCGACCCCCAGATCAGTCATGGTTCCCGGGGCATCTTTCATGATTTGAGTGCTGGAAGAGAGCAGGATGATCTTCGAGCCGCCATCACGTAATTTCAAAGTGAGGCTTTGATCATTTTTAGATAATATTTCCCCGTTAGTCAGGCCGCCTCCGCCAGCGCGATTCATTCCTTGGCGATTAGCTCCACCAGAAAAATTCTGTGGATCGAAATTACCCCGACCACCATTGCCGGCCCGGCCCAATTGCCAGCCGCTAAAGAAAGACAAGGCGCCAACAATTACTATCGCAACTATGGCGATAATCAAATTTTTTTTCATATTTTTTATTTAATTATAATCATTCATATCTTAAAGCTTCGATCGGATTCAGCCGAGAAGCGCGTTTGGCGGGATAATAGCCGAAAACAATGCCAATCACCGCCGAAACCCCAAAGGCTAAAATAATGGAAGAGAGGGAGACGGTGGTGCTGATACCGGCGAATTTCTTGACGATCCAAGCGATTAAGATTCCCAAAACTATGCCAACAATCCCGCCGACAAAAGTGAGCATGGTAGCCTCAACGATGAATTGCGAATTAATATCGCGCCGCTTGGCCCCAATAGCTTTACGCAAGCCGATCTCCCTGGTTCTTTCCGTAACGGTAGTAAGCATCATATTCATGATACCAATACCACCAACCAATAATGAAATCGCCGCCACCGAACCAAGCAGGATGGTAAAGGTATTGGCTACCGAAGAAGCGGTAGCGATAATATCAGTCTGATTCATGATACTGAAATCAGCTGTGCCGGAACTAGAGATATTATGTCGCTCCATCAGCAACTGGGTAATCTGCTCTTGGACGCTGGCCATCGTCTCCTGATCAGCAGCCTGAATGCTAATAGTCCCCACATAATCATTGCCGGACAAAAATTGCTGAGCGGTGGCCAAAGGAATGAAAATAATATCGTCCTGATTATTAAAACCGGTGCCGCCTTTGGATTTAGTGACGCCAATAATCTTGAACTCGATGCTCTTGATTTTAATGGTCTGACCAACCGGATCAACGCCTTCGCCGAACAGATCATCCCGGGTAGTCGGCCCCAAGACCGCCACCTTAGCCCGGCTATTTACATTCTGTTCACTGATAAAAGAACCGGAATCGACTTCGACATTACGAATAACAGAATAAGCGGGAGTGACGCCATCGACTGAGGTATTAGAATTATTGCCTTTAGCAGTCACCTGATAACGACCGGAGAGATCAGCCGCCACATTTTCCACTCCGGCAATCTCGGTTCTAATAGCTTCAGCATCCCCTAGAGTCAAGGTTTGAGCTGAACCTCGGCCCTGACTGACGCCAGCACCAATATTCCTTTGGAATCCGGGCATGACCAAAACTAAATTAGAGCCCAACGACTGGATATTTGACTGAATACTGCTCTGCGCTCCTTGGCCGATAGCTATCATGGCTATAACCGAAGCGATCCCGATCACGATCCCTAAGATAGTCAATCCCGAACGAGCTTTGTTGGCCAATAGAGCGGCGGAAGTTTCAGCGATTAAATCGGATTTGGTCATAGATTTTGGTTAGCAATGATCCTTTTGCGCCGGTTTGGCTCATCGGAAATTATTTGCCCATCGCGGATACTGATGATCCGATCGGCGTGCTCAGCCACATCTTTCTCGTGAGTGATTAGAATAATGGTATGACCCTCTTCCCGATTTAGCTGCTGGAAGGTGTGAAGTACTACTTCGCCGGTCTTGGTATCCAAATTACCAGTCGGCTCATCGGCTAAAATCAGGGAAGGATTGTTAACTAAGGCTCGGGCGATAGCTACTCGTTGCATTTGTCCTCCGGATAGCTGATTGGATAAATGATTGAAATGAGTATCGGCTAGACCGGCTTGACGCAAAGATTTCTTAGCCAAGGCCTCTCGGTCCTTTTCCGGGACCTCTGCATAGATTAGCGGTAGCATTACATTCTTGATCACGCTGGAACGAGCCAAAAGATTGAACGATTGAAAAACGAAACCGATCTTGTTCTTCCGGATATCAGCCAATTGATCGTCGGATAATTGGCCGACCGCTTGGCCGTCCAAATAGTATTCACCGCTAGTCGGAGTATCCAGCGCCCCCAGAATATGCATCAGGGTAGATTTGCCACTGCCAGAAGGTCCGACGATAGCGACAAACTCGCCACTCTTAATTTCGAAAGACACTTCTTTAAGCACCGCTGTCTCTCCGGAGCTATTGGAATAAATCTTGGTTAAATTATGGCATTTGATCATATGATTAATGCATCCCCCCGGGCCCTCCACCAGTCTGTAGAATACTACGGGATGGCGTAGCTGAGGTCGGAGTAGCGGCGGTCGAGCTTTTAGTCGTCCTCACAACCACCCAATCGCCCTCGGTTAGACCAGAAATGATCTCAGTGTTAGTATCGTTGGATAAGCCGGTCTGGATCACCTGATTGGCGGTACCGCTTAAAGGAACGCCGGTACTATAGCTGCTATTGCCATCGATAGTTCCGTTAGGTATCAAGACATAGGATTCTGACCCCTGCGATTTGATCGCGGCGTTAGGGACGGTTAAGGTATCAGCTTTAAAATCAATAATGATCGATGAGGAAACGCTCATTCCAGGCTTAATGCGATCGTCTTGGGTATCTAAGGAGATTTTAGCGTTATAAGTGACTACCCCCTGACTGACAGTGCCCAGGGAATCAATCTCCGCTACTGAACCGGTAATCTCTAGGCCTTCAATGGCATCAAAGGTCAGGGTAGCTTTTTGGCCAGCCTTAACCTTAGCCGCATCCACTTCGTTCAAAGAAATTTCGGCTATGCTTTGTTGAGTGATGACCGTGACGGCGGTCGTGCCGGTAGACCCAGGATCACCCACTTTAGCGGCTACGCTAGCTATCACTCCGTCGATAGGCGATCTTAAAGTATAGTCAGCTAAATTCTCCTGAGCATCAGTTAAGGCATTGATGCGTTGAGCTACGGAGATCTGCTGGGCCTTCAAATCCAGAGGATCAGCGGCTAGCTTTTGCAAAGCGAGATCATTTTCTGCCGCCTCCAAACTGTCTTGAGCCGAATCGATCTTATCCTGAGCTGAAGTGATATTATCCTGATTGGTTGTCAGTTGGCTAACATTAGTCTGTTTCTGCTTCTCTAAATTAGTAATCAAAGTGTTTACGCTGGTCCGAGCACTGCTAACCGTGCTGCGATAAGAATTGATCGTACTTTGAGAGGTTGATCCTGTAGCGATACCGGCTCCGACCGCTTCATCTAAATTATTTAAAAAGTCACGCACGATCAATAGATCATCTTTAGAGTCAGATAAAAACTGATCCAATTGATCGTGGGAAGGATTATCAATATCGATCCGGGCTCGAATGTCGCTTAAAGCCTTATTGGCTTTAGCCCGTTGCCATTCAGCGTCAGATGAAGCCCGAGAATTACTGCTCAAGAAACTCAATTTAGGATTGCCCGAGTTGCCATTTAAGAACAAATCGTTAATTTGCCGATTTAAGATATCGCCTACCTTGTCAGCGGTATCGCGTAGGGTATTCTGGGTATCAGAATAGGCATTGCCCAGGTTAGTCTGATTCTTGACTTGGACCTCGATCAAATTCTGCTGCGCGGCCACTAAGCTTTCCTGGGCATTAGTCACCTTCATTTCGGCCGACTGCAATTCCTCGGTTCGAGAACCGCGTTGTAACTTTTCTAAGCTGAGCCGCGCGCTCGCCAGACTGACCTGAGCGTCACGTACGGCTTTCTGCCCATCTCGAGCATCAAAAGTCACCAACACGTCCCCGGTCTTGACTGAAGAGCCGACTGTCGCCTTAACGCTAGTAACATCGCTAGAGACCTTCGGTTTCAACTCGACTTCGTTGGAAGCTGAGATCTGGCCGCTGCCAGAGACACTGTTAATAATTGAGGTTTTCTCTACTTGAGCCAGGACGTACAAGGTTTGGCTATCTGTAGGATTTAATCTCTGATAGCCGAAATAGCTCCCACCAACCAAGACAGCCAATCCTAAAAACGCCAGCGAACGATGATTCCTGATAAAAGCTAAAAAACGAGTCAGCATAGAGTTATTATTAAATACGATAAATTACCGCTATTTAAGTAGTACGCCGGGATGTTTATTTTTATTTAAAAATGGCCTGGACCAGGCCATTTTTAAATAAAGCAGTCAAAAATAACCTTATAGCCCCAAGGTCTTAATAGTATTCTCATCCAGATCTAATGACTGGAGCCATTCCTTAAAATCAGAATCGGTTTTTATTATCTCTTTAGTATTAGTCGCATTATCTATCAAGCCTGAGATAAAATCAGCTTTCAATTCCGGGTGGCGTTGCCAGATTTCACCAACATTAACCATAGGCGGCGGTAATAACCGTTCTCGACTCCGCTCGTCGAAAAAGCCGCGACCGGGATGGAGAGGGGCGATCTTTTCAGCGGCAAAACTGTCATCGCTTAACTGCCGGCCGATCAAAGCTGCCGGCCTCCCCACTGAGATATCGCCTCGACCCGAATGATTATCCCTTTCAGAAAAAAGTATGGTCCATTTCTGCCGATTACGATCAATTAAATGGAAGCGACCGTCACGAGGTTCGGAAACTACCAAGCCCGACAAGCGACCCTCGGCCGGATGAGACCAGAAGTCTACTCGAGGATTGAATACCTTGTCGTAGAACGGCGCCCTACGCCCTAAAGCATCGTCAATCCTTTCCCCTAGATCTAAAACGGAGAATAAGGAACCGAAGATAAAACTGGTGAAAATAGAAACCACGATAATCAACCAAACCGGATAACGATAACCCTTGTCGGTTTTTTTGATATTATAATAAACGATAAAAATAAATCCGGCTAAAAAGATGATCCAAAAATAAGGCAAAAGCAAGAATAACACCCCCAATGGCCCCTTGCCAGCCGCTCCATAAAATTTTAAATCATCAAAACGCGCCAAGTAAATCATCACCGCCACCGATAAGGAGCTGATTAATAAGGCGATGATACTGCCGAGCCAAAAAAACAGCCGTCTTAAGATAAAGCGCCAGCGCGGCAAGGGCTTGAAATTCCCTTGCTTTAGCTTAGCGATCAATCGGCTTTTAAAACTTTGGCTGAGATCCATATGATTATTATAAATTAATAAGATATTGCTTTAACTCTTTCTTGGCTTGATTGATTAATGAAGCCACTGTACCAACTGGCTTTTTGATGATGTCGGAAATCTCCTGATAGCTTAATTCATCAAAAAAACGTAGCAGTAAAACCTCTCGATAACGAGGGCTCAAAACGGAAAAGGCCTTACCAACTTCGATCTGCAGCAAACTTTGGTCCACAAAACGATCAACATCGATATCAGATAATACCTTACGGGCAAAAATATCATCTAGCGCTACGGCATGCCCTTCGGGGCGAGCTTTCAGTTTTCGAAAATTACTGATGACTTGGTTATGGGCTATGCGATAGACCCAAGAAGAAAATTTCAAATTTCCATCAAAATCATTCAAATTCAGATAAACCTTGATAAAGATCTCTTGCAAGATATCTTCAGCTTCCTCGGGGTGAATATTGGTCAACCTTTTGATATATCGCGACAGAGGCTCTTGATACCGCTCGACTAAATACAAAAAACTATCCCGATCTTTGAGGGCCAACTTTACTAACTCCTGATCGCTTAATTCCTGTCGATTAGGCACTGAGGTCATTATTTTGATCTTTATATATAATACGCGTTCTAAGATGATTTATTCAAACCGCTCTCTGGTTGCCAATAACCGTCACTTTTGCTATAATACTCTTTTTCTAATAAAAACAAACTATGAGTAAAATTATCAGCATCTACGGTCCGGCCGCCAGCGGCAAGACTACACAAGTAATAAAGGTAGCGGAAAAATACAAGCTAAACCGTTTCAGCATGGGCGACACCTTGCGAGAAATAATCGAATCCGGTAGCGAGCTGGGGCAAAAATTAAAACCTCAAGTAGAAAACGGGATATTAATTGATGACAATTTGATGGAACAAGTTCTATCCCGCATAACCGACTTGGTTGATGCCGGCATCGCTTTTGATGGCTTTCCAAGAATAATCAACCAAGCTCATATTTTAGACAGAATATTGTCAGAAAATAAAACTAAAATAGACAAAGTTTTCCTGTTGAATATATCAGAGACGGAAGTAATTAAAAGAATTGGCATTCGATCTCAAATTGACAAACGCGTTGATGACCTAGACCCTAAAGTAGTAGCCAGAAGGATAGAAATCTTCAACCAGGAGTCTAAAGATTTAATTGATTTTTATCGCCGCCGAGGTATATTAGTGGAAGTAGACGGCAGTCAAAGCATTGACCAAGTTTTCGCCGAAATCAGTCGTCATTTAGATTAAAATTTGCGGCTGTCATAGGCCCAATGCAAAACCGCTTGTCTCTGTCGCCGTCGGCAATTAAGATCGCCCCGGCGACAATTTTTTTTGATAGCCAATACATGGCGACGAATAGCTCGCCATCTTTTTATTTGTCGGCGATCTTCTGATTCCAAACGACGGCCCAAAAAATAACGACAATACCACTGGAACCAACCCCGAGGATCGATCGGATTAATCCAACCCTTCTGGCGCCAGATAGCCAAAGACTGGCTAGCATTCACTCCAAAGAAATTTAATTGAGGATCGTGCTTTTGTGAGTTCAATTTAGCTTTTTTGTACCAGCTAGCCGGAAACTCCTGGCGACAATCATTCAAATACTTTCCCCCAAAAACTCCCAAAGCTAACATTTCTGCGGGACTGAGTTCGGGCTTAAAATCAGAAGCAAAATTCCGGCCCACCGGTTCGGTTAGCTGATAGCGGTAATTAGACTGCATCAAATCATTAACAATTATAGTTTTTGAACGTTTTAGCGGCATAGATTAATTTTAGCAAAAATACCAACTTTTTTAAAACAGCCAAGATTGCTTGGCTGTTTTTTAAACTATTCATCGTCAAAGACGAATTCCTGTCCCGGTCGAACGAACCCGGCAAAACCATCAGCTAACGCGTCCAATTTTTCCCAGCCCAGATTTAGATGCACCAACCAGGTCTTTTTTCTAGCTGCCTCAGGCAAGTCGGAACGAAGTTTGCCGTACTCAATATGAGAAACGACTTTCAACCCTTCAGTGAATTGGCAATCCTGGAAAATCAAGGGAAAATCAACCGGCGGGAGGGCCGAGGAATCGCCGGAATAATAGAAGGTCCGACCAAATTCCAAGCCATAGTTTTCCATCGCCGCCAAATGAGGAGTTGGCACATACTTGATTAGTGGCAATCCGGGGATTAAAACTTCTAAGCCGATCCGGACTGAGAAATAATCCTCTAAATCCAAATAGCGCGGGTCACCTTGCGGATCTTGGTTATACCTTAATCCAGCTTTTAAGGCTTCGTTCCAGAGCCGATCAGCGAACTCAGGAGTCGGCAGGTGAAGAATGGGCCGGGGATGACTGCGAGGCATAGCGAAATAACGGTAGAAGGCCAGAAGTTCGAGACCGCCGATATGATCAGCGTGATGGTGAGTGATAACAATATCAGTTATTTGGCCGATCAAATTATGCTGCAGAAGATAGGGGGTGACTGAGAAGCCGCAATCCACTAATAGTTTCCGATCGGTGGTGCCGCTCATCAAAAAACTGGTGTTGCCTAGCGCGGCGTTAAACCCAGCGCCAGTGCCGATCCAAACAATTTTACTCATGGCTCATGGTTTTTGAGGGTTAGACATTAATTGAATTTTTAAAGATCTAGCAATTGGCGCAGATCTATTTTAATCAAAGGACAAACGTGTTGATATCCCGGTAGCGGTGAATTTATCCTCAACGGACAACCGGCAAGCTGGGAACTATCGGCGATCAAAGGACAGGGATAAAGCTTCAAGTCTGACCGTAATTCAAAATGATGTTGGCTCTCCAGCCGACAAATAGAATTAACTTTAGTGGCTAGAGCTAGCGGCAATTGCGGGATGCCAAAACTGATATTCATTTTTTTGGTAAACGGCGCTAGCTCGTGTTGCAAAGTTGATAAGAATTCATCCGGTCCAACAATCTCCGAAGCGCAATCAGCGCCCCGGCCAATAGCAGATAAAAAACAGAAACGCTGGTCCCTGACCCCCAAAGAGAAACTTAAAGCGGCAATCCGGCCTAAATCAGAAAGATTAGAACGCGATACCACCGTGTTGATCCTGACCTTTAGTCCGGCGGCGCAACTTAGACGTATGTTTTCTACGACTTGATCGAAAACTCGACGACTGACCGGGCGGAGACGATAATAGGTTCCATAATTAGAGCCGTCTAAACTAATACCTAAACCATCGAGGCCGGCTTTTTGCAAAGATTCTAATCGCTCACGATTCAGCAAGGCGGCATTGGTCAAAACCCTAACCTCTAAACCGAGGGACTTGGCCGCACTGATAATTTCCTCCAAATCCGGCCTAAGTAACGGCTCGCCGCCGGTCAGATCCAGAAAGCGACCACCGGAGCGGACAGAACCCGATAAAGACCACCCCAAACATCACCCTTTCAAGGTGATGGGTCCAACCGGAACTAACCGCAAGGTAGTCAGAGGGCACAGCACTGGATTGCAGTATGTGTTTGAAGAACTGCCGGGAAACGACAATCATTGGTTGTTTGATCCCATAACCGGGATCCTGACCTTTAACATCAGGAGCAGTGTCTGGGAAAGCATGGAGAGGTCTGGTGAAAGAAACCTGATTCACTATCAGGTCTATATCACCCTCAAAGCCCTCGAGCTGCAAAGAGTCCCGGCCACCCTGCGGCCCAGTGTCTACGAGTTCCTGCAAAAGGAACTGCCGACCGCCGGAGTGTTCATCGCCTCAACTGTCACCCTGCCCCCGCGCAAAGCCAAAAGCGAAGTCGGCAAAGTGATCAAAGGGAAAAAATAAGCTGAATAAGCTAAATAAATGACGTCCTCCCCGCACTCCAAAAGCTACCCTAACAGGTAGCTTTTTCCA
>CAZFEF010000018.1:0-15364 GCA_964517555.1 uncultured Gammaproteobacteria bacterium
CTTAAGAATGACGGCTCGGTGGTCGGTTATATGGGTGACGGCATCAACGATGCACCGTCACTAAAAATCGCTGACGTGGGCATATCTGTGGATAACGCAGTCGATGTGGCTAAAGAAACAGCTGATATCATCTTAATGACCAAGGGGCTAGAAGAATTAATGGAAGGGGTATTAGAGGGTCGAAAGACCTTTGGTAATACCATGAAATACTTAATGATGGGGCTAAGTTCCAACTTCGGAAACATGTTTTCCTTGATTGGCGCCTCCCTGTTTTTGCCATTTTTTCCCATGCTACCCGGACAAATATTGTTTAACAACTTATTATATGACACCTCACAACTAGCCATCCCCTCAGACCAGGTGGACCAAGACTATTTACGTAAGCCTAAGCACTGGGACATGGGCTTTATTAAACGCTTCATGTGGGTTTTCGGACCCATCAGCTCGGTCTTTGATTTAATCACTTTTTATGTATTATTCGCCATTTTCGGCCTAAAAGACAGTCTTTTTCAAACCGGATGGTTTATCGAATCCCTGGCTACTCAGGTGTTGGTCATCTATATCATCCGCACTCGCAAGCTACCATTTATTCAGTCCTGGCCAAGTAAATATTTAATTATGGCTACGCTGGCAATTATTGCTATCGGCTGGTCAATCGCCCTGGGACCGATCGGACAAGTTTTTGATTTCTCGCCTCTACCCCTAAAAGTTATCGGCAGCATCATCTTAATAGTTCTATCCTATTTGATGGTAACGGAGATAGTAAAAAGATTTTTCTATAGTCGCATTTGTCGTGGTGACAGAATTTAGATTGTTGCAAAAAATATTTTGACAGTTGTTGTCCGAAAGTTGACAAAAATCATTGCCAAGTTATCAAAAATTTGCTAAAATATAATTAGACAAAAGTTTTTTAAAAATTTTAATTTCCCTAGTTTGCACAAGCTCTTTAAAATCTGGGGAGGAGATCCATTTTTTTGGCTTTATTTTTCTAGGTTAAGGTTTAATCCTTAACACAGGAAAATAAAGGTCGGTTTTCCTGTTAATAACTATACTAATTTTATTACTATGGCTACCAAGAAAAAAGCTACTAAGAAAGTGGCTAAAAAGAAAGTTGTAAAAAAGGCCGTCAAAAAGGTTGCTAAGAAGAAAGCTACCAAAAAGAAGAAGAAATAGTGACGTCGGACTCCTCCCCAGATTCTAGAGAGCTTAATTTATATCTAAAAATATATGAAACGCGGGTATCTTATTGGATTGATCGTGGCGGTCGTTATCTTAGCGGCCATCATTGCAGCCATCATCATTCTGCGCCCGGCGACTAAAACAACTCCGACAGATGAAAATCAGGGGGTAGCTACCAGTTACGCCGATCGCTCCTTGGTAATTCAATCACTCTTTGCTAAAGCCAGCAAGAAAACAACGGAGCAAGTCACAATTAACATCGCTCGGGAGGATGGTAATTTTATTAAAGGCATCGTCAACATCAAAGACGGCTACGAAGGTATATTCTTAGCCGCCAAACAAAATGGGGCTTGGGAAATTATCTGGGACGGCAAAACAGCTTACAGCTGTAATGATATCGAAAAATATTCAATTCCTAAAACGATTAGCGGTTGTCAATAAAAATCACGGGGCAAAACCCCGTGATTTTTATTATACCGGCTTTATGATATAATTATACCATGATAAAAATAATCTCCAGAAAACAAAATAATCCAGGCTTCACTTTAATTGAAATATTATTAGTATTGGCGGCCATCGGTTTAGTCATCTCCCTCTCGGCTATAGCCTATAACCAAGCCCGCAGTAAAAGCCGGGACAACAAACGCGTTAGCGACATCGCCGTCATCCAATTAGCCCTAGAAACTTATCATCGCCAAGAGGGGCGATATCCCGATACTCTCACTGCCGGGCAACCACTAACTGGACCTTCCGGGATAACCTACTTAGCAAGTGTCCCAACAGCGCCAAACGTTTTAGACGGTAATTGTGCAACTACTACTTATCAGTATCAAATAACCGACAGCCAACAAGATTACGGACTGGATTTTTGTCTAGGGGGTAATTTAGATAAAATAGCGGCCGGAAATAACTGTGCGGGAGCTAACGGCATTGAACCCGGGCTCTGCTGTGAAAATGTTTGGAGACCAATTTTGGATGGCCGAACATATGAAACCACAAAAATCGGAGAACAATGTTGGATTAGGGAAAATCTGGATACAGGTACTATGGTCAGTGGCGCTGGAACAGAACCACAGTGTCACGAAACTTACCCGAACTATTGGAGTTGTCAAAATGACCCTAGTATAACCGAAAAATATTGCTACGACGACAACGCCTCTAATTGCACAGATTACGGCGCTTTGTACGAATGGGCTGAAGCCTTGGGTCTGCCATATGATTGCGCAAATGCCGCTTCAGTTGACAACGGAGACGGAACATATACCCTGTCCTGCCCATTAAGCGGAGACCAAACTATCGCCGCGAAGCAACAAGGGATTTGTCCTTATGGCTGGCATATACCAACCTATGAAGACATGGAGACCCTAGGGCAAGAAGCGGACAATAACCATAGTTGCGTACTGGGTGGTTGCAGCACTGCTGGAGGTCGACTAAAGGCTAAAGCTGACGACCTTCCTATTCCCTGGAACGGAACAAACGATTTTAGTTATACCATAATTCCGGCTGGTGACCGTGATACCAGCGGTGATTTTCACGTAAAAGATGAAGATGCCTATATCTGGATTACAATGCCTAGATACAATTCGGCTGTTTCGGCTCAATTCATTTACCTCATTCCGAGCAATACTGACCTGGGAATATCTTTCGGCGCTAGAAATCTAGGATTTTCGGTTAGATGTATAAAAAATTAAATGCCAATTCTAAAAGCCAGCCTTCATCTTCACACCAAAGAAGACCCAGAAGACGGCAAAATAATAAAATACTCAGCCAAAGATTTAATTGATCAAGCTAGCCAGCTTGATTTTCAAGTTTTGGCCATCACTCTCCACAATCGCCTCTATTGGAACCCTGAATTAGAACACTACGCCCAAGAAAGAAACATTATCCTATTACCAGGAACTGAAGTCAGCCTCAAAAAAAATCCCTGGAGCCAGGCTCATGTATTAATCATCGGCGCCAAAAGTTTGCCTCCCATAAGAACCATAGATGATCTAGAAAAATGGCGCCACGATCACCCTGAATGTTTAGTTATCGCCCCACACCCCAACTTCCCAGTCCAATCATTAGGGCTAAAAATATTACCAGAGAAACTAAACCTATTTGACGCCTGGGAACATAGCTGGTTCTATACTAGAATCTTTAATTTAAATAAACCGACCATTAAATTAGCTCAACAATTTAAAAAACCTCTAATTTCCACCAGCGATTTACACCGCCATCGCTTCTTAAAAGACGACTATTGCTTGATTGATTGCGAGAAAGCTGATCAGGCTAGTATTATAACGGCCATTAAACAAGGACGACTGAAAAACATCAGTCGTCCCAAGGGAATATTAGAGTTAGTATTTTACACGCTGCGCTTCATTCGCCCCCGAAAAGGCAAAAAACTTTAAGCCCTGATAACCGCCAAAACTTCATCACGTTTTTTTTCCATAATCTCACGACTGACCGCCTCTAGATTGAGGCGGAATTTATTTTCCGTATTAGAAGCACGCACATTAAACCAAAAATCTGGGTAAGTCACTGACAGCCCATCTAATTCGCTCAGCTCACCATCACTATATTTCTCTTTTAATCGAGCGAAGACTGCTTCCTTGTCAGCAACCGCGCTATTAATTTCGCCAGAAGCAAAATATTTTTCATAAGGGCGCAGATAATCGCTGATCTTTTGTCCACTTTGAGAAAAATCAACTAACATTTTAGCAATCATTAGCATCGGCATCTCCATGCAACCAATCTCTAGATTTATACAAAAATGTCCCGAAGATTCACCGGCAAAATATATCCCCTCTTTTAACATCTGCTCCTTGATCAAGGAATGGCCGACTCGGGTTAGAACCGGAATACCTCCATGCTCCTTGATCAGGTCTGAGGTAATCCTGCCGGGGCGGGCATCATAAGCTATTTTAGACCCGGGTTTATCTTGAAGAAAAATTTTAGCTAATAGTCCCCGCACTAAAGCCGGCGGGATGGTCTTACCCTCATCATCAACAAAAAAAACTCGATCGCCGTCGCCATCGGTAGCAATACCTAAATCCGCTCCCAAAGCTAGAACCTTATCAGCCAAGGGTTTGATATTCTCTTCTTTTAAGGGATCGGCTTCGTGGGCCGGAAAGCGACCATCAAAATCAAAATTCATCGAGATTAATTCTCCTGGCAAGCGGCCAAAAAGCTTGGTAAGATACTGGGCCCCCATTCCGTTAGCCGAATCAGCCACCACTTTTAATGACTTAACCTGGCTAATATCTACTAGCCGCAAATTATACTCTAATTCGTCATCTAAGACTCGATCATTTTTTATAACACCCCCAAGGATAGCAGCCGGGGACAAAGAGCCGGAATTGATTAGACTTTTGACTATCTCTAAGCCGCTATTACCACTGAAAGGACGAGCTTGAGAACGCACGACTTTAAAGCCATTCCATTCACCGGGGTTATGAGAAGCTGAAACCATAATACCCCCTTGATAGCCATAATAGGCGACGGCAAAATAGAAAGTAGGGGTAGACACTAAACCAATATCGACCACTTTTACTCCAGCCGCTACTAGTCCTTGAATCAATTTCTCTTTAAGCGCCGGAGAAGACAGACGCATATCACTGCCGACCACAATCTGCACCTCGCTCAGCTCTTTCCCTCGAAAATCTGGTTCATCTTTTCGGGCGGCTACATAGGCCAGCCCTAAATCAAAAGCAAATTGATCGTCTAAATCTTTCCCATAAATACCACGAATATCGTAGGCTTTAAAAATGTCAGGATGAAACATAAATTTATTCTTTAATTTTTATCCGCTGAGAAATCATTCCCAGCCCCCACCAAATAACCGCCAAGGAAACCGCCCAACCAACAAATGGAATGGCAGTTACAACCCACAAAGCAGTCACGCCGGCCACCATTTCGGTTAGCCCCCTAGGACTAGCCTTCCATCTAAAATGACGGAACAACCAAAATCCCACAGATACCCCAACTAAAATTTTAGCTAAATAGCAAACCATGAACCACAGGGCTCCCAAGATTAAAGCCAGGGGCCAACCAATAAAAGTAAAGAGTAGCAATAAACAAATAATGGGCACCAAAAACATAACCCCTAGTCCCCAAAGAATTTGAGTGCCAATCTTTTTAGGTTCAACTACAGCCAATTCTCGACTATGCCGGGGCCACAGACTAAGAATCACCAAGGCAACCAATAAAGCAGAGAACAAACCATAAAGCCGATGTAAAAAATAATTGCGATAAGCAAAACCTTCTTGTTTGGGCCAGAGACGCACTATTTCCCCACCTACTAATTCCGGACTTATCTGCTGTTCAGTCTTGGACATGTATTTTAGTGAACCGCCAATCCGAGCCTGATCTTCTAATCTAAATTGTCCATCCGGGTGATTTAGACGGGCATCAACGTTTTGCAAAACATTACCAGAAATCAACCAATTATCAGAGACACCGTGAAGATTGCCATTGATTTGTCCACGACCTGAAAAAGCGGCGCTAGCCGACAAGACGTCGCCGCCAACCTTTGAATCGCTACCTAAAAAAATGTTAACACCGAGAGCGCTGACGTTCCGTTTGATCTGATGATTAAGGTTTAAATTTTCCCCCAAAATTCGCACACTGCCAGAAACCGGGCCATTGATAGTGATGTCTGAAGCGGCGCAAATCACGTCACCATCAACCTCGCCATTGATAGTCAGGGCCTTAGCGACGCAAATCACATCACCATAGACATTGCCATCGATAGTAATGTTAGCCGCGGCCATATACAAGTTACCATCGATCACTTGTTCTTTGGGAATATAAACTGACTCCTCGTTGCGGACACTATAGGCCAAGACGGAAACTGGCGCTAAAAATAGCACCCCTAAAGCCAAAATAATTAAAAAACCCTTAATTTTTGACATAAAATGATAATTATTATAATGTATAACTACTTATATTATACTGGAAAAAAATGGAAGGAGCAATAAAAAAAATTATCGCCTTAAGCCTCAAATCTCGACTAAATATCGAGACTATTAACCAGATAAAGAGAGCGGTGGCTAAAAGCGAAAAAACCTCGGTTCCACTGCACTCTGATATATTGTCAGCAATCAGGGAGCAATTAGCTGAAACCAAAGATGAGAAAAAGAAGGATCGTCTATTAAAACTAATGCGCCTATTCCGCAAACGAGCGGTGAGAACTCTTTCCGGCATTGCCCCGGTAGCGGTCCTAACCAAGCCGTATCCTTGTCCCGGCCATTGTTCTTATTGCCCCAATGAAAAAGATGTACCCACCAGTTATCTTTCCAACGAGCCGGCAGTAATGCGGGCCATCCGTTGCGGCTATGATCCTTATCGCCAAACCGTCTTACGCCTAAACGCTCTAGAAAACAACGGTCATGAACCAAAAAAAATAGAAATTATAGTGATCGGCGGCACCTGGAGTTATCTGCCAGAACAATATCAATATTGGTACATTCTTAATTGTTTTAAAGCGGCCAATGATTTTGTTAAGCTCAGAAAAAAGAGCCCCACCGTAGCTAACGTCCGCTCTCCATATCCAGCCAAAATGAAACTGAAGGAATTGACTAAAAAACTAGTGATCGAACAAAAGAAAAACGAAACAGCTGAGTATAAGATTATTGGACTAACCCTAGAAACTAGACCAGACTATATAAATACTAAAGAGTTAGAGCGAATGAGGCTCTTGGGTTGCACCCGAGTAGAGATTGGGGCTCAAGCTTTAGATGATAAAATTTTAAAAAAGAACCACCGCGGTCATGGTACAGCCGAAATCATTCAGGCCACTAAAGTCTTAAAAGATTATGGCTTCAAAGTCACCTATCATTTAATGCCCGCCCTGCCTGGATCCAGCCCCAAAAAAGACCTAGCTTGGTTTAAAAAGCTTTTTACTGGCCCCGACTACCAACCGGATCAAATAAAATTCTATCCCACTATCGTTACTCGAGGAAGTTTGCTATACCGTTGGTACCGGCAAGGAAAATACAAGCCTTATACCGACAAACAACTACAAGACCTGATAGTCCAATGCAAAAAAGTCGTGCCTGAATATGTCCGCATCATCCGTCTCATTAGAGACATTCCCGGAGAATCGATTGTCGCCGGCAATCTCATCACCAACCTAAGACAAATCATGCAACAGCGCCAAGTGGAGTGTCGTTGTATCCGTTGCCGTGAAGCTAAAGATTTGGGATTGGTAAAAAATCCTAAAATCAATATTCAAAAATATCTGGCTAGCGATGGTCAAGAGTACTTCATCAGCGCTACTGACTCCAACCAAAAAACTCTCTACGGTTTCTGCCGATTGCGTCTAACACCCAATAGCCCGATTGCCCCGGCCTTAATCCGAGAGCTTCATGTCTACGGTGAGCTAGTCCCAACCGGACAAAAGAAGAAAGTGCAGCACTCTGGGCTAGGTAAAAAATTACTTCTAACCGCTGAAAATATCGCCCACCAACAGCAAGCTGATCGAATCGCTATAATTTCCGGAATTGGAGTCAGGGGTTATTACCGCAAAATTGGCTATCGATTAAAGAACGGGTACATGATAAAATAATGCCATATGAGTAACCATACTAATACAGCTGGCTGGGTGCCAGTTTTAGCCGCCTTTATTGGCAATAGCCTGGTGTGTTTGGCTAAGTTCTTTGGCTTTATCTTTTCTGGGTCTAGCGCCCTATTTTCAGAAGCAGTCCATAGCCTAGCCGATACCGCCAACCAATTCTTGCTCCTAGTCGGGGTGAAAAGATCGACCAAGGAAGCGGATAAATTTTTCCCGTACGGTTACGGCCGAGAACGTTTTGTCTGGGCTTTAATTTCTGCCTGCGGCATATTCTTTATCGGCTGTGGCGTCACTGTCTATCACGGCATCTCCGTTCTAATCCACCACGAATCTTTCACCTATTACCCCTTTACTATCTACATTCTTTTAGCGGCTTTAATCATCGAATCATTTACTTTGGGTCTAGCTATTAAAGATATTATCAAGCACGGGGGCGGACAAAAATTTAAAGTAGTTTTAAAACAAGCCGACCCAGCCTCATTAGCTGTTTTCTACGAAGATAGCCTAGCGGTCATCGGTGTTTTAATCGCCATGCTCAGTATTTATTTAAGCCGCATTACCGGACAACATTATTTCGATGCCATCGGCTCGATAGTCATCGGCTTGCTCTTAGGCATAATGGCTATTATGCTAATTCAAAAAAATCGCTCTTTTCTGCTGTCAAAATCTATGCCCAAAGAACTGCAGAAAAAAGCTATCGAGATCCTTAATTCTGAACCGACCATTGAAAAAGTATTACACTTTAAATCAGTAGTTTTGGATGTCAACAAATACCTGATCAAATGCGAAGTAGAATTTAATGCCAGCGCCTTGATTGAGCGCCTAGAAAAAAATCGTTTTCTAAAGAAAGAATATGAGTTCGCTAGCGAGAATTACGAAGGCTTCATGCGTTTTTGCGTTGACTACATGGATCGAGTGCCGCGTTTGATCGGCCAGGAAATAGACGACATCGAACAAGACATAAAAAAGCAAATACCACAAATACTCTTTATTGATATCGAAATCAATTAAACTAAAAACACCGGTCCAGGACCGGTGTTTTTATATTCTATCTCTTTTATCTCCGCTTTAATCTTTTTTCCTTCTTAGTAACGGCCACAGTCGTTTTCAATACTGTATCCGGTATCAGGGAAATACTATCGATGCCACATTCCACCAAAAACTCGGCAAAATCAGGAAAATCGCTAGGGCCTTGGCCGCAGATGCCAACCTTGCGACCACGGCTCTTGGCGGTTTCAATCAAATACTGAATCATTAATTTTACGGCCTGATTCTTTTCATTGGAAACGCCAACTACCTTCAAGTTATCGCCGCTATCGCGATCAATCCCTAAAGTCAATTGAGTTAAGTCATTGGAACCGATAGAAAAGCCGTCAAAAATGTCGCAGAACTTATCAGCCAAAACAATGTTGGAAGGGATCTCAGCCATGACATAGATTTGCAAACCATCGCGACCACGAACCAAACCATTTTGCTTCATAATCTCTTGAACCTTCTTGCCCTCTTCCACGGTGCGGCAGAAAGGAACCATAATCTTCAGATTTTTCAATCCCATCTGTTCCCGAACTCGTTTTAAAGCCTGACACTCCAGTTTGAAAGCTGGCAAGAAAATAGGGCTATAATAGCGATTAGCGCCGCGAAAACCGATCATCGGATTAGACTCTATGGGTTCATATTCTCGACCACCGATTAAATTAGCATATTCGTTTGATTTGAAATCAGATAGACGGACGATAACATCTTTGGGGTAAAAGGCGGCCGCAATCATGGCTACCCCCTCAGCTAATTTATCGACGAAAAATTGGGATTTATTGCTATAACCCCGAGTAATTTTCTCAATTTGCTTCCTCACTTTCTGATCTTTGATCTTGGCAAAGTTGATCAAAGTCAAAGGATGGATCTTGATGTAATTGTTGATAATAAACTCTAAACGAGCCAGGCCAACGCCATCGTTGGGAATAAAGGAATTTAAAAAGGCCAGATCCGGCTCAGCCATATTCATCATAATTTTAGTCTTGGGCCTTCCCAGCTTCTTGATATTGGTTTTCTCGACTTTAAAAGGAATAATGCCTTGGTAGACAAAGCCAGTCTCGCCCTCAGCGCAAGAAACAGTTATTTTATCGCTATTTTTTACCTTAGTGGTCACACTATTAGTGCCCACCACACAAGGAATACCCAGTTCACGAGAAACAATAGCGGCATGACAAGTTCGGCCGCCTTTGTCAGTCACAATCGCGGCAGCGATTTTCATAATTGGCTCCCAGTCTGGATCGGTCATGTCGGTGATTAACACTTCTCCCGGCTTAAACTGGCTAATATCTTTAACGTGCATTATTTTGCGAGCTGATCCGGAACCTATTCGGCTACCAACGCTTTGACCAGAAACTATTATTTGCCCCCGACGAGAAATGACATAACGCTCTAAAACATTAATATCTTTCTGGCTCTCGACAGTTTCCGGACGTGCCTGAATAATGTATAGTCGACCATCATGTTTATCTAAGGCCCATTCCATATCCATCGGTTTCTGATAATGTTTTTCAATAATCATCGCCCATTTGCCTAGCTGAGTCACCTGACTATCAGAAATCGACTGTCTAATCTGATCGGCCGGAGATACGGGAATATTTTTTACTGGAGCCTTAGGGTTAGAATTATAAATCATCTTAACCTGCTTTAGCCCTAAAGAACGGGAAATAATCTTCTCGGTTGGTTTGAAGAAATAGAACTCATCAGGGTTGACTCGGCCCTGGACAATATTCTCTCCTAAACCATAGATGGAATGGATTAAAACGGCGTTTCGGAATCCAGACTCAGTGTCGATGGAGAACATCACACCCGAAGCTTCAGAATGAATCATTTTTTGAATACCGACGGATAAAGCTATCTTAAAATGATCAAAACCCTTATCAACTCGATAGGAAATAGCGCGATTAGTGAATAACGAAGCAATACATTTTCTAACAGCGATCAATAATTCCTGGCCGCCGCGGATGTTAAGAAAAGTTTCTTGTTGTCCGGCGAAAGAAGCGTCCGGCAAATCTTCGGCTGTAGCCGAAGACCGAACGGCCACTGATAAATTCTTAGTCTTATATTCTTTGGACAGTTTCTCATAGGCCTGCAAAATACTCTTTTCTAAATCCTTGGGCATGGGGGTTTGCAAAATTAGCTTTCTTACCGCCTCCCCTCTTTTCATTAAATCACGGACGTCGTGAGTATTTAGACCTTTCAATATGTCCTTAATCCCTTGCTTTAATCCTTGTTGTTCGAGAAAATAACGATAAGCAAAGGCCGTGGTCGCGAAACCATCAGGAACCCTGACTCCGGCGCTTTTTAATTTCCGGTACATTTCACCCAAAGAGGCGTTTTTCCCTCCCACTTGAGGCACATCCTTAATGCCTAATTCATTAAAAAAACGGATAAATTTCGATGATGACATAGAAAAAAATGATTTATTAATTATGTTTTGATTATATCATAAACTTTACTTTTTAAGAATAATCCTTTAATATCATTACAGAAAGTCAAAAGCGGGCGTGGTGAAATTGGTATACACGCATGCCTTAGGAGCATGTGCCTAACAGCATGAGAGTTCGAGTCTCTCCGCCCGCACCAAAAACATCGCCAATAAAAAACAGAAAAGCTTCTGTTTTTTTATTAACCCCAGTTTGAAAAAAGATAATAAACAGGATAAAATAGACATATGTTTAATTTTCTCCACACCTTCCACCCGGATCGAATCGCTTTAACCATCGGGCCAATCTCTCTCTATTGGTATGGCCTTATTATAGTTTTGGCCATGGTTGTCGGCCTGATAACCGCCATTACTATCGCTAAAAAATACCAAATCAAATCCGAAGAAGTTATTGATTTATCATTTTGGTTGATACTTGCCGGCATCATCGGCGCCAGAATATATGAAGTCCTGCTAAACTGGCAATACTATCATCTACATCCGCTAGAAATCCCGGCAATTTGGCAGGGGGGTCTGGCGATCCACGGCGGAATAATCGCCGGGATAATAACGGTCATAGTTTGGGCGAGACACAAAGACCTTTGGTTGTGGTTAGCAATAATTTCTCCGGCCGTAGCCATAGGACAAGCTATCGGCCGATTCGGCAACTACTTTAACCAAGAACTATTCGGTCTCCCCACCGATCTTCCCTGGGGCATACCGATAGATCTAATCAATCGCCCTAACCAATATATCTCCCAAGACTTTTTTCACCCCACCTTCCTTTATGAGTCTCTGGGCTGTTTGCTAACTTTTATAATTTTAATAATTGTTCAAAGAACTCCGGCTAAAAATACTAACCAGAAACGTTTAATTGTGTTATTATATTTATGCCTCTATTCCTTGTTGCGTTTTGTCTTGGAGTTTTGGCGCATTGATGCCGCTCCTACCTGGGGAATGTGGCGTTGGCCACAAATAATGAGCGGCCTAATAATCATCGTCAGCTTATCAACTTATTTTATTCTTCATCGTTATGACCAAAAAACTCGGTCTCAAAGAAAAACGAGCTAGTCTAAAACTGTTATACTTTCTAGCTTTTGTCTTAGCTCTAGCGACGGCCATGCCGGCCTATATTGAATCTAACTATATCCGTCAATTTGTTGGGCTCGAATGGGTCAGTCTATTCTTCTTAGGGGCCAATATTTTAGCCTTAGCGGTTATTGTCTATTTTCCAAGCATAATCCAAAAATATAAGAACTACCGCACTTCAGAAGCAGTACTTTTCTTCTATTTTCTTTCGTTAGTTTTGCTTTCAATTTCTCAAACCGGATTAGGCGTTTTTATTTCATTCGCTTTACTGATCATTAGCTCAACCCTGATCTGGATTAGTATGGATATTTTTGTGGAAAGCTATTCCTCAACTGCCTCGACCGGCAGAACCCGGACTTTATTTTTTACGTTTGTAAACATGGGCTGGATCATTGCCCCAATGATTTCTAGCTACTTTATCAAGCTTAACGGTTATCGCATTGTCTATTTAGCAGCCGCCCTGACGCTAGCTGTCTTTTATATCTTCTTTATCAAAAAAAGCCGACAGCTAATCGACAAAAATAAATATCAAAAAATGGCGGCCATAGAAACCTGCAAAAAGATTTGGCGCTCCAAAAACCTGCGCGGTATTTTCTTGGTTGCGGTTTTATTAAATACTTTTTACAGCTTAGCCGTAATTTACGTCCCGCTACATCTGACCCAAAACATCGGCTTCTCCTGGGAGTCAATCGGTATTATGTTCTCATTCATGCTTCTGCCCTTTGTTTTATTTGAACTGCCAGCCGGAGTATTGGCTGACAAATATTGGGGAGAAAAAGAATTGCTTTATGTGGGATTGAGCATTTTGATCATCGCCCTGCTTCTCTTTTTCGGATTAAGCACTACTAGCGCCATAATCTGGGGTGGAGTGCTTTTTTTCAGTCGCATCGGCGCGGCCCTGGTTGAAGCTATGAAAGAAACATATTTCTTTAAAATCGTCGGGGCCGAAGATGTCTCTTTAATTGACTTTTTCCGCACCTCCACCCCGCTAGGTTATATCCTGGGAACCACGATTGGTGCCTTAGTAACCTTAATACTGCCGATTAACTTCATCTTTATTATCTTGGCCGTTCTTTTGTCCAGCGGCTTCTATTTTATTAAAATTATCAGGGACACCAAATAATCCAAAACAAAAAGACACCACAATTGCGGTGTCTTTAGCGCTCCCAAAGGGAATCGAACCCCTACCTCAAGCTCCGGAAGCTTGCGTTCTATCCATTAGACTATGGGAGCAGACTATTCAATTTAAACAGACTGGGATTAGGAAATCAAGAGCAAACAAAACAGAGCCTATTTAGGCTCTGTTTTGTAGTATACTAAATCTCAAATTAACGTCCACAACCACAACCCGACTGAGATCCTGCTTGAGCGCCCTTGTTCTGGCAACCGCAAGAGCATCCCTGGCCACATTTTTCCGGTCCGCCCTGGCAAGAGCAAGTAGCGGCCTTGGCATTATTACCTCTTTCCTCGGCTTCAACTCTGCCTGAGCCAGAACTAAAAGCAAAAATAGCACCGGCAATAAACAAAGCTGAAACAATACCACCCAAAACAATGTTTTTATTCATAATTTTAAATTAATAATTAAGGGCCCTGACACTAGTAATACGGCCCTAAATTATTTTTTCTTTCACTGGCCGCAAGATCCAGATTGGCAAGTATCACTCTGACCACAGCCACAATCAGCGCCTGTTTTCTGGCACTGAGTACAACCACAACCCCAAGGCCTTATCTCTTTAACCAAGAATCTTCCCGAATCAATTATCTGACCAACCACTTTTATCTTGTTGCCTAAATCCAACTTAACCATCGGATTAATCTGGGCCACAGACAAGTCCAGCTGCCAATCGGTTCCGGAAAAATCTTCCAGTAGCAGGTTATCACCAATGGCTACAATCTCGCCGGAAAGCATGCCTTTTTCTGGATTATCCCAGATTCCACGCATATAGTTTAACTTGCGATAGCCGCTAAAGTTATCGGCCAAGTAATTTTCTGCACTCCGACCAAAACCCACCCCCTCCAATATCACCCCCAAAACCAAGGAGGCTAACAAAAAAGATAACCAAAGCCAAAGTCGGCGATAGCGATAGCCATATTGGCTGCGACGTAAACGCCAGAAAGAAAAAAAGAGAAATAAAAAATAAAGCAACAACCAAAAGTATGGAAAAACTAAAATGACAAATACAAAGAAATTCTGATTAATCAGGCGGTAGATATCGAAATCGCCAAAACGCAAAACCGTAATTAATAAAGAGACGGACACGGCCCCTAAAACCACAAACACAAAAGTCAAAAACCAAACCAACAAACGCTTCGAGGAAAACCAGGTCCGCGATCGAGGTTTAATTTTTTTTCCTTTAATCTGCTTAATTATTTGATCTTCAATTTTTTCCAGCATATTTTTGATATTTATCTTGAAATTGTTTCTTGGCTCGATTAATTAAAGTTGCAACCGTTCCGGCTGGCTTAACTAAAATATCGGAAATCTCTTGGTAGTTTTTTTCAGCAAAATATTTCAACGACAGAACCTCTCGATACTTAGGTTCTAAATCAGCCAAAACCCTTTGCACCACCTGCTGCTCCAAGTGACGATCCATATCATTTTCTAGATCAGATAAATCATCTAAAAGGATAACCTTATCTATGTCCACTATTTGGACTCGATTGCGTCGGAAGTGATTCATGGCTTCGTTGTGAGCAATACGATAGATCCAAGAAGAAAACTTTAGCTCCGGATCAAAACCATTCAGATTATAATACACCTTGATAAACACCTGTTGCAAAATATCTTCTAAGTCGTCGCCGTTTAGAAGCGTCAAACGCTTGAGATAATAAAAAAGACGGTCCTTGTACCGTGAAATAATCAGCTTAAAAGCCGATTCATTAGCTAGGGCCATCTTAGCCAGCTCTGCATCGGCTAATTTTTCTAAATTATCCCCCATAATTATATTACGTTATCTTTGACCTCCGCCTTTCAGGCTAGCTCCCGTTATTAAAGTTAACCATTAAAACCCTGAAAAATCAAATGATTCCCTGTTTTATGCACGGACATTTTGCACTCCTAATTTGAGGGCCTCATTGGGCGTTAG
>CAZFEF010000019.1:0-14750 GCA_964517555.1 uncultured Gammaproteobacteria bacterium
CTGGGACTCAAAACCCCAGCCCAGTGTTTCCAAGCTATTGATTAGAAAACGTAGTTGATAATTAGTCTTTTTGGTGGTATAATAAGGGCGATTATTATTAAATTTTAAAAATTATGACTACTTGGTGGATTGTAATCGCGGTAGTGGCCGTGGTTTTGGTAGCCTTAGTGGCTATGTATAATGGATTGATTCGTTTGAAAAATCGAGTTGATGAAGCCTATAGCGATATGGATGTGCAAATGAAGCGTCGCTATGACTTAATTCCGAATTTAGTGGAAACCGTGAAAGGTTATGCTTCTCATGAACAAGTGACCCTAGAGAAGGTTATTAGCGCTCGAAATCAAGCGATGAACACTCATCAGTCAGGTTCAGCCGCTGAACAAGCTCAAGCCGAGAATTTCTTGTCCTCAACTCTAAAATCATTATTCGCCCTGAGTGAGAATTACCCGGACTTAAAAGCTAATCAAAATTTCTTAGAATTACAGCGAGAGTTAACTGATACCGAGGACAAAATTATGGCTTCTCGTCGTTTCTATAATGGCAACGTTCGTGACTTCAACACCAAGCTACAGATTTTCCCGACTAACATTTTTGGCAAGATGTTGGGTTTTGCTAACCGTGATTTCTTTGAGATTAAAGACGAGGCTCAGAAAGAAGCGGTTAAGGTCCAGTTTTAACTTTTATGGGTAATACTCTCGCTACTTCCAGCGACAACATGAGATTAATCGATTTCTGGCCGGTGCTCGCTATCATTTTGGCGGCTGGCCTAGCTTTCATTATAGTCAAGAAATTGTTAACCGATTAATTATGACACTTTATTCTCGTCAAGATGCCAATATTCGACGCACCTGGTTTTTGATTATTCTTTTTTTAGGTTTAGTGGTGGGTATCGGTTATGTTTTTGCCATGGCCTATCAAGATGTGCGCATCCTTTATATTGCAGTAGCTTTCAGTTTCTTTTCCAGTTTTTTTAGTTATTGGTTTAGCGACAAAATAGTATTATCCATGAGCCAGGCCAAGGAGGTGGATCATCGTAGCGCGCCGGAGCTTTATCATCTGGTGGAAAATTTATGTATTGCCTCTGGACTTCCGGTACCTAAAATATATGTTATCGCCGATTCCGCTCCCAATGCCTTTGCCACTGGCCGTAATCCGCAACATGCGGTCATCGTTTTTACTACTGGTATTTTAGAAAAGCTAGAAAAAGTGGAATTGGAAGGAGTTATCGCTCATGAATTATCTCATATTGGCAATCGTGACATTCTTTTGGCGACTATCGTTACCGTATTAGTCGGAGTGGTGGTATTACTGGCAGATTGGTTTCGACGCTGGAGCTTTATGGGTGGCAATCGGAAAAGTAGCAGCAGCGAAAGTTCTCAGATCCAGCTAATTTTTACTGTGGTCGCCATTGTGTTTTCTATTCTAGCGCCTTTGTTTGCCTATTTAATGCAATTGGCCATTTCTCGCAAACGGGAATATTTGGCTGATACTAACGCCGCTTTACTCACTCGCTATCCTGAAGGTTTAGCTCGGGCCTTAGAAAAATTAACGGCTGATACTGAGCCCTTGGAAGTAGCTAATCGAGCGACAGCTCATTTGTATATCGTGTCACCGTTTAAGGGCGGAAGAATGCGCGAAATGTTTTCTACTCATCCACCGCTAGATAAACGTATCAAGGCTTTGCGCGATTTGAAGATTTAAATTGATCAGGAAACGGTTGACTCCCGGAGCGCGGCAGCGCTCTTTTTGGTTAATTTGGCTAACAAAACGAGGCTTTATTATTTTTAATCCCTATATTATACTGAAATTATGAAAAAACCAGAATTAGTCGCCCCGGCCGGAAATTTAGCTAAACTAAAAACAGCCCTCCTTTACGGAGCCGATGCTGTTTATTTGGGTTTGCCAGATTTCTCTTTACGGGTGCGAATTAATGATTTTAACCTCAAAAGTTTGGCTAAGGGCATCGATCTAGCGCATCAGGTCGGCAAGAGAGTTTATGTTACTGTCAATATATTGGCTCATCAGAAGCATTTAGTTGGGTTGGCCAAGCACTTACGATTATTAGCTAAGTTGCGGCCAGATGCTTTAGTAGTGGCTGATCCGGGGGTTTTAAGTTTAGTAAAAAAATATTGCCCGAAGATCAAGATACATTTATCTACCCAGGCTAATTGTACTAACGGAGAGGCCGTTAAGTTTTGGTATCGCCAAGGGGTTCGTCGAGTGATTTTGGGTCGAGAAGTGACTTTGGCTGAGATCAAAGGGATTCATCGATCTTGCCCGGCGATGGAATTAGAATACTTTGTTCATGGCGCGATGTGCATGGCTTATTCCGGCCGCTGTTTTCTTTCGGCTGAATTCTTGGGACGGAGCGCTAATTTGGGGGATTGTGCTCAGCCTTGTCGCTGGTCATGGGATGTTTCTCTAAAAGCCGCTGGCCATGATGAGGAATTTGATTTGGTTTGTGAAAAGCATGGGAGCTACTTACTTAATTCTAAAGATTTGTGTTTGATAAAGTACTTGCCGCAATTAGCCGCCGCCGGTATAACTTCGTATAAGATAGAGGGACGAGCTAAGAGCGCGTATTATTTAGCTACCGTGGTATCGGCCTATAGCTTGGCTATCAAGCAGCCGCGGCGACGTCAATATTTGTTTTCTGAATTGAATGACAAGCTGGTCCATCGGGGTTATAGTACCGGCTTTCTTTTGACAAAGAAGGGAGAACAAAATATAGCCAATGCTCATAATGCTTCGGCTTGGGAATTTTGTGGCGAAGTAATAGCTAAACATTCGACGGGTGTATTGGTCAAAGTGCATAATAGTATTTATGCTAATAAGCCGCTAGAGATTATTTTGCCCGGATATGATATAATTAGATTAAAGGCTAATATTTTTGACCCTCAGACTGACAAGGCCTTAACCGAGGCTCATGGCGGTGGTGGTGGGCAAGAGGTGGTTTTAAAATTTGACGCCAAGACGGTGCCAGTGGGCGCTATCTTGCGGCGGCGGATTTAATATTTATGATTTCTTATTTAAAAGGTAAAATTTTAGCTAAAACTAAGGGGCAGATAATTTTAGAGGTCAATCAGGTCGGTTATCGAGTGGCTTTGAGTGAATCTTGGTTTTTGGATTTAAGTGTTGGTTCGGATTTGGAAGTGTATATTCATCAGCACGTCAAAGAGGACGCTTTAGATTTGTATGGCTTTAAAAGTTTAGCTGATTTAGAATTTTTTGAATTATTAATTTCAGTTAACGGGGTTGGCCCACGTTCAGCCCTGGCGATTTTGGCTATCGCTTCCACCCAGGACATCGGCGAATCTATCGCTCGGGGCGATGCTCATCTACTGACTAAGGTTTCTGGTATTGGTCAGAAAATCGCTGATCGCATAGTTTTGGAGCTGAAGAACAAGGTGGCCTATCTGGCTCCCAATGGTTTTGGTGGTAATTCTAAGAGTGACGAGATTGATGCTTTAATGGCTTTGGGCTATTCCTTAATTCAAGCCCGGGAAGCCTTAAATCAAGTTGATCCTCAAGTTTCAGACAGTGGCGAACGGATTAGAGAGGCTCTAAAGGCCATGAAAAAGGCTTAATTTTTTGCTTTACTTTTTTATCTATTTTGGTTAAGATATCTAAATCTTTATGCTTTATTCTCAATTATTTACTAAAACTGTCAAGGAGATTCCAGCCGACGAAACCAGCTTTAATGCCCAGGTTTTAATTCGGGCTGGATTTATCAACAAGGTGGGGGCGGGAATTTACACTTTCTTACCCTTGGGGCTTAAGGTGTTGCAAAAGATTAATGGTATTATTCGTTCTGAAATGGATAATATCGGTGGCCAAGAAATATTAATGCCAGCTTTAACCCCTAAGGACGTCTGGGTGCAGACTGGTCGCTGGGATAATTTTGATGCCTTATTCAAGCTTCAGGGAAATGACCAAAAAGAATACGCCCTAGGCGCTACTCATGAAGAAATCGTCACTCCCTTAGCCCAAGAGTATATTTTCTCTTATAAAAATTTACCTCTTTCGCTTTATCAAATTCAGGTTAAATTTCGTAATGAAAAAAGAGCTAAGGCTGGATTATTGCGAGGCCGAGAGTTTATGATGAAGGATATGTACTCTTTCCATAGTCATCAGGAAGATTTGGATAATTATTATGAAAAAGTTAAGGAGGCTTATTTTCGGATTTATCAGCGTTTAGGCTTGGGGGAGATAACTTACTTAACCTATGCTGCTGGCGGAGCCTTCTCTAAATATTCCCATGAGTTTCAAACCTTAACTCCTACTGGCGAAGATTCTATTTTTATCTGCGAAAAGTGCCATCTGGCCATCAACCGTGAAATTATTGCCGAACAAAACTCTTGTCCGGTCTGTGGTAATGAGCAATTAGTGGAGAAGACTGGTATTGAAGTGGGAAACATTTTTAAGTTAGGGACTAAATTTTCTAATAGTTTCGGTTTGCGCTATACCGACGAAGTCGGTAATAGCCAGGAAGTAGTGATGGGGTGTTATGGTATCGGCCCCAGTCGGATTTTAGGAACTATTGTGGAAGTTTTCCATGATGCCAAAGGGATAATTTGGCCAGAATCAGTGGCGCCGTTTAAGGTTCATTTGATTTCTTTGCAAGAGAATCAGCGGGCCAAGGATTTATACGATGAGTTAACTAAGAACGGTGTTGAAGTTTTTTATGACGATCGCGATCAAGTTTCCGCCGGCGAGAAGTTCGCCGACGCTGACTTAATCGGCTTACCTTATCGTTTAGTGATTAGCGCTAAGACTATAGCTACTGACAGTGTCGAATTGAAGCGTCGTCAGAGCGATGAGGTTAAATTGGTTAAATTAAAAGAGATAGTTAAGGAATTAGTCTAAATTATGTTGAAAAGTTTTTGGCAAAAATTATTATCATCGAAGAAATTTTCTCGCTTCTCTCACGATTTAGGAGTGGATTTAGGTACTAAAAATACTTTGGTTTATGTCGATGAGAAGGGGATTATCATTAACGAGCCATCGGTCGTAGCGATCAACAATCGGACCACGGAAATTTTAGAAATTGGTCGTGAGGCCAAGAAAATGGTAGGCAAGACCCCGAGCCATATTCAGACTATTAAGCCATTAGTGGATGGCGTTATTTCCGATTTTGAAGTGACCGAAAAGATGCTCAAATATTTTATTAAAAAAGTGCACAATGAAAATTTTTCTTTATTACCGCGACCCCGAGTAATCATCGGTATTCCTTTGGATATTACCGAAGTGGAGAAGAAGGCCGTGGAAGATGCAGCCAAGGGAGCCGGTGCTCGCAAGGTCTATTTAGTTGAAGAAGTTATGGCCTCGGCTATTGGCGCCCGTTTACCAGTCCTAGAGGCTACTGCCAATATGGTGGTTGATATCGGCGGTGGCACTACTGATATCGCCGTTATTTCTTTGGGCGGAGTAGTATCCTTCAAATCTTTGCGTTTTGCCGGCAATGAATTGGATAGCAATATTATTGAATATATTCGGGAAGAGTTTAATCTATTAATTGGTGAGCAATTAGCAGAAGATATCAAGGTTCGTATTGGTTCGGCTATTCCTTTCCCGGAAACTAAGGAGATGGAAATCCGCGGCCGAGATTTGCTCTATGGCTTACCCAAGGCGATTACCATTACCGATACCCAGATTCGAGAAGCTATTGGCCGAACTGTGGCTAAGATAGTCGACAGTATTAAGTTGACGTTAGAAGCTACTCCGCCGGAGTTGGTTTCTGATATTTATGAGACGGGAATTTATTTAACCGGTGGGGGCGCCCTGCTTTACGGTTTGGATAAATTAATTTCTCAAGCCGCTAAAATCCCGGTAACCGTGGTTGATGATCCTTTAACTTGCATGGCTCGAGGCACCGGGCTGTTGTTCGCCAACGAACAGTTATTGGAGAAGGTAAAGGTTATTCCGACTATTGTCTAATTATGTCGCGATCTAACTGGTTGATTTTGCGTAAGGTTTTAATAGTAGTGGTGCTACTAATTTTTTTGCATTTTATTAAGGTTCTGCGACCAGTAGAGCTAGTGTTTCAAAATTGGTTTACTTCCTGGCTAACCGTTATCCATCGCTCGAGTGATTTAGATAGTAGCTACTGCCCAGAAAATTTAGAAAAGACTCGCCAGCAATTAGCCGATCAGACTAAACTCCAGGCGGATAATTTGGAGTTAGCTCAGGAGAATAAAAAACTCCAAGAGTATCTAAATTTTTTTTCAACCCGAAAGATGGAAAATTATCTCTTGGCCCGGGTTAGTTTGCAGGAGAATTTTTTAGACGCCGCTAAATATGGTCAGGATTTGGTAATTGACAAGGGGAAACGAGATGGTTTAGTTCCGGACCTAGTAGTGCTTGATAGCCAAGGGCTAGTGGTGGGTAAGGTGGTAGAAGTTCAAGATTTTAGTTCTCGAGTCTGTCTTTTGACTAATAATACCTGCAAGCTGGCAGTGACTGTTTTGAATAATGATCGAACTATTGGAGTCTCGGGCGGCGATTTGGGGTTAACGGTAAAAATTAATTTTGTCGGTCAAACCGAACCAGTATCGGTCGGCGATATTATTGTTACTTCTGGTCTAGAGGAAAATATTCCCGGAGGTTTGATTTTAGGCAAGGTTAGTCAAATCAACGACCGCGAAAATGATGTTTGGCAAGATATTAATGTAGAGCCTCTGGTAAATTTTAATAGTTTACAGGTTGTATCCATTATCTTACCCTAGTATGCGGCGCTATTTCATTTATCTTATCTACTTAGTAATAGCCTTATTGGCTGTTAGTTGGCAGTTGGCACGGATTAATTCTTGGCCGGCAGGGTATAATAATTTCAATATTGTTTTAATATTAGTTTTGGTTTTTTGGATAATCTTTGATTTACGTCGAGGTTTGATTATAGCTTTGATAGTCGGGGTAATAATGGATTTTTTATCGTTTGAATTATTCGGTGCCTATACTGTCTCTTTGTTGGTCACGGTTTATGTAGTTGATCTATTGTCGGTTAATTGGCTGACTAATCGTTCTATTTATTCGCTCTGGGCCTTATCTCTTTTGGGGGTTGGGGTCTATAATTTTTGTCTCTATTTCTTGTTTTATTTAGGGAAAGTAACCGTAGAGAGGTCGTTTTTCCTGTTTAATGGTAGTTTTTGGTTAGGGTTTTTCTGGGAATTGGTTTGGACTGCGGGAATAATTTTTTGTCTATTATTGTTCGGGGGGCATAAAATCTCCAAGTTGCGGCCGGTTTTCTTGGAACGGAGTTAGGATTATGGTATAATAAGGGTAGCTTTTATTTATTATTTATATGGCAAAATACGAAGTCATTACGGTTGGCGGGGCTACTTTAGATATAGCTTTTTTTAGTTCGGCCGGTCGAGTAATCGAAAATCGTCAAAATTTATTAGCGCCGCGGCTATTAGCCTTCGAGTATGGAGCCAAAATGCCGGTCGATAAGTTTTATCAAACTTATGGCGGGGGAGCGTCTAATGCGGCCGTTAATTTGGCCGGACTAGGTCTCAAGGTTTCAGCCTTGGTCTGTGTTGGTCAGGATAATAATGGTCATTTAGCCGCAGCTAACTTACGCGAACATCAAGTCAAAACTGAATTATTACAATCCAGTGCCAATGCCGATACCAGTTTTTCTTTCATTATTATCAACCGTCGCAGTCGGGAGCGGATTATTTTTTCCTATCGAGGGGCTACCCAAGAGTTGAAATTGAGACAGGCAGATTTACGCGCTTTAAATGCCAGCCAATATGTCTATCTCTCTTCTTTGTCTGGCGATTATTGGTTGGATAACTTGAAGGTTGTTTTCAGTGCTCATCGACCGTTAATTGCTTGGAATCCGGGAGAGGTCCAATTGCGTTATGGGGCTGATAAGTTGAGACCGTTCTTGAAGCATTGCTATTTATTTTGTCTTAACCGGGATGAGGCGGTGGAGTTCCTAAAGTCAAGTAGCAAATACAAAAGATCGCCCCGGTCATTCATGAGTGATATCCGTAATTTATTGACCGCTATCAAATCTTTCGGTCCGCAAATAGTTTTAATTACCGCCGGTACTGACGGCGCTTATGCCTATGATGGCTCTAACTATTACCGCCAGAAAATAATTAAAGGGCAGAAACGTCTGGACGCTACTGGAGTTGGCGACGCTTTTAACTCTACAGTTTTATTCGGTTTAATTCGTTATCAGGATTTAGCTAAGGCCATGAAGTTGGCTGTCTATAATACTGCTAAACTAGTAGCTCATATCGGTGCTCAAAAAGGATTGATAACTGCTAAGGATTTAAAGAAGATAAAATTATGATTGTCGGAGTAATTATCAAACCGTTAACTAAGTATACCGATGATCGTGGTTGGCTAGCTGAAGCCTATCGTCGTGATGAAGTTGATTTTTTGCCGCAGATGAGTTATCTAAGTTATACTAAGTTTGGCGTTCGTCGTGGTCCCCATGAACATCGGCTTCAGAGCGACTATTTTGTTTTTGCTGGTCCTGGCGATTTTAAATTATATCTTTGGGATAATCGTCCTGACTTTGCCAGTTTTGGTGAACATCTAGAATTGGAAGTAGGAGAGAATAATCCGGTGGTAGTTATTGTTCCGCCAGGGGTGGTTCACGGGTATAAATGTATCTCTCAGTCCGGGGCTTTTTCGATTAATTTACCAGATAAGTTATATCGCGGCGAAAAGAAGACGGAAGAAATTGACGAAGTGCGTCACGAGGATGACCCAGCGTCACCTTATCAAATCAATTAATATGAACGATTGTATTTTTTGTAAAATTATTAAAGGGGAGATTCCGGCCTTCAAGATCTATGAATCAGAGAATGTTATTGCCATTTTAGATGCTAATCCGGTCAATCCAGGCCACATTTTGCTAATGCCCAAGGATCATTATCAGTCGTTGGAGCTATTGCCCTCGGCGCTATGGACCGAATTAGCCTTAGTTTTTCCGGAGATTGGGCGAAAAATCAAAGAAAAGTTGGGAGTCGAAGGGTATAACATTTTTGAGAATAATGGTCAGGTAGCCGGCCAGGTGATTCCTCATCTCCATTTTCATTTTGTTCCTCGGCGAGCTGATGATGGCTTGCACCATTGGGCCGGAAAGAAATATGCTGCCGGCGAGGCCGAAGCTCTTCAGGTTTTACTAACTCAATAATTTTTTATTTTAAAGTAATTTTATGACGCACAAAATTTTTATCATCGAAGACGATGAAAATATCTTATACGGCCTTCAGGAGAAATTTACTTCTGACGGCTATGAGGTGGAAATTTCCGATGCCGATGAGGACATCGAGGAGTTGTTGGCTAGGATTAAGAAGATTCAGCCAAACTACATTATCCTTGATTTGCTTCTACCTAAGCATGATGGCTTGGAAATTCTTAAACGTCTCAAGACCGACCAGGAATTATCTGAATCACAAGTGTTGATCTTTACCGATTTAAGCGATGAAGACAGCAAGAGTCGGTCTATCGGCTTGGGAGCTAATTATTATTTTCTCAAGAGTGAGATGGATATTTATGAATTCTCCGAGAAGGTAGAGAGTATTATCACGGAACGCCGTGTCAATGATGATGATGAGAGTAATTTAGTTATGGATTAATATTATTTATGAATCAAATAAAAACCAAAAAAAGTAAAAAGAAGAAGATAGTTTGGCTAATTGTCGGCGCTGTGATTTTGGGGCTGATAGCCTTATCTTTTGTCTTACCTAAAAAATCGACCGTAGAGTATACCACTGTGCCGCTTAAGAAAGGTACCTTGGTGCAAACCGTTAGCGAAGTCGGCACGATTAAGGCTAGTACGGAATTGGAATTGAACTTCAACCAGACCGGTCGTTTGGCTAAGATTTTAGTCAAGGGCGGAGAAATGGTTAAACAAGGGCAGCTATTGGCCGAATTGGATTATAGCTCCTTGATTATTCGGGAAAGAGAAGCCGCTTCTAGCGTTTCGGTGGCCCGAGCTAATTTGAATAAACTTTTGGCTGGTCCGACTGGAAGTGAAATCGCTGTCTATGAGGCCCAGGTTAATCAGGCTCGCTCAGCTTACCAAGCGGCTTTGGAAAATTATAACAACCTTAATTCTCCGGATTTAGTTGGCATTACTCCTCTGGGGCAGGCAGTGAAAACGGCGGAATTAAATTTAGTTCACACGCGCACCAGTTTGGAACAAGCTAAGAGCAATCAGTTAAGTAATTTATTCGTTACCGCTGAATCTAAATTAAACACGGCCGCCTCTTCTCTGGATTTGGTTTATTGGATCCTTAATGATCCGGATTTTGATTATGTATTTAGTGCTAAAAACACAACCTATATTTCTTTGACTGAAACCAATTACAATCGAGCTCGGTCTTTGTCGACTGCAGCCGCGGCGGCAATTTCTCAGGCCAGGAGTAATCCAACTGCCACTAATTTGCGAAGCATGGTTGATCAGAATCTGACCTACTTAAATGCTGTTTACCAAACCGTTAATTATTCTTTTTCTGGATTGGAAAACACTATCACCTCTGCCAGCGTTACCCCGGCAGAACTGGATGCTACTAAGGGTAGCACCAGTGCTAACTCCAGTGCCATTAGCGCCGGTATCGCGGCTTTGCAAACCGCTGATTATAATTACCAAAGCGCTAGCTTGAGCTTGGATAATGGAGTAGCTTCAGCCCAGGAGGCTTTAAGTCAAGCTAGAGTTAGCCTGATTGATGGCTTGAGGCAAGCTAAAAATACTATGGATTCCACTAATACCGCCTACCAAGTAGCACTAAGCCAATTGAATAAAATGAAGACTCCGGCGAGATCAGAAGATATTTCTTTGAGCCAAGCACAATTAGCACAGGCTGAAGCTAATTGGGAATTAGTCAAAAAACAAATAGGCGATAACCAGATCAGCGCCCCGATTGATGGCCAAATTTCTAAAATAAACTATGAAATTGGCGAACAAGTAAGTGTATCCAAGCCAGTGATTACCATGTTAACCGATAATAGCTTTGAATTAGAGGTAGATATTTCCGAGGCAGACATTGCTAAAATTAAATTGCAGAATACCGCCTCTATCACCTTGGATGCTTTGGGTGAAAAACGAGTGTTTAACGGCGTGGTTTATTATATCGAGCCGGCTTCCACCGTTATTCAGGAAGTGATTTATTACAAGGTAAAGATTAAGTTTTCTGATCCAGCCGAGTCATTGTTGGAGGTTAAGGCGGGGATGACTGCCAATGTAGTTATCACCACTGCGCAGAAGGACAATATTTTCATTGCTCCCCAACGTGGCGTGGTGGCTCGTAATGGTAGCGGCAACTTTTTGCGCTTGTTGGTCAACGGTGAATCAGTCGAAGTGCCGGTGCAATTGGGTCTTTCCGGTAACGACGGCTTAGTGGAGGTTACCGGCTCTGGTTTGAACGAGAATGATGCGGTTATTACTTTGATTAAGGATAGTAAGGTTAAATAAACTATGTTGATTCGGGTAGAGAAATTATATAAAGAATTTGTTAGTGGAGAGGTCGTTACTCCGGTACTCAAAGGCCTCTCCTTTGAGATTGCTCAAGGGGAGTTTGTTTCCATTATGGGTCCTTCTGGTTCAGGCAAGTCAACCTTGATGCATATTCTGGGCCTCCTAGATCGCCCTAGTTCCGGGAAATATAATTTAAGCGGCAAAGACGTCACTGAATTAGACGATGACGAGTTGGCTCGTTTACGGAGTGAAAGGATCGGTTTTGTCTTTCAGTCATTTAATCTTTTGCCGCGAACTACAGTTTTAGAGAATGTTAAATTACCCTTAATCTATGCTCAAGATAAAAGCCGAGCTGACGAGCGGGCCACTAAGGTTTTAAGTTCTGTGGGGTTGAAACATCGCTTACATTATTATACCAATCAAATTTCTGGTGGCGAAAAACAACGCGTTGCTATCGCTCGAGCTTTAGTTAATCAGCCCTCAGTGATTTTTGCTGACGAACCAACTGGCAATTTGGATTCTAAATCTGGTATGCAGATCATGGAAATTCTGCAACGATTAAATGATGCTGGAAATACTATTATTTTAGTAACTCATGAAACTTATACCGCCGAACATGCCAAGCGGATTATCAAAATTAGAGATGGCGAGATAATTAGTGATGAGCCGGTCAAAAATCGTCGCCGGGCTCAGGATGGGGAATTATTAAAATAATTTATGTTGACCGCCTTACGTCACGCTCTAAAAATTTCCTTTCTAGCTCTTCTGGCTAATAAATCCAGAAGTTTTTTGACTATGCTGGGGATCATTATCGGGGTAGCGGCCGTTATTTTGATAATTTCTTTGGGCTCCGGAGCGCAAGGACTAATTTTAGACCAAATTAAGGGCCTGGGAGGGAATTTGGTTGGCGTTTTGCCAGGCAAGTCAGAAAGTGATGGCCCACCGGCTTCGGTGATGGGAGTAGTCATCACTACTTTGAATTACGAAGATCTAAAAGCTATTCGTCAGATACCTTATATTGTTGCCGCCGCTGGGTATAATCGAGGTGTAGAAACTATTACTTGGCGGGATAGCAGTTATGATACTAACCTTAGTGGTACTACTGCCGACTATTTGGCAGTGGAGGGCGGGGATTTAGTTGAAGGACGCTGGTTTTCAGTTGACGAAGAGCAGAACTTGTCCAAGGTAATAATTTTAGGAGAGGTGGTCCGGCAAGAATTGTTTGGTGATTCTGACGCTCTGGGCCAAAGAGTACGAGTCAAAGGTCAAGTTTTTGAAGTCGTTGGTATTATGGCCAAACGGGGTAAGGTAGCTTTTCAGGATTATGATGATCAGGTTTTTATTCCTTTGCGTACTATGCAAAAGCTAATTTCTGGGGTTAATTATTTAGGTTATATCCGGGCTAAAGTAGATAGTGATGATCATGTCGTTCCAGCGATATTGGAAATGGAAGCGGTTTTGCGCTCTCGTCATGAAATTGACGATCAAAGTGGGGCTAGTGATGATTTTTCCGTCCGGTCTATGGATCAAGCTTTGGATATGATCACTACCGTTACTGACGGTTTGCGTTTCTTTTTAATCGCTATGGCCGCTATTTCTTTGTTGGTTGGCGGCATTGGTATTATGAATATCATGTTGATCAGCGTCAATGAGCGGACTAGAGAAATTGGATTACGTCAGGCGGTTGGCGCTAACCGCCGTAATATTATTACTCAGTTCTTACTAGAAGCGATTACTTTAACTTTGGTGGGCGGGATAATCGGGATAATCATTGGCACTATTTTATCTTATCTTTCGGCGCTACTCATCAATCATTTGGGGTATAATTTTAGTTTTATCGTTTCTTTGGGCGCTATAATTTTAGCTTTATCAGTATCCACTTTGGTGGGGTTAATTTTTGGTATTTATCCGGCGTTCAAAGCGAGTCGCTTAGAACCGGTAGAGGCTTTGAGTTATGAATAATATATTTTCCGCCTTAAAGATGGCATTAAAATCGATGGCTGCAAACAAAGGACGGACCGCCTTAACGATTTTGGGTATCGTTATCGGCATTGCCAGTATTATTGTAGTCTATAGCGCCGGCGAAGGTATTAAGGGATTGTTGGTGGGCCAGGTAGAGGCTTTCGGCACTAACATTATTCAAAGCGAGATCAAGGTGCCGACTTCCAAGAAGGGCAGTTCTGGCGACACCCAAAGCGCCACGGCTTTAGCCAGTGGTGTGCAAGTGACTTCCATGACTTTAGAAGATTTAGAGGATATCAAGAAATTAGAGAATGTCACTTCTGGCTATGGAGCGATATTGAGCCAAGAAAAAGTCAGCTATGGCAACGAATCGCGCAAAGCTTTTTTATTCGGCGTTTCTTCTAGTTATATTGATATTGACAGCAGCGAAGTAGAGCGGGGAAGATTCTTTAGTGATGAGGAGGATAAGTCTTTGGCGCCGGTAGTGGTTTTGGGTAGTAAAATGAAAGACAAGCTTTTTGGTGACTCTGATGCCCTGGGTCAATATGTCAGTTTGCATAAAACTAAGTTTTTAGTTATCGGGGTAATGAAATCTCGTGGCGGGGGATTTGGTATGGATTTCGATGATTATGTCTATGTGCCGCTTCGTACTTTGCAGAAAAAGATTATGGGAATTGATCATGTGATGTATATGATCCATGAGGTGAATGATATGTCTCTGGCGGCAGATACGGCCGAAGAGATCCGTAGTATTTTGCGCGAGAACCATCGGATTAGTGATCCCTTAAAAGATGATTTTCGAGTGTCGACCATGGATGATATGATGGCTATTTTAGATACTGTTACCAATGCTATCACCATTTTGCTTTTGGCGATTGTTATTATTTCTTTAATTGTCGGCGGTGTTGGTATTTTAAATATTATGTATGTCGTCGTTAGCGAGAGAACTATGGAAATTGGCTTGCGTAAAGCCGTCGGAGCTAATTATCAAAATATCATGACCCAGTTTCTGGCTGAATCAGTCTTGATTACTCTAAGTGGCGGATTAGTTGGCGTTGCTATCGGTGTTATTTTTTCTTTCTTAATTTCTGTGGGAGCTCATTATGCTAATTTTGATTGGACTTTTGTGATACCTCTCAAATCACTTTTAGTCGCCTTCTTTTTTTCTTTGGTTTTTGGAATATTCTTCGGTGTCTATCCGGCCCGCAAGGCCGCTCGACTAGATCCGATTGAAGCTCTGCGCAAAGAATAGTTTGATGAAATAAAAAAGCCTCATTTCTGAGGTTTTTTTAATTGGCCAGGAAACCCCGTACGAGGTTCCGTTTGAGGCTGGACGGCAGGGGCCGGA
>CAZFEF010000020.1:0-12872 GCA_964517555.1 uncultured Gammaproteobacteria bacterium
CTAACGCCCAATGAGGCCCTCAAATTAGGAGTGCAAAATGTCCGTGCATAAAACAAAAAATACAATGGATTTAATAATAGGTCAGGATTATTTTTTCTTGTTATGCCGATTCAAATCCACTTCAATTACCGAAAAACTACCATCCTTATCATCCTGAAATTTAACATCAACTGATTGCTTGAGTACATGATGACCGATAACTTCCCCGCGCTTGCCATCAACATTGACTTTAGCCCCTAAAGCCGGCATCTTCTTGGCTAGCTCTCGATAGCCATCATATTCATAGGCCAGGCAACACATCAGGCGACCACACATACCGGAAATCCGATCACTGCCCCGATGAACTACCTGTTGGGTTTCGGCCATCTCCGAGGTAACTGACGAGAAGTCTTTGATAAACCCCCGGCAACAGAGATTTTGGCCACAATGACCACAATCACCGTTGACCCTGGCCTCATCACGAGCGCCAATCTGGGTTAAGCGGATACCGGTGTTAAAATGAATGGTTAGATCTTTAACTAATTGCCGAAAATCTACCCGACCATCAGCGGCAAAAGCAAAATTGATTCGAGAACCACCCAAAGAAAAGCGTACATCCACTAATTTCATCGGCAGTTCATAGCGATCGATCAGGGATTGGCAAAGGTTCAAAGCTTCTTGTTTCTTGTCGGCTCCCACTACTTGAGCTAAATCATTTTCATTAGCCAGGCGCAAAACCGGCTTAATTTCTTCTTCGTTTTCTAATTTATCAGAATCAATAAAATTAGCCACATTAGCCAAATCAGTCCCCAAATCGGTCTCCACCACTACTACATCGCCCAGCTTCAAATCTAGGCCTTCATAGCTGAAGTGATATTTTTTATCCCAGGGGGCAAATTGGATTTGAACTAATTTCATAGTTTAATTAGAGGCTATAACGAATATACTTATCAATTTTAGTGTTGCCTAAAACTTTTTCCACGCTGAGCTTGTCATCTTTGATATATTCCTGCTTTAATAGGCAGATTTCGGAATAGAACTTAGCCAGCTTACCTTCGCTGATCTTGTCAATCATGTTCTCTGGCTTGCCTTCTTTTAATAGCTGTTCTCGGTAAATCTCTTTTTCTTTGGCCACTTCTTCGGTCGGAACTTCTTCCGGAGACAAATAACGAGGGTTGGCGGCCGCAATCTGCATAGCGATATCAGTAGCCAAATCAACTTTGCCAGCTTCGTTTAAAGCTACTAAAACTCCAATCTTTCCGCCTAAATGAGAATAAGCAGAAACGGTAGCGCCTTTAATAACAGCAAAGTCTTTTATACCTAGCTTCTCGCCGATGGTTCCGCTTAAACTATCCAATTCTTCCTGGACAGTGCCAGTAGCTAGCGGTGCGGCTAAAAGTGCCGCTAAATCAGCTGGCTTGGTTTCTTTAATAACATTCAAAACTGACTCGGCTAAAGCTTGAAATTTTTCATTGCGAGCGACAAAATCAGTTTCAGCGTTAACCTCGACGACATAACCTTCAGTGTTATCGGCGTTAACTGCTAATTTAATAATACCTTCCCTGGCTTCTCGATCGGTTCTTTTGGCCGCTCGAGCAATACCTTTCTTGCGCAATATTTCCACGGCGGCGTTCATGTCACCATTGGCTTCGGTCAAAGCTTTTTGGCAATCAACCATGCCGGCACCAGTTTTCTCACGCAATTCTTTTATTTGTTGCATGTCCATATTATTGAGATTAAATAGATAGTTATTATTTCTTGGCTTTCTCGGCCTCAGCTCGAGCGTTAAGCACGGTTTCTTTGACGGCGGCCATAATCAATTTGACGGTCTTAGAAGAATCGTCGTTGGCCGGAATCGGATAAGTCACTAGATCCGGATTAACATTAGTGTCACAAATGGCGATGATCGGAATATTTTTGGCCCGAGCTTCAGCTATAGCTGTCGCCTCCTCCTTAATATCCCAAACAAAGAGAGCGTCGGGCAATTTGTTCAGAGTCACTAAACCACCCAAGCGGGCTTCTAGCTTCTTGATTTCCCGATCAAAATTCAATTGTTCTTTCTTAGTATATTTATCCAGCTTGCCAGTTTCTTTTTGGGAAACCAAGTCTAGATATTTCTTAATAGATTTTTTGATAACTGCAAAATTGGTAATGAATCCTCCGAGCCATTTTCCAGAAACATACGGCATGGCAATTTCCATGGCAGTTTCCTCAAAAACTTTCTTGGCTTGATTCTTGGTACCGACAAAAAGGATACTTTTCTCCTCTTTGACCAGCTTGGCGATATAATCCAAGGCTTGATCCAATTTTTCACTGGTGTGATTTAAGTCAATCACATAAAGACCTTTTTTAGCCCCAAAAATGAAAGGTTTCATTTTAGGGTGCCAGCGATTGGTTCGATGACCGAAATGCGCCCCGGCCTTAAACAATTCTTCCACATTTACTTTTGACATAGTTTTTCTTTTCACGCCTATCCTTCCAATTTAAGCCACAAAGAGCCTAAATCAAGAAAAATGAAGGATATGTTGTGTAATTAGATTATAAATAGAGGCTTAAAATGCCTCTAAAATATAAGAATATAGTATTTTTGAAGATGTGTCAACTAAAAATTAGCCGATATTAGGCTCTCGATCATATTGAGGAGCTACCACCATCAAGCCTCCTTTCCTTTTAGGTTTTTGTCGGCTAACAGCCTCAATGGGAATGCCCAAAGCATAAGCCAAGGCATTAGCGGTCAAAATACCAATACGCAACGAAGTAAAGCTACCGCCTTGATCAGCTACCCTAATCCGTTGCAAATCTTTTAGGTCTACTCCCTGACGCTTTAGCAATTTATCCACTGCCGGTAAAAGCAGTTCGGATTGAGAACGGGGAGCGGCAAAAACTTGGCTGGCTAAAACTTTTTTTTGATCAATTAAAGCCACTTCGACTAATTCGTGATCGGCGGTGTTGATTAATAAAGTCATAAAGATTAAGTTAAGATTTTCTTGATATCGGCCAAAGTCTCGACCCGCACTAAACGCTCTCTTAGTTTCCCGGCTTGGGGTAAATCACGCATATACCAACAAAGCTGCTGTCGCATCTCCAAAATACCGGCCCGACCCTTTAAGCGATAAGCCGATTCGGCGTGACTAATGGCTACTTTAAAAATCTTTCGGGGTCTGTCGGAAATAGTATCCGGCAAACCTTTAAGCGTTTTAAAAATCCAAGGCCGGCCCAGGGCGGCCCGGCCAACACCGACGCCGTGGGCCTTGGTAGTAGTTAAAACCTGTTGCATCCTTTTTAAATCATCAATACCACCGTTAGCTAAAACTACTCCGGGAAAAATCTTGGCCACTGCCTTAATCAATTTTAAATCAATCGGACCAACAAAACCCTGACTAAGAGTCCGGCCATGAATCATGACAGCGGCAACATCTAGATCGCAAATATTTTTAACAAAATCCAAAGCCGAAACTTTTCCTGATTGAGCTCTGATTTTAACTGAAACCGGCACAGTGCTATTTTCCAAAACCGCGCTAATAACTTCTCTTGATAATTTCAAATCAGCCATTAAAGCCGCTCCAGCCTTTTGCTTAAGCACCTTCTTGACTGGACAACCAAAATTAATATCCACGCCATCGGGTTTTATCTTTTGGCAAATGATCTTAGTGGCTGTGGCAAAATGCTCTGGGTTAGAACCAAAAAGCTGGACAACATAGGGTCTCTCTTTTTTGTCAAACCGAAGAAGCTCTAAAGTCTTTCGAGGGTTATAAACCAAAGCAGTGGCTGAAGCCATTTCGCTATAAACCACGCTAGCGCCATACTTTTTACATAGTTGCCTGAAAGAACTATCGGTAAAACCGGCCAAGGGAGCTAGGGCCAAAATTGGCCGAGAAAGCTTGGTCCAAAAGTTCTTCATAAACTATTTTTTCATTAGCACGAAACCGCCGACATTATCTTTCATTAGATAGCCTTGATCCTCTATTTCTTGGCGCAACTTATCAGAAGTAGCATAATCTTTATCGTCTTTGGCAAGCTGTCTTTTTCTGGCTAGGGCTATTATATATTCTGGTATCTCAAATACCAAATCTAAGCCCAGCGCCTTATCAAAATCAATTATAGTAGCCAGCTTGTCACTATTGGGCAAATCGGACTTCAACATTTCGCTAACCACCGCTAAAGCCTGGGGGGTATTGAGATCATCGTTGAGGGCCGCCTTAAACTTTTCCTGCCAAACAGCGTCAACCGTTCCGGATTCTGCTCCCAAATCTGCCGCTTGATGTCTTAAATGCCTTAAAGCATTGTCCGCCGCCTGGATGACTTCTTCGGTATATTCCGCTGGTTTGCGATAATGGACATTAAGCAGGGCTAGGCGATAAGCCAAAGGATCAAAGCCACGATTAATAACCGTGCTCTCTAAGGTTAAAAAATCTCCATCGCTTTTAGCCATTTTCTTGCCCCCGGGAATAACTAAGAAAGCGTTATGCAACCAATAATCGAAAAACTTTTTGGAAGTAGCGGCCTCACTCTGAGCAATTTCGTTGGTATGATGGACGTTTATATGGTCAATGCCGCCGCAATGAATATCTAAATGTTCGCCGAGACAAGTAAGGCTAATAGCCGAACATTCAATATGCCAACCCGGAAAACCTATGCCCCAAGGCGAAGGCCATTCCATTTGTCGCTTCTGGCCCAAGGGAGAAAATTTCCATAAAGCAAAATCGGTCGGATTTCTTTTTTCCGGATTTTTTTCTACCCGAGCCCCCTCTTTTAATTCCTCTAAGGGCAGATGGCTCAGCTTGTTGTAGTGCTCAATCTTAGCAGTATCAAAATATAACCCATCGCTAGTTTGATAAGTGTACCCCTTTTCCTCCAACTGAGACACCAGGTTAATTTGCTCTTCGATATAATCAGTAGCCTTGGCCCAAAGATCGGGAGAAATAATATTTAGCGCAGCGATGTCTCGTTTAAAGGTTTCCGTATAAAAATCGGCTATTTCCCAAGCGGTCTTGCCTTCTCTTAGGGCCCCTAATTCGATCTTGTCGTCGCCCATATCACCGTCGCCGGTCAAATGACCGACATCAGTAATATTCATGATATGCCGGACTTGATAGCCGTTATAGGTCAGAACCCGTTTAAGAATATCCTCAAAGATATAAGCGCGAAAATTGCCCAAGTGCGCAAAGTTATAGACTGTCGGGCCGCAGGTATAGAGACCGACATAATCAGAAAAACGAGGCTGAAAATCCTCCAGGCTACGCGTAAGAGTATTAAATAGTCTGAGTTTTGTCATATTATTCTATACCAGCCAGTTTTTTCATCTTGGCCAGTGACTTTTTAAAATTAGCAATATTCATTTTCAGATTATTCTCTCCCATTGCCTTTTTCCAATCGCGACCGGCCTCTGTCTGTGAAAGAGAAATACCTGGTTGAGATTCTTTTAGCTCTTCCAGCTCCTTAAGCAAGCGATTACGAATCAAACGTAGTTCATTATATTCACCATCATATTCCCGATAGATATTTTTCAACTGTTGCTCCAAAGAAGAAACTAACGATTGGAATATCTTAATCTCTTGAGCTGAGACATCTTCGCCGGCTAAATTTGGCAAAACCTCCTCCAATTCTTTCTTGGAGATTGCCAAATAGAAAGCTGGGACATTTTTCAGAGTCCGTTTTTGTAGTTTGCCATCCTTAATAATGGCCCCATATTGAATCAAAGCGCCGTCATAGGAAACTATCTGGTTATAAATCTTAGAGCCCTTCTGGCGCAAAGAATCGTCCTCATCAGCACTCATCTCATCAAAACCACAAATAGGATTACCCGTCTCTTTGTCGATAATCACCGTATCAATGCCATGATAATCATCATAACGGGAAGCACGGACAGTTACAAAACCATTGTCGGCCTTCCCCATCATCTTGTGGAATAGCAAAACCAAGACCTTTTCTGCCACTATCCCGGCCTTTTTTTCTCGTTCTCTCTCCCAAGTTTCTCGATTCTGACCTGATTGGGTGATAAAAATATCCTCCAATTTCTTGATATACTCATCGGCTCGACGGCGATCAAAAAAATCTTCCGGATAACTGTCCATGGAGATTGAACCATCAGCGCTAACAAAGTCACCATAATGACCGTTAATCTCTTGAGCCATAATTCCTAATTTCTCATCTAAAATATTCTGGTATTCATCAAAGCCAGAGACCTTCTCTGTCATTCCCCTTTTAGGCTTATTAAATTTCTCTAGGCTAGCTAAATCAATCTTGCCCACGACTTTAAATTCTTGCTTGGACATATAATTATTTTTTTAAATATTGTAATCTAATTTTTTCAGGGAATCTCTCAATAGCGTAGCGCAACATGGTCCGCGGTAGCTTTGATTTTCGGGGCAAGAGAAAACTTTTCAGGGCCACCAAATCAACCTTGCCGACCTCTCTGAGCATCCAGCCCAGAGCTTTATGCATCAAATCTTCTCGATCCGTCAACAAACGATCAGCTAGGGCGAATATTTCCTTGAATCTTCCCTGCTTAATTAACGGCAGACAAGATAACACCACGACGCGTCGTTGCCAGAGATTGGTCGAAGTAACCAAGCGATCAAGTTGGTGCCGATCATGACGACTGTAATAATCGCCGATGATTCTCGGAGCGGATAAATCAACCAAATCCCAATTGTTAATCCAGGACATATTTTGCCTATACAATTTCACAATAGCCTCCTTCTCAACCTCTGATCCTCGACTATATTTATCCACCAATATTAATAAAGCGGTTAATCGACATTCATGAACTGGGTGCCGCAAAACTTTAATTATATCTTTCAGGTTCAAAAAACGATATCTTTTAGCTATCTCACGTTGTTGCGGTACAGTTATTCCCCAAAACTTATCACCAGCGCCATATTCTCCAGGAGCGGTCTTAAAAAAACGTTGCAATATTTTAGCTTTATCAGGGTCGGCTAAGCTCCGCAAAGCGGAAATGACCTTAGAATAGCTGGGCTTGTTGTCGGCGATTGACGCCGCTAACAGCTTGGACATAAGCGCAATAATCGCAAGCCTCTCCGGACTCCGGAACCTGGTCTTGCATTAAACATTTCTTAGCCTCTTCTAGGGTCTTCTCAATCCAATTAGCCCTTCCTTGATAGGGAATGATTTTGACATCAAACTCTAGTTTACCGTCAAAAGCCTGACGATCAGTTTTGCCATTGCAATAAACAAAATAACCGGTGTCAGAAACCTTAAATCCGTTTTGTCTCAGTAGCCATTGGTAGACTTCCATTTGACGCTTGTAGGCTATCTGCCAATCAGCATCGATATTGACCTCGCTCTCTTTACTGGTCGACTTGTAATCCACTACATGAATATTGCCTTGTTTATCCGACCAAAGGTCATCCACCGCGCCAAAAACTAAAAAATTAGTCGGGGTGTGTAAGTACTGCACCCCATGAAAGTTGGTCCGCCAATTATCCAATTCTGGATGAGCCAAGGGCACTAAATCCAGGCCGTAGTGCTGCATCAGGGGATGAGCTTGATTTTTGGCCCGATGAATATCAAACTCCTTCTTGAGCAAAGTATCAACAGCCGAGTTCAGATTAAAAGGAAAACTCGGCGGCTGAGGGATGCCCAAACGCCGATCAAGATAAAAGCAACGGGGACAATTCAAAAATAGGTCAATCTTGCTCCGACTGAGCTTAAACGGCTCTGATGATAAAGGGTCAAACAAGTTTTTCTGCCGCTTGGCATTATAAAAAATAGACATAAAGCTCCTTCTAATATTAACATTTACCCCCAAAAAAGCAAATAAACAAAACCGCCCCCAAGGGGAGCGGAAAAGTATAAAATCAAGAAATAATCTAAAGTTCATAAACCATGCCATATTGTGGCACCTCGGCTATGAGTCGTAATTCTCGAGATAATTTGGCCGACAATTCTAAGGCACTTTCATCTTCACCATGATTTAAGAAAATTCGAACCGGCTTAGGAGAAGTAAAATGTTTGATGTAGTCGATAATTTGCGCTTCTTCAGCATGAGAAGAAAAAGCATTAGTTAAAGAAATTTTAGCTCGGACTCGCAAGCTATCCCCTAAAATACTAACTTGCTTATCTCCGCGCAATAAAGCTCGACCCGGAGTTCCTGGAGCTTGATAGGCTACCAAGAGCACTTGACTGCGAGGATTCTCCAAATTAAATCGAAGATGATACGGCACCCGACCGCCCACGCCCATACCCGAAGAAGCTAAAATAATATTAGGCGGCGGTGATGAATTAATAGCCTTAGACTCAGAACTGGTGGCCGTCAATTTGAACCCGGGGAAATTAAATAGATCATCGCCCTGACGAATTAAATCTAACGATTTCTGATTATAATACTTCTGATAATGGCGATAAACCTCTAGGGCCTTAATAGCTAAAGGGCTATCCAGATAGCTAGGCAAACGAGGCACTAAGCCATTTTCCACTAAATAATTAAGTTCAAAGAGGATTTCCTGAGTCTTTTCTAGGGCAAATATCGGAATAATCAAATTGCCGCCCCGAGAAGCTGTTTCCAAAATAGCTTTTTGAATTTTAGCTACTCCCTCTTCTTTCTTCTCATGAAAATTACCAGCATAGGTCGATTCGCAGATCAAAAAATCAGCTCCGGAGACAAAGTCCATATCTCGGATTATCGGCGAAGGCGAATTACCTAAATCTCCGGAAAATACTAATCTTTTCTCCTGGCCTCCATCTTTGATGATAAAACGAAACATGGCCGAACCTAAAATATGACCAGCATCATAGGTTTGGACTTGGAATCCCGAAAAAACGGTTGTTATCTGATAGTAATCCAAGGGCAAAAATAACGACATTACCCCGGAAACATCATCAGCCGTATACAACGGTTCATTGCCGGCCATTTCTGCCTCACCGGCAATAATATGGGCGGCATCTAAAAGCATCAACTCTGCTAAATCCCGTGTAGCATCGGTGGCATAAATCTTACCCCTAAAACCGTCTTTATATAATTTAGGCAAGCGGCCGCAATGATCCAAATGAGCATGAGTTAAAAATAAAACATCGATCTCCTTGGGGTCAAAATGAAAGTCTTCATGATTACGCTCCAGGGCAAATCGTTCCCCCTGGAACAAGCCGCAATCGATCAGTACTTTATGATTCTTCCATTCCAACAAGGAACAAGAACCAGTAACCTCACGACAAGCGCCATGAAAAGATAATTTAATCATATACCGACATTATATCATGAAAAATATCTCCATGCTATAATACTCATATATGGACCTCGAGAAAGAACAACAACTCAATCAATGTGGCTATCAGCTAATCGCTGGAGTCGACGAGGCCGGCCGCGGACCGTTGGCCGGGCCGGTAGTGGCCGCGGCGGTTATTTTCCCGGTCGGCTTTGCAATCGACTCCCGGGAGTTAGAGAAAATCAAGGACTCAAAAAAACTGTCTAGTCGCCAAAGAGAAAAATTATTCACCCTAATCAAAGAAAAAGCAGTGACTGTTAGTATCGCCACCGTTGGCCATGCCAGAATTGACCAGATCAATATTTTGCAAGCTAGTCTCTTGGCTATGCGCCAAGCAGTGAATACATTAAATGTACAACCAGACTATGTTATGGTCGATGGCAAGTTTAAAATTCCTGAATTAGACATTCCCCAGGAAGCTATAATCGATGGTGACGCTCAAGTATTCGCCATCGCCGCCGCTTCGATCATTGCCAAAGTCAGTCGTGACTACCTGATGAATCTCCTAGATGAAAAATACCCTGATTACAAATTCCGTCAGCATAAAGGCTACGGCACCAAACAACATTTAGAAATATTAAAAAAATTCGGCCCCTCCCCTATCCATCGTCGGAGCTTCGAGCCTCTCAAGAGTCAGTTAGCTAAACGGCGAAAAAAATAAAAAACCCTGGAAGAGGTCTTTGGCATGGGAAGTCAAAGATTTTTTCCAGGGTCGAAAAAACGAAATTCTTTTTGGATCAACTTTTTGTTATTATTTTTTTGGTTTCTAGTGATGGGATTTTTTAAATGTTGCTTGACTCCGGTCAAAGCTTTTGATTAATCCCTAGACCATAAATTGGTCGAATTTGAAAACCGTTTCTAATAACAATATTTTGATATCACTCTCTTAACAGAATTTATAACGTTTGGATCCTCTTAAAAGAATGATTTGAATGTACGATGATTGTTAATATAGCTATGCCTATATTATAGCATTTTAGCCCCTAAGCGTCAAACATTTTTGCCCCTCAATAATTCCGGGTAATTTTGCTTGATTTCTTGGCTAAAAAATAGAGTGGCATCGGCTAAACCACGCTCCTTTTCCGAGGTATATATCAACCGCCCCGGGCAACTCTGCCAAGGATCTTTCTGTTCGAAATCGAAATAGCGATCCCAGGGTAATTGATGTCTTAGGGCATCAGGAGGGTAGCGCAAAGGATCGAGCTTGAAACCGATTTGTCTCCGTAATAAATCATTAGCTTCCGGCGCTATAAAAAGTAAGGCTAATAGATTGCCACTCGACAATTCCTGCTTTAAGCAAAAAATTAATTTCTGTCCTAGTTCAATCGGCGAAGCCTTGCGAATCAACGAGCCGCAATTACGATTCCGATATTTTATCTGTCGGCCCATATCTTCCAACCAATCATGATGAGTATAAGGCTCAAAATATGAATCGATTATCCCTTCTTCTAAATTAGGGATATTGCGCTTCCTGACGCAAGTATTATTCCGCTCCAAGCACTCCAAGATAATTTCGAGGCCACCGGAACGCGATACAGAATAGGGACTAACAAGAACTACAGCTACCTGTTTCATGACATATATTTTTTAGAGGTTAAACTATAAAAGAACTAAAAAGGAATTAAATTAATAATTCCTTTTTAGAGTATAGCAATATTTTTTATCCGTCAATATAAACTAAGGCTGAAGCGCTTCCTCGCTGTTTCCATCGATAGCGATCACCACTTCTTTAACTTCGGGAAACTGTTTGATGGTATTCACAATTTGTGAACGGATAGCACTGACCCTACAAGAGCCACCAATGCCTTGATCTAAATCAGGGCCAAAATTCAAAGTCACTACTCCATCCGCCATTTCTATTTTTGGCATCTGAGTTTCTGGATTCAAACTGCTAAAATAACCTTGCTCTTTTTCTAGAGCGCTAGGACCGTCCAATAGGCTCTTAAGGGCTATGCCATATTTTGAACCAGAGAAATCGGCTTGGCGGGAAACACCATAAGTAGTGCCGCATTCCAAAGCTCCGGGGTCAATATTGGAACTACCGAAGAACACCTTAAATTTCAAAATTTGATCAGCGCAAGAAGTACTCGGCTGCGGTTCACTAGGATGTCCATGCTTGACCCATTGCCCCTCAGAACAAACCCAAGTATCTTCGCCGGAGAATAAACGAATAGCGGCAATCAGCAGTAAAAACAATACTAAGGCAATAATGATTATTTTGCGCATAGACTATAAGTTAGTCGGCATTTCATCTTCGCGTCCATTGAACATGGATTTTAGTTTATACACTCCTCTTTTTGCCTCTTCAGAACCATAGATTAAGAATTGAGCAAACCCATGTTTGTCAGCGAATTCCAAAGCCTTACCAATTTTCATCGGCTCTAGGCCGGATAAAACTGATTTGCCTTGAGCCCTTATTTGAGCGACAATCTGGCGTAAGTCACCGGCCAAGTCTTCGGACAACAAAGGCGCGAAACAGACCTCGCGGTTAGCGCCGGTATCGGGCAACAGGCCCCAACTCTCTAGGAAGAGTTTAAAAGTTTCATCCCCCAAACCAAAACCCACCGCCGGGAAACTCTGTTCTCCAAAAATATCAGCTAAGCCATTATAGCGGCCACCACCGAACATCGCCCGATTGTTATCCGCATGGTTATCAAAAACTTCAAAAACCAAACCGTCATAATAGTCAAAACCGCGAATTACGCTAGCGTTAAAAGACAGGTATTGGCCATAGCCCAAATCCGACATAACCCGCATCAATTCTTCGATTTCCTTCAAACCCGGATTATCCTTCAATTCTGGCAAACGCTCCGCTACTTCAAAGGCAGAGGCGGCAGTCATAAACTTCACCACTTTGTCGATAGACTCATTGGTCAACTTTAAATCAGATAAGGATAGGATAAAATCATCAGCTGATAGCTTAAGGTATTTATCTAAAATCCTCACTACTGCTAGCTTGTTGTCCTCTTTCACTCCCACGGCGTCTAAAAGGCCGTCGATAAGGTTGCGATTATTGATTCTTAACTCGAAGGAATTGGCTGGCGGATTAAACGCCAAAACCAAATCTAAAACCAGGCTCAAAATCTCAATATCGGCGTTTAAACTATCACTGCCGAAAGTATCACAGTTCAATTGCCAAAACTCTCGGTTGCGACCTCTCTGCGGTCGTTCATTGCGAAAGAAATTAGCAATTGAAAACAAACGCAAAGGCTTGGGCGCCGCCTCGAAATAGCGCGAAACCATACGGGTAACGCTCGGGGTCATTTCTGGCCGCAGAGCCAATTCCCGTCCACCTTGGTCAACAAAGACCATTAGCTCTTTCTGGCCAACATCCTCACCACTTTTAGCCCGATAAACATCAGCCGACTCTAAGGCTGGAGTTAAATACTCTGAAAAACCATAACGTAGGCAGACCTGACGCCAGGTACTAAAAATGTATTGCCGCAAGGCAAATTCTTCAGGAAACCAATCGCTAGCCCCTTTAACCGGCTGATTGGATAATATTTTCTTAGACATATGATTAAATTTAATGATAATAACATTATAACCCACTTTTAGACTCCGTTCAACTAAAAATAGCCTAAAATAACCATTTTTCCACTAATACCCCCTTTACTACGTTTTCTAATCAATAGCTTGGAAACACTGGGCTGGGGTTTTGAGTCCCAG
>CAZFEF010000021.1:0-11465 GCA_964517555.1 uncultured Gammaproteobacteria bacterium
CCAATAGTCCAATGATGGCTATCACTACCAATAGTTCTACTAGGGTGAAGGCTTTGAGTTTTTTCATGGGTCAGTTTTTACAACTTTAATTTGAAAAACATTAGGGAGATAAAGAGACGCAAATATTATCAACCCAACTAAAATTACCACTTTCCCAACTTGGATTAAGCCTTATTCTCAAATCAGTTCCCGACGGCGTGGGTATGTCTAATATTGAGTATTCTTCAAAGCTAGTAGTTATTGGGAAAGAGCAAGCGGTGTAATTTTGTTGCCATGAATGGGTATTACAATCATAGTATCCCTGATTATCTTGAAGCGTTACTGTAACGTACTGGAATGGAGAAGCAGCTGACGACTTCGCAAATAGCTTTAAATCAAAATTACTTATAGGAGTTGCTAAATCGGTGTATGCACTAGCTCCCCCTGCTCCTCCATTGGTAATTTTCATTGAATATTGTCCTTCATAAACATGGGCGGGGTCATTTTCTAGCTCTACTATTGCATCAGGAGCATTTACCCAAAAACTCCAACCACTCGGAAAGTCATACCAACTTTCCAAAGAATAATCAACAATCAAATTATTGCCATCATTATCTTTGCTAAAAACTACATTATCGACGAAAACATCTTCGTTCATACTAAAAAATACAATAGAGATTTCTTCTCCATCACCCACCACATTAGGAATTACAAATTCACTATAATTTAATGTAAGAGCAAGGGGAATCGAATAATCAGGCCCGAAGGGGTTAATACCAGCGTCCCATTGATTTAAAGTAAAGTTCCAAAAGGTAGTACCATTATTCTTTGCATATAATACTGTTAGATCGTTACTACCCTTGGCATATACCCTGGTAGTATAGTTTGATCCATTGTCTAATGTGATATTATAATTGATCATCGAGGCATAATTACCGCTGCCTTGAAATTCAACAGCATAATCACCAATATAAGAATCAGTACTTTTGATTGGGGCGCTGGGCGGGTAGCTGGACATATCTTGTGTATTTAGGCCTTGCAGTTGCCAGTCATCGTTGCTTAAATTATTGCCAATGGCCTCCAGCCCAGTATTAGAGTTTAGACAGATAACCCCTCCACCACCACCGATGTTGATATTGCCACCAGGATTGTTCTGCACTATCCCTGGGGCTAGGTTGCCGATACCTCCGCCTAAGCAGAAAGATAGGGTATAGGAAGCACCACCATCAGTCTGGGCATAGGAGAAAGCATTGGTGGTACCATCGCAGCTACCATCGGCTGGAGCAGGGGCTGAAGGGATAACAGCTAAGTAGGTATCAGTCCCATCAGGAGAGGTTAGCGAACCGGTGGCCCATTCTAGATCAGTGGGGTATCTACCATAATCGTTAAGAAACATCTCTAGAGCTGTAGAAATTTGTCTGATGTCTGCTACCCTCTTAGCATCTCTAGCTTTAGCTCTAGCACTCTGGAGAGCGATAACTGAAAGAGTAGCTAAGAGACCAATGATAGCGATGACTATGAGGAGTTCGACGAGAGTGAAGGCTTTGGGTTTTAGTTTTTGGGGCCTAACATTCATAGGTTTATTTAGTCTAATATTATAGCATAATGATTATTTTTTGCAATTGCTCAGACTTTTAATATATTCCTTCAACTCCGCTCCAATCTCCTGGTCTTTCAATCCTAATTTTAAAGTGGCCTTAATAAAATTAAATTTGCTGCCAGTATCCAACCATTCACCCTCAATCTTTTTGCCATATATCTTTTCCCCTCTCTCTAGCATCAAATCAAAGGCATCGGCCAATCTAATCTCTCCGGATCGGCCCTCTTTTATGTCGGCTAGAATCTGAAAAATCTCTGGAGTTATAACATAAATACCAACGGCGGCCAATGTTGAAGGAGCCTCATTAACCTTTGGCTTTTCAACGAACTTTTTGATCTCATAGATCCCATCGCCCAAATCGATTCCATCGATTACCCCGAACTTATTCACCTCGTTCTTGCCTACTTCGGAAAGGCCGATAACCGGACAACCATACTTTTCGAAAACATCAATCACTTGTTTGGCTGGAGATATCGGAGCATCATACAAGGTATCACCAAACATTACTAAAACAGCTTCGGATCCGACCACATGACTAGCACAGTTCACGGCATGTCCATCGCCCAAAGGAATGGGCTGGCGAACATAGGAAAATTTAGCCAAAGAATCTATCTCCCGAATCTTCTCCACTAAATCCATTTTGTTTTTTTCCACTAAAGTTTTCTCTAATTCAAAAGAATAATCAAAATGATCCTCGATGGCTCTTTTGCCGCGACCAGTAACAAAAACTATTTCTTTGATACCAGCCTTAACTGCATCTTCAACCAAATATTGAATGGCCGGCTTGTCCACAATCGGCAACATTTCCTTGGGCTGAGCCTTGGTGGCCGGCAAAAACCTAGTGCCGAAACCGGCTACCGGCAAAATTGCTTTGGTGATTTTATTCATATTGTTTAAAAAAATTGTTATTAACTTTTTTCTTGAAATTAAACGAGCACCATTTCCAAAAATATTTCAGCCACGACCTGATATGTTCTCTGGCCAGACGATCACGAAAAGGAGCGATATACCAAGGCCACCTAGCACTGCGGCGAGCATGATCATGGATCACTACGGCTCGAGGGATATAGACCACTTTCTTTTTGGCCCTCCAAGCACGACGACAAAGATCAATATCTTCAAAATACATAAAATAGCGTTCATCAAAACCCTCAAAACCATCGCGCCGGATAATCAAGCAAGAGCCCATCAGCCAATCAACCGCCATAGTTTCATCATGCGGCTGGTCAATCATCAAAAACCCATCTCGACTGGCGGCAAAATAGTCACCTAGAAAAGTTCGGCGAAGTATTGGAGTATAAAAACGCGGGAAACGAGCACAGGAATACTGCAGAGAACCATCAGGATTAAGCAGCTTCGGACCAGCGATCAAAACATCTTCATGTTCTTCTAAGTGATCATATAAGATTCGAATCGCACCTGGCTGTACTTGGGTATCAGGATTCAAAATCAATAGATAACGACCTCGACTGTTTTTAATCCCTAAATTATTACCCCCACCCATTCCCCAATTTTTCTGACTATAAATCAACTTCAAATGAGGGTACTTAACCACTAAATCATCCAGTTGGTCATCAGAATTATTATCCACCAAGATAATTTCCCACTCCAAACCGGACAGATCAGACGCGACAATCGCATCCAAACACTTCTGAGTCTTGGCTCGGCTGAGATAATTGACGATGATGATTGATAAATCCATATTAGATATATAACAAAAAAATAATCTTCCTAACTATAAACCAATAAATTGATAAACCAAAATTAGCTATTTTCAGTGGCCAACTAGCTACTTCTTGATAACTAATAGTGCCAGACATTAGTTTTATCATCTCGCGATCCCGACGCACTCTTTGATTCTGTATTATTTGCCGGGATCGGACAATTTCCGACCAATTAAAGGGGTTGAAAAAAAATCCCCAAACCGCCAACTTCTTCTTAAACCAACCGGAACGCAAAGCAAAGACAGCTAAGCCCAATTCCATAATTATACCAGCCGGGATAACGAGCAACAAGGTAGCCAAACGATAGTTTTTTAAAATAGCCAATAAACGATTGCGATCCATGTAATAGTACTTGGAAATAGAGCGGCTAAATTCATAGCGATGATAGACTAGGGCTTGAGGCGCCAAGACACAACGATAACCCAACAACCAAAGACGCCAACCCAGGTCCTGGTCTTCATTATACATCCAAAATCTTTCATCGAATAAGCCGACCCTTCTTAGGGCAGCGGCTCGGAACATAACAGCGGCGCCAGAAGGATAAAAGATGTCTTTCACGGTTAAATCCTGGTGATGACTGGCTAATTCGCGGTAGCCCAGACAATAACCGAACCCCAAGAAATGAGTGGCATTCCCTAAACTATTAATCCGATCGGTTTCCGGATGAAGTAATAGTTTGGCCTGAGCGGCCCCAATTTCTAAATCATCCTCCATTACTGCCACTAGACGGCTAATAGCCTTCGGGTCGATAATAGTGTCTAAATTTAAAAGAAAAATATAATCATAATCCCAAGCTAAAGCTAATTTCATGGCGTCATTATTACCCTTAGCAAAACCATCATTATTAACATTGCGAATAATTTCTGCCCCTGGAGCAGTTTGTTTTAAATAGGTAAAACTAGCTTCAGTGCTGGCATTATCTACCAATAAAACTTTTAACGGACCACCATAGTCCTGGCGACTCAATCCGTGATAACAATCGGCTAAATATTTTTTGGCATAATCCTGGTAATTTACCAAAATTACAGCTACTTTCTTTTCCATAAATGAAAAATTAACAAACTCGGCAGCCAGGCCAACCACAAAACCCCGGTAGCCACTGGCCCTTGCCATTTAGCAAAATACTGCAACATGGATCGACGGAAATATTTCTGCTTGCGCCCAGTGCCAACCTGGTTAAAACTCTGACCGACATAATCAATGGCTTTGGCGGCTGGCGTGTACCAAACCTCCCCACCCAAGCTTATCACCTGACGGCAGAAATCTACCTCCTCAAACCAAATGAAATAACGCTCATCTAATAATGGTGGATCAAAGCCGCTAATTTTTTTCCAAGACTGACGATTGATTAAGAAAAATGAACCTCGCACTGAATCCACGGCTTGAGGGCGACTATAATCAAAATTTTTATTCAAATAGCGATTAATTATTTTAGGACAAAAATGGGGTAACTTTAAAACGATAGCTAGCTGATCGCTTAATTTTGGAAAACGCCTAACCTGATCAATATTTTCTCCTAAAACGTCAACCAAGCGGCCGCCGCAAACTGTCGCTTGTTGATTGTTGCTAGCGAAGCGCCAAAAATTATACAGAGTTTCCGGAAAAACCCGCATGTCCGGATTAAGCAACAAGAGATAATCTCCCTGAGCAATCTTTAAGGCTTGATTATTAGCCTTAGCAAACCCGAGATTATCCTGATTGGCTATCAGTTTAACTTCAGAAAAATCATTAGCCACCATGGCCGCCGAACCATCACTAGAATTATTATCCACCACTATCACCTCAAAAGCCAAGTCGCCAACAGAAGAAGCTAGGGCCTGCAAATTTTGCCGTAATTTTTCTTTGACGTTATAGGAAACAATAATTACTGATAGATTCATAAAAATTAAATGATGATTTTAATCAATTTAATCCTCTCGGCCGCTCCACTTAAAATACTAATTTGCTCCGGCCGAACCTGAAAAGTAGTAGCTAAAAATTTTAACAAAGATTTATTGGCCCGGCCGCCCTCAGCCGCGGCGCGAATATCAATCTTAACTGTCCCGTCAGAGAGAATACTATTTAATCCTTCAACCTTAGCCCCAGGATGAACTTTGACCCGTAAATAGAGGCAACCTTTAGCTTTTAATTCCAGCTGCTTTTGAGATAAAAAATCCATAGAGTTAATTACCTACAGTTTAGCCCGAAACAAGCCAAAAAGCAACCGTTTTTATCATTTAACACTCCCTTTGTCAATATTTATTATCTTGCCAAAATGTACTACAATGAAGGAAGAAAACTAAACTAAAAATATGGCTCAAACCAACGGTTATCATCGCCCCTCCTGGGACGAATATTTTTTGAACATCATCGACTTAGTCGGCAGTCGTGGCTCTTGCGATCGAGGTCGAAGCGGCTGTGTGATCACTAAAGAGAAAAGGATTATTTCCACCGGTTATGTCGGCTCCCCTTCTGGGCTACCTCATTGCGACGAAGTTGGTCATGAAATGCATACCATCGTCAACGAAGACGGCACTCAATCCCGTCATTGCATCCGCACAACCCATGCCGAGCAAAACGCTATCTGCCAAGCGGCTCGTTTCGGGGTCTCTTTGGAAGGCGGCACCTTATATTGCAAAATGACCCCTTGTTATACTTGCGCTAAAATGATCATCAATGCCGGCATCAAAAAAGTGGTTTGCGCCAAAGACTATCACGCCGGCCAAAGAAGCAAAGAAGTTTTTAAAGAGGCTGGGGTAGAATATATTTTAGTGGATCCAGAGATGGTGGCTTATGCCGATACTAAATAATATCAAAAACTATGGCTAATATTTTTATCTACGATGAATTTAGTCCTGAAGATACTGCCATGATGCAGGCTCTTTATTCTCGCAGCCCCAAAAGCGTTACTGAGCATGTCGAAAAAGTTAAAAGCAGTGGCAGTGGCAAGTTTATGGAAACCTACTACGTCGGTTATGGCCACGCCAGTATCGCCGATTGCGGCTCCACTACTATCTTTATCGAAGGTCTTAGCATTCTAGCCGACAAAGCTATTCAAGACTGGCAAATGTACTCTGGCCAGGAAACCAGCACTCGCTATGTCGACATGAGCCAACAACCAATTATCGACCCCTTAAATACTCCGGCTTCTCAGGAGATTATAAAAAGCTGGATGGATTTCTACATTGCCGCCCAATTACCAGTCCAAGATTACCTCAGAAACAAATACCCCAAAAAATCAGATGAGGATGAAGCTGTCTATGAAAAAGCCATCAAGGCTCGCACTTTTGATATTACTCGTGGCTTTTTGCCAGCCGGAATCACTACTCAGTTAAGCTGGCACACCAATCTGCGTCAAGCACATGATAAATTATCTCTAATGCGCCATAACCCGCTAAAAGAAGTTAGCGAATTAGCAGAAAGAATGCTAAAACAACTACAAGAAAAATATCCGCATAGCTTCAGCCATAAACTATACCCAGAGCAAGAAGAATACCGTCAGCAATTAATGGCTGAATATAATTTCTTTAAACCTACCGAAGCCGTCCCCTTCCGCTTGACCACCGCTATTTCAAATGAACAATTAAAGCCATACCAAAAAATCATTGATCAGCGACCTCCCAGGACTAATCTTCCTTTGTTTTTAGAGGAACTAGGAATAATCACTTTCGACTTTCTCTTAGACTATGGTTCGTTCCGCGATGTCCAACGTCATCGTCATGGCTTGTGCCGAATGCCGCTTCTGGACATGACCCAAGGATTCAATTCTTGGTATTTAAACGAATTGCCCACCGATCTCCAAGAAACAGCCAAAAAGCTGATCGCCGATCAAAAATTAGCAATTGACAATCTAGAAACTACCGCCGAAATCAAGCAATATTACACCGCTATGGGCTTCAACGTTCCCTGCCGGATCAGCTATGGCCTGCCAGCCACAGTCTATGTCACCGAGCTACGCAGTGGCAAGCTGGTCCATCCCACCTTACGTCAAATAGCCCTGCAAATGCGCCAAGCATTAGTTGAAAAATTCCCAACCCTAACCCTGCACTGCGACTTAGATCCAGATGATTGGGATGTCCGCCGCGGACTACAAGATATTGTTAAAAAATAATTAATTATATGGCTCAAATCATCATCGGTTTAACTGGTCGGATCGCTTGCGGCAAAGGAGTAATCAAAAAGTATTTGATAAAACAGTACCACGCTAAAGACTACCGCTTCTCTACTATTTTGAGAGATATATTAGACCGTCTGCACCTTGAAACCAGTCGAGAAAACCTGCAATACATCTCCACCACTATTCGACAACATTTTGGTGAAAGCACTCTAGCCGATGCTATGGCCATTGATATCAGCCAAGATCCGGCCGAATTTGTTGTTATCGACGGCATCCGCCGCATGGCCGATATTCGCAACCTACGAGAAATGAACGGCTTCAAGCTGATTAGAGTAGTGGCTAGCGAACAAATCCGCTATGAACGGGCGGTTAAAAGAAATGAAAACCCCGGGGATGATAAAAAAACCTTGGAAGAATTCCGCGCTGAAGAGAAAGCGGAAACCGAAATGACTATTCCGGAGGTAATGGAACACGCTGATTTTGAAATAATCAACGAAGGAACCTTCGACGATTTAGAACAAAGAATCGATGATATTATTAATCTAATTAAGGGGCAATATAACATGAAATAAATATGGATTTTTCTAAATACCAAACCGAATCGCGCCAAACCGCTGTCTACCCCGACAAAGATAATAACCTCACTTATACCGTCTTAGGCTTAGCTAGTGAAACCGGCGAAGTAGCGGACAAACTCAAAAAAATAATCCGCGATCAAAACTACGAAATCACTGAAGCTAATCGTCAGGCGATTGCCGGTGAGTTAGGTGATGTCTTGTGGTATTTGGCACAAACAGCTACGGAATTAAAACTAGACCTAGATCAGATAGCCCAAGATAATCTAGAAAAACTATTCTCCCGCCAAGCCAGGAATAAACTGGGTGGCAGTGGTGATAATCGTTAAAATAGTTAATTTAAATAAACCCGAAGTACTATGGAAAAAGGTAAATTCATCGTCCTTTATGGCATTAACAATTTAGGCAAAACCACTCAGGCTAAAATCTTAAATGAAACCATCCAGAAATTAGGGTATCAATCCGAGCACATCAAATACCCGATGTATAATCTGGAACCCACCGGACCGGTGATCAATGATTACCTGCGACAAGGCAACCCATATGGTCTTAACCCAAGAGAAATCCAAATTTTCTATGCCTTCAACCGTTTTCATTATCAATCCCAGTTGATTAAGAAACTGGAATCCGGCATCAATATCGTCGCCGAAGACTACACCGGCACCGGTATCGCCTGGGGAATGGCCAATGGCGTTGATCAGCAATTCCTGCAAGCAATAAATGAAGGTTTGCTATTACCGGATCTAGCCATTTTAATGGATGGGGAAAGATTTTTGAAAGGAATGGAAAAAACACACACTCACGAAAACGACAGCTCCCTAACCGATCGTGCCAGAGCGACTCACTTAAAACTACGGGAAGAATATAATTGGCCGCTGATAAACGCCAATCAGGAAATTCTCCAAGTCCAAGCCGACATCTGGAAATTGGTGGCCCCCCTATTCTAAATCGACAAAAGAGGTAATAAATATGCCTCTTTTTTGATTGCCTTGAGGGGTTTTTTCTGCTAAACTAGTCATATATGAAATACGAAGTGATTATCGGCTTGGAAATTCATACTGAGCTAAAAACCGCCAGTAAAATGTTTTGCCGTTGCTCCAACTCTGGCCCCCAAGACCGCCCCAACACTAATGTCTGCCCTATCTGCTTGGGACACCCTGGCACTTTGCCCTATGTCAATCAAACGGCAATTGAAATGGCAGTCATCCTAGGACTAGCCTTAAATGGTGAGATAAATCAAGCCTCTAAATTTGATCGTAAAAACTATTTCTATCCTGACCTGCCCAAGGGCTATCAGATTTCCCAATATGACTTGCCTCTAGTTCAAAACGCTAAGCTCTCAGTCGATAATCAAGAAATCGCCATTATTCGTCTTCACTTAGAAGAAGACACGGCCAAATTAACTCATCCTCATCAGAAAAACTACAGCCTAGCCGACTTTAATCGTTCCGGAGTACCCTTGATTGAGCTAGTAACTGGACCGGTCATTAAAGACGGGGCTACGGCTAAAAAGTTCTGTCAAAAGTTCCAACAGATACTGCGCTATTTGGATATTAGCGATGCTGACATGGAGAAAGGACAAATGCGTTGTGAGGCCAACATTAGTCTACAAACTCCAGGATCGTTTGTCATTGAACAAAACGAGGTTCGCCCCCGAAACAACCAAGAGCTTAATGCTAAAGTAGAGGTAAAAAATATCAACTCTTTTAAAGCAGTAGAAAAGGCTATCAACTATGAAATCAGCCGCCAAGCAAAAATTCTAGATGAAGCCGGTTTAATCGTGGCCGAAACTAGAGGCTGGAGCGACAGCCAAAACATTACTATCAGCCAAAGGATAAAAGAGAGCGCCGCTGACTATCGTTATTTCCCTGAGCCTGATATTCCCCCGCTTCATTTGTCAGATGAGATGATTAATGACCTACGAGCTAAAATAGTGGAACTGCCGGAAGCTAAAACTGAGCGCTTCATTCGTGAATATCAAATAACCCAAGCTCAAGCTGAAATCTTAACCGGGGATAAATACCTAGCCAACTGGTATGAGCAAGTCATGGCCGAAGTTAAAAATCTAGGAGCTGGTCGTCAAGCCGGACAGACAACAGCCAACTGGATTAACAATGAACTATCCAAATTCTATCCTTTAAATAATTTCTCGGCAGCAGCTACCAAGGGCAAAATCTCTCCGGTTGGCTTAGCTCAGCTAATAATTCTATTAGAAAACAAAAAAATAAACCCAACTGGCGGTCAAAAAATTCTCCGCCACCTGGCTGAACACGGTGGTCAAGCAGGGACAATTATGACCGAACTAGGCTTAGAGCAACTAGTCGATCTTGGTGGGATTGAAGGTAAGATCAAAGAGATAATTACTAAATTTCCCGAACAAGTAGCGGCTTATAAAAAAGGCAAAGAAGCTTTACTACAATTTTTCATTGGCCAAGCCATGGCCGAAACCAAGGGCCAAGCTAATCCTCAAGAATTAGAAAAACTAATCAAAAAAATATTACAATAATATGAGACGAGCTTTCACCCTAACAGAAATGATGATCTCCATTCTAATTGTCGGGTTAATAACCGCTACGGCTGTAATTTCAGTAGTCCAGGTTCGCATTAAAAATCGTGATACTCAAAAATTAACCGATGTTAAAACGATCCAAAGTGCTCTAGAGGCTTATTACCGCGATGAAAATCAATACCCCGCCACCCTAACTTCAGGACAACCGATAACCGGCTCAACTACTTCCAACACCTATTTAGCAGCCGTACCTAATCCGCCATCTACTCTCGACGGAAATTGTACCTCCTCGGATTACGTTTATTCAACCACAAACGACAACCACAGCTATACTCTTCAATTTTGCATAGCCAAGGATATAAATGATGCTGCCGCTGGCAATAACTGTGCTACTCCTAGTGGAATGGCGGCTTGTGGAGGAGGAGGTGGCGGAGATTTCTCCTGTGGTGATCCTGTTTCCTATGGCGGTGAATCATACCCTACCGTCCAAATTGGTACCCAATGTTGGTTTGCCAAGAACTTGAATGTTGGCACCAGAGTTGATAGCGCTGATTCAGCTCCTTGCGTTGATGTCTATCCTAATAATGGTTGGTGGTCCTGCCAAGTCAATGATAGCCAATTAGAAAAATATTGTTACAATAATAATGACAATTATTGCACCACCGATGGCGGATTATATGAATGGGCTGAGGCCCTCCAACTGCCATACCAATGTAATTATACTAATTATACTTGCAATGGCACTACCTGCGTCTCCATCGAATATTCCCCAACTTGCGACTATCCTGACCCCACCGTTACTCCTCGCCAAGGCATCTGTCCCAGCGGCTGGCATTTACCAACCTTTACCGAACTTCAAATCTTAGCCCAAAACGCTGATTCTGGTTGTGATTTAAATTGTTATAATGGTGCTTGTAATTGCAGTTCTACTGGTGGCAAGCTAAAAGCTACTGGCAGCCATTCTCCTATTTCTTGGGATGGA
>CAZFEF010000022.1:0-11390 GCA_964517555.1 uncultured Gammaproteobacteria bacterium
TCCTATTTCTTGGGATGGAACCGATGATTATAATTTTTCTGCTCTTCCATCGGGCTTCCGCGGTGTAAATGGGTCGTTCAACTATCGGGGTGATTACGCCCTCTTCTGGTCGTCTATCCCTCCGTCGGGTAATCCGAACTACGCTTGGTACGGCGCCTTGACATCAGGTGATCCCATTTTCGGCGGCTATGGCGATTACCGAGCTTACGGATTCTCGGTGCGGTGTGCTCAGGACTAACTCAAAAAAAATTAATTTTATTCAGAATAAATCAAAATACCATTTTAAAACTATATGATTATCAATAAAAAAGCTTTCAGTCTAGTCGAAATGATAACCGTTCTAGTTATTATTGGCCTAATCGCGGCTATTGTCTCGGTGTCGGCTACTTCTTTTAGACAAAAAAGTCGAGATGTGGAAAGGTTGTCTGATGTCAAAGAAATGCAATCAGCCTTAGAGCTTTATCGACTAAATGAAGGCAGCTATCCTAGCGGCCTAAATTTTGGCGGAGCTTTAAATGGATCAACCTCATCCTCTACTGTTTACATGGCCAATGTGCCTAACAACCCGACGATTACTAATACCAACGCCTGCAGTGGTGATTACAGCTATTCATTAGACAATAAAGGGCGATATAACTTACAATTCTGTCTCGAAAGATCCCAAGATGATTTAGTCGCCGGCTACCATTGTGCTACACCCAATGGCTTAGTGAATGGATCTTGCTCCCAAATCTTATTATGCCGCCTATCGGGCGGAATTTCTAATGATTATATTTTAGGAGTAGCTGCTGATGGCAACTACATCTATGCTGTCGGACGTGATTATTCCAATGGCTCTGGCGGTCAAGGATCAATCGTTAAATACAATGCCAGCGACTTGAGTATTGTCGAAAAGGTTCATTGGGGAGATGAAAATGCAGATACGTTTGCTGCGGTTTACGTAGACAGCACTTATCTTTATGTTGGTGGTGACACTTTTTCAGTTAGCCCTAATAACGATGTAATATTTTCAATCTATAATAAAAACGACTTAGGTGCTGGGCCAATTAATACTCTAATATTAGATGGCGTAACAGATAGAGGTGACGCTATTTTTAAAATAATTAGTGACGGTCAATATATCTATATTATTGGCTATAGTGCTTATAACTGGTATAACGGCGGTGACTATGATGCTATTATTGTCAAATATGATAAAGCAACAATGGCCCTAGTCCAACAAGCTTATTATCGCGGCGGATCATATGATTTTCTTAGAGGCGCAGTCATTGACGGTGGTTATATTTATGCCGTTGGTGTCGGTTCAGAACCGGGAAGAGATTGGAGCGGATTAATTATAAAAATAAAAACAGCTGATTTATCAATCGTTGCCCAAAAAAGTTATAAAAATTCGGGCACTGAGGAAGCTTTTAATGACATACTTAAAGTGGGAGATGCTCTTTATGTGTCTGGTTATAGCACATATGGAGGAAATTATAATGGAATATTACTTAAATACGACAGTGACTTAAACTTATTAGCTGCTCGTAAATATGGTGGCAGCCGCGAAGATCGTTTTTGGGCTTTAACTAGTAGTAATAATAAACTATATGTTGGGGGCCAAACCAATAGCGAGAACGGTACTGTCGATGGCCTAATAGTTAAATACAACCTAGATTTAAATTTTGAAATGGGTAAATATTTTGATGGAGGCGGCGATGATTACATTCGTCAAGCTGCTTACGTTGGTGGTCACAACTACTGGGCTGGCTATTCCAGCTCTCATGGCACTGGAGCTTATGACGAGATGCTAATTAGAAACATCATCATGCCTAGCGGCACTCTAGATACTGACCCTGCCGGCTACCAATTTAAAGACACTGTCAATTGTGTTGACAGTGCTATAAATCTCACTCATGAAGACTTCAACGCTACTACCGGTAATCCTAATTTACACCAGACTACCGATAATCAAGCCTACGGAACCTCAACCTTCTCTAGCTACCTCTATACTATTCAATAAAATTCCTGACCAATTTTTTAGCTTCACTCAAGCCGGAAAGCCAATGGATTTTCCGGTTTTGTTTTTGCCAACGCTTAAACCAAGTAGTCTGTTTTTTGGAAAAACGACAAATCGCTTGAAATAACGAAATCACAAAAGTATCATAGTCCATTATTTCTTGCAGATATCTGGCGCCATAGCGATATTCTAAGCCAAATTTATCTAGTCTAGCGTAGCTGACACCTAAACGATGGAGCTTCTTAATCTCAGCCAACAACCCTTCATCTAAACGACTAAGTAGACGTTGCTTTATTCTTTTATTTAATTTTTCCTGAGGACATTCTAATCCTAGCAGTAAAAAGTCATACTTTTCCGGACCGCCGCCAGCGCGGAAACCAGCTTCTTGAGATAAAATTTCAATATAACGCACCAAACGACGAGGATTGTTTTTGTCGCTATTGTTTAATTTAGAAAAAAACTGAAAATTAATCTTTTGTAACCGCTCCTGCAATTCGGTCTTATCTAATTTTTCTAATTCCTGCCGCAAAAGATTATCAGGCTTTATTTTTGATAATTGATAGTTATCAACCAGGGCTTGCAAGTATAGTCCACTGCCGCCAACCACAATCGGCAAGCGCCCCTGGGCGATTATCTGATCAATAGCTTTAAAAGCTAATTTTTGATATTTAGCCAAGCTAAACACCGACCGAGGTGAGGCGACATCGATTAGGTGGTATTTAATTTTTCGCTTTTTTCCATTTTCTACAATTTGATAATCGGGCAAATCTTTGCCGGTGCCAATATCCATACCGCGATACACTTGGCGGCTATCAGCGCTGACTATTTCGCCATTAAACAAAGCGGCCAGTTTGATTCCTAAACTAGTCTTGCCGCTAGAGGTGGCACCCAGAATAACAATTACTTTATTATCTTTTTTTATCATATTTTTTCAAAACCTTGCCAGTCAAACCAAAATCACGCACACTCTCAATCTGAACCATAACTATTTTCCCGGAAAAATTACCTCGGCCCAGACCAGAGAGACTAACACTTTTGGCGGTCCTAGTATGCCCTTGCCAATGTCCTTGACGATCACGACCATCAATCAAAACTTCAACTACTTGGTTCAAATACCATTGGTTATTCTGGCTAGCGCTGGAGCGCAAAATCTTATTTAACACTTCTTCTCTACGCTTCTTCTCCTCTAAAGGGACATTGTCTGCTAGACGATAGGAAGCGGTGCCAAAACGAGGGCTATAACGAGCAACGAAGGCCTGATCAAAACGGGCCTGGCGCATTAATTTAGCCGTATTCAAAAATTGCGCCTTGGTTTCTCCGGGGAAACCAACAATAATATCAGTAGAAATGGCAATAGGTAGTGGCCGCTTATACTTCACTCCAACTCGACGAATTTTCTCCACCTGAGCTAAATATTTCTTGGCCGTATAACCTCGATTCATCTGGCGCAATACCTGGTCATCACCAGACTGAACCGCAAAATGAACCTGTTCGCAAAGATGACGGCTGAAGCCCAATAGGTTGATCAACTTGGGGCTCATATCTTTAGGATGGCTAGTAGCAAAACGAAGCCAAAAATCACCAGGTAATTTATCAATTCTTTCAATCAATCCCGGAAAGTCGGTGTCATTACGAAAACTATTCACATTTTGAGCAATTAACGTTATCTCTTTATACCCTCTAGAAATAAGGCGCTTAACTTCAGCTATAATCTCCTTAGCTGGCCGATAGTTTTCTCGACCCCGGGCATAAGGGACAACGCAATAGGAACAGAAATTGTTGCAGCCGTTGCCAATCGGGACATAGGCTGAAAAAACTGATTGATACTTAGGGATAATAGACAGATAATCTTTAGCTGAAATCTTGGTCGTTTCCTGCTTCAAACCCAATGATTGCAAATATTTTCCAAACTTCCCTAAATCAAAGATAGGGAAAAATAAATCAACCTTTCCGGCTAATCTCTCCTGAACATCAGCTCGATTACTCAAACAACCGGTAACGACGATGACCACATGGGGATTTTCTCGCCGCAGGGTATTAATCAATCCATAAACCCGATCTTCGGCTGATTGTCTGACGCCACAGGTAACGAAAAAAGCTAAATCAGCTTGGCGGCGGTTTTCAGTAGCGGTTAAATGATAATTATCCAAATAAGCCGCCAGGCGCTCGCTGTCGGCTTTATTCATTTGGCAACCAATGGTAAAAATATAATAGTGCTTCATGGTTTTATTCTCTCGAGCTGATAAAGGGCTAAATTATAGCTCACTATCTTTACCTCCCTCATCCTGATGCCCAACTCTTTGAACTTGTAATAATTAAGATATTCAATGTCTTGGGGCTTGAAGCGAAAATTAAAATAATAAACCGGCAAGTAACGGGCCAAACGAGCATAGGCACGATTCATATTTGCATCATCAAACAAACCGACTATCACCCGTCTTTCTGGGAAAAATAATTTGTCATGATAGCGAGTAATAATTACTGACTGATCCTCAGTTAGGCTCATGACCTGGTTAAATAATTGCCGATCATTGTCAAAATTATATCGGCTATACCACAAACCCTCTTCTGAGCCGAATAATAAGAAATTAACAGAAAACAGAGAAAAAACCAAGACCAACATTAAACGGCTCAAGTTAGCCAATAATTGTGATTGTCGCAAAACAAAGCGGCTGAATAAATCGATAGCGTAAGCAGCAAAAAAAATCAGTCCCAAATAAATCGGCAACCAATAACGAGTATAGGAATTGCCGATAGTTAAGCGACTAGGATCCGGATTATCACTAAATTTCCAAGAACCATAATACAAAATCAAAACAGCTGAGACTAAAACCCAGATAACCAAAAAAGACACCGGGCCTCGGCGCCACTTACGAAAATTAATCAAAAAGAATAAAGCCCCTAAAACCGCTGGCCAAAACAAGAAAGGAAACATGTCAACGACATAGTACTTAAACATCCGCACCGACTGCTCTGGATTGAAACCAAAATAGAAAACAGCGTCTTTGATTTGGGTGAGACGATCGACTATAGCTACCTGACCACCTCCGGACTGACTAACGGCCAAGACCTTAGATACCGACTGATTCATCTCCTTATACCCACTAGCAAAAAAACCACCGTATAGAACCTTGTTCCAAGAAAGGGCGGGCAAAATAGCGAACCAAAAGAAGGCAATGAACACTAAAACTTTGAAGATATCTAATTTCCGATAATAGACGACGGTGGCCAAAAACAAGGCCGGCAAAACCCAGATAATTTCAGCCATTCTAGTAATGACAGACAAACCGATGAAAAAGCCGGCTAAGGCCGCCATGGATAATTTGCTAATTAGCCGACGAGTCCGATCCACGTTAGTAAAACAATAATCATAGCGCCTTTCACCCAAAACCATCATTGACCAGAAGTATAGTCCAATAATTAGGAAAGCAATAAAAGGAACATTATGGAAAAAACTCCGGGCTGAATAATAAAGATAAACCGGAAAAACTGTTAGCAAGGCAGCTGAGATTAAGGCCAATCTTTGAGAATTGCTCCAGCGCTCAATCAATAAATAGAAGAAAAATACACCGACAGCCGCTAGAAGCGGTGTCAGGTAAGGCATAAAATCGATACCAAAAACAGCTCCTAGGCGGCCATAAATTAAAATCATTCCCAAAAAACTGACTGGTTTCAATAGTCCATTATCACTCTTAAAACTACGGGGATGAATAATCTGTTCAGCCGGCAAATTATAAGGCTCGTAATAACTTAAAGTGCCAGTTTGGGCGTAGAGCTTGGAAAAAAAATAATTGGCCGTCTCATCCGGAGAACTCCATTTTACAAAATTATCTCTTTGATTGTAGAAGTTATAAGCTGAAGCTAAGACAAAACAAACTCCGGCCAACAAAAAAGCCGTCAGAATGACTAGGATTTTTTGGCGTCGGGGTTCAATCATAATTATTTCTTTTCCCAATAATTAAACACTGGACCGGCCGATAACACCCAACGACCGGAACGTTGATGAGCTAAAATTAGAAGCTTGACATCACTTAAATTAATATTTAATGTCTGGCGATTATTGCCCACTATAGTCATGTTCTTCTTGCTCAAGGTCTCTACTTTAAATTCTCGAGCCAGACGATCGATAAATTGAACATCGTCATTGGATAAGTCTTGATTATTAAGCTCCTTGATGACAATGTCGCGAACGCTGTTTAATTGCATCAATAAATCATTAAGCGAATTATTAACCGAGCTAAGCTCATAATTGACTTTTAATCCTTCCATCATCCCCTTGATCATGGTGGTATTATTAATCATCTCTTCCACTAAATTCAAATTAGGTTCAACATAGGCATACTCCAGGAAGCCGGTATTGTTAACCGCCGGAGAGGCATATTTCTGATCCAAGCTTAATTTGTCGACTGGCAGTTGCAAATCCACCCAACTAGCCATAGCTCGAACGATTTCCCGATTCAAATAGTCATTATTAGTTAAATGCGGAAGCTGGTTAGACTTGATAAAGGAATTGGCCACTAATTTCAAGGTGGCCCAATAGTTATGGTTATGCCAAAGATCCGAAGCGGATAATAACTGACGGATCTTTTCGGCTTGAGAATTATAGTTGCGATAATTGGCGTTTTCATCAAAATAAGCGCTGATGCCGGATAAAGGGAAAACTAGGTTAACTACATCCCCTACCGAAGCCACGCAACGAGCCAAGCTATTACGACAAACCGTGTTATTAGCAGAACCAGGTTTAGCGCCAGCGTAGTTCCCTACTGCCGGTGAAGTTAATTCCTTAAAAAGATATTCATTAGGCCAATAAGTATCAGCTAAAAATCTAACCCCCAATTTATCTTTTTGACTATTTTTATCCCAAGCGCCATTGAGGGCGGAAAAATTATACTGCGCCAATTGATTCTGCAGGCGATTGAAATTGTCAGCCATTCCCGGTGATTGGCTACCTAATAGTTCTTCTAGGTTATAATTCTCACCGAAGGTCCGATTAAGGGTGTCACGATATTGTACTAAAGTTAAATCATCCCGTAAGCCCTTAAAGAAAGCCAGAGTTTTGTAAATCCGGGCCCATTTTAACTTTAAGTCATAATTATTAAACAAGTCATGGGCCATAAAACTAGCGGCCAAGGTATGAATACGCCAATCATCAACATCCAAAGAGCAACTAGGACAATCCGGTCCTTGATAATACAAAGGGAACGGCTGATTTAACCAGCGAGCGGTTAAATAAAAATTATTTAATTTAGCATTAGCTCGATAATCATCGGGCACGTTAAAATCAGCATAATTTATCGGATAAAGCATGACTGGCGACTTAATATTCTGTCGATGCTCCTTGATCAGTTCTACTTCTTTTAAAACATCGACCCGGAGATAACTGGGCGAATTAAAAGTATAAAGGCTAACTTCGTCCGGAGAGAAACGATTAGGATTATTAGTACTATTATCCTCGTTGATTTGTCCGCTCTGGGGTTTTAACAATTCTAGGGCCGTAGCCGTATAAGCCAGCTCCAAACGAGCGGCTTCTAAGGCCAAATCATTAACTTGTCCCACTTCGCCCAGCCGCTTTTGATAACGAGCTTTGGCCAAATCATTAAGTTCGGACAACATTTCAAACAGATTGGGATAGAAGATATCAGACTCAATATTTTTAAATACCTGCTTTAAAACCGTTTGATAATGATAAGTTAGAAAGTCATTAGTGATTAACGGCGGCACCTGTTTTTTAGATAAGGAATCATAGAGAGCATAAAAGTTGTTGATATTTTCACTGCCCTTCTGCGAACTGAAAGGATTCTTAATGACCACAAAAGCCTTGGAATTTAAAGTCGGCAAGACGGTGTCTAAATTGATCTGTCGAGAAAAATCATAGTAATTGACCGCTTGAGTTTTAGCGTCCCAGGGCAATTTATACCGCGGCAAACTAAGATTTTTAGCTGTCTCAATAGGTTTATAAAAATCCCTGAAAGCCAAGTATTCTATCTCCGCCCCCAAACCCGAAGAGGAAACATTGCCGTTATCACCATTGCCATCGCCAGGTAGTTGTCCGCCGTTTGGATCATTATTATCATCACTGTCATTCGGAATCTCTTCATTAATCACGGGGGTAGTATTGTCCGCTGGCCAAAAATAGCGACGACCGAAAAAATAGCCGGCAGCCAAGATGCCTAAAACCAAAACAGCAAAAATAGCATAGACTAAAACTTTCTTTTTGGAACTAGAATGCTTCTGGGCTATCGGATCGATAGTCGAAGCGGCACTTCCCGGCTTAAAATTGGGGCTGGCATTATCAAGCATATAATTATTTTAAATATTTAACTTTGTTGGCTACGTGTTCAGAAAAAGTGCGGCTATAGACAGTGGCTCCGGTATCAGGCCGAGTTAAGAAATAATGGAAATCGCTTTTTTCCGGATAAATTGCCGCCCTGATTGATGCTTGCCCCGGAGAAGCAATCGGTCCCGGAGGCAAACCATAGCGACGATAGGTATTATAAGGAGACTCGATTTGCGTATCAGCTTGGCTGTACTGTGCTTTATACTCGCCTAAGATATAAGCTAAGGTAGCGCAGGACTCCAGCGGTTGCCCAATCTTTATCCTCTGCCAAAATATGCCCGAAACGATAGCTCGATCAGTCGAGGCGCTAACCTCTTTCTCTATAATCGAAGCCATGGTTACAATCTGATGAATGGTTTTCCCTTGCCGACTAATTTCTTCGCGCCAAGGATTATCCAATTTATAATCAAAATTATCCAACATCTTCCGAATTAAATCATCTAAAGTAGCGTCGGTATAAACTCGATAAGTATCAGGAAATAAATACCCCTCTAGACTAGCGTTGGCCGGAGCGGACAACAAAAATTCATAATCAGCACTATAATCTTTAATCTTTAAATCAGACAGCTGATTGGCATCAGAAAATCCTTGCTTGGTTAAATAGAGTTCTAAATTATCTAAATTCCAGCCTTCAATAATAGTTAGGGTCTTCTCTTCCAATACCACTGCTTCTAACTTGGCTCGCTGAGAACGTTGATAACGGCTCCAAACCTGAGAGACGATAACTACCAAGGCAATTAACAAAACTAGGATCCAAATCAATTTTTGATGGTTATTTTTTCTTCGCATACCGAGAAGCTTCTTTAATTAAAATTGAGCTGGCTCTGATTTTTTTGCCCAAACCATCAACCATCTCAATACCCAATTTCTGGCAAATCGGATATTCTGGAACGTCATTTAAGCTGTGTCGATCGCCGCCATTGGCAAAAATATCAGGCCTGACCTTAGCCAAAGACCGGCGAACAGTCTTGTCCTTGTCTATCGACAAAAAAACCTTATCCACTCCTTTGATGGCCGAAACTATCTTCATTCGGTCTACTTGACTCATAAAAGGCACTGAACCTTTGAGTTTCACCTGAAAATCATTATTGACTATTGCCACCAACTTGTCGCCCAGTTTAGCCGCTCTCTCGATCATCTCTAAATGACCGACATGCAAAGGGTTGAAATAGCCGGAAACGGCCACTACTATCGCTTTTTTCTTGATATTTTTAGCCATATAATAATGAATTATGATATTTAAATAATAGCATAAAAATACCAAAAATTCTAATCAAAAAACCCCTGTTCTAGGGGCCGAAATTGAAAGCGGAAAATTAACTGGAAAAATTGGATAACCGCAGAAGCTCCTCCTGATTATCACCCTTGGCCGACTTAACCCGGTGCTGATAATGACATTTTCGGCAACGATAATAAATAATATAGTAATCCTTCTTAAACTCCGCCCATTGAGGTTCCATCTCTCCGGTACAATTCTGGCGGCGGTCTCCGGGGTTAATATCAACATGCAAAGACCATAGACAAACCGGACAATGGTCAGTATAGCCGTCCCCCTTAACCTGCACCCCACAATGGCTACAGGTAAAATCTTCAATTTTTCTAGTAAACTTCTTGGCCATATTAATATTAAAGCACAATTTAAATAATTTAAAAAGCCTTCCGTGAAGAAAGGCTTTTTGTAATTCGTTTGAAAACGACTACTTTTTTACCAATTTCTTGGTTGTCGTTTTCCCTTGACAATTCATCTGCAAAAGGTACAGTCCGGAAGATAGCCCCGACAAATCGATAGTGAAGCTTTCTGCACTGGATAAACTTCTGGATAGAACAACCTGTCCGCCGGAATTGATGAGCTTAATTTCCTTATCTGCCAAATCCCCGGTAATCGTTATCTGCGACGTGGCCGGGTTAGGACCAAAACCAAAGTCATCGTTAACCTCTTCTATGATGCCGCTCGCTTGGTCATATAAATAAACGTAAGACGAGCTGACAAAATAGATGTGGTGTTCATCAACGGCATAACCATTACTAAATCCATACAATCCAGAAACTACATGCCACCCACCCAGGTTAGAGTAAACATTTTCCGCGGTAATCAGAATTAGGTTGCCCGATGATACTTGCACCAGTTTGTACCCACCTGGAATTGGCTCTTCTAAATTGGTAATCGGGAATACCATAGTGGCAGTTTTCAGGCTGGTATCATAACTCATTACTCCGGTACTGGTCATCAGCAATAAGGTGCCAAGAGGCCCTTCGGCTATGTCCAATATCCTAACCCCAGAAAATAAGCTCTCAACCTCAATGGCGGGACCATTAACTTTGTACAGACAGCCTTCTTCATAGGATGGACCATAGACAGCAGAAATATATATCTCGCTACCTAACTTGAGCATCCCAGTATAGAAGAAACCGGTAGTGTTAACCATGCAATTCCAACCCATACCCTCATTGCGATAAATTTTGTACTCACCAATAGCCCAAAGATCAGTAGCTGAAAGAATGTAGGTCTTGGCTAAAGTATAGTAAGTAGCGGCTAAATCGATAAACGTCCAGGAATCAGACACATTGTCATATTGATAAACATTTTCATCTACATCGGAAGCAACGCCAACAATATTCCCGGAAAAATCTTGCATAGTTATGTCTATCACGTTTTCTCCGCTAGTGTTGGTATTAAGAGGCCATTCGTTGACTCCGTCAAATTTAACGAAATCACCATCTTTGCCGGCGGCAAAAACTAACCCGCCAGCACCACCGATAGAATACAAAGACTTGCCCTGTGTAGTAAACCAGGTGTCCATTTGCAACAGGCCCTGGGCCGAAGCTGATCCGAAGACCAGCACAATAGTCATAGAAAGAAACAGTTTTTTCATTGGAAAATCCTCCGTGTTTTATTTTTAATTTACAATTATTTACTATTTTAAGCTATAAATAGATATTAATAATATTTTGTATATTTGTCAATCCCCCCGCAATGGTTCAATAGCTTGGAAACACTTGGGGGCCAGAAAGTGGTATAATTAGGGATTAATATCGAATATATGGCCTATACAA
>CAZFEF010000023.1:0-10727 GCA_964517555.1 uncultured Gammaproteobacteria bacterium
ATAGGCCAATAATGGCTATTACTACCAATAGTTCTACTAGGGTGAAGGCTTTTTTGTTCATATATGTTATATATTTCAAAACAAAACTAATACTTAATTTTTATCAATAATTACATTATAACATATTACCCCCCCAACAAATAGTGGGGGTAAATTTTAATTAGGTTTTTGAATAAACAAAAGAGGATTTTAACTTTGTTGACTTTTATAGTTATAAAAAGTAATATTAATTTATCAATGTCAAAAACATCGACCAAAGTTTAATTTCCTCAACAATCTCGTTTAAATGTTTCGATATTTCTTCTCGGAGAAGTACGGAAATGAATATGAGTTGCTGAATTTGTTCTTTCTTCTCCGGATGCTCTTCGGCAATTTGTTCTAACTGCCTGATTGATAGTTTCCGTTTTAAGAGCTCATCTATTAACATTTCAGAATTGATAACATCAAGCTTCATAATCCTAATCAAATGCTCTGTACTAATGCTCTCAATTTTTCTCAACCGATCAGAAAGCAAGCCTGAGTGCTCGGCAATATCCAGCAACTGAGCGGTGGAAAAGCCTGACTCATAAAAATCAAACAGGTTGGATAAACTTGGCGATGAAGCTCTCGGCCCCTTGGTTAAACTGTCTAGCACTTTAGCCTTGGTCCAGCCTACGTAAACAGCCAACTTAGAAAAAGCCTTGTTGTTTAATTGACCGCCGGCCAACAACTTATCTATTTCCTTCTTTTCATATCTCGCCTTGATGAGCGCGTCAGCTAATTCTTCCTGAGTGTTGGGGGCCAAGATCTGAGGATCATATTTCTACCAACCTCCTTCGATCATGCCATACATTTCCTGAAGGGTAAACACCTCAGTGATGGGATCAGATATAGCGGCCATAACTGAGGGGATAATACTCTGGCCAATCTTCTTCAGCAACCACTTCTCTCCCAAAACGTAAATGAGCACCTGCTTGGCAAATTCATTACTCTTTGAAACTCTTTCATAAAGCTCCTCCCGGGCGCCCATTTGGACGGCTTCTCTCAACTGATCCCGGCGGTATTCTACGTGCGAAAGAAAAAATACTCTGGAACTATCCAGCGCGTGACCACAGCGATCTATCTGCTCTGGGCAGAAAACCAAATTAATTAAATCGCCGGGAGGCAATCGGTCGCCACCCATAGCCAAGAAAGCGGAGTGGAGCTGGCTGGGAATTGAGCCTTTGTTCGCAAAGATCTTCAAAATCGGGTCTGTACTAACCACAAAAACTTCCATAGAGTCAGCTGTTGCGTCGGAATAAAAGCCCATACCCAGCTTGAGAGCTGAAACTAACTCTTCAACTGTTTCGGCCTTCTGCATGGCCAAGGCCGACACCTCCCTAACCTTCTCTATTTGATCAGGCGAAAAACCATCCTGACCGGCCTCAACTTGCATTTCCTGATACAGAGCTATTAACTCAGTAAAACTCATTTTCTTCAGGCTGGGCTTGCTCAAGCCAACCCACAAACCGACCGCAATCGCAACGATGATGAGCACAAGAATAACTAATTTCTTTTTCATGACTTTTTCCTCCAGTATTTATTTTTATTTTTTGTTAAAGAAATGGTCGCTAAAAGCAACTGATAATGATAACATAATATACGGCTTATGCCAATACTAAAAACTAGCCTATTTAAACAAATAATCATTAAAAATGGAGAAAATATTAATTTATTGCTATACTATAAACAAGAAAAATTAACTACAAAATATGATCCTACTTATCATCGCCGAAGCTGCGCTAGTAATTATTCTAGTCTTAGCAGCAATCGATTTCTTCAACATTGTTTTTCGCGGCGCCGCCCCCTTCATGAAGGCCGGGAAAAAGGTGATTAAATTAATATTACCAGAAATAAATCTCAAGGGGACAGAAACGATCTATGAGTTGGGCGCTGGCCAAGCTGACTTTCTGAGATCGCTAGAGCAAAAATATCCTAAAGCTAATTTAATCGGTGTAGAATATTCTCGCTGGGTATATTGGCTGACTAGCTTGATTCTGCGCCGAGAAAAAAGTAGAATAAAATTTATTCGACAGAATCTTTTTGAAACTGATATAAAAAAAGCCGACTTGATCTATGTCTATCTAATCCCCACTATGATGGGCAAGCTGTCAGAAAAGATTAGACGAGAATGCCGACCGGGAACAATAGTTATCAGTTACATTTTCTCAATCCCTAACTTGACAATTAGCAAAAAGTTAGATATAAACGGAAACGGTATCTATTTCTACAAAGTTTAATATTCATGGCGAGGTTGGTGAAACGGTTATCACGCGAGTTTGTGGCACTCGAATTACGGGTTCAATTCCCGTACCCCGCCCCAAGAAAAAATAACCCCTGAACGGGGTTGTTTTTTATTTACAAAATAAAAGAGCCGCATTGCTGCAGCTCGTTTTTGTCATCTGAAGAATTGTTGGCTATTGGTAACCAGTGCCGTCAGCTTCGCTCTCAGTGATGGGCTGAACCTGGAGTTTCTCGTGGTTCAGGGTCCGCACAATGTCCTTGTGCCGCTTCTGGGTGAGCTTGGCAGAATGATACTTATTGGCCTGATTGAGGTTATAGAACTCAATCGGCTTCAACTGGGCGATAGCCTCATTAGGCTCGATAATTGCTCCTTCATCGACCTTGTGGTTGTGATAGGCCTTGGCTCGCAAATTAGGCGAGACCAGATTACAACCGATCATTACCCGGCATTCGGGCACACGAGCCAGGAGATAGATGACGGCCCCGTTCTTTAATCTGATAAATTTTTTCACTTTTCTTAATTTTGGTAAGTACTGCTTTAAACGACAATAACCGATTATATGGTAATAATAAAATCCTGTCAAATCGATAAATAACGGGATTTTAATCTAAACTAATTAGATTCTGGGCGATTCAATATCCGCTCCATCTTCTGATTAAATTCTAATAGAGCCTTTTGCACTGCATGGGTCAACATCTTCTCGCTACCACCCTGAAGATAATAATAGCCGCGGCGCTTTTCGCCCGAAAGATCAAAAGCAGAGTTTTTGAGATAAATTTTAGCGTCTAAGCCTTCTGGAGTAGCATAATCAATCTTGGTATTCTCTAACATCGAAACCGCATTAGCTTGATCGCCACCAAAGATTTTTTTAGTTCTTTCTTGGCCTTCCGCAGAAACTTCTCGACTAACAGTTGAAGGTTTCAAATAAAAGTTGTTTAGCTTTGTGAGGCGATTGGAGAATTCAACGTCAAAACTAGCATAAAAATTTTTCCGATCAATCTGCATCGACTTAACATACTCCTCCACCGACAAAGTTGGATCAATCGAACTAACCACTGCCTCAAAACGTTTTCGATTATATTCACCGCCAAAATCCTCAGTGCCCACCCAAACTCCAGACTCATCCAAATATCCAGATGATTCTCCCTCCAAAAAATTATTATTATGATATTCTAAGGCGTCTTCGGTATTCAAAATCATCTCGGCCCAACAGGCAACTATTTCTCCCACTCGGCGATCGCCATCGGCTCTGGAAATCGCCCGATCGGCTAAGTCCTTGATAAATTCCTGACGATTATCATATCTTTGCGATTCTTCCAAGACTGCATACGGCAGCATGTCGCCATATTTCTCAAAAGTCTGGATGGCCACGCCACCGTGATAAGCAGTAAGCAAAGCCCGCTGAAAAGATTCCATCTTATCAATCGATAAAGAACGCAATTCAGTAGACGAGGTTGGCTGATCAAAAATCTTAATATTATTACCAGCATCAGCTGACCGCCCCCTAAGAGTCACGCCACGACCGCCGGAAACCCTCTTATTCAATTCTCCGGCCTGGACCCCTCCCCAAGAAGCGGTTAAAATAAGGTTTTGTAAAAAATTAGTATTAGCGTTAACCTCAATTCCCTTCTCGCCGCCAATGGTCAGATGAAAACCGCGAGCACCCTTCTGGTATAGCGGCGATCTCTCAAAATTAAAATCAACATATTCAATATCATTGAGTAAATCCATTTCCAATAAAAGCAGATAAGGATTAACAGTGGGCCGAGTAGCTATTTCATGAACCGCATCACGGCCAGCTCCAATATGAGCTGCCTGGCTAAGACGAGAGATATCAACGGCTAAATCACCGCCGGTTAACTCTTTATAAGCATCAGCTGTGGATCGAGTAATCTCATACTCCATGCCAATGGAAGTTTTTACCCCATCCGGAATATTATTATACTCAAAATTATTCAAAACTTTTTCATAGCGAGCCAGGCTACGACCGACTTTTTTTACTATCTCCTCCGGACTAAGCTCGGGCAAATATTCTTTAGCAAACAGCATGACCAAAACAGTCCGCCCCTTATTCTCTAGGGGGTAGCGATTAACAAAAGCGGCCATGTCTCTAACAATCGCTTCTGCTTCCAAATCTTGGCCATCAAAAAAAACACTAACTTTCTCTAACTGTCCCGAGGCTACCAACGAACCAAAAACTTCGGCGTTGGCTAATACTTGTTGCCGAGGACTTTCACTTTGACGAATGTCCTGATACATCTCTTTGAGCTCGCTAGTGTCGAGTAAATCATTCTGCAATAAAATAGTCCGAAGTTCCAAGCGGCTGCTAGCCTCATCGGCGTTCACCCGTTTCTTTATCTTAGTCAACAATTCCGGATTAGAGCCATAACATTGGCAGAGTCGTGGAAAAACATAGCGACAGTTATGAGAAAAGGTATATTCAATTATCTCATCGGCGATTGGCAAAACAACGTCTCCGCCGACAGCCAACAAATCATTTAGCGGCGGCCAATCTAATGTTCTATCCTTGATCTTGGCTAATAATGCCTGTCGAAAGAGGTCAGCGTCAAAGCTAATTAGCTCCCGGATCATGCTCTCGCCACCGTTGGCGGAAATAATACGAGCCATTAATGCTTGTTCTTGTTCAGGAGTACAACGAATGATTCCTTCTCGGCCGTCTTGTTCTCTCTGCAATTTTAGTAGCTGGAACCGATTCTTCAAACCCTTGTCATTGTCTCGCGAATATAGGTCAAAACTAGATTGATCAAAATAGAAAGAGGGCGATTCTTGATTAACGCCATGTTCTAAATAGAAATTATAGATTTCGACGTTGGGTCCTTGTTCTTCTAAAATCTTTTGGGAAAAAGTTTTTATCTGCTCAGTCGACAATACATTACTCCCCAGAGGTCCTAAGGCGGCAACAAATTCTAATCGCAGGCCACCGGCCTCTAAACTTTTCTCAACATATTGATCAAAAAGTCCGTCACCCAAATCAATTACCTGATGGCGGTATTCAAAGATTGATTGTGATATCCCAGGAGATAAATTTCCAGCGAGGGCTCGAGTAATTATTTGTTTAGCTAAAGGAATAATTTCTCGAGAGCGCTCTCGCTCTTCAATAGTGGCTAATTCTTCACCGTTCTTTAAATCGTATAGGACGGCATTAACAAAATGATCATATTCTGACTGATCACGCTTGTCAAAATTCTCCGGCTTTTCATTTTCCTCCAAGCTGTCAGCCAGCCACTGTCTCTCAGTCTCAGGCAAGCCGCCATATGCCCTAGCAAACAACTCATAGATAGGATAATTACGAAAAGAAAAAGCATGATGAACAAAATCAGACTTTTCCTTTTCGCTAAATCGGGAAAAAATTTCACTAAAATCAGCGGTGGTGAAACTGCCCACATAATAACCAGCCATAGTAAAGATCGCATTATGATTGGGGCTAAAGCAAACTTTTTTAAAATACTCCTGACGCTCGTCAGCATCAAAGGCCAGAAAAAAGTCACGATGGCACTCACTAAGATAATCGCCCAACTGACCATGGTCAGCTTGATCGTCTAAGGCTTTATTAAAAAAAGATCTGAGTAGTATTTTTTCTTCTTCCGGCCTCAAATACGAACCAATACCATCACCCAAAACACTGTTCATGTAGGAACGATTTCTTAGTTCCCCAGCCCGAGCCTCGCCATAACTAGTCAACAAATCTGCCCGTAGTTCTTGATATTGCGGATTATTAATATCATTCTTCTGGTTATCAATGTAATCAAAGCAGTGGGCGAAGAACTCTTTAGCGGCACTGACACCGCCATATTTGATAAAGCTTTGGGCGGTCCAGTCATAATCCTCTTGGCTTATCCGGCCTAAATCCAACGCCTCCTTAAGGGGCGTTGAAATAGAATAAGAAAGCGGGGCAAAAAACTTAACATATTTTTTATCGATCTTCTTGTCCACTAAAAACAGTTGAATAAAATCTTCACTAACAAACGAGTTAATCCTCTTGGCATATGATTCAACTAGCAAATCCAAATCGATCACTTCGCGGCCATCCAAAACCTGAAAAAAGAAATGACGCAAATCGTCAAAATTACCATGCCGATAAAAAGCCTTCTCTATCTCCGGATAGATATCAGGCCGATCGTGGGCCCACTTAACCGCCGCGCTTGAACCGTCATTGGGATTAACAATCTCACCTAATTCCCGAGAACGGTTATTCTGGACCATGAAAGTTTTAACCAGTTTATCTTGATAGGTCTTAGGAAAATTATTATATTCAAATACTTGAATCAACTCTTGAAAATCCTCAATCTCCATAGACTCCGCTACGTGGTCGAAAATACTTGTTAGGCATTTCTCGACCTCGCCCGGATCAAGCCCGGCTACCGCCTGATCAAAAGAACAAGACAGCCGGTTTAAGAAGGCAAACTTCTCACTTCGATTAGCCTTAACTTCATACTTTAAAAGCTCAATTCTTTGCGACGGACTAAGGCCCAATTTTTCGTAAAAGAAGAAAGACACTGAGGAGCCGAGTGAATCGATATAATTAGCTACCCCACTGCTTGAGGTGTCAATATTTGATTGGGCCGGATAAATGTCTTTCAGGTCTTTATCGTCTAATGGCAAAAAAGATGAAATTTTAGATAACCTATCAGAGAAACCGTAGGTAGATTGCAGCTTGTTCAGAAATTTGTCTTTTTCACGCTTAGTTATGTTTGAAAATTCTTTGCCAAAATAGCCAGTCGGGAAAACAGTAGTACTTCCGCCGTTATAAACCCCAAATTTAAAGGTTTCAAAGAAATAGGCTCGCTTCTCTGGATCACGGATATATCTTTCCGGATCAATACTCAAGGCCTCGCTAAACATCTGTATAAAATTTCCGGGTAAAGTCGTGGCCTGATGATCAGCAACTAATTTATCAATCTGCTCCAGCATCAAATCGGAGCGCTGATACTGTTCGTTGGATGGTAATTTCTGCAAATATTGCAAAATTAAAAACGGATTACTATTAAAGATTTCTTTAATTCGATCATTGCTTTGTCCTTGCGAAGCATTATAATTACCAAATAAACCATGGTTACTATCGGCGTTACCGACCACCTTTTCAGTGATCTTATGTAGCTGATTAGGCACATCCGGCCTAACTTCGATACATTTCTGCAAGCAATTCATCAAGCGGGTAACATCTTCTTGCCGATCTAAAATACTAGCGTGAGAAGAAAGTTCCAGGAGCCATAGATTAACATTTTGAAAAGCCTCTCGCCCTTTATTAGACTGCCCCCAATATTTTCCTTCTAACATCTTTAATACTCCTTCGGCCTCCCGCATTATTTTGTCGAAAGAATGATTAGCGGCATCTTCAACTTCTCCGGCCGAATGTTGCAGTTCCTTAGATTTACGACGAAAGTAATAGGCATTCAAATTATCCTCTTTGCTTAGTTTGGTGTTTAGCCGATGAGTAACTCGATTAATATAGCCATCGCGCAAACGACCGACAACCTGCAATGGGTAGTGGGATAATTCCTTGGATACTTTCTTGAAAAATTTAAAGCTCTCAGCTTGCAAAGAATCCAGCAACTGCTGCATCTTCTCAGCCGAACGGCCATCTTTTCCTCCCGACTTATCAATAAAATCCATACCCTCTTCGAATATGGAATTTTCAATTTGATTTAAGCCATCCAAAACTGGGCCCAGCTCTTCCAACAACTTTTCCGGATTATTTTCCTGGTTTTCCGAAACTATGGGTTGATTTATATTTTCAATTTTATTATTCGGCTCAGGCATAAATAAAAAATTATTTATCATTATTAGGTTTAATGATCTTTTGCTGCTGTTGGCGTAACGTTAAAAGACGATTTTTATACTCAGCTATCAGTTGCTGAATATTGCGTTCGACCTCCTTAACGCTTGGCTGTTTTTGATGTCTCATAATGGTTAGTATCTACCTTTTAATTATACCATAAAAAACAAAAAACGGGATTAACCCGTTTCTGTGCCGAAGAGGGGACTCGAACCCCTACCCTATTGCTAGGACTAGCACCTGAAGCTAGCGCGTCTACCAATTTCGCCACTTCGGCTAGAATAAATACTGCTGCCAATTTTCTTTATCTATCTTATCCAATTCTACAGCTTGGTCAAGAGAGTATTCCCCGATCCGAGTGCGACACAAACCGGACAAATAAGCCCCGCAACCCAGTTTTTGGCCCAAATCATGAGCCAGAGAACGGATATAAGTGCCAGAACCGCAACTGATTCGACAAGACATGACCGGCCAATCATAATGTTCGATCTCCCAAGCCTTGATCTCTACTCGGCTGGGGCTTAATTCGATTGGCTCATTCTTTCTAGCTAATTGATATAACCTTCGCCCCTTAATCTTTTTAGCGCTATACTTAGGAGGATATTGTTCAATCCATCCGCGAAAAGATGAAACAGCCTCAATGATTATATCCAAGGCAATTGGCTCGCCAATATAGGTTTTGGTTAGTGGTCCTTCAGCGTCGTAGCTAATACTTTCAAAACCAAAATGTATCTCGGCCTGATATTCTTTTTCGGCTTTAGTAAATTGGTCAAGCCGCTTAGTGGCTTCTCGGCCAATAGCAACAATTAACAACCCAGTGGCTAAGGGGTCTAAAGTTCCGGCGTGGCCTATCCTTTTGATATTGGTAATTCGCCGCAAAACACTAATAACCCCGTGAGAACTGAGGTGTAGCGGCTTAGAGATTAGAATAAAGCCAGAGGGGGTGGTCATAGTGGCTCCATTATATAATGAATATGCTGACTTGACCAGCTGGTAATTTGTCAAAAACAATAATTATTTTCTAATTATCATATTTGATATATAATATAGACAATGAAACGCGGAACAAAAACACAACTCGTTGGCTTAAGTAGCCAAGAGGCTAAAGAGCGGCTCAAGCAATATGGACTCAATGAGTTAGCGGGCAAACGCAAGCTCTCTGGCTTTTTGAAATTCATCTCTTATTTCAAGGATCCTCTAATCATTTTACTGATCATCTCGGCTATTATTTCCGGCATCACTGGGGAGTTTAAAAGTATGGCCGTTATTTTAATAATGGTCTTTTTAAGCGTTATTCTCAACTTCTACCAAGAGCATAAATCTAACCAAGCGGCTGAAAAAATTGCTAAAAAACTAGCCACCAAGGCCCTGGTTATTCGTGACGGCCAGACCCAGGAAATAATCACTAAGTACTTGGTCCCTGGTGATATCATCGCCTTATCAGCTGGAGATATCATTCCGGCCGATGCTGACTTAATCGAGGCGGACGATTTCTACGTCAATGAATCCGTCTTGACTGGCGAGAGCTTCCCGGCCGAAAAAAATCCGCAAGACAAAAAAGGAAAGATGATTTTTTCCGGAACTAATGTAGTCTCTGGTTTCGCTAAAGCAATTATCACCAAAACCGGAATTAATAGTGAGTATGGCAAAATTGCCTCTGAATTGCGAAGCACCGAAACACCAAACGCTTTTGAGTTGGGAATCAAGAGCTTCGGCCTGTTGATTATCAAGATAATTACCTTCATAGTAATTATCATCTTTATCATTAATACTCTATATCACAAAGACATTATCGACTCCCTAATCTTTGCTATTGCGGTCGCCGTTGGCGTTACCCCTGAACTGCTACCGATGATTATGAGCGTTAACATGGCCAGAGGCTCGATCAAGATGGCTAAGAAAGGAGTAATTGTCAAACGTTTAAATGCTATTCCTGATTTCGGCAGCATGGATATTCTCTGCACCGACAAAACCGGCACCTTAACCCAAGACAAAATTACCGTCGTCAAATATCTTTCTACCAAAGGCGAGAGCGATGAGTTGGTTTTGAGGCTAGCTTATCTAAACGGTGCCTTTGAAACTGGTATTAAAAGCTTGCTGGACAAGGCTATCTTGGATTTTAAAAAAATAAACATCAAGGAGGCAAAAAAAATTGCCGAAATTCCCTATGACTTTAATCGTCGGCGCTCTTCCATAGTTTGCTTGGATCAAAATAAAAAGTGGCTAATCACTAAAGGCGCGCCAGAAGAAGTGTTTAAAATTTGTCAGATGAAAAACCAAAAAGCCGCTAACGACCTTTACCAGAGCCTCAGCCGTGAAGGTTTCAGAGTCTTAGCTATTGCCGCCAAAACTGTCACTCAAAGCAAACAAAAATACACGATTGGAGACGAAAAAGGCCTAACGCTTTACGGCTTTATCGCTTTCTATGACCCTCCCAAGAAAAGCGCCTCAGAAACCATTCGCTTCATGAAAGAGCATGGAATTGAAATTAAAATATTGACCGGCGATAGCCCGCTGGTGGCAGAAAAAATCTGCCAGGACCTACAAATTCCAATCACCGGCATCATTTCCGGCGACAAGTTAGACATCGATAACTTAAGTCACCAAGAAATTGCTATTAAGGCCAGAAAAAATAATATCTTTGCCCGTATTTCCCCAATGCAAAAA
>CAZFEF010000024.1:0-9416 GCA_964517555.1 uncultured Gammaproteobacteria bacterium
GCTCGCTTCTCGCCCCAACTACACACGGGGTTTCCTGGTAAGGTATTTAAAAAGCAGATCCACAAGGTCTGCTTTTTCATTTTCCCTAATAGCTCTTGACAAATTATTTTTATAATGTTAATATCCAAAATCAGATGTTTTTGATTATCATCGTAAATTCACATTACAATAACCGTAAAACTGGAGGAAAAAAAATGTCAAATTTTCTGAAAATTATTCTTTGGGTAGTTGGTGCCCTTGCCTTATTAGCTGTTGCTTTGTGCGTGTATTTGCTGATAGTTACCAACGGCCAACCAGTTGCCAAAAGCGATCTTAATGAGCTTTCGGCTCGGGTTGATACCACGGCCATCATCGCCGATTCGGCTCTGAAAACTGCCAGCGGCGCTTTTGATTACATTGTAGCATTTGGATCTGCGTATAACGAACACGAGGAAAGTACCAAAGGGTTCGGTGCTGATCTGGAAAACTTGAAAGCTCAGATCGAGGCCCTCAAAAAGAAGACCGGCGGTGTCGCAGACAAGAAGGCCAGAGGGGAAATTGAGAAGCTAAAGAATATCTGGCTAGGCAACATAACCTATATTGCCGAGAGAGATTCGATAAACAAGGTCGAGATGCAAAAAACCAGGGCGATGCTTGATTCCGTCGCTACTGTCCAGAAAAAGAAATCTGATCCGGTGATCGATACGAATACGGATAAAAAGATCGAACTTCCGGATCCGGGCAATGGACAGAAGCCTCCGAGGAAAGGGAAAAAAAAGGATGAGAAATATTTGCCGCAGAACAATAATGGCGGTGAATATAACAACTACCATAAATCATCGAAAGGATCGAAAGGGTAGATATCCGCAAGAGAGTAGAAAAACCGGTACTACAAGTGCCGGTTTTTGATAAAAATGATCTATTTAAAAGGGTTTCTTATGTAGTATTGACAAAGTTTGCTCGATATGCTACAATATACAGTTAATTTAGAACTTTAATAATTTGTCTGTTTCAGTCTTTTTCATGACTGGTTTAGATTATTTATTAACTCAACTGAGTATCTTGTTCGGGTATTCAGTTGAGTTAATAATAGTCCATAGATTTATAAACAATTTAAAACCATACGTCATGAAAAGATTAGTTTTTTTTCTTGTTATCGTGGCCATTTCATTGGCCGCGTCAAATGTTAGCTCTCAGATTCATGAGGGCTACCAAATTCGTTTTACAAATACTGTCCCCGCCACACTGACCCCGGTTGTCATGATTGAGGTGAACGAAGACGTGGATACGCTGCTTAACAGCGGTGAAGGCGTTTATGAGAACGCAATTGTACCTTCCATTACGCTTCCGGGCCCAGGAACCGACAATGGGTTTAAGCCGTCCTTTGATATCTGGACAGTCCCGGAGGCTGTTGATGTGGTGTATGTAAAATTCACCTATTATATGAACGGACGCGCCCTGACGTCGGTATATGATTTCGATGTCGTTGAGGGGATTACTGAAGTGATAATTACGCCCGAGATAATTGGCTATCCAAGAACAACTAAGCCCGAGAATGTGTCTGATCTTCTGCTGATCAAGAACAACCAGGAGTTCGAATTGAAGATTAAGGCCCAGGAACCTGGTTTTTCGAAGGAACCAATAGTTATATCTGGCAATAGTGGAACATACACAAAGGCAACAATCAAAACGGGGGTGTACCATCTTAATCTTTACACTCTCCAGGCAGGAGTTACAATCCACACGGTGAAAACCGTGTTTGTAACTAACACCACAAGCGAGATAGAAATTACTCCTGAAGATGTCAAGCCGTTGAACGCCACTTCGGGCGACGCCAAAATGGATGTCGCCAGCGTCAAGATTGAAAACCAAACGGGCTACCCCATCACTGTGGTTCTCCCGGCAATACTTAATTCAAGCGTTGACGGCAAGAAAGTCGAAGCCTCAGATCCAACCATGGTTTTTCTCGGGCCTAATTCAAAAACTAAAGGGTGGTACAAAGTCAACCAGGGAACAATCCCTCTGACTATCAACTTATCCTTTAAGGGCCAGGAACTTCGTTTTGACCTCCAAACTATTATCTTTGATGGGCAGAAGACGCTCGTCATCGCCGGAGGGGTTAAAAACGGACTGCGAATCATGAATACGCCGCAAAAATCTTCGGCGTACACCTATTGACGGCCAACAACCGTCGCCAAAAAAGCATCGCCCTCAAAAAGCGATGCTTTTTCACGTTTATGGACAGTTAGACGGGGGATAAATAGTTTGACCGAGGGGCAGATAACTGCTATAATTTAAATAGGTTTTACGCCTATTTATTTTTGTTTTGAAACTTATGATAATCACTTGGCAAGGACATTCCTGCTTTAAAATTCAAGATAAAACCGGTGCTGACGGCCTAACTTTAGTGACCGATCCGTATGATAAGAGTATTGGTTTGAAGTTATCTAATTTTGAAGCTGACATCATTACTGTTAGTCATGATCACAAGGATCATAATTGTACTAGCGCTCTACGCGGCAACCCTCATATTATTGATAGTGCCGGAGAGTATGATATTAAGGGAGTGATGGTCGAGGGGGTTTTGTCATATCATGACTCTAGCCAGGGTTCAGAAAAAGGGATTAATATAATTTATCGTATTGAAATGGACGATATTACCATTTGTCATTTAGGTGATTTAGGCCATAGTTTAGAGAATAAACAATTGGAGAAATTGGAGGGGATTGATATTTTACTTATTCCTATTGGTGGCAAATATACTATTGATGCTAAAAAAGCAGTTGAGGTTATTTCACAGATTGAACCGCGGATAGTTATCCCAATGCACTACAAAACACCAGGGGTTAATATTGATATTGATAGTTTAGAAAAATTCGTTAAAGAATTGGGGTTGACCCCCACTAAAGAAGAGAAGCTAAAAATCAGCAAGAAGGACCTGCCCCAAGAGGACATGGAGTTGGTTGTTCTCGAGTGTAATAATTAATTTGAATTATATGGATCATCCGAAAAAGGAACGTACTTTCGTTATTCTCAAGCCCGACTCTATTCAACGATCGTTAGTCGGCGATGTTATTTCTCGTATCGAAAGAACTGGCTTAAAATTAGTTGGTATGAAGTTTGTGTTGGCCAACGAAGAGCTACTCTGGAAACATTATGACAAAAAAGATGATTGGTTTTTGTCTAAGGGGCAGAAGATTATTGAAAATCGCCAGGCCTTGGGGTTGCCAGTAGAGATGGAGGCCATGGAATATGGCAAAGAAATTATTCGGGCTTTGATTAAGTTTATGACTTGCGGTCCGATTGTTCCCATGGTTTGGGAGGGAAATCAGGCGGTGGCCGTAGTGAAGAAAATTATTGGCAGCACCGAACCTACCACTTCCGATGTTGGCACCATTCGTGGTGACTTAACCTTAGACTCTTATGAAATAGCCAACTTAGATGATCGAGCAGTGAGAAATTTAGCTCATTGTTCTGACCAGGTCAGCGAAGCTCAACGAGAAATTGCTTTATGGTTTAATGAGAATGAATTACTAAACTATCGTTTAATCGCTGAGCAAATTCTATATGATGTTAACTTAGATGGTATATTGGAATAATATGAATCAATTAACTCCGGAACAATTAGAAGCTAAAAACCGCCGTTATATGGTGGTTGGTATAGTGGTTTTAATGGTGGTGGTATTTGGCTTTTGGCTATTTAATTTTCGCGATATTGTTAATCCGCGGACAGTAACCAAAGAAAAAGATACAACCGACAATTTGAGCTGGCCGGAAATTAAAAGTCAGTTTGATATTACTATGAAACAAATTGGCGGCAAGCTCAACGCTTTAGATAAGGGGGCGGTGGCAGCTACCACTTCTTCTAGCACTAAAATTCAAAACTTAATCGATGATTTAGAGTCCCAATCAGCTAGTACTACTGCTTCCAGCTCTGCTTCTTCCAGCGACGCTCAAGCGGCGGAGATAAAATCCAGACTAGGGGCCATAGAAGATCAGTTGGATCGCCAAAATCCTTAATTATGCCCAAGAAGATAGTTAAGCCGGCCAAAGAACCGGAAAAAAAGAAAAAGAAGGAAGAGATAACTAAGGTCGAAGCTCAACCAGTCGACTCTATTTCGCGTCGTGAAACGGCTTTTGGTTTAGTCCAAGATCAACCGATAGTGGAAGAGATGAAGCGGTCGTATTTGGATTACGCTATGAGTGTTATAGTTTCTCGGGCCTTGCCTGACGTTCGCGATGGTTTAAAGCCGGTTCATCGTCGAATTCTTTATGCTATGTGGAGTATCGGTCTGCGCTCCAGTGCTAAGTTTAGAAAATCTGCCACAGTAGTCGGTGAAGTGTTGGGTAAATATCATCCTCATGGCGATTCAGCTGTCTATGATTCCATGGTGAGAATGGCTCAGGATTTTTCCATGCGCTATCAATTAGTTAAAGGACAAGGAAACTTTGGCTCTATGGATGGCGATCGTGCGGCGGCGATGCGTTATTGTGTCAGTGGGGACACCTTGGTTCTAAGTGATCAAGGCTTGTTGCCTATTGCTGATGTGGCCGCCGGAGAAGACACTAAGATTAATTTACAAATTTTGAATTATCAAGGAAAAGCTAAAAAGGCGATTCGTTTCTTCAATTCCGGCCAACATCCAATTATCGAGATAACCACTTCCCAGGGATATCGTTTGCGGGGCACCAGCAATCATCCGGTTTTAGTCTGGCGTCTGAATGAGTTTGGTTGCCCGGACTATACCTGGAAATTATTGGGCGATATTAATACCGATGATTTTGTTATTTTAAATCGTCAAACCTCTTTATTCGCTAGGAATGATTTGTTATTAGCCGAATTTTTTCCTGCTTTGGGCCGCAAAAAACCAGTTAAATTACCTACTAGAATGAACCCTGATTTGGCTTTTCTACTTGGAGCCTTAGTGGCCGAGGGCAGTTATCATAATAAACAGATTATTTTTAATAATTCCGACCTCAATTATTATCGTCGAGTAAAGAATATCATCTTAAAACAGTTTCCGGGCGTAGATTTATATGAAAGACAAATTAAAGGGAATTGTCTAGAACTAAGTTTGTATCATCAGCAGGCAGTTGAATTTTTGGGTAATATTGGTTTATCATTTTTAAAGGCCGATGGCAAACGAATTCCTTTTAGTGTATTACGTTCTAGCCCTAAGACTGTCAGTGCCTTTTTGCGGGGCTTGTTCGAGGGCGATGGCAGTGTCGAATTCTTGAAAGATAAGCGCCACGGAGGGGCTAGCATGGAATTAGCCTATCATTCCAAGAGTCAGAAATTAATTCAAGAGCTTAAGGTTTTGTTACTTAATTTTGGTATCGCCACCGGCGCTCCTTATCAAGACCGACGAAATGGTTGTTATAAATTAGCTTTGTTAGGAGTGGAAAATATTGATATTTTTCGTCGAAAAATTAACTTTTTCTCTAAGCGCAAACGAGAAATTCTAGCTAAGGTTGATGGAGTTAATCGGGGGCGTTTAAGTCAAAGTGATTTTATTCCTTTCTTATCTGATTATATCCGCTCTCGTTATCGAGGAACATGGATCAAGAAATATAATTTTGATCGTTACAACAAGCTAGCCAGTAATCGTTCTGAGCTTAATCGGATTCTTAATCCGTTAGATTTAAAAATGATTGATTGGCTACTTAAGAATCATTATTTATTTAACCAAGTTAAAGAGGTAAAAAATTTACCTAAAATTGAAACAGTGTATTCTTTGAAAGTTGATAGCCCTTGCCATTCTTTTATTGCCAACGGCTTTATTAATCATAATACTGAAGCAAAATTAGCCAGTATCAGCGAAGAGATGTTATTCGATATTGATAAGGATACTGTGGATTTTATTCCCAACTATGATGGCTCTCACCAAGAGCCACGAGTTTTGCCGGCTAAGCTACCTAATTTGTTGTTAAATGGTACCATGGGTATTGCTGTCGGTATGGCTACTGACATCCCTCCTCATAATTTAGGAGAACTAATCGATGCTATTAATCATTTAATTGACAATCCTGATGCTGGCGTCGAAGATTTGATGGAGTTTGTTAAGGGTCCTGATTTTCCTACTGGCGGCATCATCTATGACCGCAAAGATATTTTAACCGCCTATGCCACTGGCAAAGGCGGCATCGTAATGCGTGGCCGAGCGGATATCAAAGAAAACAAACATGGTGATTTTCAGATAGTTATTTCTGAAATTCCGTATCAGGTGAATAAGGCTACTCTGGTAGAAAAAATTGCGGAGCTGGTAAAAGATAAGAAGATTGACGGGATTAAGAATTTGCGGGATGAATCTGATAAAGACGGCGTTCATGTAGTGTTGGATCTAAAGAAGGATGCGTACCCTAAAAAAATATTAAACAGTTTATACAAACATACTTCCTTGCAGACGTCCTTCCACGTCAATATGCTGGCCTTAGTTGACGGCATCCAGCCCAAAGTTTTGACTTTGAAGATGATTTTGGAAGAATATATTAAGCACCGAGAAGTCGTAATTCGTCGCCGAACCCAGTTTGAATTAACTAAAGCTAAAGATCGAGCCCATATTTTAGAAGGCTTAATGATCGCTTTAAAGAATATTGATGCGGTTATCAAGACCATTAAAGCTTCTAAGGATAAGGATGTGGCTCGGGTGAGTTTAATGAAGCAGTTTAAGCTTTCCGAAAAACAGGCGGTAGCTATTTTGGAAATGAGATTACAGAATTTGGCTAACTTGGAGCGTTTGAAAGTTGAAGAAGAATGGAAAGAGAAGATGAAGTTAATCAAAGAACTGGAGGCTATTTTAAAATCGGTTTCTCGTATCCGTGGCATCATCAGGGACGAATTAAAGGCTTTGCGGGATAAATTTGCCGATGAGCGTCGCACCCAGGTGGTAGCTCATGGTGTCAAAGATTTTAATATTGAAGATTTAATTCCCAATGAAGAAACCATGGTTATGATGACTCGTGATGGTTACATCAAACGTATCGATCCTGACACTTTTAAGGTCCAGGCTCGGGGTGGCAAGGGAGTTATTGGGCTAACCACTAAAGAAGAAGATTCAGTGGAATTTATGTTTACCACTTTTACTCATAGCGACTTGCTATTCTTCACTACTAAGGGCCGAGCCTTCCAACTGAAGGCCCATGAAGTGCCGCAAGCATCTCGAACTGCCAAGGGAACACCAATTGTCAACTTCTTGCAATTAATCAGCGGCGAGAAAGTTACCTCCACCTTGCCTTTAGATAAGATGGTGAACGCTAAATATCTTTTCTTTGCTACTGAAAAAGGATTAGTGAAGAAAGTGGAACTGGAAGCCTTTAACAACGTTCGCCGTAGTGGCTTGATTGCTATTAAAATTAAAGAGGATGATAAGTTGATTTGGGCCAAGCCAACTTCAGGAAATGACGAGATTGAATTAATTACCGCTTTGGGCCAGGCCATTCGTTTTAAGGAAAAAGATGTTCGCGATATGGGCCGTGGTGCCGCTGGTGTTAAAGGCATGCGTCTTAAAGGCAAAGATATTGTGGTTGGTATGGGAGTGATTAAAACTGATAAAGATAAAAAACGAAATTATCAGGTGATGATTATTATGTCTCAAGGTTTCGGTAAACGAACTGATTTGAAATTATATAAACTTCAAGGCCGTGGCGGTAGTGGTATTAGGACTGCCAAGGTCACTGATAAAACCGGCAAAATAGTCAATGCTTTTGTAGTTAATGCTGATACCATGATTGACAAGGATCTGATTGTAATTTCAGAGAAAGGACAGGTAATTCGTTTGTCGTTTAAATCGGTTAATGAATTAGGTCGCGATACCCAGGGAGTAAGAATTATGCGGTTTAAGGAAAACGATGATAAAGTAGCTGGTATTACTTGGGCCTAACCCTAACTATATTTGTCTATTGAAAAAGAGCTCCTGACGGGGCTCTTTTTTTGAGACAAAACTCTTTTAGCGCACTTCTTTGGCCAATTGAGCCGATAGCTCAATTGTTTCGCTTTGGCGCTGTTTTTTAACTTTTTCTTCAGCGGCGTTGTTGGCTAATTGTTTTTTGGCTCAGGGAATAGTTTTTGATAGTCCGTTCGCGGCTAACGATTTGCGGACTCTTAACTACTGCCATGAGATTTCGGTATTATATCAAAAAACTAATTCACAATCAAAGTGTTGATATTATAATCTCTTGGTAAACAAGTAGGTTTTTGTTGTTATGCAAATAAACATTACAGATATTTTAGATTAATACAAATAAGTTAAAAACATTAACGCATCTATTGTAGTCCAAATCCAAAGATAGTGCCAAAATCATTATCACCAGATTGCCAGGCCATGCCATAGAGGGTGCTGCCGGAAATGATTAGACTGCCAAAGGGATTTACTCCGTTGCTATTGTTAAGGTTATATAATTTTTGGAAGTTAGTGCCGTCGGTGTTGATGCTAAAGATCATGCTACCATAATTCCCGGTCAGCGCCGGGCCATAGAGGATGCTGCCGGAGATGGTTAGACCGGCATAAGGATCTGCTCCGTTGCTACCATCAAAGTCATATAATTTTTGAAAATTAGTGCCGTCGGTGTTGATGCTAAAAATGGTGCCGGCAGTATAATCACCCCCTTCATTTGCTGTGCCATAGAGAGTGTTGCCGGAGATAGTTAGGTTGCCATAGGGATTTGCTCCGTTGCTACCATCAAAGTCAAATAATTTTTGGAAGTTAGTGCCGTCGGTGTTGATGCTAAAGACAGTACCGAAGTCATTATCACCCCCGATTTTTGTAGCACCATAGAGGGTGCTGCCGGAGAGGATCAAGCTGCCATAGGGATATGCTCCGTTGACACCATCAAAGTCATATAATTTTTGAAAATTAGTGCCGTCGGTGTTGATGCTAAAAATGGTGCCGTAAGCATGATCACCCCCGTTATATGCTGTGCCATAGAGGGTGCTGCCGGAGAGGATCAAGCTGCCATAGGGATATGCTCCGGGATAACCACCATCAAAGTCATATAATTTTTGAAAATTAGTGCCGTCGGTGTTGATGCTAAAAATGGTGCCGGCACCATAATCACCCCCGTTTTTTGTCGCACCATAGAAAGTGTTGCCGGAGATGGTTAGACCGGTATAGGGATATGCTCCGTTGACACCATCAAAGTCATATAATTTTTGGAAGTTAGTGCCGTCGGTGTTGATGCTAAAAATGGTGCCAAAACCATTATCACCCCCATTTGCCGCCATGCCATAGAGAGTGTTGCCGGAGATAGTTAGGTTGCCATAGGGATTTGCTCCGTTGTTACCATCAAAGTCATACAATTTAGTAAAACCAGCCGGGAGATTAAAACCCCCTCCTCCGTCACACCCCGCCATCCCACTAGGGGTAGCACAAAGCTCACCCGCAGCAAGAGAACCCACTACTCCACCAGTACAGAAGGTCAGGGTATATGATTCACCACTA
>CAZFEF010000025.1:0-8760 GCA_964517555.1 uncultured Gammaproteobacteria bacterium
CCAATAGTCCAATGATGGCTATCACTACCAATAGTTCTACTAGGGTGAAGGCTTTTTTGCTTGTTCTAAATAAGGTCATTGAAGGTTATTAAAGATTATAATTAAGATTATTATATCACACTGATTAACTTTGTCATTATTTTGTTTATATCATTTCATAACCAATATAAATATAAAAACAGGTCGCGAACGCCTGTTTTTTTATTTGGCTAATCAAATAGCAGTTGATAGGTCGTACCCGATGATTGATCATCGATTTTGGTGAAACCCAATGCTTCATAGAATTCTTGAGCTGGTATATTCTCAAAATCAGTCTGGACTACTAACCCTTTAAACCCCTGCCCCTTAACAGCTTGAGCTAGCTCATTCACCAAGCTGGTCCCGACTTTTCGCCCCTGATAATCCGGGTGAACGAATAAGTCGTTCAGATAATAATAGCCTGGCCAAGAATCATTTTCAGAGCCAAAAATATACCCGACAAAAACTTCTCCATCCTTGGCCATAAACTGCATAGCGTCTTTAGCTTTCAGCTTTTCCTTCAACCACAGAATGTAGTCATCAGGATAAGAAAACTTAAGGTCCCCAAAATGAGCTTCCTGATCCTTCAAAACATTTAAGTCGTCCGGATTCTGCACTAAAGCAATTTCTATTTTCATTTGGTACAATTTTAAACAACAATGTGATATAGGAAAATAACATAATCACAAACGCTAGTCAATCGTTTGAATTTATCATTTATTTCTCAAAAACAAAAGCGCCATTTTTCTGGCGCCTAAGCTTGATCGTTAATAAAAACATGTATAACCCATCTCCTCACAGATATTCTCGGCCGCTGCCATAAAATCACCCCAACCTCTAAAAGAAAACGAGATCTCCCAGCTAAGGCCCTGACTATCATCAAATTCCCATTCCAACCCATCCTCCTTCAAATTATTGATAGTCATAGCTCCCTCTCCATAATACTCGGTCCCCTTTATAAATTGTAAAAATGATTCCATGATCGGCGCGATGTCCTCAGGCATAGAGTTTTTATACTCTTCCCAGGTCGGACTGATACCTGAATATCCACCACGAATTCCAATACACTTCTTATCGCGATCAACGCTAGCTACTTCTGAAAAATTATAATTAGACATCATAGGCATTTTCCGGACCAGCTCTAGCTGGTTTTCCACGCCTTGACGTGGGATCTTTAAACCGGATTCAACTTGGCAATTGATTAAAGACTCGGGTTGAGCCTTTCTTAATTAAGACTGGAAAAATAATTTCCATTTTTGTTTTTGCTTAACTAAAACTTGCCTAGATGGTCTATTAAATTATCAAAAAGTAGCGACTAACATAGTATCATACTAATACTTTCTTGTCAATACCAACCAAAAACAGGCTATCGGCCTGTTGTCTGTTTTATCAAAATACCCTTAATTTTTTACACAACGCACTGTCCGACCCAATCCCCAGGCAGAATCTTCTAATCGGCGGCGAGTACCAATATCAAAGCCCGGATAAGCCATATAGCTTATTTCGTATCCACCAGAGAGCTCGGAGGAAAATAACAAACAGATAGAATTGCCGCTAAGGAAATAACCATTACTAGCCCGATACCCACCTAAAGCGCAATCAAACCCCGACGACCCTCCAACGCTTAAGGCCGTAGCGGCCGGATCGCAATCATAAACATTATCACGACCACCATCACAATTAGCTTCGTCTGGAGGACTAGCCAAGGACAATTCTAATCCATGATATTCGGCTTCGGTCGGCAAGTGCCAACCAGTCGGACAAATACCTTGAGCTCCAGGAGTAACCGCATGGTTCATGGCTTCATCCCACTGATATAGAGCGCCCCAAGCCAAGCAATTAGTATAATCACTGGTATTGGTACCGTGCCGATAACAGTATTTCTCCAAAATACCATTATTGGCCTGATCTTCTGAGCCATTAACGATAGAGCCTACATTATAATTCTGTCTCATCCAACACTCACCATTAATCTCAATGGTATCATAAGTACACTTGTCATAATAAGGAGCAGATTCATCACAAGTATGCCCAGCTATAGAGGTGATATTAATTTGGTCAGTGCCACAAATAAAACCATCAGCGCAAGAAGAATCAAAAAAAACCTCCCGGGATTAAACATTTCTCTCCGCCATTGGATAGGGCTCCCACTCTTTCGCCGGTACAAAAAGAAATAGTATAAGAAGCACCGCTCTCAGTCTGAGTATAAGAAAACTGGTTGGTAGTTCCGTCGCAAGAACCATCAGCCGGAGATGGAGCCGCCGGAATGGCAGCTAGATACGTTTGACCATTATACTCCAACGAACCAGAGGCCCACTCTAAATCATCCGGATAACGGCCAGCATCATTAAAGAATAACTCTAAAGCTGTTGAGATTTGTTTAATATCGGCCACTCGCTTAGCATCTCGAGCCTTGGCTCTAGCATTATTTAAAGCAATAATTGAAAGAGTCGCTAATAATCCAATAATAGCGATAACGACCAATAGCTCTACTAAGGTAAAAGCTTTGTGTTTCATATATAAAATAATAGCATAAATTAGGTGAAAATATCAAAACCAAAAAATCGCCAATTAACCGCTGCTTCTTAGCCTCATATTGACTAAAAATACACAATATTGTACAATTATTTGTTAATGAATATGATCCGTAACCTTAAAAACTAAAGAAGCAAATGAGTTTATATAAATCAACCTTTACTATCAGCCAATCGGGATTAAAAATCTTAGAAAATGGCCGAATTATTAAGCCCGGAGAATCGCCGGCTGAAATGGTGGAAAGAGTCGTAAGCGCCATCGCTGGCGTTGAAAAAAACTTTTCCGACGACCAACAAACTAAAATCTTCGCTCAAGGTTTGGGTGAAATGATTGACCAGAAAAAAATAATTTTTAGTACTCCGGTCTTGACTAACGCCGGAAGTAACTCCAACAAACCATTGTCGGCCTGTACCATCCCGCCAATCAGTCTGCGAGATGATATGAAAAAAATCAGGCAGATGGTCAACACCTATCACCAAGAAGGATTAGGCACCGGCTTCAACTTCGACGACCTGGAAGACCCGTTGTCAATGCTATATTTCCTGAATCAAGTAGCTATTGATGGCGCCAACTCCGAGTTGGAAGACAGGCCGGTGGACAACATGGGCATCCTGAGCGTCCACCATCCTAAGATCAAAGAATTTATCCGGGCCAAAATTGACTATCAAACTCCGCAATGGAAATTTAATATTTCAGTCAATATCACGGACGAATTTCTGCTGGCCTACAAGAAAGGTGGCAAATACCAACTTAGCGACGGACGGGAATATTATGCCGAGGAAGTTTTCGACTTGATCACGGCCGTAGCCTTTATTTCGGCCGATCCAGGACTGATCTTCATGGACAAGATGAATCGTGACAACCCGGTCCCGGCCTTAGGCGCCTATCAATCAGTCGCCCCTTGCGCTGAGGTTGGCCTAACCCCAGGAGAGAGCTGCCAATTCGGCTATATCAACCTGGATGAATTCTTTAATAGAGATGGCATCTTTCGTCAGCCCGAATTGGAAACAGCGGTGCGAATCCTCACCAGAGCCCTGGACAATGCCCTGGAAATAAATATCAGAAACTTCCAGGTGGCCCTAAGCTCGGAGATAACCAGAGCCAAAAGGAAAATAGGCATTGGGGTTTGCGGTGTAGCTGATTTATTAGCTAAGCTAAAAATTCCCTACGACAGCGATCAGGGTCGTCAGCTGATTAAAGATTTAGTAGTGTTGATAAATTACGTCAGCAAGACTGAGTCTATGAATTTGGCGGAACAACGCGGCTCCTTTGGCGCTTTCGCAAACAGCCTATACAATAGCCGCCCAGGGTTCATAGATCGGAAATACGGAGCGGTCAAAAGCCAATTCGTACCCCAATCAGACTGGCTACTGCTGGCTAAAAAGATCCGAAAAACTGGCTGGTTGAGGAATTGCTCCACCGTTTCCCTGCCCCCAACCGGCAGGAGTGGTCTGATCATCGATGCCTCTACTGGCATCGAACCCTTCTTCAACTTAAAGAAGAACGGACAATTGCACCCAGAACTACTCCGGGAACTCAGAGAACTTAAGCGGGCCGATGACGCCACCATCCAGTCAATATTAGCCAACGGCGGTTGTCAGCACATCGAATTGCCTGAACCGGTAGCGGCCATTTACAAAACGGCCACGGAGATTCACCCCCAGGATCAGTTGCAGATGGTAGCCCAACTACAAAAAGGAGTCGACGAATCGATTTCCAAAACAATAAATTTGTCGAACCACACTACCATTGATGAACTGAAACAAGTGCTCCTGGATGCCTACTATTCTGGATTGAAGGGAATCACTATCTATATCAACTCCCGCAACAAAAACCAGCCAATTCGGTTGGTATAAAATACAAAAAAGGATCCTAGTCAGATCCTTTTTAAATTGGCCTATAACAGATTAAATAGAAATCTCCCCTTTAAAAGCGCGATCCCGCATAATAATATTAGTGACGCTTTTAGGGACTATCTGTTGATCGTCAATGTCTAACGATTTTAAAAACTCTAAAATTTCCTGCTTAGCCGCCGCTTCTTCTCCTGGAAAAACCATTTTCTCCAATTCGACACAAGCTCCAAAGTTTTTAATATCTTCCAAGAAGATATCCAGCCCAGAGCATTGATAATGATAGCGATTCTTCTCTAAATCAAAAAATGGTTTAAAGCCGATATTCTTCAAAACCGCAGCTGCTTCCTGAAAATCACCGACCACCAACTCATGCTCCTCCCAAGAATTATGATCACCGGCGCTAGTAATAGTTTTAGTATTTAGTGACAAGCGAAAATCACTGTTATTATCCCTAGACTTCCTTAATCTAAGTCCATAGGAACCGACCTGATTCATTTCTACATCTTTCAATTCCGAAAACTCCTGACGACAAAAATAAATATCGCGAATATAATATTCACCTAAAAAAACTCCCCCTCGAGCCAACAGCTTCTCCTTTAGCAGATCTAAATCAGGAACCAAAGCTCGAATCTCTACTTCAATATTCTTTTCGCTTAGTTTAAGGTCGGTCATATTGATTTAATAATCTCATAATTTTAAATGAAAGTCAAAAACAAAATTTTTGAGTATCAAGGTTATAATCTTGGCTTTTCTCGCCAGATACCATACAATATGATTATGAAAAAGATAATTAGCCACTCCAACAAACAAACCACAGCCATTGGCAAAGAATTAGGGGCCGGCTGTCAGGGCGGAGAGGTTTTTGCCCTATACGGCAACCTCGGAGCCGGAAAAACCTGCTTAGCCCAAGGTATTGCCAAGGGATTAAGACTGAAGAATAAGGTTAATAGCCCGACCTTTGTGATAATGAAAATGTACCCAATAAAAAGGCATAAAACCATCAAGCATTTTTGCCATATAGATGCCTATCGCCTATCTAAACCCCAAGAATTGAAAGCTATTGGGGCCCTAGACTACATCCACCAATCCGATACAGTAACCGTCATCGAATGGCCGGAAAAAATAAAAAAGATTTTACCAAAGAAAACAATTTCCATTATCCTCAAAAATAACCCCCCGAACCCCAACGACAGAATATTGACAAAAAAATAGATATATTATATATTGATATTACAAAACCCCAAATCACGTTAACAATGATAAAAAAAGATGTTCCCATTAACCAACAGGTCAGTAAAAAAACTCACGATCTGATACAAACTCGCATCGCTGCCATGGCTGAAGACCTGCAGCACTATCTCAGAGAACAGGCCAAAAACAAGGGAGAGAAGGAAAACGACATTCAGGGAGCTGCCAGTGAAGAGACGCTCCGCACCAACCAGTTATGTGCCCTCAAAAGACAACTCAAAGGCAAAACCGTGATCGTTCCCGTCTATCAAAACAAAACGATAGCTCTCGGTAGTAGGGTCGTCTGGTCTCAGGCCGGCAAGGAAGATGAAACGGTAGTAATCGATGGAGTCGGCTACCAGGATAAGGAGAATGACATTAAAATTATCAACGTCAGCACTCCGGTTGGCAAAACGCTGATCGGAAAAAAAAAGGGCGACATCATTAGAAATCTGAGCGGAATGGTAATGACTATCAAGGAGGTAAAATACCCCTAAGTTAACCCGGCCGCCAATCCTAGTTCAAAGAAACCGCCCGCAGCAATAAAGGCGGTTTTTAATATAAAAATATGAATATTGATCAACAAACAATCGAGAGCCAACCGAAAAAGAAAGTGCCGATTTTTAAGTACGACAAACCTTTTAGAGATCCGATGTTTTTAAATAAGGAGGAACGAAAAGAATTACAAAAAAAATTAGTCACTAGGCAAGAAATATTTTCCAACATTATCAACAAAAACGAAGGTCAAACCGAATATACCAACCTCAATGAATTAGCAACCAACGAAGACTTAAACACTGCCCGTCTAGCCGATCTACCTCAAAATATCCAGAAAGAAATATTGGCCAAACTACCATTAGATGTCCAGGAAAGAGCGGTATTAAATAATTTCTCTTTTGAGCATTGCAAATATCTAGTAGAACACTATGGCGAAAACAGTCTAATCGCCTATCACGTCAGCCCCTCTGAACTGAAAGTAGGCGACAAACTAGAACCGAGCGCCAAAGACCCGTACCTCTATTTCAGCACTGATATCAAAAATCTCTTTTTGCCAGTTAAGCCTCGATGGATCTATGCTTTTAAAATCAGCAACAAAGAGGCGGCTATGGGAAAATATAATGACTCTTTCCCGGAATTCGGCCGACTACACGGCTCCTATCGCATTGAAGATGCTATCAAAATAACTGAAGATAACTGGAAAAAATTAGGCGCTAAATACTCCGAATATAAAGCTGCTGGCCGCAAAGATGTTAATGAAACCGGAAGCTACGATCCAGAGAAAAATTCAGAACTAAGATATTAGAGATATGAAAAATCCGCTTATGTGCTGTTAGCGGATTTTTTGTTGGTCAGAAACCAAAGATTTTTGAAGCCCACCAAAGATTCTCCTTCCAGGGCGGCCCGGGTTTCGATGAGGATGTTGATGCTATGCGGTTTTTCATAAAGATCGCAAATAGCATCGAATATTTTCATATCATCGAACTCGGCCGGCAGGATAATTTGATCCCTAATTTTTTCCAGGCAAAAAAGATGCAATGCGCCGGATAAAGTATTGGGGATGCTAGGAGCGGTGGGAGAAGTTTTGTTTTGTTTAAACTCTTGCAAAAGAGCAAAGACGCGCAATCCATTCTCACTTATCATTCTGTGTTTTTGTTTAGACGAATTAGCAAATAACAGATACTGGCCACGATCATAATATCAGCCAAGTTGAAGACCGTAAAATATTTCAGGTCTAAATAGTCAACTACATAGCCGAATCTTAGTCGATCCAGTAGATTACTTATAGCACCAAATGACAAAAATGTCAATGGTATAAGCTCAAAATGCTTATATTTCCTGGATAATACAGCCGAAACTATATAGGAAATAAGAAATAGGATCACAATCGAATCAATAATAATTATCAATGATTGATTAAACGGCAGAGAGAAGGCAATATTGGCATTTTGAGTAAAATTGAAGCGAAAAAAGGATCCGATAATCTCTCGAGGGCCAGACAGATAGCCATTCTCTAGAGCCAATTTCAAGAAACGATCCAAAACAAAAAGCATAGCGGCAAAGGTATAGGCTATGCTTTTATTATGTAACTTAAACATGAGAGCAAAGTTATTCAGCTTGCAATTCGGTCTTGCAGGCGATACAGGAAGAAGCGGTCGGGCGAGCTAGGAGCCGTTTGGGATTAATCGGTTGATGACAATACTTGCAGATACCATATTCCCCTTTTTCCATACGCTTTAAAGCGCTTTCAATATCTTTTAATGAATCTTCCAAAACTTTTTCAGTGGCAATGTTAGCAGTATATTCACTAATTTCCTGAGCATTCTCGTCAGGTTTGTCGCCATACTCTGGAAATTTAGAAGCTCGATTCTCGAGTTCGTGCGGATCCTTCTTGGAAAGGTCAGCCAAATCACGCAAAATTTGCTCTTTTTGCTTCAAGAGATCGGCTTTTATCTGTTCAATAGTTTTGTTGTCTAGTTCGTTCATATGATTAAAATTGACTAAAATCAGCCTAACAGTTTATCTGATTCAACTACAGTATAGCCCCTTTTTTCGGCTTTGACAAGGGTATTTATTTTTGTTATTATTCCTTCTGTATTTACCATGGAACGGTAGTTCAGTTGGTTAGAACGCTGCCCTGTCACGGCAGAGGTCGCGGGTTCGAGTCCCGTCCGTTCCGCACAGACAAATACCGCGGGTATCGTATAGTGGCTATTATGCGACCTTGCCAAGGTCGAGAGAGGGGTTCAATTCCCCTTACCCGCTCACAAGGAAGAACTGATTAATCGTCAGTTTTTCTTTTATTTACGGGGATTATATTAATTAAGTGGAGCTAAATCACTCTCTTGCTTTAACCTAGGGACGGAAACTGTGGCCATATTGTGGCCAAAACTCACTATTAACCTGTCCTATTTTAAAATATAGGAGTCTTTGTTATTCTATTAATATATGAAATCTAACAAAAAAGCCTTCACCCTAGTAGAACTATTGGTAGTGATAGCCATCATTGGACTATTAGCTACTCTGTCAGTCATTGCTTTAAATAGTGCTAGAGCTAAGTCTAGAGATGCTAAAAGAGTAGCTGATGTTAAACAGATCTCTACGGCTTTAGAGCTATTCTTCAATGATG
>CAZFEF010000026.1:0-2667 GCA_964517555.1 uncultured Gammaproteobacteria bacterium
GGCTCGCTTCTCGCCCCAACTACACACGGGGTTTCCTGGTAAGGTATTTAAAAAGGGGGCCGAAGCTCCCTTTTTGAATTCTATGGACAGAATGTCCTATTTCTTACCTTCTTCATCTAACTCCCCTTCGCCAGAATCAATCTTGCCTTCTTTTTTCTTCCTTGATTTATCTATTCCACTCCTGATTAAAAGAAATATGATCCATAGCACATAGGCAGCGATGATTACCAAAATAGTTGGGCTGAAAATTATCCTGATCAGCGAGATGCAAAACACTGCCAACACCAAACCGGAAAAGAAGCGAGACGACTTGCTTTGAGGTTTCTTCTTGGCTTGTTCATCATCTTTCTTAAACAAAGCCAGAATAACTATGACCAACGTCGGCAAAAATAATATCCAGGCGATCAACAAAGAATAGTTCAGATGACTATCGCTCCATTGCTGTCGCCGGTGATCGACTTCGATCTTCTGAATATTCTTTTGATAGACAAACTCCAAGGTGTCAGTCTCATAGCTGTCCTTGACCCAGAAACCCAACCAATCCTTGTCAGTGTCCTCCTTATCATTTGTCAGAAAGACAGGCTTGCCCGGCTGTTTATAGGCCTCGAGGATTTGATAAGTCCGATCCGCATACCCCACATCAACACCGATGGTATCAACAATTTGGTCCACAGACACTTCTTGCGGGGAAAAACGAATTATCCTCCGCTCCTCGATGTTAACTGAATCTTCTCTGGAGATGGACTCTTTGGTAGTATAGAACACCAGAAACTTAGCTTCTTCAGGGTTTTGAGGAAGCAATGCCTTAAGTTGTAAATCGGGCGACTTTCCACCCCCCGCGGATTGGGCCCAGGTAAAGGTTATTACGGCACTCAAGGCCAGGAACACTAAAACTTTCTTCATTATTATTTTCCTTTCATTGATTTAATAAATTGTTAAGGTAATGGAAAAATATAACACAACTACTTTATTTTTGTCAACGTTGATCATTGGCCGCCGCTTCGCCGGCCAGATAACCGCTAGTCCAACAAAGCTGCAGATTATAACCGCCAGTCGGACCATTGAGATCTAGAACTTCACCGGCTAAATATAAATTGGAGATGATTTTCGATCGCATTGATCGAGAGTCAACTTGTTGCAAATCAACACCACCGGCCGTAATCATCGCTCGGTCGTATCCGGCTAATCCCCAAATGCTTAAAGTGAATTCCTTTAAAAGCGATAATAATCTTCGTCTTTCGTCACGGTTAATGGAATTGATTTTTTTAAACTGATCGACTCCTGACAAAATAGTAACAATGCTGGCCAGTTTAGGGGAAAATAGTTGCTCTAAGTAATTTTTAAATATCTTCTGGCTAGTACCAAAATCTTTTTGGAGTTTCTGATCCAGCTCTGAAGCAGCAAATCCAGGAAGAAAATCAATCCTAATCTGTAGATCTTTTAAATCGGTCCGCCCGATAATTTCACTTAAATTTAAAATAGTGGGGCCGCTTAAACCGTTAGCAGTAAATAATAAAGGGCCGGAGGCAGTACAAACTTTCTTATTTTTTTGATACACACTAATGCCTGCCTCCTCCAAGCTAGCCCCCTCCAGGTTTTTTACAAACTTATCCAAAACAATAACTGGAGTTAGGGCCGGTCGAGGCGTTATAATTTGATGCCCCAATTGCTTGAGCCATTTATAGCCATCGCCGGTCGATCCGGTTTGCGGATATGATCGACCGCCGGTACAGATTATAAACTTATCGGCGATAATTTCCGAATTATCAGTTAATATAATCTTCTCAATTCTATCCCCTACTTTAACCACTCTTTTAACCATAGCCTCTGGCTTGATATCTACTTTCCCGGTTTCCAAATAATTAATTAATATTTGCCAAACATCAGTTGCCGAATTACTCCTAGGAAAAACTCGGCCGTCTGATTCGACTTTAGTTTTTAATCCCAATTGGTTAAAAAAGGCTATGGTATCTTCTGGGCCGAATTTACTCAACCCAGACAAAAGCCAGCGGCCATTATGGCCGAAACTATTAGCCATGCCTCTAGCGTCGCGCTGGTTGGTAATATTGGCTCGGCCCCCGCCGGTAGCTAAAAGCTTAATTCCTAATCGGGAATTTTTTTCCAACAACACAACCCTAGCGCCTAATTCAGCCGCTCGACCGGCGGCCATCATTCCGGCTGGTCCGCCGCCAATTATAGCTACATCGTATTTCATGGTGGTTAAAATTAATATTTGTTAAAAGCATCGCGGTCAACGATGCTTCTAACGAAAAGTATTCGATCTTACTTGGTTTTTTTATTCTTAGCCTCCAGCATTAAACGCTTTACTTCCAAGCGCTTCTTGGTTTTATGGGAATGCGAGGACTTTCTTTTGCCAACTCTATTGGCTTTGGTTTTAGGCATATAAATATCTTATTAAATCTATTTATTTCTTTTTGGCTTTCTTCTTGGCCGCTACTTTAGGGGCGCTAACCTTCTTGCTGGCTTTTTTCTCCTCTTTCTTGGGAGCGCCAACTTTAACCTCCTTAATCTCTTCCTTGACTTTAGCTGGTTGAGCTCCAACCATGGAGTTCAAAACTTTTAAAATCTGATCCAGCTTAACATTTAAAGCCTCGAGGTCACCGGTCGGTCGGCTAGACTTCCCCTTGAAATTACCACTATTGCCAA
>CAZFEF010000026.1:2767-8243 GCA_964517555.1 uncultured Gammaproteobacteria bacterium
AACATTCACTGCAATATACTGGCTTATCTCCAGTCGGTCGAAAAGGCACTTCACAGCTTTTTCCGCATTCAGCGCAAGTCGCTCTAAACATTTTCTTCTCATCAAAGCTAGATTTACGACCAAAACCTCTATCACCTGAACCTCGTCTATCGCCTTCACCTTTACCCTTAAAACATTCACTGCAATATACTGGCTTATCTCCAGTCGGTCGAAAAGGCACTTCACAAGTCCGTCCACAGTCTGAACAAACCGCTTGATGCATCTCTGAGCGTCCTGAGCCCTGGCCACCACGACTGAAACCTCCACCTCTTGAATCTCTACCGGAGAAACCGCCTTCACGGCGACCGCCGAAATTGCTTCCACGATCAAACTTTTTCATAAATTATGGCTATTAATTATAACTATCAAAGCTTACATCTTTAATCATTAAAAAACAATAGCCCCACCTTAAACCCCAATAAAAACAACTAAAAGACAATCTTTTTATCTAAATACCAGCTATTTCAGATTTTATGTTATAATACCGGTATAATTAACCCAATTATGAAAAAAACAAAGACAGAAGCACCAGTCGCCTATTTCAGCATGGAAATAGCCCTAGACAACCAGCTCAAGACCTTCGCCGGAGGCCTAGGTATTTTAGCCGGTGATCTATTAAAATCAGCCGCTGAAATTGGTTTTGCCATGGTCGGCATCACCCTTTTAAATTCTGAAGGATATTTCAAACAAAAGATAACCCAAAATGGCGATCAGCTAGCCACCAAAGACTTAAGCCAGGCTATACCGGGCTTTAAAAAACTAAACACTTATACCAGCGTCAAAATAGGCACTGAAGAAATCAAATTAGCCGTCTGGCAATATATCATCAAAGGGCCAAACCAAAACCAGGTTAAAGTCTATCTTCTAGATTCAAATCTGCCGGAAAATAATTTAGCCAATCGACAACTGACTAAAAAATTATACGGTGGCGACTTGGAATATCGTCTCAAACAAGAAATTATTCTCGGCCGTGGTGGAATTAAGATTCTCCAGGCTCTAGGATATAAAAAGATAAAAAAATTTCACCTCAACGAAGGCCACGGCAGTCTAGCTCCAGTTGAATTATTTTTGAATTCCCCAGAGAAAAAAATCAAAGACAAGTTAAAAGCCATCAGACGACAATGCGTCTTCACCACCCACACCCCCTTGCTTCACGCCCAAGATATCTATTCCACCAATTTCTTCAAACAATTTCAACCGGACTTCCCTTTTGATTTGGATAATTTAGTACAAAAAGACGAAATTAACATGACTCTAGTCGGACTGTATTTTAGCGGCTATGCCAATGCCGTCTCCAGACTTCACGGACCGATATCTAATCGACTTTTTCCGGGATATAACATAAAGACGATAACCAACGGGGTCAACTCTTTAACCTGGACTTCTTCAGAGTTTAAAAAACTATACGACAAATATTTGCCTGGCTGGCGCCTAGACAATAAATTGCTTTCTGGGGCCGATAGAATTCCTTTGGAAGAAATAAAAGTCGCCCATCAAAAAAATAAACTGCTTCTTGGCCAAGAAATAAAAAAAAGAACTCGAGAAACGCTAGATGACAATCTTTTCACTATCAGCTGGGCCCGCCGTTTTTCTCCATATAAAAGACCGGAGTTTCTATTCAAAAACCTGAACCGTTTGATAAGTATTGCCAAGGCCAATCATGGATTGCAGATAGTTTTAGCCGGCAAAGCTCATCCCCGGGACATTGAGGGCCAGGCTTTAATTAAACAGATATACCAATATAAAAAACAATTAACCGGAAAGGTGAAGATAGTAATTTTAGAAAATTACGATATTGAGCTGGCCAAAATTATAACCGCCGGAGTTGACCTCTGGCTAAACACTCCCCAGCTATTTAATGAAGCCTCTGGCACTAGCGGGATGAAAGCCGCCCATAATGGCGTGCCCCAGCTCAGTACTCTCGATGGTTGGTGGCCGGAAGCATATAAGAAGAATAAAACCGGTTGGGCAATTAAAGAAAGCTCGCCTGACGAGCTCTATGACATCTTAGAAAATGATGTTTTGCCCACCTATCATCAACCGGAGAAATGGTCAAAAATCCAACAACAGACAATCTCCTCTAACGCTTCCCACTTCAATAGCCACAGAGCTTTAAAGGACTATATCAGAAAAGCCTATGAATGATTTTTTAATCGAATCTGAGGACCAAATTTCTTTAGTGATGAGGATTAAATTTCTCCAATGAAGCAGTGATCTCTACATCCTGATAAAGCTTGAGACTGATATCTAGCATCTCCTCTAAGGTGTCGACTATATAGAGATTACTGAGTCGCAAATGACGTAGGTGCTCTAAAACTAAAACTCGAGCCCGGAGTGATTCTTCGCGGGCAATTGGATCGTTTAGTTCTGGGTTCAGATCTTCCTGAATCATCACCACGAAGCTTTTGCGATCATCAGGTTTAATGGCATTTAAAACTAAAAACCCAACCTCAGACAATGCTACCGTAGCATAGGTTTCATTGGTAATAGGAAAAAGAATAATTTTATCATTAGCCAAATGCTGTGCCTCTACTGCCGCTAATTCTGGTTTCCAATCTTTAACCTGGGGATTAAAAAATTGAATTCCCAATTGTTTATACTTGGTAATAAATGGTTCACGCCACTGGCTATTGCCGCAAGTTCCAAAAAGTCCAATGGTTGGCTTTTTTACCAGCTCAACCATCAAACTCTCCAGGGCAATGCCATTATATTGCTCTTTGCTAATTTTTGTATTTTCATTCAAAATTCGCACCTGGAATCCCGCTCGTTTTATTTTATCTAAATATTCTTCTTTTAATAAAGCTCCGGCCACGCAACCGGACAGAAGGTTTTCGTCATTTCTCTGGGACTCTGATAACTCTGCTAATAAAACTATATCCGAAAGATAAATCTTTCCGCCTGGCTTCAAGACTCGATACGCCTCACTAAAAGCCTTATCTTTATCAGGACTAAGATTTATAACACAATTAGTAATAATTGTATCAACAAAATTATCTGGCAATGGTAAATTTTCTATTTCACCTAATAAAAATTCAACATTAGTTATTTTTTGTTTTTGAGCGTTATTTCTTGCCCGTTCGACCATTTCAGCGGTCATATCGATACCGATAACCTTTCCCTGAGGTCCTACTTTTTGAGCCGCCAAAAGAGCATCAATTCCTGCCCCAGCACCTAAATCTAAAACTATGTCTCCCGCTTTTATATTTCCGAAAGATAGAGGATTGCCACAACCTAAACCTAAGTTTGCTTCGCCAACCAGCCTTAACTCTTCTTCGGAATAACCAATATTTTTAGAAATACTACTGGCACTATTACAACTGCAACCACAGCCACAAGCAGAGGTGCTGGTTGCTATTTCTCGATACTTATCCTTAACAATTTTCTTGACAACATCTTTAATCATATCTTTAAATTAATTTTTATCTAAATAATTAAATAATAATTGATATTCTTGAGGATGCGGCACAAAGGTTTTATCTCCAGATTCTACAATCTCTTTTAATATTTTATATGATATGAATTTTACCTCCGACACCTCTTCCTGTTTTTCAATTTTTTCCGGATCTAAATCCATTCTAACTACAAAAATCGAATTAAACTCATTATTAATATAATCCCCCACTCTGCTCATCTCCTTGATAATACCGATGGGAATAAGTTGACTCGGATCTAATTTTAAGCCAATCTCTTCTTCGGTCTCCCTAAGAGCGGTATAGATTATATCTTGTCCAGAACTTACATGGCCAGCGGCAGATATATCCCAAAGATCGGGATGGTTTTCAACAATCAGAGAGCGTTTTTGCAAAAGCACTTCTTTTTTGGAATTTATAATCCAGACATGGGCATTTTTATGCCACAAGCCCTGAGAATGAGCCTCGCTCTTGGTTTTCTTTACACCTAACGAATTTCCGCTTTCGTCAAATATATCAAGATATTCCATAGTATAAAATATAATTCAAATCTACCACAAATAACCGAGTGGGTCCAGAAAAATTAAAAACGGCCCTATTAATTTACTTTTCAGCAAATTTCAGACCGTTTGTTCGATATTGGGATTATCATTCCCCAAGCTTTTTTCGAATGGCGTTTGAAACAGCGCTGTATCCTTTTGCCACCTGCAAACATTGAACCAAAGCCATGGTCAAATCATCATCATTTGATTTCTCCAGCACTTCTAAATAAACTTGCCAAACATGATTGTATCCCAATTTTGATTTTAGGGCGTAGGCTAAATTTATTTTAACCATCTTGTCTTCTGATTTTCGCAAAATATCTAAGAAGGCGTCCCTGATATGATCGTAACCAAGACAAGGCCTCAATATTTCAATCAATTTGATAGCCACTATCTGGTTATCGGTTTCTCTCAAAATATCTAGGCAAGCGTCCCTAATATTATCATAGCGAATTCTGGAAGATAAGGCGTCAATTACCACCACTAAACGATCCGAATCATCGCCAGTCTTTAGCATACCTACCAATTCCTCATCAGAATACGAGGCATAGACCAGGCCGCTACTATTACGGATACATTGGGCGGCCATTTCATTGATTTCCGCCATTCTATCGAAATAGAACTCAATTGTTTTATTAATCAATCGACGTGCTTCACCACTTATTGCCATCGTAATAATATATTTGATTGTTAATGTTTTGACATAATAACATTTTAATTAATATCTGTCAATAATAAAGATTTATAGTAGACTATTTGGAAAAATAAAAAATTCAGCGTATAAATAGCCGAATTTTAAAAACATTTCCTCATTAAATCTGGGGCGAAAACTTGCCCGACCTCAAAGCTCATTCATAGATGGTATCCGAAGTAACGACGTTGTTATTCACATTATTGATAATGATAACCCAACCGTGATTAGCTCCAGATTGATTTTTTTCTTGAGGTGGGCCATCAAATATCTCATGATACTCCTCAAGGCTTATCTCTAGAGTGTCGCCCTTCTTGTAGCTGTCATCACCCCAGATACCATCATCAACATGAACGCTGCGAATGTTTGTGCCATTAGTATCTTTGACATCCCTAACTTCGAAATACCACCGCCCAGAAACAGCATAACCGTTGTCTCTCTCAACCGGAATACCTTTGATATAAACGGTTTCAATATTCTCCTGATAATACCCTTCTTGATGATCTACTTCAGAAGTAATAATTACTTTTGCTTTCTCTTTGTGGCAAGACGCCATCACTAAGAATAATAGAATTAACAATAAACTTTTTAGTTTTACATTCATGGCTTGCTAGTGTTTATGATATTGATATTTATTTTTTAAAGTTCAACAATACTTATCGAACTAAAAAATATACCGCTAAAATCAGCTTCTGTCAATCTTAGCTATTAATGCGCATATTCATATAGTTGTATTAAAAAATGACGTCCTCCCCGCACTCCAAAAGCTACCCTAACAGGTAGCTTTTTCCATA
>CAZFEF010000027.1:0-8191 GCA_964517555.1 uncultured Gammaproteobacteria bacterium
GGCTCGCTTCTCGCCCCAACTACACACGGGGTTTCCTGGTAAGGTATTTAAAAAGAAAGGGAGAAATAGCCCTTATTGTTCTGAGAGAACAAGTTAAAACCGACCATGTTCGTCTTAATCGGACAGAATTCAACCGCCGAGTCGGGGAAGGCGCCGAAAAATTAAAGGCCCTTGGTGTTACCAAGGAAGAAATCTCGGCGCTCTACAAAGAATTGACATTGGATGCAGTGAACGAAATGTTCTCGCAGAAAGGCTAATTCAAAAAGCAGGGGTTGGAACCGAAAGTTCTATAAAAGGGTAATAATCTCTCGATACTAGGAAACTAGAATCTTTGAGATGGAATAAGAACCTCTCCTCGCTAAAGAAGAGTAAATAAAGGGGCTTTCCTAAAAAGCCTCTTTTAATTTTATCTTTTTATGCTTGACAAAAATACAATATTATAATACTATACCCGGTTAATTTTGGAACATTAAAAACAAACAAATACAAACACAGAAAACGATGACTGAAAAAACAGGAACACCCAAAAAATCGGTAGCTTTCATCAAAAACTATATTTTGGTTTTTAGCTACAGCCCCATCTTCTTGAGCACTGTATTCTTTGCATTGATCTGGGGATTGCAATACGTTATCTACAGCCTCATAGTCGGCAGCTGGGCTCCGGAAAAATTGCCGATACTAATCGGAGTAGCGACAATCGTCACCCACGTTATTGCTATATACATTCTCCGGAGCATATTCATTATGCGCCCTCCCCATGACGGTCTTCTTGATCTGGACACTTCAATGGTTGCTTGTGGTATTCTCGACAAGAATAACTCACTCCAAATCATCGATGGACCAACCTGGATTAAAGGGAAAAAATACGTACTCCGGTGGGAAGGAAGTTACAAAAAAGAAATAAATACCGCGGCCAGTTTTTCTATCAGGCACCAAAACGCCACTGCCAAAATACCGCTTAAACTGAATTTCGAAGTTATATCATGGGGCAAGCTGGACCTGCTTTCGGTCGCGACCGATCCAAAAAATGAGATAAACTCTTCCGTTAGAAAAGGCGGGCATTATTTTGACATGGAAGATATTCTGATTAGGGGTTTTGGTATTATCAACCGAGAAAAAATCGATGAGATGCCCGTCCTTTTGGCAGAATATATGGACGGAACGATGCCAACCCCCAAATTCTTAAACAGCGTGGCCGAAAGCCTGGTTGCTCCGGAGGAAATTTTTGGAGTGAAGGTGAAGACGACCATAACCGTGAAAGAGCCGATATTCTCGGCAACAAAATAAAGGTCAAAGAGACACGCAAAGAACGGTAGCTCCCCAGCTACCGTTTTTTAATAATTGACAAAAAGCCGTAATCATAATAATATACTTGGTCAACACGTACATTTAAAAACAATAAGCTATGGAAAGAAAAACAAAGGAAATCGCTAAATTCCAAATCATTGTTCCGGAAAAACCCACCATCCTCGGGTTCAAAGAAAGAAATCCGGATTCATTCTATAAATTCGGATACGATATGATCGACCGCCATTTCCAGGGCAGCGAAAAATTTCTACCCGGACAAGAATACAACGCCAAAATGGAAACACTGTTCGGCGACTGGAAACTGGAAGATATCAATTACTACATTATGGATAAGAATGGGCTGCTCCCCAACATCTTCGGCTTGCTTTTGGCCTTCGAGCAGGGAGAGAGATATTTCCCCCGGCGCATTGATTGGCACATAACCAAAACTAACCGGAACAATAATCGGGGAGCGAATATCCTGGGCGTAGACACCTCAAAGCAGCTCTGGTTCAAAAAAAACAGTGGCAATCTGCCCCTGGTTTGCTACATCCAAAGCTCATCATATTGGAATTTCGAATTATGCGATTCAGACCTCAAATTCGGCGAAGGCGAAGACATCATCGTCTATTTTGAGACAATTCGAAGTAACGAATAAAAAACGACAAATAATAAAAAGGTCCATCAGGACCTTTTTCTATTTCCACCCCTTGCCCCCAAAAACTAAATTAGTTATAGTAGTATTAATGCCATCTTAGCTCAGCTGGTAGAGCAACTGCCTTGTAAGCAGTAGGTCGTCGGTTCGAACCCGACAGATGGCTCAAATGAAAAAAACCGATCAATCGGTTTTTTTTATATAATTTCGGGCCCAGGTAACGGCGGCCTGGTAGTTTAGGGGTAAAAGGATTTCCGGTATCAAGAAGGTTCCCTCCTGTTGTAGCTGGAGACTGCCGATGATTAAGCCAACCTCCCCACTTCCATTAATACGACGGAAACCGAAAGGATCATCAATTCCTTTGTAGGCAAAACTTTTCTTGATTTTATGCACCAATCTTAAAGAAGAAGCCTCAATGAAATCTAGAATAACGGGCGGATAAGACTCGCCGGTTTCCGGATGCAGATAGAAATTCTGCAAAGAATGCAAATGATTCATGATAAAGGTTAGAGAATGTTGTTCTTCTGGACTAAGTTCCCGCAGAAGTATTTCACCGTTTTTAAAAATAATCTCTGCCGGATGGTTGTCTATTCCCATAAATTAAGTTTTGGTTAAGGTACGGATCGATAATATCTTTCTAAAAATAACATGAAAATATCCTAGAGTCAAGGGGATAATCAGGGGAAAAAGGGGGGAAAGCTCTGCTTGATAAAACCAAACAAATACATTAAGATAAAAAGAGTTAAAAGATAATTATATGGCCGAAAAAGAAGACAAAATATTAGGCAAAGTGCCACCTCAAAACTTGGAAGCCGAACAGTCTTTTTTGAGTTGCTTAATGATCGATAAAGATGCCATTACTAAAGTGGCAGATATTATTTTACCTATTGATTTCTATAAAGAAAGCCACCAGATAATCTATGAGACTATCCGAGAATTATTTGAAAATCGAGAACCGATTGATATCGTTACCCTCTCTAACCGTCTAGAAGAAAAAAAGAAACTCAAAGATATTGGCGGCCGCAGTTACCTGGCTAAACTTTCCACCCTATCAGCCACCTCAGCCAACGTCACCAACTACGCCAACTTAATCCAGCGAAAAGCTACCCTGCGTCGCCTGCAAAATGCCGCCTCCGAAATAATGGATTTGAGTTTCCAGGAAGAAAAGGAAATAGAGGAAGTGTTAGATGATGTCGAACGCCGGGTGTTTAGTGTTTCCAGAAAATATTTAAAAAATTCTTTTGTAGCCATTGACGGCCTCTTGTCAGAAGCCTTTGAAAGAATCGATGAGATGCACAAGCGCAGCGGTAAACTTCGTGGCCTATCTACCGGTTTTCATGATTTGGATAATCTCTTGGCTGGATTACAAAAATCAGACCTGATTATTCTAGCCGCTCGTCCCAGTGTTGGTAAAACTGCCTTAGCTTTAGATATCGCCCGCCAAGCCGCCACTAAAAGCAAGAAAGGCGTGGGCATCTTCTCTTTGGAAATGAGTAAAGAACAATTAGTAGATCGCATGCTCTGCTCTCAGGCTAATATCAATCTTTGGAAATTACGCACCGGCAACCTATCTGACCGCGAAGATGACAATGACTTTACTAAACTCTCCGAAGCCATGGGACAATTATCAGAAGCCCCGATTTATATTGATGACTCCCCTTCTCTTTCGATTATGGAAATTAGAGCCAAATGCCGTCGCTTGCAAATGGAAAAAGGTCTAGGATTAATAGTAATCGACTACTTACAATTGATGGAAGGACGAGGTAAATACGGAGAAACCAATCGGGTGCAAGAAATCTCAGAAATCAGTCGCGGACTGAAAGGAATAGCCAGAGAACTAGACTTGCCAGTATTGGCCTTAGCCCAACTCTCTCGTGGCGTCGAACAACAAGGCGGACCAGCCATCCCTAAATTATCCCACCTCCGAGATTCGGGCTCTATCGAACAAGATGCCGATGTGGTAATGTTTATCTATCGCAAAGCCGCTGACCGCTCATATAATCCTCAAGATTTGCCTTTAGAAGAAAGGCACAAAGCCGAAATCCATATCGCCAAACATCGTAACGGCCCCACCGGAAAGATCGATCTTTATTTCTCCGAGGAAACTGCCAGCTTTAAAAACATGTCTAAAACTAAAGAATCTTAATTAAACCTATGTTCAACAAATTAAAACAAATCAAAGACCTCCGCAGTCAGGCCAAGCAAATGCAATCTGCGCTCTCCCAAGAAAACATCAATTTGGAGAAGAATGGCATAAAGCTAACCATGAACGGTAACCTAGAAATTACTTCTCTAAACATCTCCGAGAACTTAGACAAGGAAGTATTAGCTAGAACCATGAAAGACTTGGTAAACGACGGCATTAAGCAAACCCAGAAGATCATGGCCAAAAAAATGCAAGAGATGGGTGGCTTTCCCGGCTTAAACTAATACAAAAGCCGCTTCTTTCGAAACGGCTCATGAATTATCCGATCTTTTTCGCAGCTTACGCAGCCCGGTATATCTTTACAATTTTGTAGCTTCCCTTGCTCGGAGGCAAAGTGGCCTCAGGCGGGATGAAGCTTTTCCGGCTTTGGTTTTTCCGCGGTCCGTAGTAGAATACCGATTTGCCGGCATGGCTGTTCAAATCCAGCGAGACACCTAACTGAATGCGCTTGCGCCATGACCCGACAAAAGTAATGGGCACATGATACACTCTCTGACTCTTCTTGGACTGAATGGCCACCAAAGTCTTTTCGCAGGAAACGATGGCCGGACCTGGCTGTTTAGCTTTCTCTTTCTGTGGGATAATTTTTTTAAACATCATTACACGGTAATTTTGGGTTAATAATAGAATAAAAGTACGAGGTTAATTATCTTAATTTAATAATCACCTCCTGTCAAGCTATGACCTATCCGTCAGCCCTCAAGGCCTTAATTGAATATTTCAGCCAATTACCCGGCGTCGGACCTAAAACTGCCGAGCGTTATGCTTTTCATTTGCTAAAAAAAGATTCAAGTTGGCTGAAAGATTTCGGCGATAAATTAACCGGATTAAAAAACGGCCTAAGCATTTGCCTGGAATGTGGCTCTATCAGCGAGAAGACCCCTTGCGCCATTTGCTCTGACCCTCATCGCCAGAATGAGTTATTATGCATCGTAGCTAATTTTCAGGATCTTTTAAGTGTAGAAAATACCAAACAATATAATGGACGCTATTTTATTCTAGGTGGCTTAATTGACACCATAGACAATATCAAGCCCGAAGATTTGCGCACCAAACAATTGGCGGATAAGGTCAATGAATTATTGCGTCGCGGTCAGAAACTAGAAATTATTCTAGCCCTTTCTCCTACACTGGAAGGCGAAACAACAGCTTTGTACTTAGCTAAGATATTAAAACACCCGCAAGTTACCGTTTCCAAGTTAGCCCGAGGACTACCCTCGGGAGCTAACTTGGAATATGCTGATGAGCTGACTTTAGGCAACGCTTTAAAATTCAGGAATACTCTATAACAAAACACCCGCTAGTAGCGGGTGTTTTTAGAGATAAAAATTAAGCAATAGCGGTTATTTTCAAGGTGGTATAAGGCTGACGATGTCCCAGAGTTCTCTTATATCTAATCTTGTTCTTGTATTTAACCACGGTTACTTTCTTGGCTTTTCCTTGGGCGGTAACTTCGGCCTTAACCTTTTCGCCTAGCGACGGCTGACCTAAATTTAAATCTTTACCGCTATCATCAGCGATTAACAAGGTTTCCAAAGTAACGGTATCACCGATATTTTTTTCCAATTTTTCTACTTTAAGGGTCTGTCCCTCAAGCACCGGATATTGCTTGCCACCGGTTTTGATTACTGCAATTTTAGCCATATAATGGGGGTTAGAAATAAAAAATACTCCTCCATCATATCACAGATTTGAAAAATGTCAACAAATAGTATAAACTGATAATAATCTCATAAATAGCCTAAAAATACTAAAAATATGGCCAATTTGTTAATTACTGGGCAAAAGAAGCTTAGTGGCAAAATCAAAACTAACAGCGCCAAAAATTCGGCGGTAGCTATTTTATGCGCTTGCGCCATGATTAAGGGCAAAACTATTTTAAAATCGGTGCCTAAAATAGAAGAAGTTTACAGAATCATAGAAGTTCTAACTTCTCTAGGAATGAAGATCTCCTGGACTAACGATCATGATTTAACCGTTATTAATTCCGGCAAATTATCATTAAAGACTCTCAACCAAGAATCTTTTATTAAAACTCGTTCTGCCCTGCTCTTAATGGGTTCTTTGGCTGGCCAAATGAAAGAATTCTCTTTGCCTAGGGCCGGTGGTTGTAAGCTGGGAAAAAGAACCGTTAATCCCTTCATCATCGCCTTGGATTATTTAGGAGTCAAGGTTAAAGAAACCACTACCGCCTATCAAATCAATTCTCATAGCCGCCGCGGGACAGAATTCACTATGTATGAAAGCGGCGACACAGCTACTGAGTGCGCTATCATGGTCGCGGCCCTAGCTAAAGGAACAACGATTATCAACTTAGCCTCTTCCAACTACATGGTTCAGGATCTAATCTATTTTCTAAAAAAAGCCGGGGCTAAAATTGAGTGGATTGGATCGAATAAATTAAAAATAAGTGGAGTGGCTAAGCTCAAACCGATTAGCTATCCGATCATGCCAGACCCGATAGAATCTATGGCCTTCATTTCCATCGCCATCACCACCCACTCCAAATTGACGGTCACCAATTGTCCAATCGATTTCCTTCGTTTGGAGCTAGAAAAACTAATTGTCATGGGACAAAAATTTAAAATTGGAAAAAGTTATAAATCAGCTAACGGGCAATTTGATCTAGTCGACATTGAAATCACCCCTAGTCACTTAAAAGCTCTACCCGACAAACTCCACCCCTTACCCTATCCAGGCTTAAACATCGACAATCTGCCACTATTTATTCCGATCCTGACTCAAGCCGAGGGTGATACCTTGGTCCACGACTGGGTTTATGAAAATCGCGCTATTTATTATATCGAAATCGCCCGCCTCGGAGCCAATATCATGCTTCACGATCCTCATCGAGTGACCGTTTCTGGGCCGACCGAATTGAAGGCTAACGAAATTATCTGTCCCCCGGCTTTGCGCCCGGCGATCAACCTTTTGATTGCCATGCTAGCCGCTAAAGGAAAATCGATCTTGAGAAACTCCTATTCCATTGACCGAGGCTACGAAAATATCTATGAACGTCTAAAGAGTATCGGAGCCGACATCAAAATCATCGACTAATTTATGTTAAACCACCGTCGCCGGCGTCTATTATTTTGGTCTTTAGTGGTTATTTTTATTTTAGCCACTATCACCATCTCATTATACGCCACCGGCTATCGCTTCAACCTCAATTGGCCTATTAAATTTAATAAACTCCTGCAAAAAACTGGAGCCTTGTTTCTCGATTCCGAGCCAGCCGGAGCTCAGGTGGCTCTAATTGGCCATGGAGACAAGGAAATAAAAAATGGTAATAGTATTTTTGGCAAAAAAAATTATCAGACACCAATAAAGATAAAAAATCTCCTACCAGGAGAATACTTCCTGGAAATTACCAAGGAAGGCTATTGGCCCTATAAAAAGACGGTCAACATTTTTCCGGGATCAGCCGCCTATGTCGAAGACATCAATCTCTTCCGCCAAGATGATCCGTTAAAAATCAGAGAAGCCAAACTGCAAAAAATCAAATTCACCGCTGACGGTCAGAATCTAATTTTAGAAAATGACCAAAAAATTATCAACCTCAAAACCGAAAAAGAAGTCAACATAACCTTAGGCTCAGAACCAGATAAAGACCTTTTAAATGGAGCTAACATCATTATCCCCAAAGACATCAAGTACTTCACAATTATCAACAGCGAGCAGATCCTTTATGCCAATGATCTAGAAATCTATCTTTTCAACATTAAAAGCGGCCAAAAATCAATTATTACCAGAAGCAGTCAAGTGTTAAATAGCCTAATATTCCACCCCAAAGGTTTCGCTATTTATTCCACCTCCGAAAGCATTTATTTAATCGACCTCAAAGATCGCAGCCATATCACTCAATTGGTTAAAATGAAGCGGCTAGAAACTCCAATACTTAGCCCTAAGGGCGACACTCTCTATTTCACTGCCCTAAACGGCGATGGTGAGGGGTTGTATAAACTGGCAATAAAATAAATACCATCTAAATGAACCTCCACGCCCTTACGGACGTGGTATCCAGGGCTTACGCCCAAAAAAAC
>CAZFEF010000028.1:0-8077 GCA_964517555.1 uncultured Gammaproteobacteria bacterium
AATATTAATTTATCAATGTCAAAAACATCGACCAAAGTTTAATTTCCTCAACAATTTCGTTTAAATGTTTCGATATTTCTTCTCGGAGGAGTATCCACGGAAACTTCAGGGACAATAACCGGGTTAACCAACGGAGTAGCCTACGACTTAGCGGTAGTAGCAACTAATATCTTAGGTTATCAAACTAATGACGTTGCTCTTTCAGTGGCTACGCCGGTAGCGCCTCCCACCCCTTCTTCGGGTAATGCTAATAACAGCGTTGTCTATTCGGCTCCGTCACCATCGTCTGATAATTTTAGTTCGGAAATAATTATTGACCAGGGGGCAGATACCACCGATGATCGTCAGGTTAATTTAACCTTGAATCCCAATACTAGTAATATCGGTTGGGTCGCTATTTCTAATTCACCTTTGTTTGACGATAGTGTTAACCTGATCAGCTATCGGCCGGAACTATCTTGGGATGTTTGTTCTTTGTCCGGCTATACTCAGGTTAATTGTTACGGCACCAGAGAAATTTACGTTAGATTTTATGGGCATAATGGTCAATTATTGGGCCAGGTTTCTAAAACTGTACAATATTCTCAACCAACTATTGTCGAGCCAACCGGAAATGACTCTCAGAAGAATAACCAGCCAGTTTCACCGATTCCTAGCCAACCGATATCTACTCAATATTCTCTCTGTCCTAGCCGGAGTTTAAGTTTCGGTAACCGTGGTTTTGAAGTTAAAGTCTTGCAAACTCTTCTGGTTAATAAGGGATTCTTATCTGCTAGGCCAAACGGAGTTTTTGGACCGGCAACAAGGAGGGCGTTAATTAATTTTCAGAAAGCTAATCGGATTAATGCTATCGGTATTTTCGGCCCCCAGACCCGTCGGGCCTTGTGTCGTTAATTATTATTTAATTTAGAATTCATTGCCGGAGCCCCGGCTTTATTTTTTTGATTTTATGACAGAGCTATTGAACGTGGTTGATGATCACGATCAAATAATTGGGCAGGAATCCAGAGAAGAAATCCATCGGCGCGGTTTATGGCATAGAGAAATTCATGTTTATTTCATTACCCCTCAAGGCGAAGTGATTTTTCAGCATCGAGCTAAAGACAAAGATACTTATCCTGATTTATTGGATGCTACTGTCGGCGGCCATGTGGAAATTGGCGAGAGTTATGAAGAGGCGGCTCTCAAGGAGGTCGAAGAAGAGACTGGGTTGAAGTTATCTTTATCTGATTTGATTTTTATTAACAAAATTCAGAAATCTTCGGAGGACAAGAAGACGAACAAGATTAACCGGGTTTTTAATTCTCGGTATTTGTATTTTTATTCCGGTTCGATTTCGGACTTGAAGATTGAGGCCGGCAAGGCTATCGGTTTTGAACCTTGGCCGCTGTTAAAATTACCTCAGTTAGATGAAGCAGAGCAGTCTCGTTTTATTCCTTATGTTTTTCATTTTGCCGCTACTGACTTAACCTATTTCGTCAGACAGTTGCTATCTTCCAAGATTGACAGTCACTAATTACCGGTGTACCATGTTCAAGTATTATTTATGAATACTAATATTAACTGTTTAAAAAGGAGGATAATAGCTATGGACGAATTGCGGCAACACGCCGGAAATCCAACTTGGCAACAAGTTGAAACTAGTTCTTTGATTTATCATTACCCCTTGTCCCTCAAGGATTTGCCCAGCCCAGAAGAATTGGCGGTTTTGTCTCGCGGTATACCGGCTAAAGATTTGCGGTCGGTCGGCAATTTTTTAGTGACTGTCAGTCCTGAATCTCATATCGGTCCATTCAACCAGGCCTTAGATTTTCTGGTCATGGATGGTTCATCGGTTCTGGCCGCTAACGACGGCCGGATAGTAGAGGTAATTGATACTTTTAACGAATGGGGAGATAATCCTGAATACCGGTCTCGATTGAATTATCTGACAATCGCCCATACTCTGCCAGGGAGACAAGTGGAGTTTTCTCAGTATTGTCATTTGGCCCAGGGCTCGGTCAGAGGCTTCAACCTAAAAATTGGGAGCCTGGTAAGAGCGGGACAGGAAATTGCTCGAGTCGGTAAAACCGGCTGGACCGATCGCGATCATTTACACTTCATTGTGTTTCGCGGCGAACCGCAGTCTCGAATAAACCCTTTTGGTTTTCGTAGTTTAGAGATTCGGTTTATCTCTTGATTTTTTGACCCGCTGGCTGATTATTGCCAGTGGGTTTTATATAATTTAACTTCAAATTTATGAAATTTATTAATGAGTTTAAAGAGTTCGCCGTCAAAGGTAACGTGGTTGATTTGGCTGTAGCGGTTATCATTGGTGGCGCTTTCGGTAAAATAGTCACCTCTTTAGTGGCCGATGTCTTGATGCCGCCCTTAGGGTGGCTTTTGGGCGGGGTTGATTTTAGCGCCATCCAGATTAAGACCGGGGAGACTATTATTATGAATATTGGTGCCTTTCTTCAGGCGGTAGTTGATTTTGTTATTATCGCTTTAGTTATTTTTATTGCCATTAAGGCTTTAAATCGAATTAAAAAGAAAGAGGCAGCCACTCCAGCGGCTCCTTCACCGGAAATAGCTCTGTTAACTGAAATTCGTGATTCTTTAAAACGTTAAATATATTTTCTAGCAAAAGCCGCATTTACTCAATGCGGCTTTTTAGGTCATAATAATGACGAATGAAAAGTTGGCGTTCTTTGTTATTTCGTCCTATGAGGCATTTATCTAGTAAGCGATGGAAGTATTGCTTGGTAGTTAAGGCGGTAATTTGAGCTAGATATTTTTTCCCCGCAGCTACCAAGAGGTTGATTTCTTTTTCGGCTCTGGGCAAGTCGCCATTTAATTGTCGATTGAGATAATTATCGTTGCCACTTATCTGATCTTCTTTGCGATCTCGGAGGTCGTCATGTAATTGTCTGAGGCCGTGATAACAGCGCATATAATTTAGCCAATTTTTTTGGTTAGAGCTTCTTTCGAGGATTGGTAGAGCTTCTAAGATAATTAGGGGGCCTAAGGCCGGTGCTAGAGATTTGCGGGCTAATTCTATTGTTGTTTTAGCAGTTATCATTTGCCCCTGGTTTAGGTCTGAAAAAATAACGTCTATCATTTTTTTAGTTTCGGGGCTGACTTTTATACCTCCTAATAAATTATTAGCTAGACGTAGAAATTCTAAGCCAATAACCAGAGTCATGGGGTCTATTTCTTGATCAATGATGTCATCAAAGATGGTATAGGCGGTCCAGAGTAAATAATTTATTCGTCCTAATTTAATCGGTAGTGATGGCTCAACTAGTGATTGCCATTTGGGATCCAGTGAGGCGAAGAACCGATGGGTTAGAAGACTGATTTCCTGTTCTTGATCTCTAGTTTTAGTGCGGGTTAATTGTTTCTTGGCTTCCGTTTTCATAATCTCCGGCCAGAGCTCAATTTGAGCCATTATCGGTTCGGTTATTTTTTTAGCCAAGTCGATATAATGACCGGTCGGGATTATTTGGTTATCAGCTAAGAATTTTTGGATTTGCTTGGTTAACTGCGGATCAGTTTTGCCAGCTTGATTATAATATGATAATTGATCATCGCTTCCGATAGTTTCTAGCAGACAAACAATTATGGCCCATTGCCTTGGGGAAAGTTTTGGTTTAGCGGTTGCTAGATATATGAAGCCGGAATTAAGTGATGATTGGAAGCGCGACCTTAATAATTGGTCTTGGTTAATTAAAAAGCTAATGCGTTTTTGAGGATTCATGTTTGCAGGGCAGGCTGATTGTGAATTTAGTGCCACTTCCTATTTGGCTCTGGAAATTTATTTGGCCGCCGTAGTCTTTCTCGATAATATTTTTAGCGGCAGATAGGCCGATTCCTAAACCTTTATCGGGCTTAGTGCTAAAAAATGGTTCGAATATTTTGGCTTGATTCTCGTCAGTGATACCGGTGCCGTAGTCCTGGACGGAGATTAATATATTCTGTTCGTGCTTCTTAATTCTGATCTCTATAGCTTTATGCGGTCCGTTTTTGTTGCTATAGGAATCAATGGCGTTGGCGGTTAAGTTCATTATTATTTGGCTAAATTTAATTGGATCCCCGGTCAGCCAAAAGGCACCAGTGGTTTTAAAATCACAAGCGAGCCCGTTTTTAGTTAATGGATAATTTAGGAGTATTATCACTTGCTTTATTTCTTCCTCTATCGAGAAGGCGGTTACTCGGCTCTCGGCTTTTAATTGTTTTTTGAGAGTAACGACGAAGTCTTCCATTCTCTTCGTGGCTCTTAAGGCTCGTTGCAGATTAGCTGACGGTATCGGTGCCGGCCCGGATTCGGTTTTTTCTATTTGTCTCAAATTAGCGTTAATCGCAGTTAAGGGATTGATTAAATCATGGAAGATACCGGCCGCCAGACGGCCGAATTCAGCCAGGCGGTACAAGTGAGTCATTTTCTCTAATTGAGCTTTTTGTAATTCTTCGGTTCTAGCGGCTACGGTTTCTTCTAGATTATCCCTTTCTTGACGGAGTAAATCTTCCGAACGCCAGGCCCTCTTTAGCGATTGGCGAATTTGGCGGGCATAGAGAGTGCAGATAGTGGCGATGATTATGATAATAATTATTTCCGGAATAGCATCGCCGAGGTTAGCCGGGTTAAGGCGCCAATAAAGATTCGGTGTTAATATTTTCTGGCTTTCCAATATTGCTCCGGTAAATAGGATTACGGAAGTGGCTCCGGCCATTATCCAACCGCCTCGGGCGCCTCGCAAGATGGCAGTCATCACTACTAAGAGAAGATAGAAAATAATTACCATCGGTAATTCTATCCCCCAGAGATAGGCGAAATAGGAGTTAAGCAGAAAATAGCTGGCAATAAATAGGGAGCTGGATAAGGTAGTGAATTTCCGGTTGAGTCGATAAAGAATAGCGAAGAAGGTGATAATTCCCATTCCCCAAAAAGGCGATAGGCCATGATAGTTTGATCCGTAATGTATTTTGTCCAACCATAGAATAATAGTGGCGCAGGTGGTTAGGATTAACGATAAAATTAGCAGGGTTTTTAGAATTTTTTGGCTCGAAGCTAATTCTTCCGTCTGCCATCGCTTTTTGAGATTGAGCATAACTTATTCGTGCCAAGGGATGTAGTTTCCGCTTTCGGCTGGAGAATCAACTCTTGGGCGTAATAGTTTTTTAATTAGTTCTATCATAATTTTAGGATTACTTAACTAAATATGTCAAATTACTTTTTCCTCGCTCGACCTTTAAAAGCGAGGAGCAAAAGTCTTTGTTGAATAAATTACTTAATTTAGAAAGAGGGCGGAGATTGGGCGCCGCCCTCATTTTTTTGTTGACGAGGCTTCTTCTGTTTCCTCCCAATTGACAGGAAAAAGAATGTCCTCCCAGTCATAACAACCCCAGGCTTGGGAGTGGCGATAACGGCAGTTGTGGTTATGGCTGAAGCATAGATTAATGCTGCCCGCGACTCCTAGTGGCCCTTGCGCTGGGCAGGGTTCCATTTCCTTGGGCCTTTGGCAGGGGTGATAGTGGCAGAACTTTGATAAAGACATTAGTACCTCCTTTGTTAACGGTACTATTTTATAATTTTAGAACTGAAATTTAGCTAAAACACTAATAAATTAATTATGGAGATTATCCGTTTTTGAGGCTGTTTTTTTGGCCTTTCAAATCCCTAGCCTTTTGTGTTATGATTTTATCAACGAGAAACCTATGAAAAGAGACAGCTTGATACAAAAGAAACGTCACGGCAATCCGTTCCTAATTCGTTCCGGCAAGATTCCTTTTGCTAATTTAGAGGATCCAGTGTATCAGAGTAACTGGGCCGAGGAGAGTTTTTTGTCGGGCAATAATGAAAAAGATATGTTGCGCCGAACTTTTGATTTGGATAAGAGACGCTATTTGGTTATATTTTTAATTTGCCTTTTGTCTCTCTTGCTAGTTCGGGTATTCTGGCTACAAATTATTCGTGGCGGCCACTACTATTCTTTAGCCGAGGGAAATCGTTTGAAGGTAGTTAATATTGAACCCAAAAGAGGCATTATCTATGATCGTGAACTCAAGCCGTTAGTTCGCAATGAGGCCAATTTCCTGCTTTACGTAATTCCTAACCAATTACCGTCAGAGCAAGCGGAGCGTGATTTATTGATCAGGCGCCTGAGCTTAATTCTCGATCGTCAAGAGGATAGCGTTGAGTTTGTGGGCGGAACCAGCAGCTTAGAATTAATTGCTGACAATTTAACTTTCTATGAATTAAAAAGCCATATAGATAGTGTTAAAATAAATTCCCTAGATGCTTACCAGCCTTTATTTTTAGAAGATAATTTAGACTATGATGTGGCCTTGCGACTGTTTTTAGCCGCTGATCAGAGCCCGGGTGTCTATTTAGCTACCAAGACTCGAAGGTATTACTTAAGTGATGTTAATTCCTCCGAGCCTAATCGCAGCCTATCTCATGTTTTGGGTTATACCGGCAAGATAAGCGTTGAGGAGTTGGCGGCTAAGCGATCATCATATTCGCCGATCGATTATTTGGGCAAGACCGGTTTAGAGTATAGCTACGAGGAAGAATTGCGTGGTCAGAAGGGAGAGAAGAATATTGAAGTAGACGCCTTGGGCCGAGAAAAAAAGATTGTCAGTCAAACTGCTCCTCAAGACGGACATCATTTACAACTTGGTTTAGATTTGAGTTTGCAGCAACAGGCCGAGGCGGTTTTGGCTGATGTTTTGGCTCGAAATGGCAAGAGTCGTGCCAGCTTAATCGCACTCGATCCTAGAAACGGTGAAGTTTTGGCCCTTATTTCCTGGCCGCCGTATGATAATAATGCTTTTGCTCGTGGCATTGGCGTTGAGGCCTATCAAAAATTAGCCAATGACTCCAACCGTCCTTTATTTAATCGGGCTATCTCTGGTGAATTTCCTTCCGGTTCAACTATTAAACCAGTAATGGCGGCGGCGGCTTTAGCCGAGAAGATAATTACTCCACAGACTACAGTGATAAGCAATGGTGGCTTACAGATCGGCCAATGGTCTTTCCCGGATTGGAAGGCCGGTGGCCATGGATTAACTGATGTTAAAAAGGCTATCGCGGAATCGGTTAACACTTTCTTCTATTATATCGGCGGCGGCTATAATAATTTTCCAGGATTGGGCATGGATAAAATTATTAAATATTTTGCTCTTTTCGGCCTGGGAGAAAAGACTGGTATCGATTTGCCCGGAGAGGCCAGTGGCTTTTTGCCAACACCAGCCTGGAAAGAAAGAGTTAAGGATGAACAATGGTATATTGGCGACACTTATCACGTTTCTATTGGACAAGGTGATCTGCTGACCACGCCTTTGCAGGTCGCCAATTATACCGCGGCCATTGCTAACGGCGGCACCCTCTATCAGCCTCATTTGGTTAAGAATGTATTAAACGAGAAACTGGAAGTGATCAAGGAGCAACCGCCAGAGATAATTCGTGATCAGTTTATCGATCCCGAGATTCTGGCCGTAGTTAGAGAGGGGATGCGCCAGACGGTTTTAAACGGTAGCGCTCGCAGTCTGCAATCAGTGCCGGTAGCAGTTTCCGGAAAAACTGGTACGGCTCAATGGTCTAGTGTTAAGGCTAACATGGCTTGGTTTACCGGCTTTGCTCCCAGTGACGATCCGCAAATTGCCATTACTATTTTAGTAGAAGAGGGAGGGGAGGGGAGCTCTATTGCCGTGCCGATAGCTAATCAGATTTTAAGTTGGTATTTTACTGAAAAAAATAATTAGCTTAATTTTAATAATTTTGATTATATGTTATATTAGTATTTTGAGGATAATAAAATATTTATGAAAAGCGGAACAAATCATAGTATGTATAAACCCAACAAAAAAGCCTTCACCCTAGTAGAGCTACTAGTAGTGATCGCCATCATTGGACTATTAGCCACTCTGTCAGTCATTGCTCTAAATAGTGCTAGAGCTAAGTCTAGAGATGCTAAGAGAGTAGCTGATGTTAAACAGATCTCTACGGCCCTAGAGCTATTCTTCAATGATGCTGGTAGATACCCCACTGATCTAGAATGGGCTAGTGGCTCTTTAGAGTATAATGGTCAGACCT
>CAZFEF010000029.1:0-2095 GCA_964517555.1 uncultured Gammaproteobacteria bacterium
GTCGGGCTTTTCCTAATTTTAAATATCTTTGTGTTCCGGAGTATCAAGGTGATTATTATTTTCGCACTGGTGAAAAAAAAGAGTTTGGCGGTGCTGTTCATTATCATTTGCTTTGTAATTTGCCTTATATTGATAACGCCAAGCTAGCCCAAATTTGGGGCCACGGATTTATCAATATCAATAATATTCGTCATGTCTCTCGAGTCGGCTCTTATGTCGCCAAATATATCGGCAAAGCCTTATATGATCGCCGTTTCTTTCGTTCTAAACGATTATTCTACAGCCGAAAACTTAATCGCCCGATAACTATTTTGACTTCGCCCAAAGTCAAAGAGTATCTCAAAAACAAAACCGGATTAAACCTTTTGCTCACCAAAAATTATCGATCCGATTATCAAGGAATGGTCGATTATTCCTTGTATCAAGAAAAAAAATAAGTTCGTTTCGCTCATATAATTAGATTTAATGTCATATGGTCTAAACCATATGCAATTCAGTCCGCAAGATATTAAAAGCTTTAAGACGATGTATAAAAAAGCTTTTAATCAAAGCCTCGACGACAAAGAGGCTTACGATAAGGCTACAAACTTAATTCGAATTTTCCAATTAGTTTATAAGCCCATTACCCAAAAAGAAATGACGGCTACCCTAAACAGACAAAAAGAATTACTGGCCGGCAGATCTTGAAAAAATCCCTGTTTATTGTTAAGTTAATAATGCTTACCCAATACAATATAATCAGTCCGAGCCTTTTTTCATATTTGTCCCCTGAAAGGGATGGTTCTACCGACAAATATGGCTCTAGGGCTGTATTGTGTTGGGTAAGCTAGGACCATCCCTTTTAGTTTATAAAATTTAAATATATGAATGAAAAGCAAACTCCACAATACAAATATTTTGCTTACGTTCGCAAGTCCACCGAGGGCGAGGAACGGCAAGCTATTTCTATTGAAAGCCAAAAAGATATAATTCGCAAACATTTCAACGGTTTAAAAATCGTGGATATTTTAGAGGAAAAACATTCAGCCTTCAAACCCTATAACCGCCCTGTCTTTGAAGATATGATTAAACGCATTAGAAAAGGAGAAGTCCAAGGAATTATCGCCTGGCACCCCGATCGCCTCTCTCGCAACGAAATAGACGCCTCTACGATAACATATTTAGTCCGCACCGATGTCATTAAAGACCTAAAATTTGGCTCCTATAATTTTGATAATTCCCCCGAGGGAATAATGATGTTGCAACTGGCTTTATCGCAATCACAATACTCGTCTTCAAAATTAAGCCGAGATGTTAAACGTGGTTTAGAAAAGAAAATAGAAATGGGTTGGAAACCAGGCACCGCTCCCGAGGGTTATTTGAATGACAAAATTGAACAGCAAGGACTTAAAAAAGTTCTGGTCGATAAAAAGCGTTTTCCCTTAATTAGAAAAACAATTGACTTATATTTAACCGGCAATTATACCGTGCCCCAGGTGTGGTCTATTTTAAATAACAAATGGGGCTATCGCACCGTCAAACGTAAAGCTAAAGGTGGCGGACCCATGACCTTAAGCGGTTTTTATCGCATTCTAACCGATCCGTTTTATACCGGTCATTTTAATTACAAAGGCCAACTCTATAAAGGCAAACATAAAGCCTTAATCACTATGGCCGAATATGACCGCATTCAAGAAATGTTAGGGCGAAAAGACAGGCCTCGACCCATAAAGCACACGTTCCCTTTTACCGGCTCGCTTAAATGTGCGGAATGCGGTTGTAGCATAACTGCTGAAACCAAACGCAAGAAAAATAAAACTACCAAGAAAATTATCACCTATGAATATTATCACTGCACCCATAAACGCAATACGCCAACTTTTCATTGTAAACAACCATCTATAACGGCCACAGACTTGCACAAGACAATTGAAAATGAATTAGTGGATATTACCATTACCTCACAGGCTCGTGATTGGGCGATAGAATATTTGGATAGACAAAAAGATAAAAGCCAAGACGACAATAAAAAAGTCGCTGATACTATTCTTACAAATATTGAGCAATTAAAAAATGAGTTAAGCGGATTAACTAAAATGCGTTATCGAGATTTAAT
>CAZFEF010000029.1:2105-6289 GCA_964517555.1 uncultured Gammaproteobacteria bacterium
GATTTATTCTTTGAACTGCTGGATAGAGAAAATGAGAAAGAGCCCAAAGAGAATAAAATTATTGCTGAAAACCTAAGAGACAAAATTAACACCCTAAAAATTGAGAAAACCAATTTAACTAAATTGATATGCAAAGGCTTAATTAGTGATGAGGAATTTGCCAAAAACCGACAAGAGCTAAATGATAAAATTATTAAATTTGAAACCGAATTAAAAAATTTAGACACCAAAGAAGAGCGATCAATTGAACTGACTAAAGACGTTTTTAACTTCGCCGTTTATGCTCACGCCGAGTTTTTAAAAGGCGACGATCAGACTAAAAAAGAAATCCTGGCAACCTTAGGTTCGAACCACCAATTATTGAATAAAAACCTAATGATTACGCTGTTTCCGTGGTTTTCTAAGATCAAAGATTCCACTATACCGTCAAGCACTAATTTCTTTAGGTTAGAACTGCCTCAAACCCGCATAAACACTACGGAAAAAGAGGCTTTCGCCTCTTTAATTCCTATGATGCACGGGATGAGGGAATCGAACCCCCGTCTCAACTTTTGGAGAGTCGCATGTTACCACTACACCAATCCCGCTAATCGGCCCTAATTAAGGGCCGGGTATATAATACTAAAATTAATAAGTTTCGGCAAACACCTCGAAATAAGCTTGGGGATGAGAACAGGCCGGACATTTTTCCGGGGCCTCATTGCCTTCATGAATATAGCCGCAGTTATTACACTTCCAGCGTTTAGCTTCAGCTTTCTTAAACACTTCACCGTTATTAACATTATCCAATAACTTCTGGTAACGAGCTTCATGTTTTTCTTCCACTTCTCCCACCTCCTTAAACAAGGTGGCAATATCTTCATGGCCTTCCTCTCTGGCCTCAGCCTCCATTCGCGGATACATGGTGGTATGTTCAAAATTCTCACCTTCGATAGCGTGCTGAAGATCAACTTTGGGATCATCGCTGATCATTCCCAAAGCCTTAGCCCAAAGCTTGGCATGCTCCTTTTCATTTAGTGCTGTCTCTTCAAAAATATTAGCTATCTGGATATAACCAGCCTTGCGGAAAACTGAGGCGAAATAATCATACTTGTTGCGCGCCATTGATTCGCCGGCAAAAGCTTCTTCTAAATTTTTCTGAGTCTTTGGTCCTAAGTTCATATAATTATATTTAATTTATTTATTTTTTCGGCTCTTCTAATTCATTAGCAAACTCTAGCTCATAGATATGGAAAACCGTGATAGCAATTGAAACCACTAAGGGTCCGATGATTACCCCCCAGAAACCGAACAGGGCTACTCCGCCCAAAATTGAGAAGAACAAAAATATTGGATTAACATGGGCCTTGCCTTTGATCAGGAAAGGACGAATCAAATTATCAACCGTGCCCACAATCAAAGCTCCCCAGAGCAAAATGAATATTCCCTGCCAGGTCTGGCCGATAGCTAAAAGGTAGATAGCGGTGGGGACGTAGATGATAATTGAACCGATCATTGGTATTAAGGAGCAAACGGCGATTAGAATTCCGGCAAAGAAAGCTGGCAAACCGACGATAGCATAACCGATGCCGCCGATCAGCCCCTGAACCGCTACCACTGCAAAAGTGGCGACGATAGTGGAGTAGCTAACATCTTTAAACTTTCGAAATAATCGCTCGTCATATTTATTCGGCAAAGGCGACCAATACATTAGCTTCTTAACCATTCGGTTGCCATCAACGAAAAAGAAAAACATGGTGAAGATAATAATCACTAATGAGAATAGAAAATTAGTAGTGGACTTGATTACCACCGTAGCGCCGTCAACCATGAAATTACTGGAACGACGGACGATATCTAAAATGAACCCTTTAAGGCTACTATTGTCTAAACCGATAAACCCCAATTGGTCTAAAAATCTATGCTGAGCCGCATTATTTAATTCTAAGCGATTAGAATTAAAATACTCGACGGTTTCGCTATAGGCTACAATTGATTTTTTGGCTGAATAAATCAAAAGTTCACTAAGAGGAAAGATGATAATTATTACTGCCAAAAGACACATAATACCAGCGGCCAATTGCCTCTTGTTGCCCAACCTCTTCACTAACCAGAGATAGGGCTTATAGAGAATTGAAACTAGTACTGCCGCCACTAAAATCTCAGTCAAAAAAGGGCGGAAAATAAAATAGCAAGCCACAATCACCGCTAACAAAAGTAATAGCAAAAAAGGCTTGCCGAATTTATTAGGAGTCATAAAGCATGGAATTATGATAATAAAAGCAGCGGCTAAAATGCCGCGCTTCCCTATTTAGTCTCTTTGTGAGCGGTGTGCTTCCGACACTTCGGACAGTATTTATTCATCTCCAAACGATCCTTAAGAATCTTCTTGTTCTTGTGAGAATTGTAGTTAACCGCCTTGCACTCAGTGCATTCCAGTTTGATCATGTTGTCTTGGGACATAAAGCAAGAAAAAATAATACATGAATTCGAACAAAAAAAGCAGAATTGATGCATTATCAACCTAATTTATAAATTCTAATAACCAGTATATAAAACTAGAGTAAAAAAGTCAATTTAGGGCCTATTTCTGGCACCTGGGGCAAAAATGAGTCCCTCTCCCGGCTAATTTGATTTTAGTAATAATTCCTCCGCAACGATAGCACTTCTGTCCACGGCGGCCATAGACTTGCAGGCGAGTCAAGAAGCCACCCTGGCGACCAGAGGCGTCCCGATAATCACTAAAGGTCGTACCGCGATGTTTAATGGCTAATTTAATCAGTTCCTTGGCTGACTTCACTAGTCTTTTAATCTCAGCTAGCGACAAACTTCCCGCCGGCCTATCTGGTCTTATACCCGCCAAAAATAATGCTTCATCAGCATAAATATTCCCCAATCCGGCTACCTGTTTCTGATCTAAAAGCAGGGCTTTGATATTCCGAGACCGAGACGCCAATAGATTGACAAGAAAATTTTCGTTAAACGCCGACTGCCCCGGCTCCGGCCCGAACCCGGCCTTGATCTTCTCTAGCGCCAGAGAATCAACCAAACGCAAATAACCGAAACGACGCTGATCATTGAAATATAGTTTGGCATTATTAGCTAAAGATATGATAACCCGAGTAGATTTGTTGGGCAGATCACCGATAATACGCCGTTTTTCACCCTTCCCTGGCTCACTGTGCCCGCCTAAAATTATCTGTCTCTGATCACGATATATCAATTGGCCAGTCATCTTGAGATGAATCAGTAAATAGCTTTTTGGATTAATCTTAAAAATTAAAAGTTTGCCGATGCGGTCTATCTGTTGGAACTTAGAACCGACCAAGGTAGCGATAAATTTTTTAGATCCACCGCCGATGCTTTTAACAGCCAAAACCTGAACCGCCCTAATGCGGATACCTAAAATTTGAGCGCTTAAATCGCGCCTGATAGTTTCTACCTCCGGTAGTTCCGGCATATTATTGAAGAATTAGAAGGATTATAACCACAATCAATAAGACCAGCAGTAAAACGCCAAAAATCTTAAAAAAGCTACGACCGATCTTATTGGGATTAACAAAATAAGGCATAAAAGAAAATATAGACTATTTACATCATAAACCAAAGAATAAGGACTTGTCAAAGACTTGATTTGACATTTATTGAAATATAGTATATACTGCTTGGCGTAAGTGTTTAAAGTGATTTTTTGTTACTTGGCCCCTAAAGGCGCAGGCAAAATAATCTTTAAATGGTCGGCTTACAATTAAAAATTATTCTGTTTGCGAAATTATGTCCAAGAAATTATATGTTGGCGGCATCCCGTACACTATGGATAACGAGGCTTTGAAAGAAGCTTTCGCTCCGGCTGGTACCGTGACCTCTGCCATGGTAATCATTGACAAGAGAACTAACCGCTCCAAAGGCTTCGGCTTCGTGGAGATGGCTACTGACGAAGAGGCTCAAGCCGCTATCGCCATGTTCAATGGTCAAGAAATCGGAGGCCGCAAGGTTATTGTTAACGAAGCTCGTCCTATGGAGGAAAGACCTCGTTTTGATAACCGCTACTAAAGCGAAATTTGATTCAAATAACAAAAAACAGCTAGCAATAGCTGTTTTTTGTATATAGTAATTGTAAAAACAAGTAAAAGTTGTTAAAATTAAAGGTATGAAAAAACTCAAAGCCTTCACCCTAGTAGAACTATTGGTAGTGATAGCCATCA
>CAZFEF010000030.1:0-6238 GCA_964517555.1 uncultured Gammaproteobacteria bacterium
ACTGGTGGAGTAGTGGGTTCTCTTACTGCTGGTCCCCTCTGTGCTACCCCGGGTGGGGTGGCGGCTTGCTCTATTTATACCGGTACTGGGGTTTGTCTTTCTGGTGGAACAGGGACGCAACAAGATCCTTGCATAGTTAGCACGCCAGCTGATTTAGATGATGTTCGCAACAATCTTTCTTTTTACTATAGGCAAGAGGCTGATATTGATCTTAATGTCACCTTATAACACTGGCTCCGGTTGGGATCCGATTGGTACTAGTCTGCATAATTTTTCAGGAAAATATGATGGCAATGGATATGCTATTTATAATCTTTATATAAATCGTCCGACGACTGATGGTGTTGGTTTGTTTGGTAATACCTCCGGAACCATTTTAACTAATGTTAGATTGATAGGTATTAATGTATCTGGGAATCATAATACCGGTGGTTTGGTGGGATATAATAGTTACTCTTCTATCGTTTCCGAAAGCTATACTACCGGGGTATTGAGTGGCGGTAGCGGCATCGGCGGTCTTGTGGGGACTAATGATCATTCCTCATCTATTTCTGATAGTTATTCTACCGTCACCGTGACTGGCAGCGGAGCTACTGAAGAACATATTGGTGGTCTAGTTGGCGGTAATTGGAATTCTTCTAGTATTTCTAATTGTTATTTTGATGGCGTGGTGAGCAGTACTAGTGATGGTCCGGGGACTAATTGTTTAAATATTGGCGGTTTAGTGGGCGGTAATACCGGAAATATTTATTATAGCCATTCCAGCGGCACAGTTACTAGCACTGATACCGGTGCTGATTGTACAGCCGGTTTAATCGGAGGCAATTGGGATGCTGGTGTTATTGAAGATAGTTATTCGAGTGCTGTGATAAATAGTAATGCTGCTAGTGTGGGTGGTTTAGTTGGTGGCACTAATTCTGGCTGCACTATTTCTCGAAGTTATTCTACTGGTGTGGTATATGCCGCTGGTAATTTAGTGGGAGGTTTAGTTGGCGCCAATTGGGGGGCTGCTATTTCTGATTGCTATTCTCTTAGCCCCGTAACCGGAAATGATGGCGTGGGAGGTTTAATAGGAGCTGATGGGGGTGGCGCAGTTACTGACCGAAGTTACGCCGCTGGTCTTGTCATCGGCAATAGTAATACCGGCGGTTTTGCCGGAAATAATTGGGGAGGTACAGTAATTAATTCTTTTTTTGATTATGAGACTACTAATCAATCCGATTCTTCTGGAGCTACCTCCGAAGATACTGCTTGGATGAAGGCTGGTGACAACTCTTCTAATAACTTCATCACTGCTGGTTTTTGGGATTTTACTACCATTTGGACTAAGAATGCTGGTGAATATCCGACTCTGCAGTAATAATTTGTTTAAGTTTAATAAAGAGGTCGACAAATAGTCGATCTCTTTTAGCACTCTCTTGACAGGAGTGCTAATGAGGATTATAATAGGGGCGGAGTATAAAAATTATGATTTCTAATCGCCGCCAAATTATTTTGAATGCCATTATCAAGGAATATATTAGGACCGCCGAACCGGTCAGTTCTGGGGTATTGGTTAATAAGTACAAATTATCCGCTTCGCCAGCCACTGTCAGAAATGAAATGATGGCCCTGGAGGAAGAGGGATATATTCACCAACCCCATACTTCTGCTGGTCGAGTGCCGACTGAGAAGGCTTTTGCTTTGAAGCTGCAGGAATTGATATCCGGTAGTCAAAAGAAGTTAAACAGCAAAGACGAACAAATTTTGGCCGCCGCTTTAGCCGGTGCCAAAAAAGATTTTCGTCCGGCAGCCAAGGCCGTTGCTGAAATTTCCGGTAATGCTGTTTTTTGGGCTTTTCACAAAAATGATCTTTATCACACCGGCTTGTCTAATTTATTTTCTCAGGCCGAGTTTAAGCAGGTAGATTTAGTTTGTGACGTTTCGGTAGTTATCGATCGGATGGAGGAAATTATTGATGGATTGTTTGAGCGTTTGGATTTTGGCCCTCAAATTTTAATCGGCCAGCAAAATCCTTTCGGCAACTTTTTGGGCGTAGCTTTGCTAAAGTACAAGCAGAATAACCAAACCGGCCTAGTGGGGATTTTGAGCCCTCTGCGGGCTGATTACGAAAACCATTTAGCCTTGATAAATTATCTAGCTAAAAAATTAAATTAATATTAATTTAAGTTCATATGTCCCTAACTGAAGAAAAAAAAGAAACCAACGGCACCGAAGAGGTGATAACTGAAAACCAGGAACAAACCGTTAAAGAGTTAAATGATAAGTATTTGCGGGCCTTGGCTGATTACCAAAATCTGTCTCGGCAAGTTGAAAAAGACAAAAGTGATTTTTATCAATTTGCTTTAGCTGATTTTCTCTATGATCTTTTGCCAATCTACGAACATCTTAAATTAGCGATTGTTAATTTAAATGAGGCCGAAGCTCAGAGTCCTTGGGTGGAAGGAGTAAGGCATGTCTTGAAACAATTCAAAGATCTTTTAACTGAAAAGGGAGTAGAAGAGATAATAACTTTAGGACAGAAATTTGATCCAGAATGCATGGAGGCGGTTTCTGGCCAAGGAGAAATAGTGACTAAGGAAGTCAAGGCTGGTTATCGCTTGAGGGGAAAGGTTATTATTCCCGCTAAAGTTATTGTCCAAGAATAATTAATTGCACCGACGGTTTTATCTACTTAAATTATTTAAGTTTTAACTCCGTTGATTAATAATATTATGTCCTTAATCAAATGGACTCCATTCTGGGCTGACAATTCCTTTGAGGACATGGAAAAGATGTTCTCGGAAATGTTGCCAACTGTTCGCGGTAGCCAAGTGGGTTTTACCCCGGCGATTGATATGTATGAAGATCAGGATCAGGTCATTGTGGAAACTCAATTAGCTGGTATTGATCCGGAGAAAATCGATTTAGCCGTAGACAATGATGTTTTGACTATCAAGGGTGAGAGCGAGAAACGAAGCGAAGTGGAAGACAAAAATTATTACCGCCAAGAAATTCGTCGCGGTTCCTTCTTCCGTTCTATTCCTTTGCCAGCTCGAGTTTTGGGCGACAAAGCCAGCGCTGAGACCGTTAATGGCATCTTGAAGATTTCCATCCCCAAAGCTCCAGAGGCCAAGCCAAAAGTGATTAAAATCCAGGCTCAGAAAAAATAATATGACTTTTAGAAATGGCTTTAGTCTTCTGTCTCTAGCTCTGGTGATCTTGATTATGGCCGTTGTGTTTCTGGCCTGGGGAGCTAGCCAAAAAAATTGGCTACCTGGCTCCAAAGATCGGCGGGAGTTAAAGGTTGAGTTAAATAATCTGGAAAACCAGAACGAAGAGCACAATCAAGAATTAACAAATAATTTAAATAATTAAAAAATATGGGAAAGATTTTAGGTATTGACTTGGGCACCACTAATTCGGCCATGGCTATCATGGAAGGAGGGGCCCCAAAAATAATTGAAAACATCGAGGGTAATCGTACCACTCCTTCGATCGTGGCTATTGCTAAGAATGGTGAACGCTTGGTGGGACAAACGGCTAAGCGTCAAGCAGTGATCAATCCAGAAAACACTGTCTATGCGGTTAAGCGTTTGATCGGCCGCCGCAGTGACGATCCAGAGGTGAAGCGCGATGAAGAAACCATGCCCTACAAGATTGTGGAATCTGGCGCTGGTGTTAAGGTTCTGATGAACGGCAAAGAACACTCCCCTCAGGAGATTTCGGCTATGATTTTAGCTAAGTTAAAAGCGGATGCTGAGGCTAAATTAGGTGAACCGATTACTGAAGCGATTATTACTGTCCCGGCCTATTTTGACGATTCTCAACGTCAGGCCACCAAAGATGCCGGTCAAATTGCCGGCTTAGATGTCAAGAGAATAATCAATGAGCCGACGGCCGCCGCCTTAGCTTATGGATTCGACAAGAAACAAGGCCAGAAAATTGTTGTCTATGATTTGGGTGGCGGAACTTTTGATGTTTCCGTGTTGGACATTTCGGCTGATACCGTGGAGGTTAAAGCTACTAACGGCGATACTCATTTGGGCGGGGAAGATTTTGACAAGCGCTTGATCGATTGGATTATCGAGGAATTTAAAAAAGATCAAGGCATTGATCTCTCCAAAGACACTTTGGCTCTTCAGAGAATCAAGGAGTCAGCTGAGAAAGCTAAGATTGAATTATCTACTACCAACGAGACTGAAATCAACCAACCTTTTATCACCACCGATCAAAATGGACCCAAGCATCTGGTGATGAAATTAAGTCGCTCTAAGATGGAATCTTTAGTGATGGATTTGGTGGACAAAACTATTGAGCCCTGCAAAAAGGCTTTAGCTGATTCTGGTTTTTCGCTAAATGATATTAATGAAGTGCTTTTAGTCGGCGGTATGACCCGCATGCCTATAGTTCAGCAAAAGGTTAAGGAGTTTTTCGGCAAAGAGCCTAACCTCAGTGTCAACCCGGATGAAGTAGTGGCCTTGGGAGCTGCAGTTCAGGCTGGAGTTCTCCAGGGGGACGTCAAAGACGTTTTACTATTAGACGTTACGCCGCTAACATTAGGAATCGAAACCTTAGGCTCGGTGTCGACGCCGCTTATTGAACGCAACACTACTATCCCGACCTCTAAGTCGCAGATTTTCTCTACCGCAGCTGATAATCAGCCCAGCGTGGAAATTCATATTTTGCAAGGAGAAAGACCGATGGCTAGCGACAACAAGACCTTAGGGCGTTTCATTCTCGACGGGATTCCGCCAGCACCACGAGGTGTGCCTCAGGTGGAGGTCAAATTTGATATCGATGCCAATGGCATTCTAAATGTCTCTGCTACTGACAAGGCTACCGGCAAGCAGCAGCAAATTACCATCACCGCTTCTTCTGGTTTATCCAAAGAAGAAATTGAGAAAATGAAAAAAGAGGCTGAGCTTCATGCTGATGAAGATAAAAAGAAAAGAGAAAACATTGAAATCAAGAATCAGGCCGATGCTGTTTGTTTTTCCACTGATAAATTACTCAAAGAAAGTGGCGAGAAAATGAAACCTGAAGACAAAAAAGAATTGGAAGAGAAGTTAGAGGCCTTAAAGAAGGTTAAAGATGGTGAGCAATATGCTGAGATGAAGACTAAAATGGAAGAATTGACTACTGTGGCCCAGAGAATCGGCACTGCTATGTATCAAGCTAACCAGGCAGAATCCAAAGAAGCTCCGGCCGCTGATGCTAAAAATGACGATCAGGTGGTTGAAGGTGAAGTGGAGGAGAAAAAATAATAGATTGAACAAAAACTGCCTCCTTTGAGGTCAGTTTTTGTAGGATTAATTTCGGATTATGTCTAAGGATTATTACAAAATTTTAGGAGTGGACAAGACGGCTAGCGCTGATCAGCTTAAGGTTGCTTTTCGGAAGCTAGCGCATACGCATCATCCTGATAAAGGTGGTGATGCGGAAAAATTTAAAGAAATTAATGAAGCCTATCAAGTTCTTAGCAATCCGGAGAAACGACAGCAATATGATCGCTTCGGTTCTGAATCTTTCTCTGGCGGCAATGGGTTTAATTGGCAGAACTTTAATCAGGGAAATGCTAATTTTGATTTCGGCGATATCGGTGATATGTTTGGTGGTTTTTCTGATATGTTTGGTTTTGGCCAAGGCCGCCGTAGTGCTGCATCTAATCATGATGGCCGTAGTTTGGAAATGGCTTTAACCATTGATTTCACTGAAGCGGTTTTTGGCGCCCAAAAAGAGATTAGCTATCAGCGCCATACCGTTTGTCCTGATTGTCGAGGGGCTGGCGGTGATCCTAAGGCTAAAGTAGAAGACTGTCGCAGTTGCGGCGGTCGTGGCCGCGTAGTGCGTTTGCAACGGACTATTTTAGGCAGTGTCCAAGTAGAAACCATTTGTCCTGATTGTCAGGGAGAGGGGAAAAAATATTCACGTCTCTGCGACCAATGCTCTGGCCGCGGTATAGTTCGTGAGCAGGCCAAACTAAAGGTAAAAATTCCAGCCGGGATTAACAATGGGGAGACTATCAGATTGAAGGATCAAGGTGAGGCCGGGGTAAAGGGTGGAAACTTTGGTGATCTATTCTTACATATCAGGGTCAAAGAGCACAAGAAATTTGTTCGGGATAATGATAATATTTTAAGCCAAGAAGAAATCGGGGTTAAGCAGGCCATTTTAGGAGATAAGATTGAAGTCGATACGGTTGATGGACCGGTGACTTTAAAAATTCCAGCTGGCACCCAACCCAATACTACTTTCA
>CAZFEF010000031.1:0-6114 GCA_964517555.1 uncultured Gammaproteobacteria bacterium
CTTAAATTGCCGCGACCATCGACTCAGTCCAGCTTCGGGGCTGAGTATCGGTGTCATAACAGAAGCTAGTTTAGCCAGGTTGTCGACGCTGGTTAAGCGAAACTAAGTCGGCTGGTCGCTTGAGGTTTTGTCTGGTTTTCTACTCAAACGACGACTGCTAAACCGGACTAATTTTGTATTAGCTGATTTAAAAACTTATTAGACATGGGTTCAACTCCCATCATCTCCACAATAACTTGAGGCCGCGGTGGCGGAATTGGTAGACGCGTTGGACTTAAAATCCAATAGTAGCGATACTGTGAGGGTTCGATTCCCTCCCGCGGCACGAATTTAAGGGGCGCGGGTATCGTATAGTGGTTTATTATGTCAGCCTTCCAAGCTGAAGAGGGCGGTTCGATTCCGCTTACCCGCTCAGGTATTATTTAATAATTTAAATTAATCAATATGGGAATTTTTTCCAATAAGCAATTTTTAACCCCAGAAGAGAAAGAAGAATTAAAGGGTAAGACTCCTTATGTCAATGAAAAGTTAGATCGAAAGCCTTTGCCGATGGCTTCGGCTGATTTGAATAACGAAGATCAGTATGATGAGGGGTTTAAGAAATTGCCCGGATTTGCTAGCGATGCCGGAGGTGATTATGTTGGCCCTAATGATATCGTCGAAAACGAAAATTATGAAGACGATTTGATCGCCAATATTGACCGTCGCCGTGAACAATCTTTACGGGATAAGCAAACTCACAGAGAAAATTTAGCCGCCACCAAAAAGAAAGAGGTGGAAGTGGTTGAATAATATTTTATGCGTCGTAATTATCAGAAAGCTAAACCAAAAATTGACGAAAAACCGATCCGAGCTAATGAGCAGATTACAGTTCCGGAAGTTTTTTTGATTGACGAAAACGGAGAATCAATCGGAGTGATGTCGACCGCCAAGGCATTGTCTTTGGCCGTTGAGGCTGATTTGGATTTGGTGGAGGTTAATCCTAAGGGGAATCCGCCAGTGGTGAAGGTTATGAATTTGGGACAGGCTAAATACGAGCGAGAAAAAAAGTTGCATAAACAAAAAGTTTTGCAAAAGAAGATTGAAGTTAAGGTAGTGAAGCTGACCTTTAGAATCAGCTCTCATGATATGGAGACCAGGTTGAATCAGGCAATCAAATTTTTATCCCAGGATAATAAACTAAAACTAGATTTATTCTTGCGTGGTCGGGAAAGACAGCATTTTGATAAAGCCAGAGAATTAATGATGGAATTTGTCAATTTACTTAAAACTAAGTCCGGACTTAATCTGGAAGAAGAACAACCCTTGACAAAACAGCCCTCAGGGTTTAGTATGATTTTAGTTAATAAGAAGTAATAAGACCGTAAAAACCAGGGATTATCCTGATTTTTTTAATCTATATGCCGAAAATCAAGACTCACAAAGCAACCGTTAAACGGTTCAAAAAGACCGGTACTGGCAAGCTTAAGCAACGTAAAAGTGGCCAGGATCATTTTAATTCTCGGGAATCTGGTAACACCACTCGCAACAAGAGACGTGATCTTACCGCTACCAAAACTTTAACCCGAACCATCAATCAATTAACCCCGTATTGTTAACTTATAAATTAATTTTTTTGATTATATGCCTAGAGTTAAGCGCGGCACCACCCATGTTAAAAAACGTCGCAAACTGCATCAAGCGGTTAAAGGTTTTAAATGGGGACGGAAAAATTTAATTAAAGTCGCTAAAACCGCTCGCACCAAAGCCGGTGCTCATGCTTACATTGATCGCCGCAAGAAAAAGCGTAATGCCCGAGCTTTGTGGCAGATTAAGATTGGTGCTTTTGTTCGCGCTGAGGGCTTATCCTACTCTAAATTTATTGCCGCTCTGAAAGCTAAGAATGTAATGTTGGATCGCAAAATCTTAGCTGATATGGCCGTGAAATATCCGGAGTTATTGAAAAAGATTATTGCTAGCTTAAAATAATTATGGCCTGGTTTAAAATTGCTCAATTAGTATTAGCTGTCTTACTCATCGTCGCTATCTTATTGCAGAATCGGGGGACTGGTTTAGGCGGAGTTTTTGGTGGTTCCGGCGGTGTTTATTTAGCCAAGAGAGGATTAGAAAAGAAATTATTTGTTATTACTATAGTTTTAGCGGTCTTGTTTTTTGCCGCTTCCGTTCTGGCAGTTATTCTTTAATTCATCTTCCCATGATGAATGGCTCTGACAATAATTTATTGGTTAAGTTTAAGCGTCGAGCTGTAAGTTTGACGACTTATGTTTTTAGTTTATTCCGCAGACCTAAATCGAGTGTTAATCCGGATCATCAATTAGTCTATTCTTTGGCCCAGCATAAAGTGCCACGCCTCAAGCAATTAAAATATTTGCCTCGAGTGTTAAACACCAAAGAACGTCGTTGGTTTTTTGGCGCCAGCTTGGTTTTACTGGTAGCGTTAATAGTTTTTGCGGTTAATTTTGTCAAGAATCATTTAGAACTGGCCCCGGCTCGAGGCGGAGAATACAGCGAGGCTTTAGTCGGCTCCCCTAAATACATCAATCCTTTGTATAATTTCAATCGCGATCTAGACATGGATTTGAGTCGCTTGATTTTCTCCAGTCTGTTCAAGAGAGACAATCAAGGAGTGATGCAGCCCGACCTAGTTTCTGAATACAGTGTTTCGGCTGATGGCAAGGCCTATACTTTAAAAATTCGAGACGATGTTAAGTTTCATAACAACACCAAACTAACCGTTGATGATGTGATTTTTACTTTTTCGGCCATTAAAGACGCTGCCTATGACTCTCCTTATCGTCGAGTTTTTTTAGGCGCAGAGGTGGAAAAAGTTGACGACAATACGGTTCAATTTAATTTAGCCGAACCTTACTCGGCTTTCTTGGAGCTCTTGTCCTTTGGCATTTTACCTCAGGAATTATGGGGCAACGTTTCTCCAGAAACCGCTGTTTTAAGTGATTTTAATCTCAAGCCGGTTGGTTCTGGTCCGTTTCAATTTCGCTCTCTGTCCAAAAATAAAAACGGAGAGATTAAAGAATATGTTTTAGAGGCGAATGATGACTATTATGAACACCGAGCTTATCTAGACCGCATTACTTTCAAATTTTATCCTAACGTAGATGAGGCTACCAGCGCTTTAAATAACAATGAGGTAGATGGATTGGGATATTTATCAGTGGCTCAGAAGAAGGAGGTTTTAGCCAAAAATTCTTTGCATTTCTATAACGTTTCTTGGCCGCAACTTTCGACTCTGTTTTTCAACAAGAAAGGCAACGTATTTTTGGCTGACACTAAAGTTCGTCAAGCCTTGACTTTGGCTATTGATCGCCAGCAGATAGTCAATGACGTTTTTGGCGATAGTGCCGAGGTGGCTGACGGACCAATTTGGAATCATAGTTTTGTGGTCGGTCCTGATTTCCCCAAACAGGGATTTGATTTCGCCCAGGCGGAAAAGATCTTAACCGATTCGGGTTGGGAGAAAGTGGAAATTAGTCCTGAGGCCGAGAAAGAAGTACAAGAAGCCACCCCGGAAAAAATCAAAGCTGATTCTAATTTATCATTCAAGGTTGATTTGGCAGAAGTCGCTTCCTCTACTGGAGCTAGTTTTCCCGGCTCTTGGCGAGTAAAGTTCCCGGCTAAAAAAACCCAAAGCCGCCAATATCTAGTGGTGAGCATTACCACTTCCGACAGTGCTGAAAATCTAGCGGTGGCTGAGGCGGTCAAGCAAACCTGGGAGCGATTGGGGGTTAAGACGATCATTAAGTCAGTACCGGCGATGCAAATAGTCGACAAAGTGATTGTTCCTCGAGATTTTTCTATTTTGCTTTTTGGCGAATCACTAGGTGGTGATCCTGATGTTTATGCTTTTTGGCATTCTTCTCAGGCAGGTACCACCGGTTTGAACCTGGCCGATTATCGTAATGCTACGGCTGACGCTTTATTAGAGAGCGGACGAATGATGAAAAACATTGAAGATCGAACAACTAAGTATCGCAAGTTTCAAGAGCTAGTTTTAGGTGAAGCGCCGGCCGCCTTTCTGTATTCGGCTAAGTACATTTATCCGCAAGGAAAGAACGTCAAAGGTTTCAACAACAGTGCCATTGTTGATCCCAGCGATCGTTTCAATGACGCTGTCAATTGGTACAGCAAAACTCGAAAGAAATTTCATTTTTAATTTTGGATTTTTTTCTCTTTAAATATTAATTTTTGGTTAAGAGCCGGACTCATTATTAACTCTGCTTTTAACTATCTACACACATGATTAGTAAGTATAAGTCGGCCGCTCCTCGGCCGAGCGGAGACAAGCGTCCCCGCCGTTCTCGACCTAATTATCGAGGACATAATTCTCAGCGCGGCTTTAAGCCGGTTTTTGAGAAGCAAAGTTCTGACGGCAAACTGCGCATTATCGTTTTGGGCGGTCTAGAAGAGGTTGGCCGAAACATGACCTTGGTGGAATATAACCGCGAGATCATCATTATTGACATGGGATTGCAGTTTCCCGAAGAGGATATGCTGGGTATCGATTACATCATTCCCAACGTTGACTATCTAGAAGACAAAAAAGATTGGATCAAGGGCGTGGTTATCACTCATGGTCACTATGACCATATCGGCGGCATCCCGCATATTATGGGCCGTATTGGCAACCCGCCAATGTTCATGGGCAAAATGACTTCTGGTTTGGTAAAAAAGCGCCAAATAGAACATCGCAGTGCTCCGCCACTTCATATTCAAGAAATAGATGAGAATAGCACCTTGCAGTTGGGCCAGAATTTCAAGATTGAATTTTTGCGGGTCAATCACTCTATCCCCGATTGTTTTGCCATTATCGTTAATACCCCGTTAGGTAAAGTTATTCATACTGGCGATTTCAAGATTGATTTTTCTCCAGTTAACGACAAGCCGGCTGACCTTAATCGAATCGCTCAAATTGGTGCTCAAGGAGTGTTGTTGTTAATGGCTGACTCGACTGATGCTACTCATCCTGGTTACCAGGTGTCTGAATCAGCTATTGGTGACGAGATGGGCAAAATTTTTGAGAAGATAAATGGCCGAATTATTATCGGCACTTTTGCCTCGCAGTTGAGTCGTATCCAAAAAATATTTGACTTAGCTCAACGTTATGGCCGCCGAGTTTCTCTCCAGGGACGCGGGATGAATGATAATGTCCAGGTAGCTCACCAAATCGGCTATCTTAAGTTTAATCCTAAGTTGTTGGTTGACGACAAGGAGTTGATGAAAATTCCTGACAACCAACTGATTATTATCGGCACTGGGGCTCAAGGGGAAACCAATGGCGCTTTTTTGAATCGAGTGTTAAGCGGCGATCATCGTTACATTCATTTTAAGCCCGGTGATACTATTATTTTTTCCTCTTCGGTTATCCCTGGCAATGAAAGATCTATTCAGACCTTGATGGACAAAATGGTGCGTCAGGGAGCTCGAATCATTAACTACAAAATGATGGACGTCCATGCCGGCGGTCACGCTAAGCAAGAGGACTTGAAATTGATGATGCGATTATTGAAGCCGGAATATTTCATGCCCATTGAGGCTAGCCACTATATGTTGCGGGCTCATGCGGAACTAGCCGAACAGGTTGGTATTTCCCGTGACAAGATATTCGTGGCGGACAATGGCCAGGTGGTTGAGTTCAAACCGCTAGGCGAAAAGATTGTTGGTTCGCTTACTAAGGAAAAGGCGGTCACTGATTACGTCATGGTTGATGGTTTGGGCGTCGGCGATGTCTCCAATATTGTTTTGCGCGATCGCCAGATGATGGCCGAAGACGGAATGATTGTGGTTATTGCCACTATTGATTCCAAGACTAATGATATTATCGGTAACCCTGATATAATTTCTCGCGGCTTTGTTTATATGAAAGAGAATAAGGATCTGATTGAAAAGACTAGGGTCATGGCCAAGAAAATTGTTAAAGATAATTCTGGGGTTCCAATCGATGATGATTTTATCAAGAATAAAATTCGTAATGACGTCGGCCAATTCCTTTTTTCCCAGACCAAGCGTCGTCCCATGGTTTTGCCGGTAGTGATTAAAGTATAGAATGAACCTCCACGCCCTTACGGACGTGGTATCCAGGGCTTACGCCCAAAAAAA
>CAZFEF010000032.1:0-4477 GCA_964517555.1 uncultured Gammaproteobacteria bacterium
ACTTAGCTCTAGCACTATTTAGAGCAATGACTGACAGAGTAGCTAATAGGCCAATGATGGCTATCACTACCAATAGTTCTACTAGGGTGAAGGCTTGAGGTTTTTTCATATAGAAATGTTTGATTAGTCTCTATTAATTATTAAGACTCTTATTATAGCCCTAGAATTAAGTATAGCAAAATAGCCCTAATATTTCTACGTTTCTTTTTTAAAAAATTTTGTCCAAATATTAAGCTTAGATGACAAATTAAAAATGATTGTAAGCACTACTTGAAACGTTTCTATCGCCAACAAAAAATTGGCTAAGATTAACTTCGAAGAACCCTTTGAGGTCTTAGTTAATTGTTCGAAAAATGATGATATTGACAATCTGCGAAAGGATAAGGAATTGAAGACGGTTTTGTTGTACTCTTCAATGTTAATTTTATCTTGGCCTTGCAGTGCCATCATAATTGCCAATGAATTGACTTCGGTCGATGATTTGTTGAACATGCGATTGGTGGCCGTTAGATATCCGAGCAGTCGACAGACGATAGCTAGAATGACATGAGTAAAGAATGACGGCAAAGAGATGTTGGTGAAGAAGAGAAGGGCGATCACCGCCATCGGTACAATCCCCCGGAAGGTTGATAGGTCAAAAACCGGGAATTCTTCAGTGTATATGCCGCGATTCATGAGCTGGAAGTACCGTTTATATTTCAAGGGATAATATAGGCCGGCGTAGGCATAGTGAAAGAGTAGGGTTCCGGCCAGCATGAATTTCAATATCCCAGATAGAGACTCTCCGATGTTGTTCCCATTATTTTCCGGGTCGATTTGGTATAAACCCTTGTTAAGAAATGGGATGTCCACAAACATTGAGACCACTACCAAGGCGGCCAAGAGCAGAAAAATTTGGCCTAAAACCATTTTAGCGGTTAAAGCCTCTTGGGTTTTTTTCATCTGATTCTTTTTTTGCGTTAACGATTCTGATTGTTAATGTAATGCTTGATACTAACATCATGGACGTCCTTTGTCAACGTCTATACTTTCCCTCGGGAGTGTATTATAATTTTAGTATAATCTTTAAATTATGGATAATTATTTGGTTTTTATTATTCTAATAATCGGTTTTGCGGTGGTCATTTTTCTTTTATTCCGTCGAGGCAAAAATCAGTCAGGGGGCAATGATTCTTCTTTGGCGCTCATGGAAAAAATGGTTCAGCAATCTGAGCGTTTAACTCAACTCTCCGAACAGAACAAAGAATTGCGTTATGAACTCGACCGTAAGCTTTCCGAAACTCATCAAACTACCCAGGAACATTTTGCTAACACCACCAAGATTATCCGGGGAATAACCGGACAGAGCGCCAAATTAATTGCTGACGTTACTGAACGATTGACTAAGTTAGATGAGACCAACAAACAGGTAATTAACTTTTCTGCTCAATTGCAGAGTTTGCAGGATATTTTAAAAAATCCTAAACAACGCGGCGTTTTGGGGGAGTATTATTTAGAGGAAACTTTAAAGAATGTTTTGCCGCCGAACTCCTATCAAATGCAGTATCCTTTCAAGGATGGCAGCATTGTTGATGCTGTGGTTTTTGTCAAAGAAAAAATTATTCCAGTTGATGCCAAGTTTTCTCTAGAAAATTATGAGCGGATTTTAAATACCAGCGATTTAGAGCAAAAAGAAAAGCTGGAAAAAGTATTTAAGCAGGATTTGAAAAATAGGATCGATGAAACTGCTAAATACGTCAAACCGTCGGAAGGAACTATGGATTTTGCTTTTATGTTCATTCCTTCAGAAGCTATCTATTATGATTTATTGGTCAACAAAGTGGGGGCGGTGACCGTGAACACTCGCGATTTAATCGAATACGCTTTCAAAGACAAGAAGGTTATCATTGTGTCTCCCACTTCCTTTCTAGCATATCTTCAAACCGTTTTGCAGGGATTGCGAGCCATGCAAATCGAGGAGAGCGCCAAGGAAATTAAAATTAATGTAGAAAAATTAGGCAAACATATTTCTAGCTACGAAGAATTTATGAAAAAATTAGGCGGCTCGATGTCCACTACGGTCAACCACTACAATCATGCCTATCAAGAGCTCAAAAAAATTGATAAAGATGTAATGCGGGTTGTTGGCGGTAGCAGTGCCATGGAGCCGCTATTAATTGATAATCCTAAATTTGAAGATTGATTTATGGGAAACATTAACTCATATTCTGACGCCGATTTCAGGGCGGCTGCTATCCGCGCCGTCTTGTTTTTTGATCTTTTTGATTACCCCCTGACTGCCTATGAGGTCTGGCGTTATTTAGAGATTCCATCTAGTCTGAGCCGAGTTATGGCCTTGCTCGACGAAGGTATTTCGGGAATTGAGCATCGTTCTGGTTTTTATTTTGTCTCTGGTCGCGACAAAATCGTTTTGGAGCGGATTAGACGGTATAATGTCAGTCGCGAAAAATTACGTCTGGCCAAACGCAGCATTCGCTTATTGCGACACTTGCCGGGCATTAAATTTATTGGCATCGCCAATTTGATCGGAGCGCATAACTGGCGTTCGAATAGTGATATTGATTTATTGATCATCAGTTCTCCGGGGCGAATTTGGACTAGTCGTTTTTTTGCTGCCGGTCTTATGAAAATTTTAAAACGTCGACCTCAAGGAATTAACAAGGCTAACAAGATTTGTCTTAGCTTTTATGCCACCGCCAATCATCTTGATTTTTCTGGTTTGCGGCTTAACTCTTTTGATCCCTACTTTACTTATTGGTTGGCCGATTTATTGCCGGTTTATGGCTATGGTATTTATCCAAGATTGATTATGGCTAATAGTTGGCTGAGCCGCGAGTTGCCTAATTGGCAACCAGATATTTATTTTTCCCAAATTAACAGTGTTATTCCTGGGGCTAATTTCTTTAGCCGATGGTTAGAACGAGGGCTAAGGTATTGGCAATTGACTATTATGCCGTCGGCGTTGAAGTCGCCAGCGGTTGACAGCGGCGTGGTTATTAATGATCAAATACTTAAATTATATGTTATTGATCGTCGTCCGGAAATCGCCGGGCGTTTTATACAAAAATATGAAAATTTTAGATCGGCTTATTAGCCGCCTCGTTTATATTTTTATTTTTCTTTTGCCTTGGCAGACGCGTTATTTTTTGCAAACCGGGGAAATAAATGGTGGCTACTTTGAATATGCTACTTACAGTCTTTATGTGGTTGATTTGTTTTTGTTGTTAATAGCCGTTTTGAGTCTTTGGCGAGCGGTAGCTTTACGGCAAAAAATTAGACTACGCTTGATTTGGCTCTTGGCTGCATTTTTGGAGCTATTAATTTTATTATCGGCGATTCTAGGGATTGATTTTAATTTGAGTTTTAGTCGTTATCTTTGGTTTTTAGCGGCGTTATTTATCGCTTATCTTTTATCCACTTCAACTGTTATCAATCGCCGGGTGGCTTGGCGGGTTTTCTTGCTCTCTGCTATTTTGCCGGCGATTTTAGGAATCAGTCAGTTTGCTAATAATTTTTCTTTAGGGAATAAATATTTAGGTTTAGCCGAGAAACAACCGGAAATTGCTGGTGTTTCAGTGGTGGAGTATGAATCAGCTGGCATAGTTTGGCGCCAACTCCGAGCCTATGGTCCTTTTGGCCATCCCAACATGTTTGGTGGTTTTTTGGCGATAGTTTTGGTGTCGGCTGTTATTTATTTTCGCCGCCGCGAAAGTTGTTCTTGGTATCAAGCTCATCCGCGAAAGTTTTTAGTTTATTCCACGGCTTATTTGGCTCTGCTGTCCTTAGCTTTAGTTCTTAGCTTTTCTCGAGCCGCCGTTTTAGCTACTGTCTTGGCTATTGTGGTTTATTGGTTTCTGGCGCCGCCTTATACTACTTTACAACTAAGTCGAGAGCGTTACGGAGTTTTGGGAGTATTGATCTTGTTCCTGTTGTTTCTGAATTTTAGTCTTTGGCCGTTATGGTCGGCCCGGTTAAGCGGTGATAATCGTTTAGCTATCATTTCTCAAACCGAAAGAATCGCTGGCTATTCTCAGGCGCAGCAACTGATCAAGGGCAATTGCTTATTGGGGGTAGGACTGGGCAATTATTCTCAAGAGTTGGCCAAAGTATATCCTCAAGAACCAGCTTATTATTACCAGCCAGTGCATAATACTTGGTTGTTGTTATTGGTGGAGGTGGGGATCTTAGGGTGGCTAACAGTCGCGGCTTTAGTTTCTTGGGTCTTTTTGCGCGGCTTAAAGTATCGTCGTGCTGAAGTGGTGGCTATGGCTTCGGGCCTGTTGGTGCTAACCATGCTAGACCATTGGTTTTTGAGTCTACACTTTGGTTATCTATTTTTAGGCTTAATTTTTTCTGGAATGATCACGGGATCGATCAGTTCTAAAAAGAAATAATAAAAAATCGGCCCGATGAGGCCGATTTTTGGCCAGGAAACCCCGTACGAGGTTCCGTTTGAGGCTGGACGGCAGGGGCCGGA
>CAZFEF010000033.1:0-4331 GCA_964517555.1 uncultured Gammaproteobacteria bacterium
CCTAATTATACCACTTTCTGGCCCCCTAGTGTTTCCAAGCTATTGAACCATTGCGCGACTATTGACCTAAACTAATTATTATGGTATAAAAGGTTCAGTACCCTAAAAAACCACTCACCATGACACAAGAAAACGATTTTCTCGCCGTGGCCAAAAAGCTAAGCGAGAAGTTTCAGAATTGGCCGATCATTATTTCGGACCAAAAATTTTATCTGGATAACGTCACGCCGATATATGACTTCCGGAGTGTAATCAGAAAAAATCGAATTCCTTTTTCCCTGGATTTGATTGAAAGATGCGCTCAGCTCAACCATGATGATCCGGAAAACTATGCCCTAAACATATTCTGGTTAGGAGTCGGAAGCCCAGAATCTTTGATGGGATTCATGAAATACGCGGGGCAAATCGAATTGCCGAAAGAAGAAAGGGGTTATCGCCTGATAAACCTCAGACCCCACAGACCGCAACTTGGGGTTACCAAGCCGGCCTCCATCACCACCATGAGCCAAACCATGGTTCTACTGGAAAAAAGCGGGTTCAAGCATTTAATCGGCAGAGACCGCGAAAATCCTTTTTCGGTCCCACCGCAGTTCCGCAGTCGATGCTTAAAACTTGATGGTGAGAAATTATTTCTGGAGGACAATTGCCGCCAAAAGAAAACCGCCATCTACTGGGAAGTAAAAGGATAAATCTTCTTTTCTTCCAACAAAAAATGTCAGCTCCGGCCGACATTTTTTTTATTAACCAAAATTAAATTTTTTCTACCAGAATCCACGCGTCCTCAATGCCAATCTTCAACTTTTCACCACCGACAACCGAGTCAATTAACTGTAGCTTATCAGCCAAGGTATCTTTTTTGATCTCTTCACCAAATTTCTCGATAACCGCCATTAAATCAGCGTCGCCTCCAGATAAAGAAACTTGGACGCGATCGGCAATTGATAATCCCCGGGACTTGCGTTGCATGTTAATAGAGCGCACCAATTCCCGTTTTAGACCTTCTAATTTAAGCTCCGGGGTGATCTCAGTATCTAAAGTAACCGCTATATTTTCAACTTCTCCAATTGTCATCTGGAACTCCTTAACATTCAATTCATCTTTAATCAGAAAAAGATAGTCAGCGGAAAATTCCGGCCAAGCCTTAGCTTGCGCCGTAGCAGAATTTAAAGCCTGACGCACTTTAATCCCGGCCTTATCTCTTTCCGCTAAACCTAACTCTACTATCTTAAACACCAAATCCATTTTTTCTAAAACTACTAAATCAATATCCCCAGTCTGCGGCCAAGACTCTAAATGCACTGAAGCATCGAGGTCTTTAAAATCATGGCCAGATACTTTCTGCCACAAAGTTTCAGCCATAAAAGGCATGAAAGGAGCCATTAGTTTAGCCAGAGTTAAAAACACGTTACCGGTGGTCTGAATCGCGGCTAGTTTGTCTTTTTGGTCATCACCCTTAAATCGATCGCGGCTTCGGCGCAAATACCAAGTAGAGAGCAAATCGACAAACAAAGGCAATTCCCTGGCCGCTTCATAGATATGGTACGATTCCAGCTCTGAAGTAATTTTATTCACTAAACGATTAAGTTGAGAAACGATCCAAACATCCAAAACATTCTGAGAAACGAATTGCTTATCGATTTTAAAATCCACAGCATACATCTCCCAAAATTTATAGACATTCCATAAAGTCATTAGGTTGCGACGAAAAACATCTTTGACGTCATCTAAATCATACTTCTTCCCTTCGCCCGGTTGATTAATGGTATACATATGCTGTCGAACTGCATCAGCACCATATTGAGCCATTACTTCCCAGGGGTTAATGACATTCCCCTTAGATTTAGACATTTTCTTGCCATGTTTATCATTGATATGGCCGAGGCAGATAACATTGCGGTATGGAGCTTCTAAGCCTAGAGCGGTAGAAACCGCCAATAAGGTGTAGAACCAGCCGCGAGTTTGATCAATCGCCTCACAAATGAAATCAGCCGGAAACTGTTGATGACCATCGATTAGCTCCTTATTCTCGAAAGGATAGTGATATTGAGCGAAAGGCATGGAGCCGGAATCAAACCAACAATCAAAAACCTCTTTGACTCTTTCCATTTCTTGGCCGCAGTCAGCGCATTTGATTTTTATCTGATCAATAAACGGACGATGGAAATCTATTTCGGTCGGTAATTCACCCACAGCCTTTTCTCTTAATTCTGCCTCCGAGCCAATAACTACAAATTTCTGGCAATCACGATTCAGGCACTTCCAAATTGGTAACGGCGTACCCCAATAACGCTCGCGAGAGATAGCCCAATCCTTGGCGTTGGCCAACCATTCGCCAAAACGGCCTTCCTTGATATGTTCTGGCACCCAATTAATGCTTTGGTTATTTTTGGAAAGCTCAGCTCGCAAACGGCTCATAGCTATAAACCAAGAATTTTTAGCATAATACAAAAGTGGAGTATCACAGCGCCAACAGAAAGGATAATCATGCTCATATGGCACCTGCTTAAACAGCAGGCCCTTCTCGGATAAATAGTTTAAAATTATTTTCTCGGTTTCTGAATCTTTGACAAATTTACCGGATAAACCATATTCGGTTAAAAGGTGATTGAATTGTCCCTCTTCATTAACGGTATGAATTTTGGGTAAGTTAGCGCTTAGACCCAGGGCATAGTCATCTTCGCCATACATTACCGCCGTGTGAACCACGCCGGTACCGTCATCGGTAGTCACAAAATTGGCGGCCAAAACAACATATACCGGTTTGCTCTCAGCTCTTAAGGCGGGAATATCAAATAAAGGTTCGTATTCGGCACCCAACAAATCCTCGCCTTCTAATTTCTCACCGATCACTTGATAATCTAAACCGGAAAAAATATCCTCTAATCTCTTTTTGGCTACGATATAATATTCATTCTCATACTTAACTCTAACATATTCAATATTCTCTCCCACGGCCAAAGCGACATTACCCGGCAAAGTCCAAGGAGTGGTGGTCCAAGCCAGAATAATATCTCCGGGCTTAACCAGGCCGTTACCCTTATTAATTTTAAATTTCAGATATACAGAATTATCCCGAACCAATTTATACCCCTGAGCCACTTCATGGCTAGATAGGGCCGTACCGCAACGGGGACAATGAGGTACCACCTTATGCCCCTCATATAGCAAACCTCGATCATTAATTTGAGAAATAATCCACCACAAAGATTCAATATAATAATTCTCGTAGGTGACATAAGGATGCTCCATATCCACCCAAAAAGCAGTGCGACGAGTCAATCTCTCCCATTCATCTTTAAATTTCCAGACGCTTTCGCGACATTTTTTGTTAAACGCTTCAACTCCGTACTTTTCAATTTCTGGTTTGCCGGAAATACCCAATTCTTTTTCAACTTGCAGTTCCACTGGCAAACCGTGAGTATCCCAACCAGCCTTGCGACGCACCAAGAATCCAGCCATAGTTTTATAGCGCGGAATAACGTCCTTAAAGGATCGAGCTAAAACATGATGAATACCGGGTAAGCCATTAGCGGTCGGCGGCCCCTCAAAAAAGACAAATTCTCCGGCCGGACTGTCTTTAGCTAACGATTTTTTAAAAATATCGGCCCTATCCCAAAAATCTAAAACCGTCTCTTCGGCGGCGACTAAAGGACTCTGATTTTCTAGTTTATTTTTTTCAACCATAGTATTATTTTTATTAACCAATGTCTCTATCTTAACGGTTTTAAAGGAATAAATCAAGAGTAGGGACAAATAAAAAAGACCCTCGTTTGAGAGTCTTTTCCCCTTATAAACACTCCAACTCCATAGCCTTCATTCTCTGGCGGCAGGTCGAAATGTCTTCCCACAAATGTTTAGCGATATCATCCAAAACATCGAGATAATTGGCTATCAGATTCCGGGTTTGACAATTGCCACGATTCTTTTTGATATCAGATATCACCTTGCGTCCAAAATAGGCAAAATGCAAAGCCTTTCCAGGCGAGAGAGAAAAACGATGAATCACTTCGTCTAACCATCTTGTTTGACGCGAAAACCAAGTCTCCAGCCCAATGCAATCAATTTCTTGCTGACAAGAATTGAGATTGATAGCGTTGATAACATCGATCACCTTTTGCCTTCTCTCAATTCGCCGAAGTTGGCGGCCAACTCGCTGGGCTGGTGGGTCAAAAATGGCTAGAATAATTCTAGTAATTAAGTATTTTTTCATGACAAGGGATTTAAAAATGTACAATAAAATCATATTACTAACAAAGAGTGATATTGTCAATTACCTCGCAATGGTTCAATAGCTTGGAAACACTAGGGGGCCAGAAAGTGGTATAATTAGG
>CAZFEF010000034.1:0-3492 GCA_964517555.1 uncultured Gammaproteobacteria bacterium
TATTTTCATTATATGAACTCATAGAGAAAGTGTCTAGGATTTGGGGTACCTGCCACAAAACATTCGATTGCTTCTCCCTTGATCAGCCCATCCGATTAGAGCACCGACTGCATAAGAGAGAACCATTCCCAAGCTGCCGTTGGGGCTGATATCTACTCCGGGAGTGAGAAACATATCCTCATGGCCGGCTAAACGCGAGTCGAACATGCGGTATTTAGTCATTTCCTCATCCTGAAGCCAGCCCAACATATTGAAGATGTTGTATTTCAGCGGTCCCAAGTGTCCACGGTTGACGACATAATCTCGTCCCTCGTGTTTCGGGTTAGAAGTGTCATAGCGAAGAATGCCTCCGAAGTAGAGAACTAACATCAGTTCTAAACTCGAGCAGCAAGCTCCTAAGTGGCCAGTGTTAGCTGTTTGTATGGTCTGCAATGTCTTGATAGCTAGCACTCTGCGTAATCTGATTAATTCATTTTTTTCTTTATTTGTCATAGTACATCCCCCTTTTTGGGTTCATAAGATGATATCACAAAATCCCATTTTGTCAACACTATAGAGCTTTTGGGGGTTATTTACGACAAATCAATTGACAATTCGTCTGAGCGAGAGTAACATAGAAAGCGCAACAAAATTACGCAAGTGGCGTAATTTTATTTTAACCCTAGTTTTCTTATGGAAATTCGCAATATCGCCATTATCGCTCACGTTGATCACGGTAAGACCACCATTACCGATGCTTTGTTGCGTCAAAATGGCATGGTTGATGAGGGTGTTAGTATGGATAGCAATTCTCTGGAACAAGAACGCGGAATCACCATTTATTCTAAAAATGCCAGTTTGTTTTATAAAGACACTAAAATCAATTTAGTAGATACCCCGGGCCATGCTGACTTTAGTTCTGAGGTTGAACGAGTTTTGCGCTCTATTGATTGTGTCCTTTTAGTGGTTGATGCCCAAGAAGGACCGATGCCGCAAACCAAGTTCGTGTTGAAAAAATCTTTAGAGCTAGGATTAAAGCCAATTGTGGTTATTAACAAAATTGACAAGCCGGCGGCCAAGCCAGCCGAAACCGCTGAGCAGGTTTATGAATTATTTTTAGATTTAGGAGCCAGTGATATTCAGCTGGATTTTAAAATTGTTTACACTGTCGGTCGGGGTGGCCGCGCCGGTTTAAAACCCGAGGAGTTGTCTGACAACCTCAACCCTTTACTTGATGTTATTTTAGAAAACGTAGTTCCGACTTCTGATCCTTCTATGGTTTCTTTGCCGCTCTTAGCCCAGCCTTTTAATTTAGCCTATGACAATTTCTTAGGTCGTTGCGCTGTTTGTCGCATTTATCAAGGGACCATTCGCGCCGGAGAAACTGTCTACACTTTAAAGAATGGTGGTGGCAGCTCTTCGGGAAGGATTTCTAAACTATTTACTTTTTCTGGCTTGCGTCGTCAGGAGGTTACCTCGGCCTTAGCCGGAGATATTGTTCTCTTGGCCGGGTTGCCGTTGATAGATATTGGTGAAACGATTGCCAATAATCCTTCAGCTTCGCCTTTACCGGCTATTAGTATTGATGAGCCTACTATCTGTCTAAACTTTTTAGTTAATAATTCTCCTTTCGCTGGTCAGGAAGGCAGCTTTGTCACTAGTCGTCAGCTTAAAGAACGTTTAGAAAAAGAATTGGAGATTAATGTTGGTTTAAAAATAGATTTTTCTAACCCTAGTTTTTATAAAGTTTTTGGTCGCGGCGAATTACACATCGCGGTTTTGCTAGAAAATATGCGTCGCGAGGGTTATGAAGTCCAAGTTTCTCAGCCTCAGGTTATTATTAAAGAAGAGAACGGCGAAAAACTGGAACCATATGAAGAAGTTTTAATCGACGTGCCGGAAAACTATACTGGTACGGTCATTGAAAATATTTCTAAACGTCGGGGCCAAATGCAGGATATGAAAAATCATAATGGCCAAACCAGGCTAGTGTTTATTGTCCCAACTCGCGGATTATTGGGTTATCGCAACGATTTCATCGTGGCTACTCGCGGCGAAGGTATCCTTTGCTCTCATTTTGTCGGGTTCAAAAAATATGCCGGTGAAATTGAAAAGAGTGAGTTGGGCTCAATGGTTTCTATGATGGGGGGCAAGGCCCTGGCTTATTCTCTCTGGAATTTGCAAGATCGCGGCGTGCTCTATATCTCCCCCAACACTGAAGTTTATGAAGGAATGGTTATCGGCAACGTTTCCAAGGGTAATGATTTGGCAGTTAATCCGATTAAGGGAAAACAGTTAACTAATGTTCGAGCTTCTGGCTCTGATGAGGCTATTCTTTTAACCCCAGCCTGGGAGATAACTTTAGAGAGGGGATTAAGCATTATGAACGCTGATGAATATTTAGAAATAACTCCGCAAAGTATTAGGTTGCGCAAGCAGATATTGAAGGAGATAGATCGGGTTCGATCCAAGCGGTCTTAATTTATTTTTTGAGTATTTAAAAAGTCATCTGGTGAGATGACTTTTTTATATCTTAGACCAAGCCGCTAGCTGAATACTACCGGTTCCGGCAATACGAAGCTGTTGGTTTTGTCGTGTTCGACTTTAAGGACTACCTTGCGGCCGCCGCAATCTTTCTTCTTGAACTTTCCCAAGGGGATGACCAGCTCTTTTCTTTCCGGATCGTAATGTCCGGCCAGCTTAGCTTGGTAACGTCCGTCAATGTGAAGTTCAAAAAGGTAAGGATGCCCCGGAGACAGAGTAGTGTCGCCGTTATGGAACAAAACAATCTTCCGCTCCGGCTGGTGGCCTTCACATTGCCAGGCTACCTCTTGGGGATTGATTCGGAAGGGGTTGTCTATCTCATATTTAACTTCCCCAACATCAACGGCCATCTTCGGCTGGCGGGAATTAGCGCCTTTGAGCGTCAGTTCCACCAGCCTGCCAGCCAGCTTCTTGACGCCTACCCGATAACCGGCAACCTTGATCTCCGGTATTTGTCGATAGTCGAAATTAACGTCAAATTCCAGGATTAGGGTCATGGGCTTCTCTCCGGCAGTGACTTTGACCACGCCGGATCCTACAATTTCATGATCCATTTTAATCTTGGTATCTCGCCGTCTTTTGGTGTAATTCTCATGCTTCTGCTGTTGCCGCAGCATCCAGTGATAGATGGAGCGGTCAAACTTCAGGGCCGACAAGAAGGCGGAGATGACGAAGGCGGGGACTACATTGAATAAATATGTTAGGGCTTCTATCCAGGGCTTAATATCAAATACCCTGAAGATAATCACTGAGGCGACCATTACGGCCAGCCAAGTGAAGGCGAACAACATGATGCGGGCCCCGGTTTTACGGGATTCTTTCTTGGTGACGACAATATCATTATTCATGCAAAAGGGGTTTTAAGGTTCGAGATGACGATCTTATAATTTTATTTCAATTTTGTCAATACAGGGAGGTAATGTGCACACACATATTGCACTTTTCTGGGTTTTGCCTGTATTTTGGGGG
>CAZFEF010000035.1:0-3233 GCA_964517555.1 uncultured Gammaproteobacteria bacterium
AAATTATTTTATGAGTTTTATTTTTTTATTTTGCGTTTCATGCGAGCGACATCTATTCAACAATGGGTCCCGAGGTTATATATTTTTATTGATTAAGTCTGAATGTATCATAGCATAAATTAGCGGTAAGGTTAAGAGGTGGTTTTATTGGGAATTTGAAAAACTTTTTTAAATATTTAAATTTGCTAGCATTTTGCTGGGGATAAGTATAATTATTTTCTTAAAACAATTTTTCTATATCTTGACTCACCTTTCCCAAGTCTAAAATAACGCCAAAAATCCGAGGATAGCTTGTTGTCCAATATTTTACGGCGTAAATTATAGGTCTGATATTGCCCAAACACCCCTAAATAGGAATTAAAACTGGATAAAATTTTCCTGAGGGCTTTCCTTTCTACATCTACATTCTTCAGAATATTATTAGCCTTAGTCGCTGAGCGATAAAAACTGGTTTTAGTCCGGTGGCGAACATAAATTCTGTGGGGTTTAATAATCCCGCCTAAAAAATTAACGCCTTTGGCATAGGGCTGTAAATAGATTTTTCTGGGGTGAATTTTTAAGTTTAGATTCGTTGATAAATATTCCGCAATTTTGGCCATAGCTATTTGGAGCCTTTCCTTACTACTGTCAATAATGATTAAGTCATCGACATAACGGCCATAATACTTAAATTTCAAAGTTCGTTTAATATAATGGTCAAAATCGTTAAGATAAACATTGCTGAATAATTGCGAGGTCAAGTTCCCAATAGGCAAGCCAAAACCCGGGGGCGTGAAAAAGAGGCTTTTGTTGCGGGGTAATTTTTTCCAATTTGTTCTTCCGCCTCGAATAACGCAATCTTTAATATAGTCGTGAAAAACAATTTTCTTTAGCAGGGCTAAAATTAATTTTAGGTCAAAGGGGTAATCAGTGTTATGTCTTAACAAATAATTTTCTACCTTATCATATAATACAGCCTGATTAATGCTCATAAAATAGCCGGAAATATCCAATTTGAGAATATAATTATCAACTCTATAATTTTGCGAACTGGAGCGGACAAAATGAGCCACTCGTTTGACTCCGTAACTAATGCCTTTGCCTTGACGACAACTATAACTGTCGGAAATAAAGAGTTTTTCTAAAACAGGGTTAATATAATTAAAAACCAGGTGATGCACGACTCGATCCCGAAAGGGCGAGGCGATAATTTCTCTCTGCACCGGGTCAAAGATAATGAAAGCCAGGCTGGGACTAATTTGATAAGTGTTATTTTTTATCTCTCGATATAATTCAAATATATTTTGCTCCAAATTAATTTCAAAGTTAAGAGCGCTCATCGTATTTCGTTTGTAACGCCGGGCGTCGTAATAGGCTTGGAAAAGGTCAACTAGAAGTTTGTCGGACATAAAAAATATTTTAGTAAAATAAAAGGAGCCACTAATATATGGCTCCTTTTGACCAGTCCTGAAGACAACGCACAGAAAAGCCGTTGGCTCGGTCATTATGATTGCGGTTAACGGTCGCGTTGCCAGTGTTCAAGTTCCGATTCCAGACATCCGGTCCACTGATAGTAGATGACCAGAAGTTCGCGTTCGTCCCTTGATTGTTGAACGACCCATTGGTATTGCGGTTGCCGGCTCTTTTATAATAATCGCTAATCTCTTCAGTTGGCTTGATTTATAAAAAACCAACCAAATAGCGGGTTGCCCCGCTCATTACTAAATTTAGAAAATTTAGTGGATTATTGGACTAGTTAGGCACACTCGCCCTGGCCGTAACCGAGAGCGACTCTGGCCCATTATGATTTCATGGCATTTTGCCAAAAATTTAGTTGTTTGGAAATTGACTCAATAATTTCATTAATCTTTACAAATTTTAACAAAGTTATCTGTTTCAAATCTTTGATTAAACGCAAGTATAGTCTGATGACTTCTAAATTTTCCCGACCACTTTGAATTAAATCTTTTTTGTTCTGGTTGCAATTGGCGCGATAGATATTAGTAATCATAGCCGTGGTTTCTTTTTTCAAATCTTCTCCGATGGTATATTTATATTCCTTATCCATATTCTTGCTGAAAGTGAATATTTCTAGCAGTAAATCATAGCTGGCTTTATACACCGGCAAGTTGTCATAAGTAGCCATAGGAAAATTTAATTAATTCCGCCTCGCTTACACGAGGCGGAAAAATAGTCAAAATAGTCAAAATAGTCGAATTAGTCCTGAAGACAACGCACAGAAAAGCCGTAGGCTCGGTCATCATGACCGCGGCCAACGGCCGCGTCGCCAGTGCCCAAGGCCCGAAACCAGACATCCGGTCCACTGATAGTAGATGACCAGAAGAACGCGCCCGACCCTTGACCGTAGAACGACCCATCGGTATCGCGGTAGCCGGCTCTGAGGCCTTCAAAATGAGAAGTACCTCCAGCCTGTAATTTGGTACCGGCATTAGCGCAGTCCCAGACTCCGATTCTATTAGCATTACAAGTAGTATCATTTAGACCTTGGTCTAAAGTATTCTGTTCAGCGTCAGTTGGAATATGCCAACCGTCAGGACAAATGCCTTGAGTTCCTTCGGTGACAGAATATTGCATAGCTTCATCCCATTGGTATAAGCCACCATAGGTGGCACACTCATTAGAAGCATTATCGTTATAACAATACTTTTCCAAGACACTATTATTAGTCTGTTCGGTGACTCCAGTTATCATGTCTCCGATATTTAGATTCTTAGCAAACCAACACTGGGCTCCGATCAGAACCGTGGGATATGATTCACCGCCATAGGAGACAGAGTCTCCGCAAGCAAAAGGAGGAGTAGTACAGGTACCATTAGTACAGACATCATTGCCGGTACAAACACCACAGCTACCACCGCAGCCATCATCACCACAGTTTTTGTTAGTACAATCAAGAATACAGCCCCCGCCTCCCCCACAAGCCGCCATGCCACTAGGAGTAGCACAAAGCTCACCAGCAGTAAGAGAACCCACTACTCCACCAGTACAGAAGGTCAGGGTATATGATTCACCACTATTATCCTGGGTATAGGAGAAAGAGTTGGTAGTAGAGTCACAGCTACCATCAGCTGGAGTAGGGGCAGAAGGGATAATAGAGAGATAGGTCTGACCATTATACTCTAAAGAGCCACTAGCCCATTCTAGATCAGTGGGGTACCTGCCAGCATCATTGAAGAACAGCTCTAAAGCCGTAGAGATCTGTTTAACATCAGCTACTCTTTTAGCATCTCTAG
>CAZFEF010000036.1:0-2794 GCA_964517555.1 uncultured Gammaproteobacteria bacterium
CTCGCTTCTCGCCCCAACTACACACGGGGTTTCCTGGTAAGGTATTTAAAAAGCCAATCCTTCGGGTTGGCTTTTTAAAATATCTAATCAACTATCGATTAGGAAAAAATTGATCGACATATCTCTTGGTAATCTTTTCCTGCTGAGGATCATAGATGACCCGATCATTTTTAAAATTAGAAAAAATCACCACATCGTCATACTGGGTCTTGTACTTAGAAAAACCTAAAGATATTAGATCACTTTCGTTCTCGGCAGCATTTAATTGACGATCATACTCTTTCTGCTCCATTTTGGTGCCCACAGAAACCTCTTTCCCCTTAATTAACATTTCGCCCAGAGGCATGGTGCGATCGGATTCATCGCCGTGATATTCAGCGTGACCGCGATTAACATCAAAAAAAGACATAAATTTTGTTTTAGTTAATAATGATCGATTAAAGAGAGGCTAAATCCCGCTTGATCATCCGAACAATTTCTGGAAATTTAGGAATCTGGAAATGACCTCGGATATGAGGATAAACTACAATTCGAGCTTGAGGTAACTTAGCAGCATATCTTCTAGCATGAACTGGCGGGACCACCTTGTCGTTTTTAGAAAACAACAAATTGATTCGAGGACAATTTTTTAACAACAGCGATAGGTCGGATTTCAATTTAAATCCCCCAACTAATGGCTCCCCTAATCCCCGACCGTCAAACGGTGGACAGACCAAATAAACGGATAATATCTTCTTGGGAAACTTATTCTCGGACAAATATTTAGCCAGGAAAATACCGCCCAAAGAAGCGCCGATTAAGATAACATTATTCCGTAGTTTGGGGAAATATCGCTCAAAGATTATTTTCCAATCTTCATAGTGAGCAAAATCCATCAGCGGCATCCGGGGTCGGATAATCTGACAAACAGAACCTAAATGTTTCGACAAATAAGCTTCGGACCAGCGGATCTTGGGCTCTATCGATATCTTCCGAGTCTTCAAGAAATGCAAATATTCACGGCGATTATTAAAAGTCATGCCGCCATGAATATAGAATATCTGGGGCTGAGGTCGCTTCATAAATTATTCCTCCCCATCACCGACCATGATGTCCTCGGTGGTAGTGGCGGTTTCCTTTTGTAGCTCAGAACAAGCCTTTAAGGCGTCTTTATAGGTTTTCCAGGCATCGTTTCTGGCTTTCACTAAAGCTAAGTTGCTTTCCTGGCGGCTTTTCTGGTAAGCATTTAGACAAAGCTTATTCGCTTCTCGTTGCTCAGTCAAGGTAGTCTTGTCCAACATCGCCTGCTGACAAATGCTGCGAGCATCGATGGCTGTCACTAAACTTTGGCTATTAGCCGAAATAGCTGCTTTAAGCGCATTATCCTTGGAAGCGATAGCGGTTTTGACGCATTGAGCGGCTACCGGTTTAACCAAAATTGAATGGCGATAATTCTCTTTCTTTATCCCCCACAGAGCATTACCAATTTTTTTGATCTTTTCAAAAAGCTTTATCTCTCCGGGATGAGAAATTTTTTCCAGCTCCTGATCAAGCTTGCTAGTCTCTTTTAATTTATCCAAACGAATGCCGAATAAGGAATTACCCTCCCTCTTCATGACTTGAAAATTCTTAATCTGATCAGGCGAAGGAATTTTTTCCAGATCCTGGGCTAAAACCACGCCGCCGCTGGCCAGAATTAAGGCGCCAATAATCATAGCTAAAATAATTTTCTTCATAGATTTTAAATTAATTATTATACTTTCTGCCTATATTATACCACATCCTGAAAGATAAATAAAAATACCGCTATTTAGGCGGCATTTTAACAATATCATTTATGAACGGCCAAAAAACGGACGCCCACCTCCCAATTGAGATCGGCGTAGTCCAATTTCAAGATCCTTTGACCTGCTTCCTGCCAAAGATAAGGAGAGAAGTGACTAGCTCGAGTAGTCCAGCTGGATCCCAGGGCTACAATCTTGAAGTTTTTTTGTAAATCAGGATAATTGACCCCCAAAGCCAAAAGTTCCACTAAAGTGGCTGGCCGGTAACGCAAACGGCTCATCTCTTTCGTCACCTCGTCGGTACTGACTGACCAACTGAAATAAATAAAGGTTAAAGTCGGATAACTGGTCAGGGTATCGGCCGGAAAATTTTTGCTGGTAATGTCAGTATGAACCTGATCATATCGGCCGGCCTGAATCATTTCGGCCAAAGACTGGTGATAATCAATAACAACCGGATAGTTGCCGGAGATGGTTACGGATAAGGGGGTGGCGACGTCTTGGCCAAATGAAGAAAGGCCAACTAATAGAAAACAAAGAACCAGATATTTCTTCATGATAAAGATTTTGAGGTACATATTCGATCCCGTAATATAACATTCAAGCCTAATTATGTCAATAATGAACCTCCACGCCCTTACGGACGTGGTATCCAGGGCTTACGCCCAAAAAAACCATGATTAATCATGGTTTTTTTATATTTCAAGCTTCGCTTGTCCGCTATCTTCCTTTTCTTGCATCCTGATATATCTACGAATAATGGCTTCATTGATTCCGACGGTGGAGACGAAATATCCAACCGACCAGATTCCTTTTTCGTCAGCATAAAGCTTTTTTAGAAAGGGGAATTTTTTCTTGAGTCCAGAACTAGTATTTGTCTTCAAAATGTTCACCGCTGAGCTGACGCTCATTCTTGGCGGAATTACCACCAGCATATGAATATGATCTGGTTGGATATTTCTCTCGATATAAATAATGGCAGGTACCCCAAATCCTAGACACTTTCTCTATGAGTTCATATAATGAAAATA
>CAZFEF010000037.1:0-2529 GCA_964517555.1 uncultured Gammaproteobacteria bacterium
GGCTCGCTTCTCGCCCCAACTACACACGGGGTTTCCTGGTAAGGTATTTAAAAAAACGGTTGCCTTGTTAGACAACCGTTTAAGCCAATTTTGGCCTATAATACTTTTGCTTCGGCCGCTTTTTCTCCAGCCATTTTTTTCATCCACTCCTCCGGTACCTTGATGCCCAGGTGGTCCAGGCGCGGATTATCCATCTCCCGAGAGACGAAATAGAAGAAAGAATGGATAAAGGTCAAACCGCCCACCGCGAAGAATCCGACTATCGCCCGTTGATACGGAACCATAGTCAGAACCGCTACCGCTAACACCGACAAGATGACAATTGATTGATAAATCAAAGGATCAACTTTGGCATCATGAATATAGCGGAACATCTCATAATCCTTCTTGTATATCGCCCGCCTCATATCATCAGCCTGATGCGCCAAGCGAGATATAGTGAAGGTGGGTAGCAGTGCTGAAAAAACTAAGACTCCGCCAACCACAGCGCTGATCACCTCTTCGTTTTCCGGAAACAACCGAAAATTGTCCCAAAGAAGGAAATACCAAACCAGAGAAATTGCCATAGTAATGCCCAGCGATTTCAAAATAATCAAAAGCGATCTCAGAATCGAAGCTTGATTCTTGTTTGACGGAATTATGGCGCGTAAAATAAAAGTCAATATAATCAATTCTATTCCTCCCTTAATTTTTAGTTGATACAAAGTACAAAATAACGTTTAAATATATCACGAAGGTCAATCTGTGTCAATTAAAAAAACCTTTAAAATCTTTGACAAAATTACCTCAGAAGTGATACGATAAAAACCTCGAATCAGTATATTAACAATCTAAACCCGAAAGAAAAATGGAAAAAGTTCCTCCAACCTTAATTGATGATCCTTTGACCATCTATCTCGAACAGAATCAACTGAATTTGGTTTCTCGAGGCAAAGTCAGAGATACCTGGAAGTTAAACAAAAACGAATTGCTGGTTGTCGCCACTGATAGAATCAGCATCTTCGATTTTGTCTTAAACACCCTGGTGCCGCACAAAGGCGAAGTATTAACCGCCCTAACACATTTCTGGGCCAACGGCGTCCTGTCCGAATTCCACCACCACCTCATAAGCTCCAAGGAGGTGCCAGGATATAACGCCGCCTACGACTGGCTGAATACCTATCCCGATATTCCCATCGGCCGTTGTCTGGTAGTCAAAAACATGAAAGGCAAAATTTATCCTTTCGAAATGATCTACTGGGCTCATATTGGTGGTTCGGTATTTGCCAAATACCAACAGACCGGAAAAGCCGGCGGTCACGACCTGGCTCCAGGTCTACCTAAATGGTCCAAGCTGGACCGCCCGATATTTACCCCCTCGACCAAGGAAGAAGTCGGGCACGACATCAACGTTGATGCTTTTTTCTTTTTCAAGGAAATGTCGGCCGCTGGCTTGGGAAACGAATCTCGGGCAGTTGACGAAATGTTGACTAGGGCCTATTCCCTAGCCTACAGCTATGCTGAAAGCAGGGGGATATTAATCCTGGACACTAAATTCGAAGTGGCTGGAATGACCATAGCCGACGAAATTCTGACACCGGACTCTTCCCGCTTCGCCCTAAAAACCGACTGGGAAGCTGCCATGAAAGAAAATCGCGACCCATATTTCCACGACAAGCAACCGGTCAGAGATTGGGGCGCTACCGTCCAAACCCCCTTCTATACCCTTGAAGGGAAAAGTATTATCGGAATTAACAAGCTGAACCCAGCCAATCCTGACCATCTCGATTTTGTCCGCAACCTGGAGGTGCCGAACTCAATCATCGCCGACACCACTAACCGCTACTTAGGGATTTTTGAATCCCTGACCGGCTACTCGCTGACAAAATACCAAAAGGAAAAAATGGGAGTTCCTGGTATCAGATAACCAACGACAAAGGGAAATATAAAAAAGCTACACTGACGGTGTAGCTTTTTAAATACCATATTGGCTCTTTTAGGCTGATGACGTGGCCTCAATTACTCTTTTCCTGATATTATCATCAGGTAGCTTTTTTAAGGCCTCTATGAATTCCGGGCTCGCTGTCGTTAACCTGACCAGATCATACTCATCCCTCAGTTCCCTGGCCTTATCTAAGACCATATTAACATCCTTAGCATAGCTATAGCCGCCGCCGAACATCAGGCATTGACCATCTTCGCTAAGCAGCAAATGACGGAAATAGTCTACCTTTTCCAGAAACTTAATGTCGAATAAACGACGATACCAGGCGACTAATTTGTTCTTGGCTTTTATCTCCCGGAAGGCTATTTCCCGGAATGAAAATAAAAATAACTTCTTCTTCATGGTGCTCTGATTTTGTTGATATTTATTAGGTCATAAAAACCAAGCCATGATTATCACGACCTAATAAACATCAACGAAAAATCAGTTTGTAAAAGATCTTAATATACCAAATATATATCACGAATATATGTTAATGTCAATCTATTATATAAATGACGTCCTCCCCGCACTCCAAAAGCTACCCTAACAGGTAGCTTTTTCCA
>CAZFEF010000038.1:0-2009 GCA_964517555.1 uncultured Gammaproteobacteria bacterium
GGTTGCTTGCCACCTCCCCGAAGCTTATCGCAGGCTGCTACGTCCTTCATCGTCTACTTATGTCAAGGCATTCACCATATACTCTTAACGAGATTTTCCCACATTTTTATCTTCAAACGATTTTGCAATAGTTTATATTATACTATTTTTTATTTTTCTATTTTTTCCTCGATTCGATTGTTAAGGTCCGCTCAGAAAACAGATATCCCGCCCACCAGATAAATCTGATGAGGGAGAAGCTATTTTTGAGGAGCTTAAATTTTAGAGTTCAAAAAAACCGCTGGCGGCGGTTTGAGATACAAACGAAAAATAAACGTTTGTTACCCGCCTGTTTTTGAGTCTAAAATTTGTCTATTCATATATAAGATATTCACATTTAAAACACTGGATATAATTATACACTATTTAAAAACGGTGTCAAGGGGAAAAAGCTATCTTTTTATTGATTTTTTTAACATCCAGCTAAGAAGAAGACAACAACATTAATCACTTGCAATTTCATTAAAATAAAGACTTTCCACCTCTTGTTACAGAAGTTGTGGGTAAGTAGTATCACCATTAGTACTCCAAGTACTAACAAAATCCCAACCAGCGTTAATAAAATTAGAAGCGGTCATCATCCAAGAGGTCGTTTGGGGCTCTCCTTTACCACTGTCTGATTGGCCAGCTGTTTCGTAGTCATAAAAAGAAGCGGCTATAGATGCCCCCCAAACAACACCAGCAAAACCACCAATATCGCTACCCGATCCAGAGACAGCGCCAACGGAATAATCATTAATTAGTGAGTCCATGGCTGCGCCAACAAAACCGCCTACATGATTAACTCCTCCGGTTACTGATCCCATAGCGAAACTGTTTGAGATTGATCCTCCCCAAAAACCACCGACAAAGCCACCAAGATTATCACCGGTTCCGACACCAATAACATTGCCAGTAGAATAGCTATTAGAAATATTAGCATTCTCAGCAGTGCCGCCGACAAAACCGCCAAGACCAGAATTACCAGTTACAGAACCAGTAGAATAACTATTAGAAATTATACTGTCGTTCCAACTTCCCCCTGCTAAACCGCCAGCACATTGTGCATTAGCTTCGGTAATTAACACACTGCAAGTAGAATAACTATCAGAAATTTCACCAGAATTATGACCCGCTATTCCCCCAGCGCCAACACAATGATTTACATCTCCGGCACTAACACCTGTCACGGAACCAGTAGAATGGCTGTTCGCTACGCCAGAAGACACATCGCCTATAAAACCAACTAAGCCACCAACACCGGAGCCACCAACAATATTTACCCCTTCCAAGGATATACCCGACAACATACCACCGGAATTAATATAACCAAACAAGCCAACACCATCAGTCGTCGGACGATTTATATAAAGATTATAAATAGCATATCCATTGCCATCATATTTTCCTGAAAAATTATGCAGACTAGTACCAATCGGATCCCAACCGGAGTCAGTGTTATAAGGTGAGACATTAAGATCAATATTAGCCTCTTGCCTATAGTAAAAAGAAAGATTATTACGAACATCATCTAAATCGGCAGCTGTACTAACTATACAAGGATCTTGTTGTGTTCCAGTCCCTCCAGAAAGACAAACTCCAGTACCATTGTTTATAGAACACCCCGCCATCCCACCCGGGGTAGCACAAAGCTCACCAGCAGTAAGAGAACCCACTACTCCACCAGTACAGAAGGTCAGGGTATATGATTCACCACTATTATCCTGGGTATAGGAGAAAGAGTTGGTAGTAGAGTCACAGCTACCATCAGCTGGAGTAGGGGCAGAAGGGATAATAGAGAGATAGGTCTGACCATTATACTCTAAAGAGCCAGAAGCCCATTCTAGATCAGTGGGGTATCTACCAGCATCATTGAAGAATAGCTCTAAAGCCGTAGAGATCTGTTTAACATCAGCTACTCTCTTAGCATCTCTAGACTTAGCTCTAGCACTATTTAGAGCAATGACTGACAGAGTAGCTAATAGGCCAAT
>CAZFEF010000039.1:0-1731 GCA_964517555.1 uncultured Gammaproteobacteria bacterium
CTCATCCACGGCCTAATGGCCGTGGTTTTGCCAATGAATTGGGCATATAAAAAACAACGACCATTTGGTCGTTGTTTTTTAATAAAGATTCAATATTATTCTAATTAGCTCAAGCTGTTCTGATAATCTTCTTTTTCCTTATTCTATAGACAGGCTAACCAATGATCCCACCCCGTACTTTCGACTATCAAGATTAAACCAAAAATCTAGATAATATTCCGATTTCCCTAAACTATAAGCTCCGCGTTGGCTTTCAATAATCACCGCTATTTTTTGCCGCCGATATTGTTTGATAATCAACTGACGACACTTCTCTTCTAGTACTCCGGACAAAGCTCGCAATTTAGCAGAACGAACCTTAATCGTCTTAACCGGGACCTTAGGTTTCAAATTATATGCCGGAGTTTTCTCATGAGCCGAAAAAGAAAAAACATGTAACCGGCTAAGTTCTAATTTCCGAGCCAACTCATAGCTATCTAAGAAATCCCTATTGGTTTCCTTGGGAAAACCGACGATGATATCAGTAGAAATAGCAATATCAGGCATTAATTTTTTAATCGTCTTAATTCTTTGGCTAAAAAATTTCTGAGTATAGGGCCGATTCATTAATTTCAGGATCCGATCACTGCCAGATTGCAAAGGAATATGCAGGTGACGACAAAGACGACGATCCTTGACCATTAGTGACAATAATTCATCGTCAACTTCGTTGACCTCTATCGAGCTGAGACGAATTCGAAAATCTTTTTTAATGGCCAAAATCTTTTTTAATAAAGACAAAAGATCGCTGCCCAGATCTTGGCCATATCGCCCCAGGTGAATACCGCTTAAAACTATTTCCCGATATCCAACTTTTAAAGCTTGGCGAATTTCTTTGATGATTTCCGCTTCTTTCCGGCTGCGCAATAGACCTCGGGCATAAGGAATGACACAATAAGAACAAAATTGATTGCAACCGTCTTGAATTTTTAAAAAATACCGAGCCCGATCTTGATTTAAAGACAAAAAGCCGCAATCCTGATTAACCGGTTTAGATTTAAACCAGTGTTCTACTTCCTTAATTAGCCCTGACCAGTCTTTAGAATCATAGACCAAATCAGCTGAAATCACTTGAGATCCGTAGACCTTGGGCCAGCAACCAGCTAATACTAATTTAGCCCCAGGATTTTTCTGTTTGGCTGCATTAAAAATCTGCCGCCCTTTACGAATAGCGATTTGAGTTACCGCGCAGGTATTAACTATCACTAGATCAGCTCCTTGCTCTGCCGCTACAAACCCTCGCTTCTCCAAAAGCTGGGCTAATCGACCAGAATCATATTGATTGACCTTGCAACCCAAAGTATAAATTGCATAGCTTGGTTTGGACATAATATGCTAGTATAGCGATTATTTCTCACTCTTGTCAAAAAAATATATTTTTGTTAATATCAGCATAGAATAAAAGAAAATTGCTTGACCCAAGCATTTTTTATTTAAGCGCTGTTAGCTCAGCTGGTAGAGCAGCTCCCTTTTAAGGAGAAGGTCGCAGGTTCGAATCCTGCACGGCGCACATACAAAAGACAGGCAAACAACCTGTTTTTTGTTTTTATTGACCAAATCTAAATAATATGTTATACTAATTCATACAAGTAACGTTGCTTGTATAAAAAAGGAGGAATCGTGGACGCTCAGCTCACCGAAATGACGTCCTCCCCGCACTCCAAAAGCTACCCTAACAGGTAGCTTTTTCCA